>NZ_VEGP01000038.1 GCF_007679495.1 Paenibacillus sp. 32O-W | reverse complement strand
AGCATTATTTGGTGCTTCTTTGGACTACGCCAAAACCGGAAATTTACCAAGGATTACCTCGAAGTGCATAGGTCATGGGATCCAGCTCATGGAACCAAGTCTTGGAAAAATTCCTCGAAGAAGAGATTCTCAGTCGAACGAGTAAATGCCTATTTAAAAGACTCCTTTCAGTTGAACAATTTATGGCATCGGACTGGAAAAATGAGAGCACAATTTAACTTGGTAATATTGACTGACCACTATAAAGTTAACCTGTGACCAAATGAACGGCAATTCCAGAAGCAGGCTGCATAGAGTTCTCAAAAACTAAATTCTCGATTTCTGCAAGACCACCTACTGGTGGATATGCATTATAAATTTGATTCACTCAGCAAAACAAAGATCAAATGCCATCAATTCACTAAGCTAAGATAATGTATTATTTCGTAAAGAGATATCAACCAGTACTCTTGGAGTTGCAACGCTCACCAGAATCAAGATACGGATTGCCTTCCGTTGGCAGGATGACGATTTTATTTTTGTGAGCGTAATATGGAGAAGGTCTTGCTTCGTTAAGGGATTGGCGAGAATAATTTGTCGTTGCAAAGCTGGACATAGTGCTACCCCTTGACGTAGCACACAAGGTTTTTTTGAATTCGTTTATGTAGATGACGATGTTCCCCCGATTATCCTGTTCCACTGTGGCTTTATTTGCCGCGGGTGATTTATTTGATTTTTTAGCCCGTCGGCCTCAACCGTAAGTTAGTCAACTAGCTTTTCAACCTCTTCCTTAGCTTCTTATTCCTTTCTCGGCTTCGATCGCTTTCCTCTGTAAGACGGACGATGCGCGCTTGTGGAGCGCCGCTTCCCATTGGCTGATATTACCGGAATTTTCAACGCAATCTCATTGACGGTGAACTCCTGCCGGACTACTTCCAGTATGACCTTCATCTTGAATTCTGGGGTGTATCGGTTCCTTTTGTCATGATAATATAACTTATTTATCACGCTCCCATGTCTCAGCCTATGAAAGCATTTACAAATTATCTTTGACATAGTCTTCTAAGCGTATCTTAAATAACTCTTCCTGTGTCCTAATTTCCATAATTTTATCAGAAATATCACGAGAATCTTTAAGGATTGCTTTTTTCGTTTGATACGAATAATAGATTTTACACATAACATTGTGTAAGTTGACCCAAGAATTCGCAGAAATTTTAACTAATTCAGCTAATTTCAGAATTCCATCTGAATAGGTTTGATGGGCTAAAAATTCCAGCCCTCTTGCTAGATAGTGACGTCCAAAAGCTAATATTACTAATTTTATATTTATTGGTGCATCACTAGCTCTAGGAAATTCTAAAAGCTCAGTTTTATAATCAAAAGATTCTTCAATTTCATTACACAATACAACCATTGAATCGGTATGTATGTCTTTTAGACTTTCATTTATTTGTCCAATAATTAATTTGACATCAATAGATTTTTTTTCTTTCTTTTCAAAAAGGCCTAATTTACCTTTACATCCGTTATAAAAATCAACAAAAGGAAGCTTTAATATATCCATGCTATATATCGGGTCCAAGCAATAAAAGCGTTTCTCAGTCCGATTCACCCCTATTATTAAGCAATAATGAGGTGCATGTAAGCGCATGTACCCATAAGTATTCCAAGGTGTCCAAAACGCATCTAAAGGAATAATAACCGGCCTTTTCATTCGAAGTTGGTTTATTATATAATCAAAGATGCTATTAGAATCTGTTGATTCGACAATAGTAAATTTAACACCATGAAAATCCTCAAAATACTGATATGAATTATCTCTTTTTGCGATAATTCTCTTACCAATTAAATCAGGTTTATTTGGATCAAATGGAGTAAAGTTAAAATTACTTGACTTAATAAATAATAAGTCGTAATCCCGCTTCCACCATTTAGCTACGGTCACTAATAAATGTTGCAGGCAGTCAGAATAATAACCCCTTTCCGGTTTAAGATCCAAAAGCACACCAATCCCCCCCTCAAAAGGAAAGCAAACAAATTTAGTGACAATCCTTTTTATTATATTTACAATAATTGTTCAGAATGATTTCCGAAGCGACATTGAGATCGTTTTTATCAGTCTTATTTAGCATCCCCTTAATCCCAATCAGATTTTTAATCGTTTCTGCATTTAAACGGAGTATCTGTACAAAACTGTAATGCCACGCAGTTCTTGAAATTCATAGTTTTTTTTTTCAAACGCATTGTTCTTTGTCTAACCCAACCTTTCTTATTCCTCCATTTTACTTAGGTTGGAGTTTGTCAGAAATTATTTTACAGACTACCCGTCTGGGCTATTTGAGAGCGAAATCGCACAACTTAGCCATAATAATTGTTCTGGGTTCCAACCACAGTTTCAGAAAACCCCGCGTCTTATTGTGTTGAAGAATATCCCATCCAAACCTATAATATGCTAGGGGGAACCTGAAGATAATGGATTTTCATGATACTCTTCGAATAAAAAATAGACAATCCTACCATTTGAAGTGCTTGCACGTACTATGGTGTTAGGTCTTTTAATGAACGACAGTTAATAAAAGAATGACCACAGGGTTTAAAACCCTACTATATGGGTACGTGTTTGAAGAATGCATTCTCTTGCGTTATATTCATCATCTTCCTTCCATTTTTAACATTTTCTGGGAGAAATTCACTACCTACTACTTCTTTCTTCAAATATAATTTTCCAACAGTCTTTGTCTATTGGTTAACAAATAATTTATCCTGAATTTCGAAAGTAAATCTTCATTGCAATAGAAAAAAGTGCTTCAATCCTTGGTATAATGGTGTTTGACGAAAACACAATACCCAAAGAGAGGAGCACCCTTTAGGTGAAGTCTACCACATCCATCAGCAAAATCAAGTCCGAATTTTCTTTGAAGAACGCTACGTGCTTCGGAGGCATCAAAATCTTTCTGGCCTTTCTCGAAAAAATCAAGCTTGCACAAGCGATGCGCAGCCTCTCCGGCGGCAAAGCGCACAACTCGGTTTTCTCTGTTCATCGTATCTTACTCTACTTCATCGTGGGCTGGATCTCGGCTGCGAGCGGATCTTCCATTTTCGTAACCTGCAACATGACCCGTTACTCCGTCGCTTCCTGGGAGGCCGCTGTCCGCATCACAGTCTGTCTGATCTCATTCTTGATCTGGATTCCACCGTGGAGACCGTGTATGGCGATCAGGCTGGCGCAGCTAAGGGCACCAATCCGCACAAGCCCGGACGTAAAAGCTATCATCCACTTCTGGCCTTTGAAGGCCAAACCCGCCTGAATTTGAATGCGGTCCTCCGGCCGGGCAACACGCATTCTTCTACGGACGCCGCCGACTTCGTGCAGCAAACCTTCAAACTTCTCGGCGAGCATAAAGTGAAGTTTGCCCGGTTCGATAAAGGCTTTGGTGGCGAAGAATTCTACAGCCTCTGGGAAAGTAAGGGAATCGGCTATGTCGGCAAGCTTAAATGGACGAAGCGGCTCGCCAAAGAAGTTCAAGCCTGCCGATATTGGACGCGTTATGTGGATGAAGACTGGATCATCGAAGGGATTACTCTCATCTACAAAGCGACGTCTTGGAAAAAGGCTCGCCGTGTCGCCATCATTCGCAAAGCACAAGTGTTCGAAGACGGCCAAGGCCGATTCGTGTTGGACACCGACTGGCAGTACGAAGCGATCGTGACCAATCTGGATTGGATGCCCATGGATCTGTGGCGCTTCTACAATCAACGTTGCTGCATGGAAAATTACATCAAGGAAGTCAAAGACGGCTTCTCTATCCATCGCATTGCCACAAGCGATTTTAAAGCTAATGAACTGGATTTACTGATCAAGCTGCTGTCCTATAATTTGTTCGAACGATTCAAACGCGATTGCTGTGAACCGGTACATCAATGCTATACGATTGCCCGGTTCCGGCGTGAGTTCTTTCATTGTGCGGCGACGCTCATACAGCACAGCCGAACTGTTGTGCTCAAGCTGATGGAGAACTTCGCCGGACGCTATGCCTGGAAACGAATCGAAGCGAAAGTGGCCTTGCTGGAATGACAATCTCCAAAATTTAACATGGAAAATGAACATGCCCCTTCATTGGGGAGGGGGAAAGAGCGCCTACCAAGTCAAATATTCTCTTGGGCAACATGGGTAATTTCTACATTTTTACAGTTTGTGAGCCTGTTGCTCTGGAGTCTAGCCTTGGTCTTATAGGCTTTCGAAATTTAGGTTTATACATTTTTCCCTTATGTTTAATTCTTTAATGGAATACCTATGATCGCATAAAAACCATACCACCTATGTACCATTCTGTGTCGTATTAATCCCTTTAGGACTCCGCTAGTTCTTTTGTTTGTTTAAAATAGAATCAGTTTCGTCAGTAGGCGAATTTACTTGCTCACCTTTTAGCTACTCCACTTAATACTCATATTCAGATTAATTGTATAATAGCTTCACATTTTGCAAAGGCAAACACTCATCTGATAAAGCAACTCAATATTATCGAAAAAAACACATGGGATGCAAAAACTGGAACTATATAGTTTTATTAAAAAATAATTTTTGAAATTCCACTTTAGCAGATATCGTTTGCATAAATCCCAATACTTCCATCCTTTTCTACTACAAAGGAGTAATTTAATGGTATATTGGACCCCTTGCCAATTACATTAACATAACTTTCTTTTAAAGTCCATATTCGGAGATTTCTTCTAATAAATTATGTTTCCAAATGAACTTAATGTTCAGTCCGATAGAAGGGTAACTGTGTAACATATAACATACTCACCTGAATGACTTATGATGTAGTATATACGATTTGATCGACCTCCACTTGCATAGTTCAATAAGTCCTTGAATATCTTTATCCAACAATTTTGTAGTTCTAACTAATCGATAAGTACATTGGCTTAACCAATTTTCAACATCAACAAGAATTGTCTAACCAGCTAATGTGCCGTCTCGGTGACCATCCGTCAAATAATGTCAAGTCTGCCTACACCTTCACTAAGTGTACCGGCGGCAGAGACGTTCCTCACGAATCCCGGAAACGAGCTACGGTGTCGTAAGATCGTTTCTATTTTTTCAGTGTTATTTTACTGCAAAACGTCTGTCAGACGTTTGTGGCGGAAAGCTTCGTGAAGACTAAAGCAATCCAATTGCTCTTCCCGTAGCATTGTGCCTAACGTTTACTGGGAGTCCCCAAAGGTGGAGAATTTTAATTTTTCTAGCGTTGTTCTAAGGACACATTCCGTTGTATCAGCCAAATCTAAGATCATTTCCGTATCTACCAAAAAGATACCATCTGTTGAGACGTTATATTGAGGATTAATTTTTTGCGCATATGAGGACGATAATTACTTCAATCTTCGGGACCTACAGACCGATTTTGTTTTACCCTTCGGTCATGGAAAAATGTTTGCCTGATATCATCCGATTTCATCCAAAGGGATTAGCCCGTTAGGATCCTGACTATTGTTTTCATCTCATAGCCCAGTATTTGGCCAAATGCCATCTGGTGTTCCTTGTCCTAGCGTTCTTTCCGTCTCATATCCTAGAAAGGTTGCAAAATCACGAAAAGCTGGTTCATAGTATTCGGCATCCTTCTCTCTTAGTCCTTCGAATACCTGTTTCCAATCCTTATCGAACCAATTGATCCGGTCGCCGTATGTTTCTAACTTAGCCAGTATGATGTTGATTTGAATCTCCAACGGTTCTGGATAGGCAACCGGATCAAACGCTTGGGCATCAAATACTCGTTGATCAAGCCACAATTTGTACGATGACGCGGAAACACCTTTATTATGGTAGTCTTTGGCTTTATCAAAATCGCTTTGGAAACCCCTACGCAAGCCATTAAATAGTTCCACCATGCTCGATGTACGTTAAGGGATTGCTCCTTCTACGTAGTCAGAACGGCTTCCGCCGCACTATGTGCTTTTTCCCATTCGCCATCCCAAGCCGAATATAGATAGTCCATTTCATGAGCTACTACTGCCCGAAAATAGTCATTAGTTGGGGTCTGTTTTTTTCTTTTCTGTCTCCGTACGGATATAGCTTTCAGCAGCTTGCCAGTTCGAATTGTTAATTGAGCCGTAGAAGTCCTGAATTGCAGTTTTCCAAGACTCGAGGCTCTTAATGTAATCTATCTGCGAAAACCCTGGTTCCATTTCCGCATCAATTTTTGCAGTAAGATTCTTCGGAATTCATCTTTGTACAAATACTTTCCGGCCCTTGAGCCCATGAATAATACCAACGCGTGGTCATTTGCGCCACGTGTACAGCGCCAGCCCTTGAATGACTTAGGCAATAAGCAAATTATTAAAGATTTCTGTCGCTTTTAACCGATCTTGAAGGAATTTATCTGGCAGTCCGATTCCAATCGGAAGGTCAATAAATAATTGGGCGGCAATCATCATCTTTCAGGTCAATCCCTTCGTAACGGCCGTTAAGCCAATAAAACACTACGAGGGGACGAGGTGAAGGGCCTTAATGAATCTTCCACTTCGTGGGATTTGAAAATCGTATATTCCGAGACAATCGTCTTAAGAAGTTCCTCCATTTCATCAGCAACAGATTCGGAAGGACAGAGACATAGAGCCCGAGGCTGCATTCTCAGTTAACACGTTCCCCAAAACATCTTCTTTGAAATGATCTTCCGGAAATAGAATCAAACGCCGGCCAGACACTTTATTTACCTTGGCGTCAAATTTGGAGATTCGGTGCATTTTGGGTACCCTAAAGACCCATTCTAATTCACCTCCTTTGCCGATGGCGGCGTGTTCACAAGCACCAGCAAATGGGGGTGTGACGTAAATTTGGCGGGAAAACAAGCCTAATGGTGATTGCCGAGTGAGACAAATATAATTGGCACGCATGGGGATTTGTACGAATGCGGCTCCATGAAAAGTACAAATTCATCCCTTCCACTTTCGCATCTAGGACTGTACGGATCGAGTCAATTCTGGAGGTCCCCAGCGCTTTAAGCCTCAACCCTTGGTATCGATTTATTTCTCTCTTATGATTTCGCCATTTTTATATAATACTGGACTTAACGATAATATACAGATATTACTAGCCAAACACTTACTTCCTGACAGAATTGATGGACGCTGCCATTAGGGATATACTGCCACCGACATGCTGCCTTGTTGATCTTTAACGTTCAATGTTGAGCTTTCAACCTATAATGCATTTAATCCTCTGATCGCAGAATCATTTACAGTCATATCTAAAGGAATACGTATTTCTTCTCCTGTAGAATTACTTAATACATTCTTGAATAATGTTGGACTGAGAGAAAGCATGATAGAGTTATCAAGATAACTCCTGCTATACCCAAAATGAAGAAGGAGACCATCTAATAAGTAAGTCCGCAAGTTATGGATGTATATACCCTTTCTAGATTAGAATGCATTACTGAATGCGATTAAATACCGTCATTTTTTTATCCACTTCAACTTTCATTGGCATCTGCCGAAAACGTTCGACGCTTTTTTCCTAACAACCAGATACTACCGCCGTTAGTTTGGATTCCGTCAGTTCATTATAAACATGAAGATCTGTCCTACTTCTTGTTTAAACTGATACCCTCTTACCGGCTTTGCAATAGTCACAAGTGTTTCGACTTTTATGTCTTCTTCTCCGAAAAGATTCGCGACCATAATTGCAACATTTCTTCCATGACTATGACCTACCAGTCTGATAGTTTCAACTGGATTCTCTTGTTTCCTTGAATGTCCTCCCTAATTCTTCGACACCTTCCTTTTTGGCTGGTTTATTACCCCCTAACCCTGGGCATAGGTTTTTGTCACACAATGTCGCGATTAAACATAATATTTGATAACTATTTACATTCACATTTTGAACAGAAAGTTATTTGCACCCGGATGAATATGAGATGTAAGACAGGACTTGTGAGGAGGAGTTACTTTTGGCTAAAAAGAAGCTGGTTATTATGGGAATTGATCATGGGAACGGATACTTTAAGGGGTACAGCAACAAGGTGAAACAATTAGTACTCCCAAGTGGATTCCTTACCAAAGAAAATTCATTAAGAGAAGATTCCACAGGAGAAGGCGAGCCGGTACACTACAATGAATTTGAGTCCATCGATTTTCCAGGGGAACGATACGTGTGGGGCAATGAGGTTAATACAGCAAAAGGCAAGTTCCTTTCCACCTATACAACAGAAGACAGATACACTCAAAAATATTATAAGTTGCTCAGTCAATTCGGCTTAGCCAGCCTAATCAAGGAAGAAGAAGGGTCCTTCGATGTTATGCTTATAACCGGTTGTCCATCCAGGCAAAAAGGGACCATTCGCGAACAAGAGCTGATTGAATTATTCAAGGGCAGACACGTTGTATTAATGAATGACAAAGAAAAAACCATTGAAGTAAAGGAATGCAAAGTTTTGCCTCAGCCCCTTGGTAGTATCCTGGATTTATATATTGATGAAGCAGGAAATGTCATCCGTCATGACATCGGAACTTCTTATATCGGCATCGTAGACATTGGCTTGGGTACGACAGATTGCGATGGCATTGATTCATTAAAAGCGGTACCTGACGACCGCCATACCATTCAGGTAGGGGTTCATGAAGTATATCAACGTCTGGCAGATTATATAAATACCGTAAATCCCGATGCTTACGCGACACCTAAAACAGTGGAGGTCCAATTCAATAACGATGTTTATAGAGCTTCCAAACGTCTTGTGATACCGATCAAAGAGGTCAAGGAAAGAATCATCCGTGAAACAGCAGAGTACCTCATCAATGAACTGCAAATACGTTGGCAAAACAGAAGCAAGTTTGACATGGTTTTTTTAACGGGTGGGGGAGCGCAATTAATGGAGCCCTGGTTTAAGGAATTTGTTACAGATATTCATGTATTGCCGGATCACCAAATTTCAAATGCCAGAGGTTTCTTTAAATTCGGACTCTTGCTTGCAAAAGAATACGAGGTTGAGGAAATTCCGGAAACCAACCTTCTTCAAACAACCTAGGGGTGAACCATGTGAAAAAAGTCCAATCCATTAGTTTTCAGATAGACGTAACCGCCCTTCAGAAGAATAGGCTGTTAACACTTTACAAACGACTCCTAAAGAATCGTGCCCTTACACGATTCTGTCGGGAGGCTTTCATTGAGAAAGCCGATCGTTATCTGAACGGGTTGGATCAATCGTATGCACAGCTTAATAAATGCATTAAAGCAAAAGGCATTGAATACGTTTTGGAGGCAATCCAAGAGAAGGAGGCCGGTGTACCCAAAACTGATGTATCCAGTACCGATGTATCCAGCACCGGTGTATCCCGCACAGATGAAAGTGTGATCCAGAAAGTCGCCGAAGAAATTAAACTAGCCATTATAAACGAATTGCAAAAAGAGTCCTCTCCTTCTACCCGACCCATAAATTCTACGAGAGCACAAAATCCAGCCATTAGTAAATTGCACGCTGCATCCCACAAAAAAACAATCACAGCGACGGAAGGTAACAAGAACGTTTTCCAAGATAAGCCTGACATCGAAAAGTTAAAAGCTTTACTGTCATAACCCCAAACACGAAAACAGGGGCAGTCCGCTTGCCGGCACAAGCCCCTTTCTTGTTTGATCGTTTTATGCCTAACGCTCGGTTGTGGATTTAGCATTAGCTGAAGCCCACAACCTTTTTGTTTTCTCTCCGACTAAACTCGAAACGAAACGTAGGTATTACTAGAAAAAATTGGATATCCCCCGCTTGGCCGTGTGGCTGGGTGGGGTCATCTTTTTTATGCGTCTGCGCCATCCTCCGGCCACTATCTGACTCTTGACAAAAAAAGTTTGAGGCTTTAACCACAGTTTCCCGTACCATTCGACCTCCGCATTACGAATGTCTGCTCCAAATACCTGTATTTAAGTATTTATCCCAAAACTCTTGACTATGACGTTAGGTCATAGTGCATAATTCTCGCTATAAACTACAAGGAGTTAGAGATATGAATATAAAATCACTGCGTTCAGATCATATTTATCAAAAAGTTGCCCAGGCTTCGCCCGAGGACAAGCTTGAATTATTCAGAAACGAAATGATGGCCCCTTTTATGAAGCAATGGCAAATTCAACAAATCCCTTTTAGAGCTGAAGAGGCGAATGGATTTGACGTTATAACGTTTAATAGTATGATGCATCGATCCCCTGACCAGATTACCGAGCAGATTTCACCTGAGATAGAGTTGATTTCATCAGATTCTTTTTGGTTAGAATGTGAGCACGCTGTAAGGAAGGGTCTCAATTTATTTATAGAACATGGAATAAGTCTCCCCATATCGGAATATTTGTTCACTATTCAACTAGGGAATCCGGAAAGTCGTGCCTTAACCATAAACGAAGGATATAGCGGCTTTGGGGGCATTCCCGGGTTTATCTGGGGTACAATCCTGCCAAATGAGTACACGATTCCTCGAATGAAGGCTGCGCTGGCGCACGAATGCAACCATAATGTTCGATACCAATTTATTCAGTGGGATCACACCGTTAATTTGGGCGAGCTCATTGTAAGTGAAGGATTAGCTGAAAACTATGCTGCGTTCATGTTTGGAGAAGAATTGCTCGGCCCCTGGGTAACGAAAACAAACGCAGAAACACTTAACAGGCACATAAAGCCCGTGCTTAGAGAGAAATTGCAATTAACCGGTTTTGAGAAATTTGCACCGTATCTTTACGGTGACGAGATCGCAAAGCTTCAAAACTTTGAACCGGTCAATATGCCATATAGCGCTGGCTATGCTTGCGGATATTATTTAATCCAATATTATTTAAGAAAAACAGGAAGAACGATCTTTGAAGCCACAATTACACCTGCTGCTCAAATACTGGACGAAGTGAAAGGATTTTGGGATGAAGAAACCATTATTAGCGGTTAAAGATATTGTTCAGATTACAGGCATTACAGCTCGGACCCTGCATTATTACGATAGAATCGATTTATTTAAACCGACACATCTGACGGAAAAGGGGTATCGCCTATATGATCGAAGCAGTTTGGAAAAACTTCAAACCATTTTGTTCTTAAAGGAAATGGATTTTTCCTTGAAGGAAATTGCGGATATTATAAAGCTGACCAAACAAGAACAGAAACAAATATTAAAGAATCAGAGACAAACCTTATTATCCAGAAAACAAAGACTAGAAACAATCATGGTTGCTCTTGATGAATACGTTTCGGGGAATGATATTAGTAATTTGCAGCTCTTCAACAATTCTTCCGTTTTGCCATTGAAAGAGCAGTATGCAAATGAGGCAAGATTCATTTATGGCGAAACAGAGGCGTATAAAGTGTATAACGAAACGATGGAAAAATTATCACCAGATGAAAAAGAGAAACGATTTTCATCCATGGAAGAAATATTTAAAAAAATTGCGTCTTGTATCCATCAGGATCCTTCCTCGGATGAAGTGCAGCGATTAATCGAGGAGTGGAAAAAAAGTCTAATGCAATTCACTACATGTGATTCAGAGTTACTAGCTTGTATTGCTAATACCTACAAATTCGATGCACGTTTCAAAAACTACTTTAATCAATATAGCAATGAAGATTTAGCAGATTTTCTATACAATGCAATTATGCATAATATCAATGGGTTGAACGTCTCTCAATTGTCCTAAAGATCAGGTGGAAAATAATGGTACAATCGCGCCATTAAGGCCGCGGTTACACGATCGGCTGCTTCTTTTGTTAAAGTAACGAGTAGTTATGCTTGAAAATGACAAACAAGAGATTAAGGGTTTACAGCAATTAAACCTGGAACAGCTTTCATTCCCTGAATTAATCAAAAACTTGAGAGTATGGTTGTTAAGGGCCGTTAAACCCAGGTTGATTTAGATGGAAAGTTACTTTATTCTATAAATCTGGAACGCGAACTACTGTGAAAAAAATGAATATAAGCCGCCAGCATCTTCACGGACGGCCTTTTTCTTGTTCATTGGGATTACTACTCTATGGTGATTGAAAATCCACGCTCTGTGTTCGTTTTAGATGGATTGGTGGAGGCGAGGGGAGTATCTAACATCCTTATTGAACCTGCTTACGCAGCCAATCCTGTCGATGACAACCTTATCGGTAATGTTAGATGCCGTGCTCGTCCGCTTGATGCACCACCCAGATGCAACAACCTCCGCTCCCTGCGCGCGGTTGACCCCCGGGGTCCTGCCTCCCCCCTCCACGCACAACAAAAAACACCCTTTTCGCATGTCTTTTGTTGTGTTATGGAGGCGAGGGGAGTTGAACCCCTGTCCGAAGATAACGCCACACAGGCTTCTACGGGTGTAGTCGCAGTTTTGATGTCACCCTAGGAGGCCCCCTATTTACTTGCTAATAACTACTTTTTCGAATTGAAGTACTCTTTGTCAACTCGAAGCTGCTGTTTTAAAATCCTATTGAACAACCCCTTACCAATCTCCCCAGTTCCTTTTGAAACTGCCGTTCTTAAAATCTCTCCTTCGGGAAGAGTCTTCTCAAAAATTTTGTCCCTGCCATTCTGCCTCACCATAACCCATCCATCGCGTCTTAAAAAACTTTCTAAATCACTCCAGCTAGGCATAGAACATTCGTGCAACCGACTCAATATCGTCTTCCAAAAGAACTCGTAAGATGTAGGGAGCATGTTTGTGTCGGTTGGGGGTATTGTAGTAACGGGAATAATTGATTTCATAGTCAATTGCATATTCGATTAAGTGTCTAGCCAACTCGATTCTGAGTTCCTCTAGAGTCTCTCCATCAGCAACGATATCCTCGATTTGCTCAATTGATCCGGTATATCGACCATCTTCATCTTGCTCATATTCAAATGTTAACTCATATACAGAAAGTAATTCCTTCATTTGCGGCTTAGAAAATGCCATAATCACATCTCTGTTCCGTTTGATTGCTTGAGGCTTCTCCCGAACAATCGTATCAATAAATCCGCCAAAATTCGCTCTAACGTCTGTGGCATTAAGCACTTGCATAATCACCCCTCCTCACCCCTCATTATACAAAATTATGTACATAACGTACACTATGTAGTATATTCACAAAGATTAAAAACATACTTATAAACAACAAAAAAACACCTTCTCAGTGTCTCTTCACATGGTATTGGTGGAGGCGAGGGGAGTATCCAACATCTTTATTGAACCTGCTCTCGGGCTGACCTGTCGATGACAACCTTATCGGTAATGTTAGATGCCGTGCTCGTTCGCTTTATGCTCCACCAGTTGCAACACATTCCGTTCCCTGTGCGCGGTTGACCCCCGGGGTCCTGCCTCCCCCTCCATGCACAACAAAAAACACCCTCTTCGGGTGTCTTTTGTTGTGTTATGGAGGCGAGGGGAGTATCTAACATCTTTATTGAACCTGCTCTCGGGCTGACCTGTCGATGACAACCTTATCGGTAATGTTAGATGCCGTGCTCGTTCGCTTTATGCTCCACCAGTTGCAACACATTCCGTTCCCTGTGCGCGGTTGACCCCCGGGGTCCTGCCTCCCCCTCCATGCACAACAAAAAACACCCTCTTCGGGTGTCTTTTGTTGTGTTATGGAGGCGAGGGGAGTTGAACCCCTGTCCGAAGATAACGCCACACAGGCCTCTCTCATCCCGTAAAACCTATTGGCAATACGTATATTGTAGCGTAAAATTAAAACAAAAAAACTACCTTAAAAAGGTAGCCTGCTGTATCGGTAAGATTTCGCGCACTCCTGGGAATGAACTACTCTCTTGCCTTACTTTTTCATCGCACTCCTAGGAATGAGACGATTTGTATGACTTCATTATACAGAATGTAGACTGAGAAGTAAAGACAACTAAACGATTTTTTCTTCAACTCATCGAATAGGAGGACATATGCAACGACCTAAAACAGAAATATTAGACGTATTCTTTGATGAAAGCGGAAAACGAAAGAACAAACCTAACCTTATGGGAGCACTGTCTGTCCCACGCCAATTATACCTATCAGAACCTTTCCAACTCTTGTCCCAGCGGTTAAGAGACGGAGAATTGAAACTCCACTGGACTGAATATACTGGATACGAAAAACTCAAAGCTGATATTTCTGAGGTTATTAATATTGTATCTAGGTACAATCATCTTCTTAAATTTTTTGTTATCAATTACGACTATTCTGCAATTGCAAACAAGAGCGATTTCGCAAAATACATAGCTGAAGAAATGATATACACAAAATTCCCCGAGAGAATAATATACGGTCTGTTGCGACGTTATGGCAGAAATGTGTTTATTGAAGCAAACCTAAGAATTGAGGATTCAACCGAGTATCAGAGCTTCAAGCTCCATGAACGCCTTAAAGATCAGTTAAACGTTCAGTCACTGTATAGGGGAGAAAGATTTATTGTGAACGAAAGTCATCTAGTACCAAAAGGACAAGAGATTGGAGTTGAACTGGTCGATATTTTGCTAGGCATGACTCGCACAATTATACTCAACCAGAGTAGTGATACGAAAGGTTCTAGCAGCAAAAATAATCTAATTGTTGAACTTTTGAGAAACACCGCTTTCTTTTCATTACTTAAGAATATACGATGTTTTGAATGGGAAGATACAAAGGACCTCACCGAAGTAAGCTTTGGAGACTACCTGCAATTATTTTTAGCCAATCATCACAATCCATTTTATAGATAAGCAATAACACCATCCTCATGCGGATGGGTTCATCATGGTGGAGGCGAGGAGAGTATCTAACATCCTTATTGAACCTGCTCTCGAAGCAGATCCTGTCGAAGACAACCTTATCGGTAATGTTAGATGCCGTGCTCGTCCGCTTGATGCCTTTACTCCGAAGATCACTCAACCGCTCCCTGCGCGCGGACGACCCGCGGGGTTCTGCCTCCCCCTCCACGCACAACAAAAAACACCCTCTTCGGGTGTCTTTTGCTGTGTTATGGAGGCGAGGGGAGTCGAACCCCTGTCCGAAGATAACGCCACACAGGCTTCTACGGGTGTAGTCGCAGATTTGATGTCACCCTAGGAGGCCCCCTGCAACTGGGTTCTCTTAAGGTCAGCCTGATTGTCTTCTTCCGTTAGCCCCAGGCGGAGACTAAGCGGCGTATCCCACTATAGTTGAGCCCCTAGCCCGGCACATGGGCGATGCAGAGTAGGAGCGTAGCGACTGCTTATTAGGCAGCCAGAGCTACAGGTTGATTGTTAGTTTTGCCGTTTAAATTTGGCTTACGCGTTTTATAGTGGACGCGAGCCCCACTACCCGCTACCCATGCTCGAACTACCCCCGTCGAATCCATAAACGCCCCCGTAATAAGGCCGATAGGATCGATGGTTCAACGTTCGGAATCACTACTCCCGGAACGTCTGCATCATCGAGATCATGAGCCTATAATAAGCCGTTCCAAGAACGGACTGATACCTTTAGTATACCATAAACCACCCTCATCTGCATGGGCGTTTCATGGAAAGCAAGGAGATCTCTGGCTTTGCTAAACCATTAGAGAACTCCGGCGAGACAGCATATCTATTAAGCATTAATCATAAGTGCTGATTGACACCTCACGCATCCAGTAAACGGGAATATGAGAGATAAGGTCTTAACGGGACAACCTTACACAAGCCCACGAGATAACAGCGGTCCCAACACAACCACAAATTGCCTGGGAGCTACTTAACGTGCAACCTTCTGCTTCTCCCGCAGCGCTCGTTGGATGTCGCGGTTGGCGTCGCGTTTAGCAGCGGATTGGCGCTTGTCGTACTGCTTCTTCCCTTTGCCCAGTCCGATCAGCAGCTTGGCATAGCCGTTGCGCACGTAAACCTTCAAGGGAACCAGCGTATAGCCTTCCTGCTTAACCGCACCGATCAGCTTGTTGATCTCGGCTCGCTTAAGAAGCAGTTTGCGGGCCCTTGTAGGATCGGTCGGATTGAACCGATTTCCCTGTTCGAAAGGGCTTATATGCATATTGTGCACAAATGCTTCTCCATTACGAATCGTAGCGAAGCTGTCACTGATGTTGGCTCTGCCCCCGCGCAGAGATTTGATCTCTGTGCCGGTAAGCACCAGGCCGCATTCGTAAGTTTCCTCGATAAAGTAATCATGGGAAGCCTTCTTGTTCTGGGCGAGCGTCTTGCTCTCGCTATTCTTGCCCATAACAATCACTCCTTCATCTAACTAGGAGCTAATTGTACCAACTCCCGGGGCATAAATCAAGGGATCTCCCCGGGAGTTTTTCGTTATATCCGATCTTTCACTTCTTCCGCCGCCGCTTCTTCACGCCGGCGTAGAACGGCGCCGCCGCCTTGCGCTTCCGCCTCTTCGCGGCCCCTTCATCCCCGCCCTCCCGGCCGGGGACGAAGACGCCTGCGGCGCGGCTCTTGCGCGCGGCTCCCGCGCGGCCCGCTGCGGCGGCACCTTGGTCCCCCTCCCCCGGAGCGGGGACCAAGGCTTCGCCAGCCGCTTGGCGCTTGGCGCTTCGGCGGCCTGCGCCTTCCGCTCCCTTCTTGGAGCGGGCGGCAGACGAACCGCCGTTCCGGCCGCGCTTGGCGGCGCCGATTAGCTCGCGGGCCTCTCCCTTCGAGCTGCGGGCTATCGCTTCGACGAGCTCGAAGTCGATCGTATGCTCGTCGAGATTGACGCGAGCTACCCTCACCTTCACCTCATCCCCGATGCGGTAAATTCTCGAGGTCCGCTCTCCGATCAACAGATGCTGCATCTCGTGATAGTGATAATAATCATCGGCGAGATCGCTCAGGCGAATCAGCCCCTCCACCGTATTCTCCAGCTCGACGAACATTCCGAAGTTGGTGACGCTGCTGATGATGCCGGTGAACTCTTCTCCGACTTTATCGAGCATATACTCGGCCTTCTTCAGCGCATCGGTTTCCCGCTCCGCCTCGACCGCTAATCTCTCCCGTTCCGAAGACTGACGAGCGATGTCCTCCATGCGGGAGGCCAAATATTCCGTCCGCTTCTCCGACAAATTCCCCTGCTCCAGCACCTCGCGAATGATGCGGTGGATAATCAGGTCCGGATAACGGCGGATCGGAGAAGTAAAGTGGGAATAGAACTCCGCCGACAAGCCGAAGTGCCCCAGGCTCTCGGCGTCATACCGGGCCTGCTTCATCGACCGGAGCAGCACGGTGCTGATGACCGTCTCCTCCTTCTTTCCCTTGATTTCCTCCAGCAGAGTTTGCAGCGCCCGGGGATGAACCGTATTCCCCTTACCCTTGACTGTATATCCGAAATTTGTAACAAAGCCCATAAAATGCATCAATTTTTCCGAATCCGGGTCTTCGTGAATCCGGTACAGAAACGGCACCTTCAACCAATGAAAATGCTCCGACACCGTCTCATTCGCTTTCAGCATGAACTCCTCGATGATTTGCTCGGCAATCGTCCGCTCCCTTTTGACAATATCCAGAGGCTTGCCGTTCTCATCGACAATGATCTTCGATTCCTGAAAGTCGAAATCGATGGCTCCCCGCTGCATGCGGTAAGCTCTCAGCTTGAGCGCCAGCTCTTCCATCAGCTTGAAATCGTCGACCAGATCTTTGTACCGCTCCAGCAGCTCGGGCTCTTCACCGGTCAAAATTTTGCGCACATTGTTATAAGTCATTCTCTCCGTAGTCCGGATGACACTGGTAAAGATGTCATGGTTAACGACTTTCCCCTTGGTGTCGATTTCCATCTCGCAGGACATCGTCAGACGGTCCACCTTCGGGTTCAAGCTGCAGATTCCATTGGACAGCCTGTGCGGCAGCATCGGGATGACCCGGTCCACCAGATACACGCTGCAGCCCCGATTGTAAGCTTCCCGGTCGAGAGCGGAATTTTCCTTCACATAATAGCTGACATCGGCGATATGCACGCCCAACAAATAATTTCCGTTAGGAAGCCGTTCCACATTGACCGCATCGTCCAGATCCTTCGCATCTTCGCCGTCGATCGTCACGATCCGCTTGTTCCTCAGGTCCCGCCGTCCGCGCAGCTCCTCTTCGCTGATCGTATCGGGCACCGCCTGGGCTTCCGCCATCACTTCGTCGCTGAACTGCTCCGGAAGCTGGAATTTGCGAATAATCGATAAAATGTCCACACCGGGGTCATTCTTATGTCCGAGAATTTCAATGACTTCCCCTTGGGCAGCCGCCCTTCCTTCCGGGTAGCTGATAATTCGGGCTACCACCTTCTGGCCGTGGACCGCGCCCATATATCCTTCCTTCGCCACGAAAATATCCCGGGAAATCCGCTTGTCATCCGGAATGACGAAAGCAAAGCTGTCGTGATCCTCGAAAACTCCGACCACCTGGGTGGTAGCCCGGTGAACGATTTTGATCACTTCGCCCTCGAGCCTTCCTCCCGCCGGACCCTTCACGGAAATTCGGACGAGAACGGTATCTCCATTCATGGCTCCGCCCATGTCGTTGGCATGAATGTATACATCGGCCAGATCTTTGTCTTCCGGAATCAGGAAGCCGAATCCTTTGGGATGCGCCTGCAGCCGGCCCTTGATCAAATTCAGGCGATCCGGCAGGGCGTACCGCTCGTTGCGGGTCCGGTATACCGTCCCTTCCTCCTCCATCCGGTTTAACATTTTCAGAAATTGTTTATAATCTTGCGAATCGCTAATTTCAAAATGCTGCTCCAATTCACGATAAGTCATCGGACGATAGTCCGGATCATTCAGCAGCTTCAGTATTTCTTCTTCCGTTATCATTAGCATCTCCTTTAGTCATTTATAAAGTCCCGGTTTATGGCTTCCTACTTCAAAGTATTTACCCAAAGAACAGGGACTAATCCCCCTTACGCACATGAAATCCGTTAAAGGGCGAAAAAAACTTCTGCCTGAGTCAATTAGTGGCGAGCGAAGCATTCAGAGACGTTGGCCATACCGTAAACTCGTCCACAAGCGCCCTTTCATCCTCCGCTAATGGAATGTCCATCTTATCGCCAACATATTAGCGTTTTATAATATTCCCTGAAGGGAATTTCCGTTCACACCGGGTTATGTATTCGGATCAAAGCCTCAGAAATACAAAAACAGCAGGAAAACTCCTGCTGCATTCGAATTCGCTCTTTATTTTACGAAATAACCGATCAACAAAGCAACAATGATAAAGCCCGCAGCCAAAACAGCCGTCAACCGGGACAAGAGAAGATCCAGCCCGCGAGCTTTCTGCTTACCGAACAGATGTTCCGCACCCCCGGAGATGGCACCTGACAAGCCTGCGCTTTTCCCTTTTTGAAGGAGCACAACGGCAATCAAGCCTAGCGAAAAGATAATCAAGATGATTTTCAATGCAACAACCATAATTCCACCTCCTAAGACAAGTTCCAGTGCAGCATCGTCCGTCAGCGTTGATTTGTTTCTCCATGAGAAATAAAGCCGAAACCGACACAGCAAACTTATTTTAACATACGCCGGCCCAAAATACAATTAATGTTTGTCCTAATTCCAAAACATTCCATGTCATTAATGGTAAACCATTCTAACCTTTGAAGGCCTTAAGCATTCATGGTTTTAAGCTTGAAGAAGCCGGCGGCATTTTCAGGCATGCTCCCTAGAACAACTGGCTCTCGTTAGATGCTGTAACCGGTTTGGGTGCATTCTTGGGCCCGATGAAGGTCATCAGAGCTTTGACTGCGCACCATAAGGAGAATACGGTGAAAAATCCCGCCCACACAATCGCCGGAAGCGGCGTATGTTGGCTCAGCAGAGTGGCATCTCCCGCACTCGTCGAATCTTCCCAGGCGTACAGAATCAAGGAGAACGAGCCGAATACCGAATCCTCCAGCATGAGGAAGGAAATGAGCAAATAATAGAAGCGGCCAAGCTTCTGGCCCCCCACCAGCAGGACGACGACGGTCAGCGCGATAAATCCGGCGAGCCACAGCATTCCGAACGAGTTGCGGACGAACAGGATCAGGCTCAGAACGGCAATGCCCGTTATGATCGACAATGCGAGCTTCTGCTTGCCCTTGGCGTCCAGGGAGAACATAAACCAGGCAAACAACGAAGAAGTCGTATATCCCGCTAAAGCGACGGGAATGAAGGCCCAAGAATCCTTGACCGCCGACCGGGTCACTCCGCTGTGGTCGGAATACAGCTCAATATACAATACCTTGCCGGACAGAACCAATGTCGTCAGGGCGTGCCCGAACTCGTGAATCAACGTATTCAAATTCCGGAAGAAAGAAGAGAAGGGAATCCATTGGGTCAAAAAGGCGCTCACTATCAAAAAAAGTATCGTTACCAGCCATCTTCCCATCCGATCCCCTCCAGTATTTTTTCGGTCTAATGATGAATTACCACCTTACTACTTAACCTTGCACGGTAAATATGGTTGCCAATGAATCTTCCTTAGTATCAAGCTTTAGGTTAACCGCGACTCTTCCGAGCCACACTTCCGGTCCTTGTTATATTACGTTCCTCCGGACGTTAAGTTTCAGCGTCCTATTTTCGATTGGCATCATTTTAATCCCAATCTATAAGTTAGGCTATGCTGAATGATCTCAGCATAGCCCGTTTGTTTCGCCCTTAAAGCTGGGGCATCCCCTCATACTTCAAGCAGACGTATTATTTAAAGTTCTTCAGGTTGTAAAATGCTTGCTTGCCGCCATATTGGCTGACGCTGCCCAGTTGGTCCTCGATGCGGAGCAATTGGTTGTACTTCGCCACGCGGTCCGTACGGGAAGGAGCACCGGTCTTGATTTGGCCGGCATTGGTAGCTACGGCGATATCGGCAATCGTGCTGTCTTCGCTTTCCCCGGAACGGTGGGAGATAACGGCCGTGTAGCCGGCGCGCTTCGCCATTTCGATAGCATCGAAGGTCTCGGTCAGCGTACCGATTTGGTTTACTTTAACCAGGATCGAGTTGCCTACGCCCTTCTCGATTCCATCGGACAGACGGCTCGTGTTCGTAACGAACAGATCGTCTCCGACGAGCTGAACTTTGCCGCCCAGTTTATCGGTCAGCAGCTTCCAGCCATCCCAATCGTCCTCTGCGCAGCCGTCTTCGATCGTGATGATCGGATATTTTTCTACCCAGGAAGCAAGGAAATCAACGAACTCTGCGGAAGTGAAGGATTTGCCTTCGCCCTCCAAATGATACTTGCCATCCTTGAAGAATTCGGTGGAAGCAACGTCCATTCCGAGGAATACGTCTACTCCCGGCTTATAGCCTGCACGCTCGATAGCGGAAATAATCGTCGTAATCGCTTCTTCGTTGGAAGCCAGGTTAGGAGCGAAGCCGCCTTCGTCGCCTACAGCGGTGTTCAATCCTTTTTCCTTGAGTACGGACTTCAAGCTGTGGAAAATTTCCGTTCCGATCCGCAGAGCTTCCTTGAAGGAAGGAGCACCGACTGGAAGAACCATGAATTCCTGCACGTCCACGTTGTTGTCTGCATGGGCTCCGCCGTTCAGAATGTTCATCATCGGAACAGGCAAGGTCTTAGCGTTGAAGCCGCCAAGATAAGTGTACAGAGGAACATCCAGCGCTTCCGCAGCCGCACGGGCAACCGCCATCGAAACGGCCAGAATGGCGTTGGCTCCCAGCTTCGCTTTGTTCGGGGTGCCGTCCAGCTCGATCATTTTCTTGTCGATAGCGACTTGGTCGATAGCATCCAGACCGATAATTTCCGGAGCGATGATCGAATTTACGTTATCGACCGCTTTTTGAACCCCTTTGCCCAAATAACGGGACTTGTCACCGTCGCGAAGCTCTACCGCTTCATAAGCTCCGGTAGAAGCTCCCGAAGGAACGATCGCGCGCCCCCTGGCTCCGGATTCCAAAGCAACTTCCACTTCTACGGTCGGATTTCCGCGGGAATCCAACACTTCGCGGGCGTATACATCTGCAATAATAGTCATTTCGTCAGCTCTCCTTTGTCATATTCTATCCGATCATATCATCAGATTAAGACACTCGTCCATATGCGGGGACTCTAACCAGGCCGAACATCATCTTCGTTCGATTTCCTGTGTTAGCTTCGCCCGGACGAAATTACTTACTCACGATCAGAGTTTGGCCGGTCATCTGCTCAGGCTGCTCCAGATTGAGCAAGCTCAGCATTGTCGGGGCGATATCGGCCAGAATCCCGCCTTCCCTGAGGGAAACGTTGTTGTCCGTCACGATAAAAGGCACAGGATTGGTCGTATGGGCCGTAAACGGACGGTCCTGCTCATCGCGGACAATATCCGCGTTGCCGTGGTCGGCTGTGATGACGGCCGTTCCGCCTTTGGCCAGGATGGCCTCCACGAGCTTGCCGAGGCACTCATCCACCGCTTCGACCGCACGAACGGTCGGCTCCACCAGACCGGAATGGCCTACCATATCCGGATTGGCGAAATTGAGAATAATGACATCATGCTTGCCGGACTCAATCTCGCGGAGGGTCGATTCGGTCAATTCGTAAGCGCTCATCTCCGGCTTCAAATCGTAGGTGGCCACTTTCGGAGAGTCGATCAGAACTCTCGTTTCACCCGGCAGCTCTACATCCCGGCCGCCGCTGAAGAAGAAGGTGACGTGCGGATATTTTTCCGTCTCGGCGGTCCTCAGCTGGGTCAGGCCGTTCTGCGCGAGCACTTCTCCGAGCGTATTATCCAGATCCTTCGGCTTGTAGGCGACGAATCCTCCAACCGTTTCACTGAACAGCGTCATACAGACGAAGTGCAGATTGGTTGGGAAATGCTCTCCGCGGTCGAAGGAACGGAAATCACTGTTCGTGAATACCTGGGACAGCTGAATCGCACGGTCCGGACGGAAGTTGAAGAAAATGACGGAATCCTCCGACTCCACCCGGCCCGCCGGTTCGCCGTTCTCATCAACGATAACCGTCGGCAGGACGAACTCGTCATAGACGGATTGCTCATAGGATTGCACGATCGCTTCGATCGGATCGCGGAATTTCGGGCCTTCGCCGTATACCATGGCGCGGTACGATTTCTCTACCCGGTCCCAGCGCTTGTCACGGTCCATGGCATAGTATCTGCCCTGAACGGTAGCAACCCGGCCGACTCCGATTTCCTCGATCTTGCTCAACAATTGCTCCATATAGGTCTTGGCGCTATCCGGTGCCACATCCCGGCCGTCCAGGAACGCATGAATATAAACATCCTGAACGCCTTCCTTCTTGCACAGCTCCAGCAAGGCATACAAATGATCAATATGGCTATGTACGCCGCCATCCGATAGCAAGCCGTACAGATGAACCTTCTTGTTGTTCTGCTTCGCGTGAAGGATAGCCTCCTGCAGCACCTCGTTGCTGTAGAACTCCCCTTCACGAATCGACTTCGAGATGCGGGTCAGGTCCTGATAGACGATCCGGCCGGCACCGATGTTCAGATGGCCTACCTCGGAGTTGCCCATCTGCCCTTCCGGCAGTCCGACGGCCTCTCCGCATGCGGTCAGAGTCGTGTGAGGATATTGCTGCCAGTAACGGTCGTAATTAGGCTTGTTGGCTTGAGCGACAGCATTGCCCTGGACCTCTTCGCGAAGGCCGAATCCATCCAGAATAATAAGCGCCAACGGTTTCGGTCTGGACATCGCTTATCGAGCTCCTTCCACTAGTTGGATGTAGGAATCCGGCTCCAGGCTGGCTCCGCCCACGAGAGCTCCGTCAATATCGGACATCTGCATATACTCGCGGATGTTCCCCGGCTTCACGCTTCCGCCGTATTGAATGCGGATCGCTTCCGCCGTTGCCGCATCGAATTGCTCCTGAACCAACTGGCGAATGTAGCTGATGACGTCATTGGCGTCTTCCGCCGTGGACGATTTGCCCGTACCGATCGCCCAAATAGGCTCATAGGCAATGACTACCTGAGCAGCCTGCTCGGCAGTCAGGCCTTGCAAAGCTCCGGCCGTTTGAGTCTTGCATACTTCCTTCGTGCGGCCGGCTTCTCTTTCCTCCAGCTTCTCGCCCACGCATACGATCGGGGTCAAGCCATATTTAAAAGCGGCATGCACCTTCTTGTTGACGGTTTCGTCCGTTTCAGCGAAATAAGCGCGGCGCTCGGAATGCCCGATGATGACATACTGCACCCCGGTCTCCTGCAGCATCGGTCCGCTGATTTCCCCGGTGTAAGCTCCGCTTTCTTCCCAGTGAAGGTTCTGTGCCCCAACCTTGATCGACGTTCCCTGAAGCGCATCAACTAGCGCGGCCAGTTGGGTATAGGGAGCGCAAATGACGGCTTCTACCCCGTCCACTTCCGCCTTGCCTTTCACTTGAGAGGCAAACTCGCGGGCTTCCTTGACCGTTTTGAACATTTTCCAGTTCCCGGCGATAATTGGTTTTCTCATTTTCATCCGCTCCTTTCAGGCTAGATTATTTATCGTTAAGAGCGACTACGCCCGGCAGTGCTTTCCCTTCCATGAACTCCAGAGAAGCGCCTCCGCCTGTAGAGATATGATCCATCCGGTCGGCCAGGTTGAACTTCTCGGCAGCCGCTGCGGAATCTCCGCCCCCGATAATGGTGTAAGCTTCCGTCTCCGCACAAGCTTCGCCTACCGCGAGGGTGCCTTTGGAGAACGGCTCGATCTCGAACACGCCCATCGGCCCGTTCCATACGACCAGCTTGGATTTTTTAATAACGTCGGCGTAGATTTCTCGCGTTTTCGGTCCGATGTCGATTCCTTCCCAATCCGCAGGAATTTGATCGATGCCGACCACCTTCGTGTTGGCATTCTCGCTGAAATCGTCCGTCACGACAATATCAACCGGCAGCAGGAAATTAACTCCCTTCTCCTTCGCCTTCTTGATAAAGTCCAGAGCCAAATCTAGCTTCTCGTTGTCGACCAGCGATTTGCCGATTTCATGGCCCTGAGCCTTGATGAACGTGTAGGACAAGCCGCCCCCGATAATCAGATTATCCGCGAGGTTAAGCAGATTGTCGATGACATCGATTTTGTCCTTAACCTTGGCTCCTCCGATGATCGCTGTAAACGGACGGTCCGGATTGTTCAGCGCCTTGCCCAGCACCTCCAGCTCCTTCTCCATCAGCAGGCCGGATACGGCAGGGAGATGATGCGCGATGCCTTCCGTCGAAGCATGAGCCCGGTGAGCGGCACCGAAAGCGTCGTTCACATACAGATCGGCAAGCGATGCGAACGCCTTCGCCAATTCGGGATCATTCTTCTCTTCTCCGGGATAGAAGCGGACATTCTCCAGAAGGAGAACGTCTCCTTCCTTCAGCTCGGCTGCCATGGCTTGAACTTTCTCGCCAATAGCCTCGTCGGCTTTGGCCACCGGCTTGCCCAACAGCTCGGACAGACGCTGTGCCGCCGGGGTCAGACGCAGCTCCTCGACAACCTGTCCCTTGGGACGGCCCAGATGGCTGGCCAGAATAACCTTCGCGCCGTTATCGATCAAATAACGGATGGTGGGTAAAGTTTCGCGAATCCGGGTATCGTCGGTAATTTCACCGTTCTGGAGCGGCACATTAAAATCTACACGGACAAAAACCCTTTTCCCTTTGACATCTATATCACGGACGCTTTTCTTGTTCAAGGGAGTCCCTCCTTCTCACATTCGTTTCGGTTTACATTCAAAATTAGAGGAGAATGATTATTCTCCTCTAATTTGTTAGCTTCTTATTACAGGCCTTTAGCTGCGATGTAAATAGCAAGATCGACTACGCGGTTCGAATAGCCCCACTCGTTGTCGTACCAGGAAACGACTTTAACCATGTTGTCTCCAACTACCATAGTGGACAGTGCGTCGATAGTGGAGGAAGCCGGATCTCCGTTGAAGTCGCTGGATACAAGCGGCTCTTCCGTGTAGTTCATGATACCTTTCAGCGGGCCTTCGGCAGCCGCTCTCAATGCTGCGTTTACTTCGTCTACAGTTACGTTCGTTTTCAATTCAGCGACAAGGTCGGTAACCGATACGTTCGGAGTAGGTACGCGGAAAGCCATTCCGTTCAGCTTGCCCTTAAGCTCGGGCAGAACAAGGGAAACCGCTTTGGCTGCTCCAGTAGTGGAAGGAATGATGTTCTCGGCGGCAGCGCGGGAACGACGAGCGTCCTTATGCGGCAGATCCAGTACGTTCTGGTCGTTCGTGTAGGAGTGAACCGTCGTCATCATTCCTTTGACAATACCGAACTTGTCGTTCAATACTTTGGCGAAAGGAGCCAGACAGTTGGTCGTACAGGATGCGTTGGAGATGATGTTGTGCTGGGCCGGATCATACTTGTCTTCGTTAACGCCCATAACGATCGTGATGTCTTCGTTAGTAGCCGGAGCAGAGATGATAACCTTCTTGGCTCCGCCTTTCATATGAGCTTCAGCTTTCTCTTTGGCTGTGAAAATACCCGTCGACTCAACGACGATTTCTACGCCAAGGCTGCCCCAAGGCAGGTTGCCCGGATCACGCTCTGCGAATACTTTAACTTCTTTACCGTTAACAATGATGCTGCCTTCTCCCGCTTCCACAGATCCTTCGAATCTGCCATGAGTGGTATCATATTTGAGCAGATGAGCAAGCATCTTCACGTCTGTCAAATCGTTAATGGCTACGATCTCGACTTCCGGGTTGTTAAACGCTGCGCGGAAAACGTTGCGGCCAATCCGTCCAAAACCGTTAATCCCTACTTTTACCATGGTGTGTTTCCTCCTCATTCTTGTGCTTAATATATATCTCAAGACGAACCGGATAAGGCCCGTCAAGATCACTTGGTTATCCTTTTTCTATCAAAAAACTGGCTTCACTGAAGATGATTCATCATTTCCGTAGCCGCAGCCTCGTCGATGACGAGAACATGCTCCTTGCCGTACTTGAGCACCGAAGCTATACTTTCGCCCTTGCTCCTGCCGCCGGCGACAGCAATCACCTTCGTATTCTGCAAATCTTCCAGCCGGAGTCCCGCGGTAGGCATCTTGTGCACCACCCGGCCTTCCCGGTCGAAATAGTAGCCGAATGCTTCCGCCAGAGCGCCGTCCGCCAGCAGACGATCGATCGTATTCCTGTCCAGCTTGCGTCTCTTGGCCATAACAATAGCTTCTCCGATTCCGTGAACGACAATCCGGGTATCCCGGATGACCTCAATAATCTCGCGGATATTCGGGTCCTGAATCAGAGACTGATAGGCTTCCTCCCCGAGATGATCGGGAACGTGCAGCAGCCGGTACTGGCCTCCGGTTTTCTTGGCCATAATAGATGCGATCGTGTTGGCCTGCAGCTCCACACTCTCCCCGAGGCCTCCCCTGGCCGGCACGAACAGGCTGCCCTTAAGCGGGGTCGTAGGAGTCAGGTGATTGGCTACCTCATGCATCGTGGAACCGCCGGTCACGGCGATCACGCCGGCTTCCTGGGCCATCTTGCGCAGTGCCGAAGCCCCGGCTCGGCCCAACTCCTTCTTCGTGGAAGGAGACTGATCGGAATCACCGGGAACGATGATGACCTTCTCCAATCCGAACGCATCCCGGATCTGCTTCTCCATGTCGGATAAGCCGAACAGCTCTTTAATCATCGGCTCCAGCTGCTCCAACAGCTTCTGGCCCGCCTCACTAACCCTCATGCCGTAGCTTTCCACTTCCAGCAAGCCCTGGGTCTTCAGAAACTCGACCTCGCCCCTTAACACGCGCTCAGTCATATTCAGGGAAGAAGCGAGCGTTCGGCGGCCTACCAGACGAGATACCTGAATGTGATGCAGGATCGTGTATCTTTTTTTCAACATTTCGATCATGTCGGGCATCAACTGCTTTTGAATTTCCAGAATGGCCCTCATGGCTTATATCACTCCCGCCAATCTTAGGATTCCACGCTTTGGCAACCATGGACGCGAAATGTCCCGCATACACATTTTCAGTCCCATATACTCATAAAAAAAAGAACTTTATGGACACATTGTATCCAATTTTCATAAAATTTGCAAGAAGGGGATGCCCTAAAAAATAACCGCACAAAGTGACACATGCCCTTCGAAGCCTATTCCGTCGCACCTCGGCCGGGTCGCATTTTTTTATTTCCGCAAAATCTTCTCCATCGCTTTTCCCTTTGCCAACTCATCGATTAGCTTATCCAAATAACGAATTTCAACGGGCCATTCCAGGGAACTCCATGCCACCGAACACCTCCCCACTTATGTAAAATGGAACCCTCTCCCTTTCATTAATCGCCGGGATATAAAAAAAGAAAGTTCACTGAGACATCTCAATGAACTTTCTCCTACTCTATATTAATCAGGCATCGAAGTTTTGGTCGGCTGTGCATATCCTTCCTGATAGGCCTTATCGATTACTTGACGAATGTCTTTGTCCGTCATCCCTTGTTCCTTCATTTGGGCGGACACCTCCGCAATTTCAATACACACGTTGCACCGGGTGCCATGATCATCCCAGACCACCGAACCGTCTTCACGGACTTCCTTAATGAAGCAGTTTTTATTGTTGCTATGTCCGGCCACCTCTCCGCAGCCGCAGTAGCAAGGAATCCAATCGAGAAGCTCCATATTCGCGGCAGCCGTTTGGTACGCATGGACAATCACCTCATGCTTGCCATCCAGAAAGGCGGGCAGTTGATCGGTCGATGCCGTTATTTCCTGAAGGTCTCCGTTCGGCAGACGGGTCACCTTATCGGATTCGTGCCCTCCCGAGTTCGCCTCCTTCGCGCCGCAGGCGGTTGCCAGCATGGAAGCAAGCAGCAGCAAAGCCATCGGAAAAATCCAGCGAGTCCGCACAAGCCGGCGATTTCTCATATTATCGCCTCCTTAGTAAATTAGTCTAAAGACAGCTTCTGTCTATCAAACAAAATCCATTATACAATGAGTAGTGTCACTTTTGCTAGTTGCGTCCTATTCTGATAAGAACAAGCTATTTAAGTAATTGCTATCCTTACAGACTCCCTCCGAATAGCGCATTTCTACTCATAAGACGCCAGGAATTCAGGACAAGCGATAGCGGCAAGGCTTGATTTATACAGCTAGTTTGCTCCTCAAGAGCGAACAACGGAAACTACCTTGAAAATCCGTCTATTTTACCGTCTGCAGGCATCGTTGCAAGCGGAGCGGCACGTCTAACTGTATTTTGTACAGGTAGATTCAAGCGAATGGGCGAAAATGATCAAACTAACTGGATAAACTACAGTTAAAATGGGCAACTTTGGGCGAAACGGCTGTTTTGGCGCAAACTAACTGTAGGTTTTCCAGTTAGTTTCCATATTTCTTCCGAATATAGAAATCTAACTGTATGAAATCCATTTAGTTTTCAAATTTCACACTATTGAAGCCATTCAACTCTATTCTACCTTGAAAACCCATCCATTTTCATCATCTGATGGTGTCGCGGTCAGCGGCATGGGGCACGACATGAAATGTAAGTAATGTCCGTAACCCATACTTTGTTCGGGGCTGTTGTCTTGAAGTTTTGATTCAGCAGGTTCGGTGCGATGGGACTGGTATGATTGGAGTCTGTTGTCGTGACTTTGAATTTCTTCGACACGCATGAGCGCATGTTGTTCTCCCGCATGAGAATCCCCACAGTACGCTCGGACACCTCCCAACCTTCCTTCCGAAGGAGCATTGTGATTTTGGGGCTGCCGTAGCGGCACTTATTGTCAAAAAAATGCCAAGAAATCCGGGACAACAAAACCTGTCGGCGCTTCTGGTAACTGTTCTCGTTGTCTTTTTCCCTGCACCATTTGTAATAACCGCTCCGTGAAACTTCGAGCACAGCGCACATCTTCTCCAATCGAAACTCGGAGCGATGATCTTCGATGAATTGGAACCTTAGTTCCTTTCTTTGCTGAAGATGTGCAGCGCCTTTTTTAAGATGGCGAGTTCTTCCTGGAGATCTTGATTCTGACGTTCTTTCTCCTGATTCTCCCGTTCCTTTTCACGCAATTGTTGCTCAAGCTGACGCAATCTTTCCGGTGTGACTAAAGACTCTAATTGAATCTCATCGCGGTATTGAGCTTTCCAACTGTGCAGAACACCTGCAGATATCCCAACCTCCTCGGCGATCTGAGGCATCGACTTATTTTGCTCTAAAATGTACCTTACCATCTGTCTCTTGAAATCCTCACTGTAACTGTTTCTTTCCATTCCGGACACCCTCTCCCTTATACGGTTATTATCTATTTTCACTTAAGGGATGTCCACTTTTTATTCTAGCTGCAATTTTCCATATACTTTAATCACTTTCCACCTTTCGCTTGAATTTACCTACATAAAACACAGTTAGACGCGCCATTCCGCTTGCACGGTACCGGCAGAAAATGAAATTAACTAATTTTCAAGGTAGATGTTGGTTATAATCGTGGCAAAACAGGGGGCGCCGGCTCCCTTTTCACTCTTTGGAATTAAACTCCATTTGATATAAACGCTGATACAGCCCCTGTTTGGCTAGCAGTTCATCGTGGGTCCCCGACTCCACCACACGTCCGTTATCCATGACCAGGATGCAATCCGCCCGCTGGATCGTAGACAACCGATGGGCGATGACGAAGGAAGTGCGCCCGGCCATCAATGTCACCATAGCATTTTGAATAAGCTGTTCCGTTTCATTGTCCAGAGCCGCAGTCGCTTCATCAAGCAATAAAATCGGGGAATCCCGGCCCTCCACAACAAATTGATTATACGAGGTCTGCCTCCTTCAGGTAGTCTTCTACGATCGAGCGCAGAATCTCTGATACCGAATAGTCTCCCCTTTCGCACTGCCGATCAATTTCGGCCCAGTACTTCTCCGGCAAGGTAAGAGAGATTTTCCGGGTCACGCCAATCGCTTTCCGGCCGGCTCCCGTACGCTGCCCTCCCCTGGTGTATGGCCTATTCGGGGCATTTTTCCCGTCAAGCTCCTTCTGGTTATTATCCATGGTATCACCTACCGCTTATTTTTACATGATCAGGTTTCGCAGTCAATTTTTGCTACCTTTTTCAAGATGGTGATTTCGTTTGTTTTGAACTTCCTCTGCCTTTTGTAACCATTTACAATATTTTAAGGCCAAGGGATTGACAAGAAAAGGGAGAAGACTTATGATGGAATTGTCTTTAATGTTCTTATGTCATTACATTTGATGCAGCAGGAGTGAGGAGCCCCATCATGTCCACTTTATTTGAAAAGACATTGAATAAAGAGATTCCAACTCCCCTTTACTATCAGTTAAAGGAAATTTTGCTGGAATATATTTCGAACAACCATGAGGACTTGGAGGCACCGATTCCGACGGAGCAAGAGCTTAGCGCTCATTTCAAGATCAGTCGGCCGACCGTCAGGCAGGCCATCAATGAACTGGTTTATGAAGGCTTTCTCTATCGGATTAAAGCCAAGGGCACGTTCGTGTCCCGCCCGAAGATTCAGCAGGAATTTCTTCAAGTCTTGGACAGTTTTAATAATGAAATTAAGAAGAAGGGCATGGTTCCGTCAACAAGGGTTCTGAACATCGAAACGGTCAGAAGCGATAAATCCATCAGTGAAGCGTTACATATGATGGAAGGCTCCAAAGTGATCAAGCTGCAAAGATTGCGTTTTGCCAACGAGGACCCTATTGTTATTGTGGATACCTTCTTGCCCTACAATGATTGCCGCTTCCTGCTGGACAGTAATTTAGAGCAAGAGTCGTTGTATGAACTGATTGAAGCCCGATTATCCTTAAAAATTACAAGGGCTGTCCGCAAATTGGAAGCTGTTCTGGCGGGCGACTACGAATCCCAAATGCTCAATGTTTCACAAGGGGCGCCTATCCAATTCATCAAGAGCACAACCTTCTTATCCAACGGAAAGCCCATTGAATATTCCCTAGCCAAATATAGAGGGGACCGCAATACCTTTACTTTTGAAATGAATCGTTAAATTTTTTTGCTCTTAAATGTAAAGACATAACGACATTGGTATGTAGACACTCAATTAAGCATGTTACTCTTAAACATTTGAGGAAGCCTATTTCGATCTAAGCAAACGATATTGCTGCATTACAGCGCCTTTCCGCAAATTTACTTAATATACAAAACTTTAAAATGGGGATGAGGATGCATGGCAGAAAAAATTTTAATCACGCCTAAATCGTTCAAAAATTACAAAGAAAAGGCACACCGGCTGCTGCAGGAACGCGGCTACGAAATCATCGAGAATAACTTGGGCAGAACGATGACCGAGCAAGAAATCATCGATGCCGCTCAGGACAATGTGGTCGGAATTATTATCGGGATCGACCCGCTTCCGGCTAACGTCCTTGAGCAATGCAAAAGCTTGCGGGCCATCTCCAAATATGGGGTCGGAATGGATAATATCGACCTCAAGAGAGCCGAGGAATTGGGAATTCTCGTCAAGAATGCCGTCGGAACCAACTCCATTTCCGTTGCCGAGCATGCGATCGCCCTCATGTTCGCAAGCGCCAGGAATCTCCCGGCCATTGCAGCCGGCGTCAAATCCTATGGCTGGGACCGCACCATCGGCTTCGAGTTAACGAACAAGAAGCTTGGCGTCATCGGCGGAGGACAAATTGGAAAAGAGGTAGCGAAGCGCGCGGTTGGTCTTGGAATGAATGTCACTATCTATGATCCCTTCTTCAAGGATCTGGCATTCCTCGAACAATATAACGTCCAGAGACATGAGCAGCTCGACGAAGTATTGAAGGAGTCGGATATTATCTCGCTCCATCTGCCGGCAACGGAGGATACCAAAGGGCTGATCAATGCCGAAGCTCTAAAACGGATGAAGCCGACGGCTATCTTGATTAACACGTCGCGCGGAGAGCTTGTGGACGAAGCAGCCTTATATGATGCCCTAGTCAATAACCAAATTGCGGCGGCCGCGCAGGATGTCTATTCGTCCGAGCCCCCACAGCAAGGCGATCCGTTAGTTGCGCTGCCGAATTTTATCTTGACCCCGCACATTGGCGCTTTCACTCATGAAGCGGTAGAGCGAATGGCGATGGTATCCACCGAAAATCTCATCCATATGCTCGACCAGAAGGATGATTCCAAATGAGCAAGGCGGACCAAAATTTACGCTCCAACCAAGTGATCACTACCGTAACCGGACCTATTTCGCCGGAGCAAATGGGCTTCTGTCACAGCCATGAGCACCTTTTCTTGAAAAAGGGCCAGTCCGCCAAAATCGATCCGGCCTTGCAAATCGATGACTATGACAAAACGATCCAGGAACTGAATTTGTTTAAAGAGGTTGGCGGGGCCACGATTGTCGAAGCACAGCCGGTAGGAAGCGGACGTCACGGCAGATGGCTGGAAGCCGCATCACAGCAGACCGGAGTGCAAATCGTCGCCTCCACCGGCTTCCACAAGCTTGTTTTTTATCCGGAAGACCATTGGATTCATACGGCCGACGCCGACAAGCTCACGGAATTATTTATCGATGAGCTGCAGAACGGGATGTATGCCGACGGCGAGGAAGCCTGGCCCGCGGAACAAATCACGGCCAGAGCCGGTATCATCAAAACAGCCTCCGATTTCCAAGGGGTGGGCGGCCGATATTACAGGCTGTTCAAAGCGGCGGCCCAGGCCGCTCTCGCGACCAAGGCACCGATCATGAGTCACACGGAAATGGGACGCGCAGCTCTTGATCAGATCAAGCTTTATACCGATTTCGGCCTTAAGCCCGACCAACTGATCATCTGTCATCTGGACCGGGAAATGGAAAATGCCGATTATATGCTCCATGTGGCGAGCACGGGAGTTTATTTGGAGCTCGATACGATTGGCCGGTTTAAATATCATTCGGATGAAGAAGAGGTCGAGCTCATCATCAAGCTGATTGAGGCCGGCTATGAGAATCAAATCTTACTTTCGCTGGATACGACGCGCAAACGGTTAAAGAGCTATGGCGGCGAGCTCGGGTTGGACTATTTGGCCACAACCTTCCTGCCGAAGCTTGAAAGAGGCGGAGTGCCGAAAGCCTTGATTCACAAAATAATGCACGACAATCCGGCCAAAGCATTTAGTAAAGGCGTTTAGAACTATATTTATTTGTTGACAAGATCAGAAACAGAGAGGAGCCATTTCCCATGAAATTACCTGAAAAAGCAACCCAACCTACCATGTATTTCATCGGCGTCACCACCACGAAATCCTCCATCATGAAGCTGTTCCCTCTGTGGGCGGAAGCATTGGGGCTGGAAAACGCGGTTCTGAAAGGGATTGATATCGACATTCATGCCGATCCCCAGGTTTATCGGGATGTCGTGGAATTTATTAAAAATGATGAATTATCGTTAGGGGCTCTTGTTACTACCCACAAGATCGATCTGTATCATGCGGCCAAGGATTTGTTTGATTACCTTGATCCTTATGCCACCATGTTCGGCGAACTCTCTTCGATTTCCAAGAAGGATGGCAAGCTTGAAGGATATGCGAAAGACCCTATTTCCAGCGGTTTGGCCATGGAAGCTTTCATTCCGGCAAACTATTGGAAGGATCATGGCGGAGAGCTGTTCGTCATCGGAGCCGGCGGCAGCGCCATTGCGATCTGCTCCTACCTGCTCGATCCCAAGAACGGTGAGAACATCCCTTCTAAAGTGGTCATCGCCAACCGCAGCCAGCCCCGTCTGGACGAGATCGAGCGGATTGTCAAAGAAATTAATCCCGATGTTAAAGCCGAATATCATTTGACACCGGAGCCGACCCAGAACGATGCCCTGCTTGCCCAGATCAAACCGCATTCCCTGATCATCAATGCAACCGGGTTGGGCAAAGACCGCCCAGGGTCACCTTTAACGGATAATGGCAGCTTCCCGGAGAAGAGCCTTGTATGGGAATTGAATTACCGCGGAGAGCTGGATTTCATGCATCAGGCCCTTCGTCAGAAGGAATTAAAAGACCTTCACGTGGAAGACGGCTGGATTTACTTCATCCATGGTTGGACCCAGGTCGTTTCCGAAGTGTTCCATATCGATATTACCGGAGCCGTATTCGACCGAATTGAACAAATTTCCAATGAAACGAGATAAGGAGAGACTGCAGCATGAGTGAAAACACAGTAAAACCATTTGCCCTTGACTTCGATCTGATCACAGGTTTGTCCCAAACGAAGGAATCGACCAAGCGCCCGCTGTCCAAAATGAAGGGAATGTACGCGGATGACGCTGCCTTCGAGGCCGCCGTACAAAATAACGACCCGCTCGTTTATGAATTTTATGAGCTTGATGTGCCGGAAACACCCGGCAATCTGTTATTCGGAACGAGCATTCTCTACCCCGGCAAAGTAGGAAACGAATATTACATGACCAAAGGCCATTTCCATACCATTCTGGAAACCGGAGAAGTTTACTACTGCTTAAGAGGTCATGGCGCCATGCTGATGGAAAATCCGGAAGGAGATTGGGATATCCAATATTTCACCCCGGGACAGGCTGTTTATGTGCCGCCGCGCTATGCCCATCGCAGCATCAATCTTGGCAACGAGCCTCTGGTGACGTTCTATGCCTACCGGGCCGATGCCGGTCATGACTATGGAACGATTGAAACTAAAGGGTATCGGAAGCTTGTCGTAGAGAAGGACGGAAAACCCGAAATCATCGATAATCCGAAATGGAAAGAGTAGGAGAAGCGACGATGAGCAAAAAATGGGAAGTCATTAAAAAGATTACGGACTCCGGCTTAGTCGTCGTTGTCCGGGCGGAAAATGCGGATGAAGCGAAAAAAATTACCGAGGCTTGTTTAAAAGGCGGCGCCGCGGCGATTGAAATTACCTATACCGTTCCGGGCGCTACTCAAGTGATTGAAGAACTGGCTAAAGAATTTAAGAGTGAAATCATTATTGGCGCGGGTACCGTGTTAGACTCCGAGACGGCTCGGATTGCGCTGCTTTCCGGGGCGGAATACGTAGTAAGCCCTTATCTCAGCGAAGAAGTCCTTAGACTGTGCAATCGTTACCAGGTGCCCTGTATGCCTGGCGCTATGACCGTCGAAGGTGTGGTACGAGCTATGGAGTTGGGGGCGGACATTATCAAGCTGTTCCCTGGGGAAGCCTTCGGGCCGAAAATGATCAAAGCGATCAAAGGTCCGCTGCCGCAAGCCAACATTATGCCGACAGGCGGTGTGAGCCTGGATAATGTCAGTGACTGGATCCAAGCAGGAGCCGTTGCTGTCGGTTCGGGAGGCAGCCTCACGGCCAGCTCCAAGACAGGAGATTATCAGACGATCACCAGCTTAGCCCGTCAGTTCGTGGAAAAAATTAAAGAGGCCAGATCATCCTAAGCTTGGCATCTAACTTTCCATCGTGCCCGATCGTTCGCTACATGTGAATGATCGGGCACTTTCTGCTCTGACATGGCTGTCTCAACAACAAAGAGCGAGGTTAGTGGGGTTTGCCCCAACTTACCTCGCTCTTTCTCTGTCCGGATTCAGTCACGCTAACGAATCTGAGAAACGCTATTGCCGCTTAATCGACACCATTTCGAATATAACGAAACACAGAATCGTTATCTGGGCAAATTATTGCTCGATGTCCTACTATTTTCGTGAATAACGATTTCCCGTTTCGTTAGAAAAAGTAGGGAGCTTCTTTGGGCCGAATAACGTTCCTGTGTTTCGTAAGGTGGAGCGTTCCACTCCTTTTGAGACGGTTTATTCCATTTCAATCATGACTTTCATGGCCTTGTCTTTCTGCTGATCGATAATGTCGTATGCTTCGGAATAGTCTCTGAATTTCACCCGATGGGTAATCAGAGTATCAAATTCAATCAAGCCTTCATTGACAAGCTCAATCGCTTTGATAAAATCTTCTTCTCTATACATGGCGCTGCCAAGCAATGATAATTCATGGTCCTGCACATATCCCATATTGACCGTTGCCAAATCGCCAAATACGCCGACAACGACGATCGTGCTGCCCTTGCGTGCATATTCGATCGCTTGATTGATCGTAACATTAATGCCGATGCACTCGAAGATATAATCGGCCCGATCCTTGCCGAAATTCGCTATGATCGACTCCAATATATTCTCGTTCTTGGCATCGATCGTTTTAATTCCGCATTTCTGCGCTACCTCCAAGCGGTACGGGCTTAGCTCCGAGATAAGGACATCCGCCGCTCCCATAGCTTTGGCCGTCTGAGCGACCAGATTGCCGATCGGGCCTCCGCCCAGCACTACAATCTTTTTCCCGGCAATATCGCCTGCGCGTCTTACAGCATGCACAGCAACCGCAAGCGGTTCGATCAACGCTCCATGCTCCCAGCTCATATCGGCCGGCAGTGCCAGTGCTTTGTCGGCATCCACTACAAAATATTCGCTCGCCATTCCCGTTGTCTGAAAGCCCATCACTTTAAGTTCTTCGCAATCATTATACAGCCCGTGGGTGCATGGATAACATTCTCCGCATACGACCTGAGGCTGGATCGTAACCTTATCGCCGACTTTAACATTCGTTACTTCAGAGCCCACTTCGACTACCTCAGCCGACACCTCATGCCCTTGAACGACCGGGTAACTCGTATAGGGATGCTTCCCATGATTGACATGAATATCCGAACCGCAAACTCCGATGCTTTTCATTTTAATTTTAATTTGGTTCGGTTTAACCTCTGGAACGGGCACATTGTTAAACTCTATTTTACCGGGTTCGGTCATAATGGCTTGGATCATTTTCGTTTCTCCTCTCTCCACTCCGGAATTCGTCTTATGATCTTCCAATATTAATAAGTAATGATAGCTTTCTTGGGAATCTGATGGTTGTTATACTTCTCAAAAGCCTCCACAATGTTTTCAAACTTGAAGTAATCCGAAATAAAATCCTTCAGGTTAAGCTTGCCTGCTCTTATCCATTCTAAAATCTGATCGTAGGCTTCCGCCTCCTCAAGCTTGGACGGCATTTGCTGAAAATTAATTTTCCAGTTATAGGGAGCCTTACTCCAATCGAGCTGCATTTGATTGTTTCTCGGGACACCATAACACAGAATTTCTCCCCGATCCGCAATCAATTCCATCGCATGATTCATAATATCCGTAGACCCGACCGCATCCAAAACATATTTAACGCCATCCGGATATAGCTTTCGGATCTCTTGAGTAACGTCACATTCCTTGCTGTTCAATGCAATCGTTGCCCCATTTTCCAGAAGAAGATTTTTCTTGGCTTCGCTTCTGGCAATTCCGATAATCGACTTGATTCCCATCAAGCTCATCAGCTTGATGAAAGTGACCGCCACAGGACCACTGCCGAACACTACGATATTATCGTTCTCTCCCACTCCGAAATATTTAATGTTGCTGAATACTTCCCGCAGGGTGACAAGCATCGCCGCATCTACCGGATCAATATCCTCGGGGACAATCTGCTGGGCATAGGCGACTTCGGGAACTTCTCCCTCCGGATAGGCCGCCTTATCGTTAACTACGCCATATTCGCTGAAGGCGCCCCAAGCCGAGCCTAATGAGCCGTAAAGCTCTTCGTCCGGATCATTAAACGGCAGCAATACAACATCTCCAACTTTGAAGCTCGTTACTTCAGAACCTACTTCAACCACCCGGCCTACCCCCTCATGCCCGAGCATGAGAGGGTATTTTTCCTTCGGAAATCCTTTGAAGCCGAATTTTATAAGGGTAGAATCCGTGCCGCAAATTCCGCAGCTTATCATTTTAACCAGCGCTTGTTTGGAGTTGTATTTCGGGACTGGTATTTCTTTAACTTGCAGCTGACCAGTAGAATCCACCACTAAGGTTTTCATCAAATCCAACCTTTCAAAATTCAAGATTAGTTAACGATTAAACCGTTTTTTCCGATTTGTTGGTAAGAATTTGCAGGAACACGGCAGCAATAATAATGAAACCTTTAATAATATCCTGCGGATACGACGGAACGGCCATCAGATTCATAATGTTTCCGATGATTCCCAGAATCAGTCCGCCCGCAACGGCTTTAACGACAAAGCCCTTACCCCCTGCAAGGCTTGCTCCCCCGATAACACAGGCAGCAATGGCATCGAGCTCTTGTCCCATTCCAACGGTCGCGCTACCGGTTGAAGATCTTGCCGCGATAAATACGCCCGCTAATGCGGCCAACGCAGCAGATACGGCATAAGTGGACATGACATATCTTTTGGTTCGGATACCGGCAAGCTGCACTGCCGTTTGGTTACTTCCGATAGCAATAACAATCCGGCCCCAAGCCGTATATTTTTGGACTAAAGCGCAAACAATGATCAATACAATCGCAATGATAATTATTGGAAACATGTAAGTTTTGCTAACAATCGTATCCAACGTTCCCGGCGCCAATTTAACCGGTTTGCCCTCGGTTATGACGAAGGAAACCCCTCTTGCTATAGTCATCGTCGCCAATGACGCCACAAAGCCTTGTATACCCGCATAGGCCACTAATGCGCCCGTGAAAATTCCGAATACCATTCCGATAAGTACAGCCAGCACCATGGCAGGAGCATAGTTCATTCCAAAATCACTGATCAAAATAGCAGAGACGGTTGCTCCGACGGCCATGACCGAACCGACGGACAAATCAATTCCGCCCGTCAGGATGACGAAAAGCATCCCAACCGCAACCAGAATGGGTCCTGCCTGTTGAAGAAGGATGTTACGTATATTCATAGATGTGAAGAAAGTATCTGAAAGTAATGCACTGATAATAATTAAAATGGCTAATATAATATACGTATTATTATCTATGATAAATTGCTTTAAATTAAATCTCTTTGCAGCACTAGTCATGATGTCCTATACCCCCATTGCCAGTTTGATAAGATTGTTTTCCGTCAGTTCCGATTTACCGACTTCTCCAACGACAGAGCCTTGCCGCATCACAAGGGCCCGGTCGCACAAGCCAATGATTTCAGCCATTTCCGAAGAGATGACAATCACGCCGACACCTTCTTCTGCAAGCTTGTTTATGATCTTGTAAATTTCGGTCTTCGCACCTACGTCAACACCTCGCGTAGGCTCATCAAAAACAACACATTTGCAGTCCGCGGATAACCATTTGGCCAGGGCAATCTTCTGCTGATTCCCCCCGCTTAGGCTGTTGGCATTATCCTCCATCGACCCGTACTTTGTGGCAATGCTGGCCAATAAGTCCTTTACATATGCTTTCTCTTTTTTATGGTTGATAATACCGGCTTTTTGTATTTTGAACATGGACGCTAGTGTTGTGTTTATCCTGATAGATTGCTCCAACAACAAGCCCTGTTTTTTTCTATCCTCGGGGAGAAGTCCAAATCCGTTATTAATGGCTTCTTTCGGATCTTTAAAGTTAACTTCTTTTCCAAAAAAGATGACTTTTCCTGATTTCTTCTTATCCGCTCCAAAAATAGCACGCATTGCTTCGGTTCTTCCTGATCCTACTAATCCGCTAAATCCTACCACTTCACCGCTTCTAACCGTAAAGCTTACATCTTTCACCATATCCCCTGCGTTCAAGTTTTCAACCCTAAGTATCTCTTCGCCTATTTCCGCGTTCCGTTCCGGGAACAATTGGGTAATCTCCCGGCCTACCATCATTTCGACCAATTCTTCCTTGTTGATAGATGAAGTAGGAACCGTGCCTACATATCCTCCATCCTTCAGTACGGTGATATGATCACTTATTTCTAACAACTCTTCAAGACGGTGGGAAATATAAATGATACTGACACCGTTTTCTTTCAGATTACGAATAATCGAAAGTAATTTTCGGGTCTCGGAGAAGGTTAACACAGCCGTCGGCTCATCAAAAACCAAGACCTTGGAGTTTCTCGCCAAACATTTGGCAATCTCAACGATTTGTTGATAAGCAACACTCAAGCTGCCTACCTTGGCCTCCGGGTCAATATCCTCGAAGCCCAGCTTCACTAATTGCTCCTTGGCCCTCTTTTTCAGGTCCTTCCAATTGATAAACATTCCGGACTCGGCCAGTCTGTCGATAAAAATGTTCTCCGCCACGGTTAAATCGGGCGCCAGCATGAATTCCTGGTAAATAACGGAGACTCCAAGACTAATCATGCTTTTGGGCGATGCAATTTTGGCTTCTTCCCCATCGATCAAAATCTGGCCAGTATCTTTCTGATAGGCACCGGCCAGAATTTTCATCAACGTGGATTTTCCTGCACCGTTTTCCCCTATTAGAGCATGGATTTCCCCCTTCTTGACTTTAAGGGAAACATCCGTCAGTGCTTTAACGCCGCCAAAATGTTTCGATATGTTATTCATTTGAATGATGTATTCATCCTGCATATTCTGGTCTCCCCTTTCTTTCACCAGCTATGATGAGGAAAAGTCCTATCGGAGTATTTCGTTCGATGTGCGACCGTGTCCAAGAAGAAAAAATCCTCCTCTTTCGTCAAAAGGAGGATTCTTCATAAGCTGACTTTTTAGTTTTTCACAATAAATTTGGCTTAGAAACCAAACTCGTAGTATTCGTCAACGTTTTCTTTCGTAACGGCAGCCGGCTCGGTTAATGTAATGTCATCGTAGCTCCACATATCTTTGCCATCTACCAGGATTTCTTTCGCAATTTTCACACCCAGTTGTGCAACTTTATATGGGCTGTTCTCACCAGTGGCAAAGTATTTTCCTTCTTTGATCAAATCATACGCTGCTTTGGCTCCGTCGGCTGCGGCAACAATGTCGACACCTTGGATACCGGCATTCTCAAGTGCTGTCATCGCGCCGAACAGCATTTGGTCGTTCTCACCCAATACCGTTGTCAAATCGCGGTTCGCAGTGATCAGATCCTCTGCAGCCGTAAGACCTTGTTCCTCAGTCCAAGCGCCCCAGCCTTGTCCAGCAACGGTGAACTTGGCTTCAGCATTGGTTGCCTTACCTTTGGAGAGCAATTCGCTATCGAAGGCTTCTGCCAATTCCCAAGCTTTCTCTTCCGAAACGCCGGTTTTTCCTTCAATAATTCCTGCGAAGAGACCTGTTCTTCTTTCGGCACCGGCTACGTTCCCCTTCGCACCGCTCAGAATGATCGCTTTGATTTCTTGATCACCTATTTTTTTCGCATATGCTAAACCAACCAATCGGCCGTTTTGCTTGTTGTCGGAATAAACCGTTGTAATGTCTTTAGCCCCTTCACCAACACCGCTGTCCAGGTTAATGACTCCGATTCCGGCTTCTGCAGCTTTGTTAATGCTAGGAACGGCCGCATCCGGCTCAACGCTGTCGAGGAAAATCAAATCCATTCCTTGAGCAATGAAGGTTTCCATATTTTCAGCTTCTTTGGAAGTGTTTCCGTTGGCATCCAGAACAGTGATGTCCCAGCCTTCTGCTTTAGCGCTTTCTTGAACCGCTTTAACCAGCGATACAAAGTATGGAGAATCCTGAGTCTTGATTGCAAAGCCAACCTTGATTTTCTTCCCGCCGGAGTCATTCCCGGAAGTATCCTTGGAAGAACTGCATCCAACCACCATCATGGCCACTACTAGTGTTAGGATTAGTGCAAATAAACCTTTTTTCTTCATGAATCTTTCCCCCTAAATACTTATGGTGTTGTTCAATACAAAGTATTGTTATGACATTACAATATTACATAGTTAGTATACAATAAGCTGTTAGCGGTTTCAACCTAAATATTTTATTAAATTTTGATCGTCATGGATTCAAAAGCGATAATTTCGGCAGCTCGTCCAAAGAATCGATGGCTGCATCGAAATGTTCGGCACTTCCAAAGCCGTATCTTGCATACACAAAGGGAATCCCCGCTTCCTTGGAAGCCGAAGCGTCCCCTGACGTATCGCCTACATAGATAGCATTCTTAAGAGAATTACGATCTATGATCAGGCGGATATTTTCTGCTTTGGATAAGCCCGTTCGTCCCGGATATTCAAAATCTTCAAAGTAACCTTCCAATCGGTTTCCTGCTATAAAGCTTTGTATATACCCCTCCTGACAATTACTTACTATAAAAAGCCGATAGCTTTTCTTAAGTTCATCCAGCGTTTCAACCAGCTTTGGAAAAAGAATTCCGCCATCTTTCTCAAGATAGGGACATTGATTTGCGCAGCTTTCCGTCATAATGGCGAGAGCTACTTCTTCCGGAGCGGATGGAAACAGTGTTCTTGCAATGATTTCCGTAGGCAATCCATACAAGCCTTTAAGTTTTTCGGCGGTTACCGGTTCTACAACCTTATATTTAGCTGCAACCTCCGACCAAATCTTGGCCCCTATATGAGTGGTGTCCCATAGAGTCCCATCCAGATCAAATATAATACCATCAACCATTTGAAGCCCCCTCTCTGATTTGTCCTGCAGCGTTACGCTTCTTAATTAAACAATGGTAAAACCGCCGTCGATAATCAAATCGGTTCCGGTTGCGAAGGAAGCTGAATCCGAAAGAAGATAAATGACGGCTCCCGCCAGCTCTTCCGGTTTACCCATACGTTTGATCGGGGTTAACTCCTTCCACAGATCCTGCCAATCCTGTCTGACGAAGGAGGTCAGCTCTGTAAAGATATAGCCCGGGCTGATGCTGTTCACTCTTATTCCTTTCTCCGCCCATTCGACGGCAAGGGATTTCGTTAATTGCACAACACCCGCTTTGGAAGTATTGTAAGATGCCTGCGCCTGCGGGTAGTTAACAATGGTGCCGGACATAGAAGCCGTGTTTACGATGGCTCCTTTCTTATTGCGGGCCATCAAATATCTTCCGAATGCCTGAGCTACGAAGAAAACACCGTTTAGATTTACATTAATGACTTTCAGCCATTCATCCGGAGTCAAATCAACGACCGGCTTCTGAATGACAATTCCTGCATTATTGAATAACAAATCGAGCTTACCCATCTCCGCATCTGCTTGTTCAATGGCAGCGGCAACCTCATCCGGTTTTGTTACATCCACTCCGATGGCGATCGCCCGGCAATTATAATCCCTTGCAATAGACTCAGCCGTAGCCTGCGCTTTCTCCGCCTGTTGGTCTAAGATGACAATGTCCGCGCCTACTCCCGCAATATGCTCGGCAACGGATTTCCCTATACCCTGCGCTCCTCCGGTAATAACAACTACCTTGCCTTCCAGCGAAAATAACTTTTTCAGAGTATCCATACTCCCAATCTCCTTAATCATAATATTGTATTGTAACGACATTAAAACCAATAATTTGGTTATCTGGCATGTCTTTCATCCAGTTTATCCAGTCTGCTTATAAAGATCAGATTTACTTTTCACTGTCGATTAAGATCTTCGCTTTTACAAGACCGGGGGTTTTGAACATTTTGAATGCATCGGCTATTTCACTTAAAGGAACTTTCTTGAAAATGAATGAATCATCCAGTTTAAACTCGCCGGTGTTAATATAATGGGCTGTCTGCTCCCACTCTTTGCCGGGGAATTCCGAGCTGTACGACATCCAGGAGCCCGTCAGGCTGAATTCCTTCCGGTTGAGATTTTCCCATTCCTCTACGCTAAAGGAAATTTCCTTGGTCGGGGTTCCGATTAAGCAGACTCCCCCTTTGTTAGCCACCAATTCGAAGGCCATTTTCATCGTAGCCGTATTTCCCGCCGTTTCGTAAACATAATCAAATCCTCGGCCGCCGGTGAACGATTTGGCCTGTTCAATAAAGCCTTCTTGCAGAGTATTAACGCACTCATCGGCCCCGAATTTTGTCGCAAGCGCCAATCGTTCATCGCTAATATCGAATACGACGACTTTGCTCGCTCCGAAGATCTTCGCCCATTGCATCGTGAATAAACCGATCGTACCCCCGCCTAGAATGGCTACCGTTCCCCCAGGCTTATAATCCAGGCGATTCAATCCATGTAATGCGACAGTAATCGGTTCGAAGAAGGCCCCATGCTCAAAGCTGATCGAATCGTCGAACTTCACGGCGTTTTTCTCCGGGACAACCACATACTCAGCAAAGCTGCCGAATTGTCTCGAACCTATAAAGCTGTAATGCTTGCAAAGGGAATAGTCGCCTTTCCGGCAATCTTCACATTCGAAGCATGGAATGAGCGGAACTCCGGCTACCTTATCTCCCACTTTCAAGCTTTGGACGCCTTCTCCGATTTCAGTAACGATACCTGAGAATTCATGTCCCAAAACATTGGGATAGTAATGGGACGCATCTCCATTTACCCTGGGGAGGTCGGAGCCGCATATTCCGGTATATTTTACTTTGATCAATACTTCTCCTGCCTTGGGAGAGGGAGTTGGAATCTCTTCATATCTCAAATCCTCTCTGGCGTGCAGCACTCCTGCTTTCATGGTGAATTCACTCCTCTTACTTTGCCAGAATCATCTGCTGAAAGTAGGCTTTACAGCTTCATAAAGCCCCAAATACCTTTCCATTGAACGTTGATAGACTTTATGGTTTTCCATGTCGGGTTCTTGAACTCTCGTTATTTTGACAGTTTCCCCGACTGCTTCTGCGAAATTGTCGTATAAGCCGACGCCTACCCCCGCCAACAGTGCAGCCCCAAGTGTAGTGGCGGTATCCGATGCAGGCACGCTTATTTTGCAGCCCGTAACGTCCGCGTAGATTTGTACCCACAATCGGCTATTTGCGGCTCCGCCCATCGCTCTGAAATCCAACTCGTGGATATTGACTCCGGCTTCCTCCGCTACCTTTAAATTATGCTGAACGGAGAAAACGACGCCTTCCATTGCGGCCCGCACCATATGTCCTTTGGTCTTATCGAAGCCGAGCCCATAGAATACCGCCTTGGCATCCGGGTTCCATATCGGGCAGCGTTCACCGGCCATATAAGGCAGGAAGGTAACCCCGTCCGAGCCCGGAGAAATTTCTTCTGCCAAAGCCGTTAACTCATCGAACGACTTGCCTTCTCCGAACTGTTGTTTAAACCATCGTAAAACTCCCCCGCCGCCAACGGTTCCGGCCTGAAGCAGCCATAAATCGGGAACGACATGGGGCCCGAAGATCAATTGGGGATGCGCGATCGGCTGATCCTCACAAATGCTGATTCCCCCTGCCTGTCCTCCTTGGATCTGGGTTTGCTTGGGCAGATACACACCGGCACCCAACGTTCCACAAGCTGCATCCAGTCCACCGGCGACAACCGGAGTACCCTCTGCCAGCGAAGTCAGTTCAGCCGCCTCTTTAGTGACTCTCCCAATAATATCGTGACATTGATAAATATCGGGCACTTTATCCAGGGATAACCCCATCGCGTTGGCCAGCTCTTCATCATAGGTACAGGTCTTCGTGTTATAGAAATGCAGCCCGTAGTTTTGACATTTATCCGATGACATGACACCGGTGAGCTTCATACCTATATAACTGTTGCTTTGCAGAAATTTATAGGTTTTATTATAAATTTCAGGCATTGTTTCCTTGAACCAGATTAATTTGGACGTGGTATAGGCAGGCAAGAATGCGTTGCCGGACACTTCAAAAATCTTGTCTGCGCCTATTTCATCTTCGACGCGGGCGGCAATTTCCTTCGAGCGTGTATCCATCCAAATCGGTGTATTGGACAAACAATTCCCGTCTTTATCTACGGGGATGGCCGACCAGCCTTGACCGGCAATGCCTATTCCGATGATTTGCGAGGATTGGATTTCGCCTTTAGCCAGGCAATCCTTGATTCCCAGGCAAACTCCCCTCCACCATTCCTCCGGATTCTGTTCAACCCAGCCTGCATCGGGATAGTAAATGTTGTATTCTTGATTGGACTGAGCCAGTACCTCGCCTTTTTTATTAAAGACAGCAATTTTGCATGCAGAGGTTCCTATATCAATTCCCAGTAGTAGGTTTTCCATCTCGATGGCCTCTTTCATCCTTCACTAATTAACTTTTCCGACACTGCCGCATATTTTCAGCTTATCCATTGCCATTTGCTTGACTTTGTCCCGACCCGCTGCAGTGAATTTTTTCGGATCGATAATATCCGGCGTTTCCGATAAAGCCTGTTTTACGCCTTCCGTAAAGGCAATTCTCAGCTCAGTGGCATAATTAACCTTGCGGATTCCCCTCTTAATACATTCCTGGATCGATTGTTCGGACAAACCGGACCCTCCATGCAGCACTAAGGGCAAATTTACCGCTTCGCGTATTTCGCTTAAACGTTCCAGATCCAGCTTGGGGACTCCCTTATATACCCCATGCGATGTCCCGATGGCCACAGCTAAGGATGTGACCTTGGTTCTTGCCACAAATTCCTTCGCTTCCGATGGTTCCGTCAATCCGCCATCTCCGCCGTCGATATCATCTTCCTTGCCGCCCACCTTGCCAAGCTCGGCTTCAACAGGGATTCTTGAGGGGGCACAGGCTTCCACAACTTTCCTCGACAGCTCGATATTATCCTCGAACGCTTCATGAGAGCCGTCGATCATAATCGATGTATACCCCGCTCTCAGTGCCTGCATTGCCAGTTCGAAGCTGTTTCCGTGATCCAAATGAAGGGCAATCGGAACGCCGGCACCATCCGCGGCCGCCTTCACCAGGGCGTGAAATATAGCAAAGTTCGCATATTGAACGGTTTTCGCAGAGGTTTGCAGGATAACAGGCGATTTTAATTCCTCCGCCGCTTCCACAACCGCTTGAACCATCTCCATATTTTCCACATTAAAGGCGGCTATCGCATAGCCTCCCTTATCGGCATCCTTAAACATTTGTTCCGTGGTAACTAATGGCATAATGTTTATCTTCCTCTCCTGTAAGCTGTTGCCATCCTGATGAATATTTTGTCCTATCTATCTTTCTTTATTTTGACATTTTGGCGAAGACATCTTTCAAGGCATAGTAGCAATCGTCAAAAAGCTCCTTGACCGGCTGATAAGCTGTAACCGCCTCCGGGTTGGGAGTATGCACATGATTTATTTCAAGGAAATTATGAATGACATTGAAATCTTTATACAAGCCTACCCCGACGCCGCCTGTTACGGCCGCCCCCATAGAGCCTGCTTCCTCCAGCACGTTCGGAACCATTACCTTCGCGTTGTAAATATCCGCCATCATTTGACGCCAGACCGCACCTTTGGCTCCGCCGCCAATGACAATCATCTCATCTATCTCCACTTGCTTGCGGAGAATTTCCAAAATAATAGAGAGATTCATCGTTACGCCCTCGAGAACGCTCCTCATCAGGTCTCCCCGTTCATTTTCCGACTTCAAGCCGATAAAAGCGCCTTTCGCCTCCGCATCCCATCTCGGAGCTCTTTCCCCGAGAAGATACGGCAGGAAAATGACCCCGTTCGAGCCGACAGGGGATTTTTCAATTTGCTCATTCATATAATCATAAGCGGATTTGCCATTCACTTCCGCTTCATGCATTTCAAACCGGCCGATTGTATTTTTCAACCAGTGATAAGCCCCGCCGGCTGTCTGCATGGTCCCGTTGGGTGCATACAATCCGGGAACGATATGCGCCCATGTAACCGTGCGCATTTCATCGTCGAAAATCGGTTTCTCCGAGGCGGTGGTAATCCAGGCCGATGTTCCTATGGAGCAATAGGTTTTGCCCGGGCTTATGGAACCCGCACCGACGCTTGCCGTTACGCCATCCCCGCCGCCGATAACAACCGGTGTTCCTTCGGCCAAGCCGGTAGCTTCCGCAGCCCTCCTGGTTACCCCTCCGGCTACGAAGGTTGAAGGCTTTAATTCCGGCAGCTTGTCCGGATCTATTCCGGCATATTCGATAATTTCATCGGACCACTTCAAATTCACCAAATCAAAGCATCCGTTGCTATTGCCGTCGGAATAATCCGTATAGAAATTCCCCGTCAGCCTGGCCACAATGAAATCCTTTGCATTTAATGTTTTATAGGTTTGCTCGTAGATTTCCGGTTGATTATCCCGGATCCACATCAGTTTCTGAATCCCGTAGGATGCCGTATTGCGATGCCCTACGATATGGTAAAAATCCTTTTGAGAAATGCGGCTTTCAATTTGTGCGACCTGTTTCTGAGCACGTTGGTCCGCCCAAATAATCGCCTTGCGCAAAGGGTCCCCATTCCTGTCTATACAGAGACAGCCCATCATCTGCCCGCTGAAACTGACAACGGCAATATCGGAAGGCTGGATACCCAATGAGCCAATTAATTTCTTGCTTGTCACACATACGGCATTCCACCAGTCCTCTGCATCCTGCTCTGCCCAGGTACCGTTGAAATAATCGGTATTATAGGAAGCGACATGGCTTCCTACCATTTTACCGTCTTCGGAAAATAAAGTGGCTTTGTTCCCCGACGTGCCTAAATCATGGGCTAATATATATTTTGTCATCCATTACACCTCAGATTCGATTCATAAGCCTCAGTCTGCAGCCATCCAGTGATCTGACTATTTCGCTTGATTAGTTTGATTTGCCGATATCGTTACCTCGAACCGGTTCCTGTCCCCGCGATATCTGGCCAAAGAATACTCTATCGGCACGTCGTACATATTGTAGCCAACCGAAATAAATTGCTGGATCGCCTGGCCTCTTCTGATATTCAGATGCTTAATATCATAATCCTGAGCATCTACGGCTTCTATTAAACGGCGAATTTTATAGATTTGGGTATCATCGTGCGACGCCAAGACAGGGTACAATGACTCCCTGGATAAATCATGATCCAGAACAAACCTGCATTTCTCATATGGCAGATAAGTCTTAACCATCACAATAGGCTCGTCGTCCGCAAACCGTTGGCGGTGGATATAAATGACCTTGTCCTTAGGCTGCAGATTGAGCTCATGGGCCACATATTCAGGCGCTTCAAGCACTTCGAAGTCAAGCAGCTCCGTATGGGGAGTTCTGCCCAATTGAGCAATTTGATCATTAAAGGAACCTAGAGCTTGAATGAAGCTTTGTTCAATTTTCGGCTTCGCCACAAATGTGCCTTTGCTTTTTACACGATATAACCAGCCCTCTTGAACCAGTTCGGTTATCGCTTGCCTGACGGTGGTGCGGCTGATTTGAAAAATATGGCTCAGTTCATTTTCCGTTGGAATCATGCTTCCAATCTTGTAGCGGCCCTCTTTAATTTCTGATAGAATCAGCTCTTTCAATTGGAAATATAATGGTATTGGGACAGATTTATCCAATTGCAAATTTCTCAATCTCATCATTCCCTCGTTTCCCGATAATAATTTAAGCCCTTTCGTAAAAGCCCAAGCCTGTTAAATTACCTTTATCAATGAGCAGTTTTTGATATTCGTTAGCGAAGATATGCTCTTTCACTTGACAGAGTCGTTTCGAACTTCTTATTATTTAATCATGCTATATCAATATTATATTGTTACTATATAGTAACATAGTTAAATTATCAATTCAATTTCGTAGTTGTCGTATTGAAAACCATTACATGATAGATGAATAAGTTCCCGATATAGCTATTATTGTGCATCAGCAGCTTTCATAAAGCAGTCGGCAATATGCAAGTTTCTGAAGGGACGTGATGCCGAATAAGAAGCCCGATTATTTATGGCCCTCCTTCCTCCAAGCTGTGTCAAGATTTGTAAGATACTTTAAATATACACTCAATTCCATTAATATTGGAGGCATTAATAATGAAATTTGGAACATATTTTGCTTATTGGGAGCAAAGCTGGGATACGGAATATCTTAAATACGTCAAGAAAGTGGCGGACCTCGGCTTTGATGTTCTGGAAGTGGGAGCTGCGGGGATCGTCAATATGTCCGACGACGATTTATATGCTCTCAAGGCAGAGGCGGAGAAATACAATATCACTTTAACGGCCGGTATCGGTCTTCCGAAGGAATATGATGTTTCTTCCCAGGATGAGAACGTTCGCCAGAACGGCATTGCCTTCATGAAAAAAATTTTGGATGCCCTTCATAAAGCCGGAATAAAGGCCATCGGCGGAACGATCTATTCCTACTGGCCGGTTGACTATTCCAAACCTATCGATAAACCTGCCGCTCGGGAACAAAGCATTAAGAGCATGCAGGAATTGGCGGACTATGCCGCTCAATATGACATCACCTTGTTAGTGGAAACTCTGAACCGATTCGAGCAATTTTTACTTAATGATGCGAAAGAAGCGGTTGAATATGTGAAGGCTGTTAATAAGAACAATGTTAAAGTCATGTTAGACAGCTTCCATATGAACATTGAAGAAGATTACATTGGCGACGCCATCCGATACACAGGCGACTATCTGGGGCATTTCCACATTGGCGAGTGCAATCGCAAAGTGCCCGGCAAGGGCCATATGCCTTGGGCGGAAATGGGTCAGGCCCTGCGGGACATCAACTATGACGGCTGTGTAGTCATGGAGCCTTTTGTCCGTCCGGGGGGAATTGTCGGGTCAGATATCAAGGTTTGGAGAGATCTCTCGGACAATGCCGATGAAGCGAAACTGGATGCCGATATTAAAGAAGCACTTGAATTTGTTAAAAAGGAATTTTTGAGATAATCACCATATGGGAGTAAACAAGGGGACTGACCGCCGGCTTCGGAGAGGACGGTCCCCTTGTGATTGAAATCCTTGTTGGATTATAGAAATTTAATCCAGTCATGGCCTTCCGGAAATTGAAGGCTTAGGGACGTTTTCAGCCACTCCTTTTCTTGCGGAAGCAGCGAGGGGAGGATCGTTCGAAAATCCCGGTAATCTTTATCCCGTACCTGCGATGACCCTGCTTTATAGAGAAGCTGTATCTCCGGCCTGATATAAGGGATGCCTTCGTCCGATTTCAGGAATAGATCGTCGAACGGTCTCTTTATCGATTTATTTCTTCCGTATACCCATGAATCCCCCTCCGTATCAACCAGCATCATTTGAAAAACAAACGGAGTATCACTGCTCTTGCTGACCCAAATATCCATGGTGGTGTATAAAAACTCCCGGTCCTCCCACAGCGAAAGCTTGCCTTTCTCAGCCTTATACAGCATCCAATTTGTTTGCGGAGATGCAAATCGAGTGCCCAGCCTCCGGCAATGCCCCACTGAATCCCCATTTTAGAATAGAGAGAATAGATTTCCGCTACAGATAAAGGCATCCAATTATTGAAATCGTTTCTCAATTCGCTTCCTCCTCCCCATAACTTTTAATCTAACATCGCCACTTTTGCCGTTGACTTTACCCTTAGGGTAAGGTGTACGGTTGATTTGATCAAATATTGATGCTTAAACCATGCAGACCCTATAAAATGTGATAGGATCTCGGAATAAACCGGGCGATTGAGGCTCAATTTGGGGTGCTTGAGTTAAAATTATCGATGTAAACGTGTT
>NZ_VEGP01000037.1 GCF_007679495.1 Paenibacillus sp. 32O-W | reverse complement strand
AGCTTTCTGTGACTGAAAAAAACTGTCACGACGCGGCTCTTTCACCTTTTGACAACGGTACTTTCCGATTTCATGTTTAAGCATCCCTAGAGTGTCGAGAAAGTCCAGAGGACTTTTTCGGCACTTTATTTTTATTTGGGTAAGTCTCACCTCACTAATGAAAAATCAATTTAAAACGATCTGAGAGCCAAGTTTTTGCAACTGAAAGTGGACAATTTCAGCCCCCTCCAACAAACAGTGGGTTTCTCGACAGCCTGAGGATGCGGGAGTGTCCAAAAATTTGTGTAAATGGTTTTTCTAAACAAAAGGGACGTTTAAGGCTTTACATGGAGTGGCGGACATGATAGGCTGGTTAGCCTCGCGATGCGCGGGGTCCTGGCGTCGCCTGATCGCGAGAAATCATGCCCGCAGAGGCTCCATGTCAAGCCGGCTGAAACTTTTCAAATTAGGCGGATAGTTCCGCCTGAAGCCGATCTCCAAAATAGATCACGAGCTGCGAGATACAGTCTTTCCATTCACGTAACGGCATCGTCCACTTCTTCGAGATCTCCATGGTAGGCAAGTAGATGATTTTTCTCAAGGCGTCGTCTGACGGGTAGGCGGTCTTGGTTTTTGTCACCTTTCGGAGCTGGCGATGATAACCCTCGATAATATTCGTCGTGTAGATGAGCTTGCGAATGGCCGGAGGATAGCTAAAGTAGGCAGTTAGCTCCAGCCAATTGTTTTCCCACGAGCGAGTGATGATCGGGTGCTTCTTCCCCCATTTGTCTTTAAAAGCGCTAAACGCTTGCTCCGCCTCTTCCAATGTTGCGGCTTGATAGATTTTCTTTAAGTCGGCGATGGTCTTCGTGCTGTAGCCGTTTCGACTATTTCCGGAATGATCGCCCTCGCTACTATGTTTGGCATAACCCAAATGATGGTCCATTTCCGCTTCCAACAAGCCTTGAATGGTGTCCCGAAACAGTTCCTTCAACTTTTCCTGGATATCTTCCACGGTCCGGCATTCTTTTGCAAGTTCCTTGATCAGTTGTGCTTTTGCGTCTTGGTTTTGCATAAACGGTCATCTCCTTATATTGGTAATTATGACCATTTACACAGAATTTTTTACGCTCTCGAGGATGCTTTTAGCATTCCCTCTTCAAATTAGCCAATATACGATAGACTACTGTTCAATTACAAAGTCCAACCAATATCTTAATGTTGGCCCGATACCTGTTCTGTCAACGTACGGTCCTGTTAAATTTTCATATTCAACACCCGACTTCTGTATAAATTCTTCTGGTTGTACGGCTGGTATAGAAAGTGATATTTCTGCTATATAATGACCAGCCTCATAACCTTTACCTTTATTACTGAATATTCCAAAATCAAACTTACCATCAACGACTTCTGAATTGCCTTGCCCATGCAATTGACCTGTTTTTTTCTTAACAGATACAATAAGATTAGCCTTATCAAAGAGATTTGTTTCTCCAGTAATCTTGAAGGTTTTGTCGGGATTTATCAAAATTTGCACATCAAATTCAATTTCAAGTGCGTTGGGATTTATTTGTATAGTCTGTTCATATTGATGCTTGTGTTCCGGTCTATTATATGGATCAATCCGCTCATAATCTGATTGAGTGACACCAAGTTTTGTGCTCCATACTTTGTTCCCACCATCTATGATTTCAATATATTTGTGTACATCACGAAAGCACAATGAAATCTGATAATATTTTTGTTTGTGATTTAAGTCCCCCCTATTGACCCAATGGTGTATGTTATCAAGTGAAGACGCAGCCTCTATATAGTTGTATAGAAAATCATCAAACTCTTTATTTCTGGAACGACCAAATTCACTAAACATCTGGAATCCATATTTTATTTCTTCTATTTTTTTATAAAGTTCAACCTCAAACTCGTCATAATTTTTTTGAAATATACTGAATAATTGTCCGGATATTAAGCGAATTTCTTCAAATATTTTTTCATAATAAATATATAAGTACTTATCATCATCGAACACATGATTTGCATAGTAATCTGCCAACGTACTATATTCCTCACCTTTTGCCCAATAGTATCCTTCACTATCAGGTGCACTAATAGGCACAGGTCGAAATTCCTCGTCCAAATTAGGACTTATCCACTGTCCTCGAAGAATCCAATTACGCATAATGTAACTATCGCCATCGTTTGCAATATAAATCCACACTACATCATATTTTGATTCATATTGTTTAATAATATTTTTGGACACTTGCTGTATTTGGTCGATGTTCAATAGTTTTTTTAACACAATAGTTAACGAGATCCTTTTGGCTCTCCGCGTGGAAATGTCCTGTTCTTCCATGATGCTATAAGTTCCATCAATAGAAAATTTCACTGATTTATATTTTTCTTTGATATAGTCCGCTACAGATGGAAGTTCAGGATATATCTTTAACTCATTTATTGCGAATTGCTCATCTAATTCTCGCTTCACTGACATCTTATACTCGTATGGAATGCGTATGATCAATGCTGGTTTTATACTATCAAGAGATTTTAACTTGCGTTGAATAACACCATCGTAGATCTCATTGCCACAAAGAGCAAATGTCCCTTTTTGATTGTACAATCGAATATTAGAACGCTTTAATTCTTCTGAGTACTCAACAAAAGTAATTTCTTGTGCCATTGTCAGTACTTCGGTCTTGGAAATAAATTCATCATACTCGCTTTGATAGGCTTGTTGAATCGTGGAAAAGTCGTAGTCCCTTAGAGTAGCTAATAAAGCAAGAAGGCGAACATGTTTGCTAGTCATAGCCCTACTAGATTGAATATATACATAAACAAGTCCTGCGTATTCTGAATTAGTATTCTGAACAGCGAAAAACAAGGCCACAAGCGGGTCTAGAGTGACATCAATCAACCTTGTAGGAATTCCGTAGTGTTGCAATTTTGATAACCGCTCAAAGGGGGATTTCAATAATTGAAATTCATCCTCTTTCATGCCAATGGATTCGGAATAAATAATATGTTCATTTGCCAAGTACCCTGAATCTCTCGTGATACTTGAAGTTATACTTTCATATTGAGAAGATTGCCCTCTGTAGAAAATCTCTGAGTAATTTTTGTATCGTTTAAGAATTTCAAAAAACTGAGCAATACTATTTGCTTGTTGCACAATTGTCCCCCACCTCATAACAACTGCAATCGAAGAGTAAGCCAACAAAGGACCAATCCTTATTTTACAACAATAAACGGTTCAGGATTCGATTTATTCTCCGGAAGTAAAACAATAGTTTCTTGTTGCAATTGGAATAAAATTATATTTTAAAGTATTGAGCATTGTCTAATTGTCTAAACAAAAAAGAAATAAAGCTCAGAATATCTAAACAATCTTGCTTACTGATCGGCCAAGTATTTGCGGGTTCATGAGCTGTAGGATTTCTAATAGCTTGCATTAAACCAGATGACAAAAACTTTATTCCATCCTGCACATTTTTGTCCGTCTCAGTAATACATTTTGTTATTTTCAATACACCATTATTAACGCTTAATACGTCCATCATTAAGTTGAAACCGTCTTTTTCACTCTGTGCTTTTTCTTTAACCGAATAATTATAAGCCTTGGCAGCTTCAAAAACTGCATGAAAATAATTACCTTGCAAAAACAGTTCCCTACAATGTTTATTAACTTCACTATGGAACTCTCTACCAAGAAACACATCAAGTTCATCTTTATAAACTAGGTTATATGGCAGTCCATTTTTTGATAATATGTCAATTACTGCATCGATATTAGTTTTACCAGCGATTTCTTTGCAGAATTGAATCAAAAGCTTACTTCGATCATCATTGTTCATTTTTTCCGTGGCTAGTGACATTATCCAATCATATAATAATTGGGCCCTTTCGGCTGTAATAGAATCGTGAGGAAAACTGCGTCTTTTAAAGGAAAAGGTTGCTTCTGCAATTCTATTAATTTCATTTTTTGACGTATTCCATTTTATTATTTCTCCTATTTGAATGGCTATCAATTTATAATTCAATCCCTATCCTCCAGTTATATGCGCCGGGGCGCATATTTCATTGTTTTTGTTTTCACTTACCAGTTCTGACGCGTATCATGAATTCTGACCTAAACATCCTTACTTTATTTAAGCGTTTCTGTATCAAGTGGAATAAAGCCATATCTACCTACGCTAGGATCTTTAGTAAAATGTATATAATTTATTTTTGATTGAACATTTCTATTGGGTTCAACGTTTTCTAAAATGATGATTTGATAATCACCTTTTATTGTAGATAAATTATTGAAGAACGCTTGTTTCATGTCCAAAGGAATGTCATCGCTTTCTTCCAGAAAAATGTTTTCTCTGCTTTTTTCTTTATAAGTAGTCAATGGTGAGTCCAGAATTACCATGCCCGGGTGTTTCAGTCCCAGTTTTCTAGTATATTTCATCAATCCAATTGTAAATGCTGCATTCAATATTGCCCGATAGCCCTTACCGTGATTTTTTCTCTTTTTTCCAGAAACAACTAGATCATGCGTTTCATGATCAAAAGATACACTTGTTAAATCGGGATAATTCCAATTCTCTAACAAGGTTTTAATCTCATTAGAAAAGTCCTTGTAGATTTCTTCACTTATTTCGTTAACATACTGAATTTTTACATTTTTCTTGCTCAACTCGTGCATAATATCCCGCTGAGTTATCTGATATTCAAGTATTCGTTTTTCATTTATCTCAATTTCATGAAAAAGCTTTTTTGTATTAAGCAAAAACTTTAGATGTTCCATCGCAATAACAGAAATAGGTTTTAGTTCTTTTTGAATGAATTGATCGATCTGAGCTATTTTCTGATTTAGTTCTCTAGCTGATGCCCTCTTTTCTTCCAGCTCACTTTTCAATGTACTAACCGTATCATTTAGATCAAGCAATTGACTTCTCAATTTGTCGCTCTCTTCTTCACACGCTATTTGAAGATTTTCTACTTGTATAGCATGGTTGTGTTCAAGAAAATTAAATGCTTCTTGATTAATCGTATTGTTACATATAGGACAGTTTGAATCATAAAGTTGTGATATAAAATGATCGCCTTCAATAATAAATTGTAGTCGATCCAAATCAGATAAATAGCTTTTCTTTAGCAAATCAAATCTTCCTACCAATTCTTCAAGCATTAATATTCGAGATTTGATTTCTTGCTCTTCTTCCCAAATTCTCTTCCTTTCCTCCATGTTTTCGTTTATTATTTTACTATTATCAGCAATTCGTTCAGACACTTGCTCAATTTGTAAATCTAGATTGTTTGAGTCAAGATCAATTACTAGTTCTTTCTTCTCTTCTATTTCTTTTCTTAACTTTTGAATTAAATTATTTATAATCTCTAATTTAGCTTCTAGTCGTGTCTTATATATTTTCGGGTCTTCTAATTCTGGACCTCCACTGTCGTCAACACCTGTAAGCACCGCTTTAAATGCTGATAGTTCAGCTGTTTTATTAGTGGGGATTCCTGATAATATTGGAGAAATTTCCGAAATTATTTTCTCTTCATTTATCATGATCATTCTTACGAAATTTCTGAAGGAAAAAGCAACCTTTTCTCCACGTTGGTTCTTTCGCAACTTCATGGATTCAATATTGTTAAATGAAAGCAAAAAGGTTGAAATGTTGTTATCGTCTTTTGGATCATGTGATCCCTTCAAATCAATAAAATCTTGCAATGGAGTGATTTCATCAATTTTGCAGTCATAAACTTGTATTTTAGGCTCGCCAATATCTCGCTTAAGCGTTTTTGTTTCTCCTAAATAGCTCTCGATCTCAAGATAAATTGTAGAGTATCCCATACTCTCATCAATTTCTTTTGGCTCATCGGAACTGCCGAACACATAATTAATACACTGAAAAATATATGATTTGCCAGTGTCGGATGCACCTGAAATTACATTGAGCCCTTTTCTAAAAATAACACTTGCATTTATTTTATTTCTGCCTGTAAGCCTTAACTCAGTTATATAAAAACCCTCTGCAGCCATTATTTATCTCCCCTAACTAATGACTCTCTAGTAAACTCTCCACCCCAACGATCAATATGATCCATCATAAATTCTTTCAATTCTTCATCAGAATAACTAGAAAATCTCTCCAATAAAACTTTACTCATTGCTCTCAGTTGAGACATATATTTTGATTCAAAGTGATTAAGAAATACCTCGCAGTACGGAGGGGTTTTGTACAGGATTCCATTGTGTCCATATTCAACTTCAACCAATTTTTTTCTTAGCATTAAAAGCAAACCTTGATTCACTAAATCTCTTTTTATCAGTATCTCACCTGATCTATAGGGTGTTGCAGGATGCAAACTTTCATAATTAGAGTCAATATCACCGTAATGAACCAGAAGATAGTCTAGATATATAATTCTTTGTAAATCAATTGCTTTACCTTCCAATTCATTCAATATTACCAAGCATCGAAGTCCAACTTCTAATGGAGTATTGAATAAATAGGTCTCTCTACTAAGAATAGAATTATTCATTTTTTCACCCATATAAGCTTATCTTTATTTGCCAATTGATGACAAATCCCACTTCTGTCACTGCCATCAACATACTTTATTAATACATTGCTTGTAATCGCTAGTCTTCTTGCTTCTTTAATTGTTTCTTTCACACAAACAAATCCATCAGGATGATCATCTTCAACTACATCAATAACACCTCTGTAAATTTCTTCCTGAAGTTTTTCAAATGGCTCATCATAGGGAAGTTCGTCTCTAGCAAACCTTCTTAAAGACTCGGCTTTGTAAAAGTCCTCTCTCTGTCTATTAAAATGTTGGAACAATTTATCATATTGTTTTAATTTTTCGATATCATGTATACTTTCGCCTATATGATCTGAATAAGCTTCATACAATTGGGATACATATCTAACTTCGTCAGGTTGAATGCTATTCTTTGGTTTTTCTGGTTGAGGTCTTTGTTTGTTCAATCCTCCACCAAATCTGTATTTATAAAAATGTGTCGTACTATACTGATCAATAAGCTTTTGCGGAGGACAATGAGTTATTATTGAAAAATCGAATTGTTCTACATAACTCAGTAATTCTCCTGTTAATTCTATTTCAGAAACCCCTGTTATCTTCTTTTTACATTTATCGTTCCATGCTAAGATTAATCCTTCCTTTAAACGAATAGGATTTTCGATTAACTCAGCTAGAGAATTTCCTATGCCGCATGAAGATATAAAGTAATACTTCCTCGGAACTGAATATGCGTTAATGAATGTGTAATAACATAGCTTTCCTAATTCCAACCAAATATCGCCTGGATATAAAGGATGATCGTAATGTTTACATTGATAATTATCCCATTCACCATTTTTGTCATCTTGCAATAAAGCAACAATATCTCTGCCTTTGTCACCTGCTGACCCACAACGATAAACTAATGCGTACTGTGCATTTAAATATCCATCTACCCATTCACATATCATATCTTCAAATTGATCCGCAGAAAAAGTTCGCAATCGATCTATAGGAGGAATAGGCACACCAAATAAAATATCGTAATTATCAGGAATTTTTGGCTTTCTTATTTCTATCAAATCTTCTACCAAATGGCCCATGGTGTCACCTGCTTATAATAAAAGATTCTGATTTAATGCTTCTACATTTTCCTTGAATTTCCTCCTATTTACGATATGTCATGAGTAAATATACCTATTTTCAATGAGGAATAATGATCAGGGGCTGGCATGAATGAGTTTATTCGCGTGAAATAAGAACCACCTCCTACTAGCCCCTGCACTAAATAAATTGTTTGTTAAACTAGCCGATCCCGATACAAATGCCGCATCGGCGATGATTTTGTGTGCTTCTCTCTCATTTCCGGCCTCCACAGGTTCACGTATTTTTTAACCATGTCCTGGGACGTGTGACCAAGGATGTCCTGCAGGCTGTACGGATCTCCGTCATGCATGATGTACATTTTGGCGAAGGTGTGCCGCAAGGTATGCGGACTGACCCGCACGTTGGTGATACCGGCGTCTTTCCCATACTGGCGCAGAGCTTCCTGGAACGACCGGACGCCGAGCGGTCGGCCATCAAGTGTAACAAAAAAGTGTTGCGATTTCACATCGCCCCTTGCCTTGATGTATCGGATCAAAATTTTGCGCACCTCATCGCAAAACGGAATGTCGCGCGGCTTTTTGCTTTTTCCGATTACGCCGAGTATCTGGCTTTCCTTCACGTCGACCTGGCTCATTTTCAGCTTAGTCATTTCCCCGATACGCAGGCCCGTATCGAGAATCAAGGACAGCATGGTATAATCCCGGAAACCTGTGAACGTATTCTGGTCCGGCTGTTTTAGCAAAGCGACGACCTGCTCCTCTGTAAAAGATGGAATAGTCGGGTGATGGCCTTTCCTTGTTTTCAGGTGTGCCGCCGGGTTGTCCGGGATCCATCCTTCCTCATGAAGAAATAAAAAGAAGCGCTTGATCGCCTTGATTCGATTGTTGATGGTGTTGAGCTTGTAGCCTTTTTTCTCAACCATGGTCATAATAAACTTGTTACGCAGGAAATCTGTCGTAACGTCATAAACACCTGCCTCAATCTCCTGTTCCTGCAAGATTCGGCGGTAGCATTCCAGGCTGTTTTGTTCGAACTTCACTGTATGATCGCTTGATGTTTCCGCTCGGCGGGCCTGGATAAACAATTTTACGGCTTCTTCCCAAGTCAACCGGTAACCGGCCCCGGAAAACGCGCCGGAATCGTACAGTTCATTGCTGCGCCGTTTGTGTGCAGTGTCGTTTTGCCGAAACATCCGTATTACATTTCCGCCCATGGCTCATCCCTCCGTCCGTTTTGGTTATTTTCCTGATTGATTTGCTTATCGCACATTTCGTAAAAAGAAGCTGGAATTTTTGTGTTTGAAACAGTCCATGAATACCTTCCATTCTTCTTCATGGTTCATGTGAATTTCAACGATGCCGGACCGTTGCTTGTGGTTCCATCTTTTTTCAACAATCCGACCACCGCTGTTTGCCACTTCCCATACATACGTATCCAAATCCCCTTCATGGTTGCATTCGACGAAAACAAGGGTCTTCACCATCGATATCGCCTCCCCGATTGGACAATGGAAAGCATTAAGCGTATGCCTCATCTTTGTTAATGAAGGATCTTTTCAGTAATCTCGAAAACAACGAATTCTGCCGGCGCTTTTTCGATGCCATATGCCTGCTTCATTCGTTCCGATGCCCGTTGCCGCGCCAGTGCTTCTACTTTCGATCGGTCTGACGTGAAAACCGTAATCCGAATCCGGTAACCGTCCGCTACTAACCCACATTCAAACTGCCGGTCCACCTGATCATCCCTTTCCATCCGATTTGTTCCTGCAAGAAAGACACAAGTCCTGTCCTTTGTATACCTGATCATAAATCCTCGGGTCGACCGTAATTGTTTTCCCGCAACAACTGCATGTGAAAAAAATACGGTTCAACAAACAGCTCGCCTCCTGTGCCGTGAAACAATAAAACCGCCCCAGCGGGACGGCTTTCGTTTGCACGTTTGAACATATTTGTTTTTGAACAATTATCGATTCAGTGAAAGTAGAGTTTGGCCGATTTCCGATGTCACAAGCTACCCATCATCATCGTGCCACTGCTTATATTGTACCACGAATTCCTTGATCTTTGATTGGGTGTAAACCAAATCGCCGTGCAGCAGGAAGCGCTGTTTCCAAATAATGCTCCGCTTCCTTCTTCGCTTGCGCGACCGTTAAGTGATTAAAACTGGCATGCATTCATCCCTCAAAAGAACTTCAGACCCGTGTTAACGAATTCGCAGAGGTGAAGATATTCCGGAGTCTGAACTCGATCGGGCTTTCCACCAACAACACCAGTCGAAGATTGCCCTTAGCTTCCATCCAAAACACCGGCTCTTTCAAATAATACTGCGGGCGATAAACCCATGCCGGGCACTCCAAATTGTAATCGTTGCACAGCTTTTCTGCCATACCCGCCAAAAAAGGCAGGATATGGGGAGCCAGGTTCGGATAAAAGGCAGGTTCCTGTTCCACCATTTGTTTTCTTTTCTCATTGTCGCTGCGATAAAATTCATCCAAAAAATTACCGGTATGAATTTCGAAGCTTCCTGCATTCTGACTGGTCAGATGCGCGATATCACGCAACTCCATAATTACCCCATCCTTTTATAATCCGTTGCCGAAAAGTTCTTCCAGCACATACTGCGATCTCGGCGGCATCCGATTTTGCGGATAAAATTTCTCAAGTACTGCCAGCGCCTCGTTCATCGTCCGGATGCCCAAGTACCTCGCCAAAAATTGAATGTCCTCCCGATCCTTGCTTTCAAACCCCCGCGCGGCCAAACATTTCATGGCAAACATATACTCCGCTGTAGCCGCGTAGATCGCCAGATTGGACATACGCTTAAACAACCGGACGTCATGATTGCGGGAGACGTATCCCTTGACTGCGGGATTCAACCAATCCGGCTCCAGATTGTATTCGTCCGCAATATTTTTGATAATGGTATACATTTCACTTGTTGGCGCAAATACGGCGTCTATATCTTTGGTGACTTCCCGGCTATGGAATACAAGGCACATGACCGCGCCTCCGAACAGGCACAGCTCCCCATGCAATCCTTTCTGTTTCAGTCTCTCGTTTACCACTTCCAAATAATTCATGATCGCCGACCTACTTAACAAAATGATCTTCTCCTTTCATTATAAGTCGATTGCACTTATTTCAAAAGCGAGAAACGGTTCCCGACATTTGCCGCACGTCGCGGCCAACGTTGCCCCTGTACGCGGTGCAGGTATTCATGTCGGGAAAAGATGCTGACCATGCAAAATGCCCGCCAATTGGCGGGCATTTTGCAAGAACAATTTGTATGTTTCCATTTGTTCAACCGCAGACATCTTACCTTAATCCTTTGAGGCCAGTTGAGATAACAATTCCAACCACCTGCCGAAGTCCGCTGTTTTGGACCAGATCGAAAAATATCCGCTTCGATCGCTGGCTGTGTTCCGTATCGCCTTGCTGTAAGGCTTTCTGCCAGCCAATCAGTTTTCGCCTCACTTCCAATGTCAGTTGTTCGGTCCGTTTTTGAAGCTTTGTCAACACCCTGAATCCCCCCTTTTTAAGTGCAAAACCCATATGAGGTAAATCCCGATCATTGGGGTGGATCCGCATTACCGAACCTTTCATTGACAGGAATCTGGCGGATCAATTCATCTAGACTGGCATACATGTGAAACCCGTCCAGAAACCCGCGTACGTACATCTCCTCTTTTTCTATGGACTCTTGAAAACTAAAACGGTCCTCCCATTCCACAAACTGGCGGTGCTGTTCTTCGGAGAACGTTTCCTTGAGCTTTTCAAACAACTCGGACACTTCTTTCCATGCCGTACTATGTCTTGGATGCATACGCATGCGCTGGCCGAGCACATCAATTCGTTTCCGGAAAGCCGCGATCAACCATGGAGGTACACCATCCACACCCATTTCTCCTTTCCTCGGAAGGTGTGTCGATCTTACCTCTGCTGCGCCCGGTGTAGCAAGTCGTTTTTCCCGATTACCGACTTCTTTTATCGCCGTGTTTCGAACGACCAGTCGACGCTCTTACCGTCAAAATGGCGTACCGTTTTCTCCACCACCGCGCGGATTCGGATGTTGTTCGGCGGGCCGCCGTCCCATCCCCGGTCGTAGTTGGCCAGATTACGGTTGAATCCGGCAGACCGATCCGGATACACAGTCAGGCGGCTGATTCGCCCTTCGGCAATCCCGTATTTGGACGGTTCTGAAAATACTTGGGCCTGAACAAAATATCCGTCCACTTCCCCTTCGAACAACCGGCCCATGAACCATGGACCCTTCTCTTGAAATGACATGTTCATCCCTCCCCAAATGAAAAGGACACGACCGTTTGTACCGATCCTGTCCCTCTTAATCGTAAGGCTGGTTTTCTTTGATGATGCCGCACTTGTCGCACTTTACCGAGCACGAACGAGGATAATTCAGCCGTTCCATTCCGCTCAAATGCTTCGGATACTCCTCCACTTTGATGACCATAAAAATCCCGCCGCAGGTACATTTGAACACACCACTCACCTCCTCCTCGTATAATCAGTTTAGAAGTTCTTTTTAAGCGAATTTCCAGCTGATCCGGACAGTTGAAAAGAGCTTAATCGAATTTCCAATTTTATAAGAGATGGTGGATATTACTTGGGGAGGTGGACGTAGCCGAACCCGTACCGCAGCCCGAAGGGCGAGGAACGGAAGTCGGGGAGACCGAATTTTCCCTCAATTCTCTCGGTTCGATCCGGACGAACCGGAGAGACCCCATCTCTTATGAGAAAGCCCCTGGCTTCCTCATCCACCTTCTTAATGCTTCACCCCGTTTTACCCCTCTTCGGATGGGGAAGCCGGGAATGTTTGTAACGTTATTATCCACATGTGTACTCATAGCTCAGAATGGTCTATGCCATTGCTGTTTCTTTGCCATGCGCTTTTATCCACAACTGAATAACCAGCGAAGTCCGGATGCGAGAGGTCGCATGGCAAGCGGACGCCGCTTTACAACTCGGACTTGCCTGTGGAACAATGGGATCGACAAGCTTGATCTCGGGAGACTTCTTCCCCTCCGTGCGGACCGCGAGGTACTGCTCCAAAAGCCTGCTACCCGGATCCACCGCTTAGGTTCTGACCGCTAGTTGCGCCTCCTTGTGGGAAGAGGGAGTAGCACCCTGTAATTGTCTTCCCCAAGGGATGAGTGCTGATGACGAGGCTGAAGCAGGTGGTTTCCACGGGCACCCAGGTCCGAGTCTAGCTTGATTTCGCATAGCACCAAGGAGGTGACTACCATGTCCCAAATGCTGATCGGTATAGACGTAAGCCTGCGTTCCCACCATGTACAATTCATGGCCGGGGACGGTCAGAAGCTGGCCTCCTTCTCTGTCACCAACGATCGCGGCGGGGCCGACACCCTAATTCGCCGGATGTTGGACACGGCGGCTGAAGCTAAGTGCCAGACGCTTCGCATCGGGATGGAGGCTACATCCAATCTGGGATGGCACCTCGCCCATTATTTAAAAGACCAGCTTGCTCCCTATGAGCCTAAAATCCAAGCTCAGATTTACGTCTTAAATGCTCGTAAAGTGGCTCGGTTTAAGAAAGGGTATGATACCCTTCCCAAGACCGACCGTATCGATGCCTGGGTGATTGCAGACCATCTGCGTTTCGGACGACTGCCTCATGACATGGCGGAAATGATTCAGTACCAAGCCTTGCAGCGTCTGACCCGCACACGCTTTCACTTGGTACAAAGCATCAAACGTGAAAAGGCGTATTTCCTAAACCAGGTCTTTCTTAAATTTAGCGGCATGCGCATCGACAATCCGTTCTCCGACACCTTTGGCACAACCAGTCTGGCTGTCATTCAAGAACTGGATCCCGAAAGTGTCGCAGAGATGCCCATGGAAGAACTCATCGAATTTCTTCAAGATAAAGGTAAGAATCGCTTTGCTAACCCACAGGAAATCGCTGAATTGCTCAAGAAGCTGGCCCGGTCTTCATACCGGCTGGATAAATCTATGAGCGATCCTGTGAATATCTCTTTAGCCGTTACGCTCAGCGTCATTAAACATATGGAGGCCGAGGTCAAGAAACTGGACAAAGAGATCGAAAAGATCATGAAAGGCCTTCAGCAAACGCTGACTTCTGTCAAAGGCATCGGTCTGGTATATGCTGCCGGGATCTTAGCTGAAATCGGTGATATTGGCCGATTCAATGACCATAACGCATTAGCCAAATTTGCCGGCTTGGTATGGAGTAAGTACCAATCCGGAGAATTTGAAGCCGAGGATACTGACCGCGTGATGACCGGCAACAAGTACTTACGCTACTACTTGGTGGAAGCTGCCGATAAAATTCGCAAATACGACTCAGAATACGGCGCATTCTACCAAAAGAAATTTAACGAAGTCTCGAAGCATCAACATAAACGCGCTCTCGTCCTTACCGCACGCAAATTGGTACGGCTGGTCTTTATGCTACTAAAGACCAACAAGCTGTACACACCACCGGAGAGGAGGAATTGAACCAATTCCCTGATTTTTACTCCACTTCCACCTAGCCCACCCTTCCAAGTCGTCTGAAAATTTTGACTAATGGTAGGGCTTAGTTTGGTATTGCCATTTTTCCACTCCAGAATGATTTTTCTCGAGATTTTTTCCAATTTTCATCGATCATCCCCTTGACATTCCACCGCTAGGCTGTTTCAAGCTTCTCTGTCATTCCATCCGGAAATCTTGGCCATTCAACACCCCGCGCAATGCCCGTTCCAATTGCCTGTCCGTGGCATCCATGATGGATTGCGGATTGTATCCTTTGTCCCTCGCAAAAGCGGCAAGATCCCGACGGAAATTTACATCTGAAACACAATGAGACACGACCAGCACGGTGATCCAATCCTTCGGCAAAGAAATTGGGTTCTTCATCGCCCGCCTCCATTTCTGGTCAATGTTTATTGGTAAAACTTCAAAGCCTGCATTTCTTTCATGGCTTTATTGCAGAGAAAAAATCCGCCAATAATTTCGGATTTCATCCAGTTCCCCGCTATGCCATAGACTTTTTCCGGCACGCGTTTCAAATTGCCATTGCCACTGGTTAAATCGATCACGGCGCACATAAATGGTAACCGGGTTGCCGTATTTATCTTTGGTATGCAATTGAACGACATTCTGACTGATTGGCATCGTTTCGATGAAGAATAGAAATTGGGACTGGCTCATCGAGTCACCTCCCCGTTCCCTTAAAAACACAATGGAGAAATCCGAATTAGATCCTTCTCAAGCTCACTCTACCCGATATGGAGTGAATCTTTCCGTCTTATCATTTTGCAAAAAACGCTTCGGTAGCTACCAAACTCATTGACTACCCGGCGATCTTGTTTTTTTGGCTCGTTATTCGATTCCGATCGCCCGGCCAATGGGAACGCCGTTCATCATACCGTAAATGGCATCGCTGTCGGCGTTCGTGTAAAGGATCAAATGCCCTTCCACCTTCGCCATGTGCTGGGCGCCATTGGAGGAAAACGAGAGGGCAGCGTCCGGATACGCTTTTTGCACTTTTCGTTTGAAATGGTCATAGCTCATGCAACTGCTCCTTTCTGGGGTTTATCATTTCTTCTTGGGATACAGGAACGAGACACCTTCCTTGAGCTCCAAAACGCCTTTCTTTTTCATAAACGCCTCCAGGTCTCCTTCGTAGACCTGGATTGTCACGCCGTTTTGATCCCGGATGTAGTAAAACGTATCGCCAAAACCGTTCTTCTCTTTGGATATGACCTCCAGTGACGGCATCCATTCCCCCTCCTCCGTCAAGCCCGTTCCATAGCAAACAGGCGGCTGGACCGGACAAAAGCATCCGCCGCCGGACGGGATGTCGTACATGCGCATTCCTCCATAGACACGAAAAGAACCCCTGCGTACAGGAGTCCTTTTCGTGTAAAGTGATTAAGAGAAAAATAAACCCGATCTAATGCGTTCCACCCGTACCGAAGTCATCATACGAGGACAGGTTGGCATGGTAAAAAACGATATCGCCGTCCTTCAACTGAAACGTCACGCCGTACGGATCAGTGAAGCTGCGCTGGAATCCTTCCATTTGCCACTGATTGTCCAGCGGTCCATAGATGTACTGCAAATGCGGGTTGTTCAAATCCCGGTTTCGGATCGTCTCGATGTTGAAGTTGACAATGATAAATCCGTCCTTCAGGAAAATGGGCGAACTATCATCCAGCCGGTTCGTGCGCCCGTACTCAGCCAGGTTGAATCCTTTCGGCACGACATACGGCGCGGCGGGCAGACTGTATTCTCCGTACCACTTCTGCACCGAAGCGTTGGCGCGCGCCGCATCGACGCCGGACGGGACGTTCATGCTGCCTAAGAACGTCCGGAGCTGGGGCGGCAGCAGCATAATGTCATATCCTCCGACGTAGGTCGGTTTATTGACGTCTTTCAGGTACTGGTTAATATACGCCTGCTTCGTGCCGGAACCGCCGTTCAAACTCCACAGCGAGTTTGCCGTGTTGATCAGCTCCTGCTGCGGCACATTTCTCAGCCGTGCATCCAGCGTAATATTGCGCCGCTCCGCATCGTCGCTCGACCCGATCCGGATAAACTTCTTTTTCCCGGAGTTGTAGTAGAGATCAACTTCCTGCCGGTTCTTGCCCTTGCTGTCCACAAAATAGAAGGTCGGTGTAATACGAATGCCGTCGCCCGAGCCGAACATATTCCCTTTCGTTTTGACGTCAAACTTGAAATGATACCCCGTTTTCACGGCCACGTTTTTCTTCCCGGCTTCCGGGTGGCTGCCCTGACGAACCGGCAGCACGAACGGAGGCTGGTTGCCCCGCGCCGCGCCGTCAATCCCCTTCGTACCGACCCAATAGGCATTTCCGGTTGGCGCTGCGCTGTCCTTTTGCGTCCGGAATACCGTTTCCCAATTGTAATCTGCGATGTCGGTGATGCGGAAATCATAGAGACGGCCAATGACCTCCACCGGAACAACCTGCGTGGCAACATGATTGGCCACCTCCAGATTGGCGTTCATCTGTGTGCCAAAAGAAGACGGCGGGCTGTTTTCTGCAAAGGTGCGGAACAATACGTCATAGTTGCCTTCATCGACCCATACGGGCAAGAAGAACGACATCTGAAGCTGCCCGACCGGAATGGACGTCCACGTTTCTTTCGGAATGAACATCGATTTGTCGGCGTTGTATACATCAAACGGGAACCAGACCTGCTTGTCTTTCGTGTACTTCGCATAGTCCCGGTTGCCATAGCCTGGAATGTCCCGGTGCTGTCCGCTGGTTGGCACCGTTACGGTAAACGGCCGGTCCAAAATGAGCGCCGATCGCCCGGCAGTCGGTTGCGTCTTTTGGTTATGCGCCTTGTCGTCCGAAACGGAGGCATAGTTGACTACCGGTGTATGCACGGTAACGGTGTTGATCCCGTTGATCGGAAAAGTTTTATTCTCCCCGCCGTTAATGCCTTTGACGAGTGAATAGAATATCGTGCCCGAGCTTGGCTGGTTGGCTTTGTTTACCTTGCCGGAATCGATCACGTAGCCTTTTTCGTACAGCACATCCTGTCCGATCATCGGCGGGGCCGGAATCGCTCCCGGCGCCGGAGCCTGTTCCTCTACCGTCCGGTTATCCATCACCGTCGTTCCATTGAAGACGAGCGAATCGTTTTTCACCTTGATCTTGCCAATCGCCTTCTCGGCCTCGCTTTTCCAATCCTTGTTCGGAACGGATGGACGGCTGGAACCTCCGGAAATGGTCTGACCCGGAAGCGTCACATTCGAGTAGATCGGATGGGTAATATGCGCATCCAGCGAAGCATCGTGGGCCGCAGATACATTCGGCGGGGTGTAACCGTTCGGCTGAACGGTTACCGTTCCCGATGGCAGCGCATAGTTGGCAAATGTCGCTTTTTGAATGCCGTACACTTCCAGGCGGTTGATGACCCAATAGCTGTATTTGCGTTCGATTGTGTAACTTTTCGTCACCGTCTGCGTTTCCGAGCGCGGCACGGTAATCGTCGTCGGATTGCCATCCGCATCCGGAGGACCGGAGCGGGTTTCCGTCCAGGTCAGCGTGTACGTTTTGCTCACTTGAATCGGATACTGCTGCGTGCCGGATATTTCGACAAACTCATTCCGGTACAAATACGCTTTCGACAAGGCATTCACATACAGGCTTTCGGAGGTCGGGATTCCTTTCAGCACATCGAATTTCTCTGTGCCGCGCTGATCCGCCCGGATGACACCCGTTGCGCCCGGATCCATGACTTCTGCCTGCCTGGAATCGCCTGGAGTCGTATCCCCGCCATCCGATTTGCGTACCGTATGATCCGTTGTGGAGTCGCCGGTATTCCCGTCCACATCTTTGACGACGACAGTCATTTGCACCGTCACACTGGAACCGGAAGAAAACGGGATTTTGATGGGGATCGTTTTGCTGGCTGATGTGCCGGTGAGCGGTCCGGTTTTGTCGCTGTCTTGTGCAAGCGCAGCATTTCGGATATCCGTGATTTCGTACGATTTCAGATTTTTTAGCGCTTCGGCTTCAAAAACAAAATCCCCGTCCACTTCGGCAACCGTCTTGTCCACCGTATCCGGCGCTTCAATCCGGGAGGTGACATTCACCGAGGAGGGGATTTTATAGATGCCGACAAAGTTGGAGCCGCCTGCCGCTACGGTGATCGATCGTTCCCGAAGCTTCGGGTCCCCTTTTTCCTGAATAAATTGCTTCGTGTCCGGTTTATCGTTGTTGATAATATACGACCGGATAATTTCGTAGGTTTGGCCGTTATCGGTGATTTGCTGTTCAAAGGTATGGGTGGCCTCCGCCCCGGTCGCGTACTTACCCTTGTCCGTTTCCTTCAGCTTAGTGCCGTCTTCCTTCTGGTAAATGGCTTTGACCGGATTGTCCTGTTCCTTGTATTCGGCGATGATGTCGGCTCCGCTTAAATACACACTGATGTGCCGGTCGAGCAGATTTTCCTGTCCCTTTTCCCGAACGAACTTTTTATTCCCCGGATTGTTTTTGGATACGAAATACGACCTGACGATTTCATACGACTTGCCGCCTGACTCGAATGTTTCCTCGAACGTATGCTCGATCTCTTCCCCGGCTTTATAGTCGCCTTTATGGAATGTGCACGCCGGATCCGGAATAACGGCGCCCGTTTCGGTTTTACAGACGATATCGACCGGAAAATCCGGACTGTCATACGTCACCGGAACGCCATAATAATCGTCCAGATCGTCAGGATGCGCCCATGGCTGCGCCTTCTTGATTCCGTCCAGCGTATAGTAAGGCCCTCCGATTTTGTTTCCGTTTTGCGTGACAATCATGATGGCATATAGATAAAGTTGATCATTCTGCTTGATGCCTTCCAATCCATTGTCTGTTAAAGCCTTCGTTACTCTCGTCTCCGGTACTTCAAAGAACGTGGTGACCGGTGTTCCTGGCGCCGGATTTTGGGGATATTGATCCACTTGTTCCAGACCTTCGATTGATGCGGAGCCTGGCCCGGTCGGATCGCAGTGTTTGCCTTTGGAATCATACGTACATATGGACGCATCTTCCCTGCGCACAGTCCAACCGACCGTTTTGTATCGAATCCCTGACGAAGCGGCCGTACTTGTGATGTTAAATGTTATTTTCCCGCCAGTAATTCGAACTTTAGGAACTTCCGCGTAAATTCTATAGGAAAAAAAGGACAACAAAAAAGTGCATGCCAGCAGCATGCACAATCCCAATTTGATTCTTTTATTCATTTTTAATCAACCTTTCGGATGATACTATTAAAAAACAGGCTCGCTCCCGGACTCACTTTTAAGGTTTTTCCCCAATTTCCTCCGACGTTCGTATCCATTACAATATCCGAATATCCCTCGTACCAAACTCCCTTTTCAAATGGAGTGTCGTTAGGAACCCATGTATCATTCTCCAATTTCATGTCACCGGGAAACCAGGTATCATAAACAAGTGTTTTGTGCTGTTTGAAATGATTAAACTTGATCCTGAACTTTGACCGAACGTTATACCCTCCGAATCCATCCTGATATATCATGGAAGGTTCCGGATCAAGGTAACCCTCAATCACAATTTGATTATCCTTTACCCAATCGACATATTCCCGAGCTGCTTTCAGTTTCCCAACATTGCCGTCCGACTGCACCTCAGCCACCTTCTCAGCCCATGTGTCATCAATCGTCCTGTAGTCGACATTGAGCCATAATGCTCCGAATGCTTTTAACCGATCCATCCAGATGTCAATGTTTTCTTTCTTGAATTCGGGCCAACTGGCGTACATCTCCGCCGATACGGACCTTTCCTTGACATCGGGATGGGAAAACGGGTACTTCATCTCGTACATTTCATTCGGAACATCAGCCAAAATGTACGGATAGTCCTTCGCATTTTTCGGAAGGTTGGTGGTGCGAATCAGGCGTCCCCACTGATCGTACTTTCCCTCGGCATCTTCCTTTGTTTTGATGTGCACGGTTGCGGTAGCTTCGTCCCACTTGACTTCCGCGCCCAGCACTTCGATCACAAACCGCAGCGGGACGAACGTTCTGCCCCCGCTCATGATCGCCTTTGTGTCAAAAGCAACTTCTTTTTCGTTGACGAGTGCTTTGTTTTCGCCGATAGTAAGCCGAATGCGCTGATCGCCCCGTTCGATTGGAACCGACATCGTATCCGGCTCCCAGCCTACTTTGGCATTCATTTTTTCAGCCACAAAGCGCACCGGCACGAGCGTCCGGTTGTTTTCATCGATGAAAGCCTGCGCATCGGGAAACCAGATTTTTTGTCCGTCCATGACGACGCTCACAAACGCCGGGGCTTTCGCTGCCGCGTTGGATATTCCGGTCATAAGACCAAACGCCATCATTACGGCCAAGCTTGAGCTAACCCATTTTTTCACGCTCGATTCACTCCTTTTTTCGAGAATAATTGAGAATATCAGGAAAAAAATCGACGTTGTGCCTCCATCATATAATCCCTGTGCCGACCTGTCCACCCCGTAGCGCTTGAATTCCGATTTGAGCCGATCGCTCATGGATGGTTGCTACATGACAGCGGCATATACCCTTTTTGCGCGGCCGCTTTTTCGCTGGCAAACGTTTCTTCCACCAGGTACGGGAACGCACAGGTATTGCGGTAATACACCTTTCTGCCGTCTTTAACCGCCCCCAGAATAATCGGCTTTTTCAACACCCGGCTCCCGCCAAGCGCGTAGTTGTTATACGTTTTCCGCCCCATCGGAATGCCCTGAACAAAAGCCATGACGCCGATATCGTTCACCGTATTGTTCCATTCCTCTTCGCTGATCGTCGGAAGCGTAAACGTATAGGAAATGCCGTTGCGTGAAGCATACTGGTTATGCCGGTTAATCCGGTACGCCAGTTCGTTTTGAATCGCATTTACAATCCTGCTGCGCCGCACTTGCTCGAACAACTCCGCATTGTGCAGCAACGGAATCGAGGATTGGATTTCCGAGCGAAAGCCCTCCTGCCATGTCCGGCTCCCGGCTTCGTATGCAATTACGTAATCGTCCAGCGTGAAGGATAAGCTGTTTCCCTGCGCATCGGCATATGCGTATGGCTTCTTTGGTCCCCATACGGGACGCATTTCCGTTTCACCGGCTGCGTTCGTAAACTCTTCTTCGGCGTACACCCAAAAACCGTCATAGCCAATGACGATCACAGCCGGAATGTAGCGGTTCAGAACCCCCTGTGCGATTGGGTCTTCTGCAACGCCAAAGTTCATGTACAGCGTCCGGTAAAACGTATCAATCGCTTCCTCCTTATTCACCCGCACCCGTTTAGCCGATTCATACCGGGCTTCCTGCTGTTCGTTGACGTTGATCAGCAGCGCCCGCGCCGCATCGTCCACCGCCGTATCCAGCGCGGCATCATATCGCAGCTCCGTAATCATCATCCGGCGCTGCGTTGCGGTATCGGCCCGATTGATCACATAGAAAGGAAGCAGAATCAATACCCCGACGATCGCCCAATTAATAATCTTCATTTCGCACCGCCCCGCCGTAGGGAATGAAGATTTTTTCATGCGGGCTGCTGGCGTTGTTCAGAAAATCGTGCAGGATCGTGCCATTCGTCCGGTTCGTGTTCTTTACCACCACATAAAACATATCCCCGACATGCAGCTTGTAACGGCGCGACGGATCGTCCTTGCCCGCCGCGCTGTCCGGAAACAGCACATGGAGAATTTGCGCGTTGTAGAACCGGTCAAAGTGAACCTCGTATTCGTTCCGGAACGTCTCCGGACGCGCCGGATCGTCGTAAACCGGAATGTATCGCTTTTGCCCGTGCTCCATCTGCACATCGAATGTGTTTCCCGTTGCATGTATCGCCTGCAAGAAATCGTTATACATGGACGGGGAGATGAATCCTTTGTCCCTGACCGCATCGACAAACGAAGTCGTGGCCCGCAGGACAACCAGCTCCGACACGTCGTCTTGCTGGTCAAACGCGGCCGAGATCGGAAAAATATATAATAGAAGAATCGCGATGATCACCGCGAACACTTTCAAAATACTGTTCATCACACACCCCTTTCACCGCGACACGAATACGATTTGCTTAAGCTGTCCATCTGGCCCGCGCTCATAGGAAGGAGCATATCGGCCATTCAGACGAATGGCTGAAACAGCGATATCTTCCCGCTCCAGCGATGGGGCATACCGTGTACCGTCTACCACGACCTCCATTCCTATTTCTCCGATTTGGGCGATCGTTTGCAGCACTTCCGCACCGGACACGCTGCCGTCTCCGGTAATCGGGGTCGGCATTACGTTGCGATCCTGCGCTTTTCCTGATACATAAGCCGTATCCAGCGCAGCAGCGCCGCTTTGGAACAGCAGCAGTCCGGCAGTGGCCGCCATGACAAAGATGAGACATGCGAAGCTCATGTCGATCATCGTGCGCACGGAATGACTCATCGGCGCACCCTCCTTTCTAAACAGCCAACCCGCCGCGCTTCAAGATGAGACCGGCGGATTGGCGCCGTCTCTTTATTGCTGCCGGAACACGATGCCGCGAATGACGTTGCTGCTGTCTTTGACAAGCTGGGCCCGAAACTTGCCACTCGGGTTCACGTAGTTGCTGTCCGCCTCGTCTACCGTATGATCGAGCCGGCCGGGAGCAGGACCCACCACAGAACCGTACGTAATGCTGTCCATCGGAACGCCCGTATTGAGCACCTTGCCGTACCATTGGCCGGCCGGGTTTTTCCCCGTCACGATCTGAATGCCGAATTGATCCTGGTCGCTGAACTTGCGCAGCGCGTTCACAACCTGGCTTCCGGAAACGAGCGTATTGTCATAGACGGTAAACGCCGTCTGCGACAGCTCCGTCTGGATGTTGCTGAAATTGCTTTGCGCCGCTTTGGTCGATTCCTGCGCGGAAATAAACAGAACGACAGCCAGCGTAATAAGGGCAATGGCGAGGAAAATGCCTGCCGCCATCACAAGCGCTTTTTGCGCATTACTCATCGTGCATCAAACTCCTTTGCTTATTGGATTTTTTGAATCTGCTCGTAATACACCGACATTTGACTGAGGCTGACATAGACGAGCGGGAATACCAGATAACCGAAAATGAGGGACATCATCGGCGCGAAGCCGATCATTTTCCCCCATCCCGCTTTCGTTTCAATCAACCGCTCGTAATCCTGCTTGCGCTGCTCCTGGGCGAAGGCTTGCTCGGATTCCAAATCATCGAATGCCTGCCGGATCGGAATCTTTTCCACCGCCAGTTGCAGCTTCTCCACCGTGCGGACAAACGGAAGAAACGGCGCTTGTTCCTTTAGTTCCTCAAGCGCCTGTTCCGCGCCATGCTCATAATGCAAGAGGCAGTGCTGGATCGGTTCCTTGAAAATCAAGGCGAACCGCTCCATCCACTCCAGCAGGTGCTCCACCGACATCCGGTCCATCTCCGACAGCATGGCAATCACCGAATGGAACTGGTCCACCTCGTGCTTCATCTCCATATGCCGCATTTGCCGCTGGAACAACAGGATGCCGACCGGCGCAAAGTAGCCGCCCCAGCCGATCAACAGGGCGAGCATCACCTCCCACCACTTCAGGTACTCGCCGTCTACCGCCTCCATTTTGTTCAGGATGCGCTGCGAGGCGGCACGAAGCTGCGCCTCCTCCCGCGCAAACTGCGGGTCTTTGCGCAGCTCGTCGAAAATCGCTTCCGAGAGCTTGGTTTTCACCCCCTTCACATCTGCCATGATCCGGCGGTCAAACGCCGCTGTCTGCCTGGCTTTCGCCTCTTCCTCCGGCGAAAGGCGGCCGAACATCGTTTCCGGCTTCACGGACGCATAAAGCAGCTGGTGTTTCGTCACCGCATGCAGCGTTACAAACAAACCGAGCACAAGCAGAAAAGCGAGAGCGCTTATCGTCACTCTCTGCACAAAAAACCACTCCAAGCGGAGCGGCGATTTTGTTTCTTTAAGCAGCATGACGCAGCGGGCGACTTCGCGAGTGCCAGGTTCGGGAGAAATCCGGTCGATGACCCGGCGTACCCACGGAAGATCGTAAGCACGCTGTTCCCACGGCTTGCGCCGCCTTGCTTTGTGTTCACCATCCAATTCCCGCATGTTGCGAAGCAGCACATACGAGCAGAGAATGATGAGCAAGATGACCATTTTCGTGATCCAGCCGAGCTTGCCGGCGTAAAAATCGTCCATCGCCGGGAAGTATTTTCGCGCCCAACTTTCGATCGGCTTGGTGAACAAAATCGGGATGAGCGCGATCACCGTCAGTCCTTGCAGCAAGTAACTGAGCTTCTCCCGCCGCAAAATGTCCAGATTCAGTTCGGTCGTCAGCTTCCCGAGCGCCTTCAAGTACAACGATCCGTTTTGCAACGTTTTGTCCCCGTATTCCTTGACCAGATGCGATATGCCGGCCAGTCCCTTCAGAAAGCGGTTCGGAGCGACTTCATAGTACTGCTCCAATTTTTGTTCCGGATGGCTGGCAGTCAGGACCACATACACTTCCTGCCCGTGCAAAGCCATCTCGTACGGAGAGGCTTCCGCTGCGTCGTAAATCGCTTCCTCCACCATGCCGTGCCGGTGGTAGTGATGCCGTACATCGGCCATAAAGTGGCGCAGCTGGCGGAGCAGCCGATTTTCCAAACGGTGAACGAACACGTCCGTGATCATCCCGTGAAGCGCCCATATGCCGGTTGCGATCATGAGCAGCGTCATCGGGTCTCGAATAAACAAGACCAGCGGAATGGCGGCGGCCAACAGGACACCCCATGCCGCAAGCGCGATCTTGATCGTCTCCAGCCGCAGCTTCCATTCGTCGTAAGGTTGCAGCGCCGACAGCCGCTTGCGGATCGTCGTCAGATAGGCGCGCAAGAGAGGAATCCGTTCGCACGCTGCATAAATGCGCTGCAACAGGCTGTGCGCGGCATGCTTGCGGGTCGATTTGCCGGGCAGCCGCAATTCCTCATATTCCCGGATCGAACCCGCGCCCGTATTTTTGCGGGACAGCCATTGGAACAGCAGGACAGCGGCAAGAAAAAACACGACCGCACCGCCAAGCCCAAAGGACAGCAACGATTTAAGCTCCATTGCGCTCACCCCAATTCGCCGCCAGGAACGCTGCGAATGCCGCGCGATCCGGTTCCGGCATGTGCTCCCGCATCTCTTTCACGTTCAGGTCCGATATCGGATGCACCGCTACATACTTCCCATCCCGGAATTCGATCACATTCCGTGCTTCGTACAGCTTTCGGTCGGTGGAACGATGGAAATATTCGACAGCCGTATCCATAAACGCGGCCATCTTGTCTTCGAGCTTGTCCATCTGCCGGTATGGAACGGGATAATCCGTCTCCTGGTCTAGCGGGACGCATTCGGTAATCCGCTCAATGTAGCGGTGCCCGTTCACATCGCGTTTCAGATGAATGTCGAAATTGATGACGCTGATCACCTGCTGCTCGGCGACCTTTTCGTTCGTAAACACGCCGGTCTTCAGCAGCGAGTTCCTAAGCGAATAGACGAGGTCGCGGAATGTTTTGGCATGGTGGGTAAAAAGCGTGAACAGCGAGGCGACCTGCGCCATCTGGATCATCCACGCCGCGACCGGATCTGTCGCCACCTCGCCGAGAATGTTCACGGTGCCGTCCGTCTTTTTCTGGATGTCCAGCCCGTCCTGCCCAGAAATGGTTTCCGTCTCGCGGAAACTGAGGATATTGCGGTCCTTGTAGATTTTCCGCAAGTGAAGCTCGAAGCTCATTTCCTGCACCCGAATCGTAAAGGTCGCGGAAATGAACTTGACCATTGCCATCAGCAGCGTCGTTTTCCCGCTCCCCTGTGCACCAGTAATAGCAGTAATCCGTGCACCTTTAACCAGAAAGGCAATCAGCCCAACAGGGAGTTGGGCATTGTCGTTCCGGATGAGCTGCTCCAGCGTGGCGCTCTGCACATCGAATTTGCGAACAAAAAACGCCCACGATTCCGAAAATCGGGGGCGCAGCACAACGACGCGGGAGCCGTCGGCCATCTCATTCACTTTGAAGCCGTTCGCTTCCGACAATTGTCCTGGATAATTGTGCTTGTAGATGTTCTGGCAGACGCGCTTTAGTTCTTGCTCCGAGCCGAAGGAGAGGAAGCTGAGATGAATGGATTTCCCTTTGTAAAAAATCCAGACGCTGTCGTGGGACTTCGGTACTTCACGCAGCAGCGCATCTGCCTGAAACTCCCATTCCCCCTCCCATACGGAAGGCGGCAAACCGGACACACCGGCCGACACGCCGTCGATTTTCATATCCCGGATTTCATCCACGACGCTGAAGCCTTTGTATTGCTGGTAAATACGCTGCACCACGATTCGCAGCTTGTCCTCGAAATGCAGCCGCCTGGCTTCCTTTTTATAAATGTCGTGGATTTCCTCGGCAGTGATCCGGTACGATTCGGTTTGCCCGTCCTCTATCCCGAGCTTGGGCCGGTCCAGCCCGTATTTGCGAATGAGTTCGCCGAGCGCATCGAAACGGTACCGTTTCTTGTACTGATGCAGCAGTATCTCGAACTGGTCCTGCGGCGTAAGCTCGTACGGATCGTCGAACGGGATGATCCGGTTGATGTTCCCCTCGTCCAGTTGATACGTCTGCAAAAGAAGATCGTATAAAAACTGCTTTACATACGCCTTGTCCCGCAAATCCCCGGATGTGCAGCCGCGCAGCGCCTTCTTCAGTTCGGCCCTTTTGTTTTTCCGGCGCCGGAATTCCTCTTCGGATAAACCGAGATCATACAGGTTGCTGCTCGTCAGGTCATGCAGCGCCTGTTTCACGTACGCAGTCATCGCGTCAACGGAGTAGACCCGTTCCTCCGGCAGCTTCTCCAGCTTGCGTCCGCTCATGCGGAAGTACAGCAGCGCGGCCGAGAGCAGGAGAAGCATGAGGATGAGCAATCCGTTCAATAGCCCAAGCATCTGCTACTCCCCCTTCCCGCCGAAAAACGGCTTGTTGAATCCGGCTCGTTCGATGACCGCCTGCGCCAGCATCCGGACACACTGCATGAAAAAATGATTCTCATGGTCACCCGGCACGCTGCGGTTTCGAAACATGAAGTCAATTGCACGGCCATCCTGCGATGCATCCATGAACCCAGCATGATGCGGAACCGGATAAAGCGGAACGCTTACCTTATGCTTCCTGGCGGTATTTTTGGCTGTGTGTTGGGAGTACCGATCGTACTGCCCCACAACAAGAACCAGCTTTTTTCCAAGCAAAAATTCCTCTTGCTGCTGAAAATACCGCTCCAACACGAAGTGGTTCTGGTTCAGGCTGACCACCACCAGATCGGCGTTTTCCAGCAGCGCCTGCGTCCATCCGGATCCCAAGCCGCTGCCGCCGTCGATTAGCGTCAGGTCGTAGTAGCGCCTCGCCGTATCCAGCAGCGGCAGAAGCACTTCTTTCATGCCGGGAATAAACGTTTTGTCGGCCTTGTTCGAACCCGGTAGCAGGTCGAGACGGTCCTTCAGCAGCGGCAATGTGTAGTCCCGAATCATCTCCGATGTCATCTTGCGGTTTTGAGCCAGCCGCGCTAAGGCATCAATGCCGGAGTCCGCAGTAAAAGCGGGTTCGCCCCCCGCCTGTGATCGCCACTTCAGAAACGCCTGTTCGATGACAGCGCGCCGGCTTTGCAAATGGCCGAGCAAAAGCATTCGGGCGGAATATTCGAGACCAAGCAGCGCGGCGACGGCGATCAGGTTCGTAGTGTTGCCCGTTTGTCCCGGCACCGGACTCCAGAAGACGACGCTAACTCCCACGGCGATTCCTCCTTACCCGTTTCCAAGCCGTTTTGACAGTTCGCCCGTTCATTTCGAACAGCGTCTTCGATAGGGACAGCACCGTCCGGACATACGCTCTGGACAGCTTTCTCACATCGATCCGGGCGTGATGCTGATTATCGATTTTGGCCGAAACATCCCTGTCATCGAGCGGAATGCGGAATACCGGATCCTGCCACAGGACAAGATCAGCATCGTAGTGCGAATGAATATACGCCTCGGTTATCGTGGACTGCACGTATGGGTAAATCAGCTTGAAAAGCTTCAGCGGCTGCGTGGCGGATTTCGCCAGACACAGCCGCTGCATCAATTCTGCGTTTTTCTTGAGCGACAATTTTTCGAAGCTGCTGCACCAGACGCGATGAGCAAACGCCTGCAACTCCAGCCCTTTGACAAATTCGGCATGATCCGTATCAAGCAGCATCACGTCGTAATGCGGCCACTTGCCTTCTGTTTGCTTCAAATAGCGATCCAGCTGGCCGTACGTAATAAACCCTCCAGCGACGTCCAGTCCTTCATACTCGGTCACAAAAGCGCCCGGACGCTCATCCGACGGCGGGAGATACCCTTGTACCGACTGCGCGACCGTCGAATCGACAAGCAGCACCCGCTGCCCGGCAGCTGCCAGCAGCTTGCCCAGCACAAGCAGCAAATGGCTTTTATCCGGCGCACCGAAAAAAACAACTTGTTTCATGTCGGCCTCCTTCCTTTATGAGCCGCCGGTCTTAGGCTGATCAAACACATCTTCGAGCCGATCCGTCTTGGGCGAATTGTTGACATGGTCCGGTGTCTGGGTCGATGCCGGCGTTTCCTTTGCTGGTTCGGACGAAGGCAGCACACTTGACGGTGTTGCAGGCTCCTTTGGATTCGATGTTGTTTGTTCCGCTTGATTATTTTGTCTGCCGGTTGATGCTGGAACCTGCTGCTGAATGCTCTGCCGGAATTCATTGTTTTGCTGCGTCGTAATGCGCTCATTTTGCAGTTGCTGCTGAACAGTGACGCTGCCGCTGATCACCCTCATTTTGTCCGTATCGCTCATTGCTTTCAGGTTGTTATCAAGCTTCGTGCGAAGTTGGCGAGCGAGCGCGGTTTTCGCTTCTTCCAAAATGTTCGGATCGCGTTCCATCAGGTCGAGCACCTTCGGGTTGGACGGGTAGTTGGCAACTGCCGCTTCCTGCATGCCCGGATCGACATAGGTGAGCGCGTACAGCTTGGCCCCTTGCAGATAGGCGTCGATGATGGCGCTGGAAACCATCAGGATTTCAGTTTCGTTCATTTCGTACCAAACGATCGTGCCGGACAGTTCCCGGACTTTCTTTTTGCTGAGGACGATAAAATCCTCGCCGGTCGGGAAGTTGATCCGCACATCGACAAACTGCCCTTTTTGCAGATTCGTCGGCAACTGGATGACATTAAATTCTTGCACCCTTAAATCCCTCGGAATCGGCTTGTCTTCAAACAGCATCGAAACGACGAGCTGCGTGTTCGGCTGCAAATCGATCTTGGTGATTTTGCCGACAGCCTCGCTTGGCTCCTTGAGGCTCCCGGTTGCCGCCTGAACGGCGGGCACCTCCACCGCTTTGACATCTCCCGCTTGTAGAGTGGTTCCAGCCGGAATGCTGCGGCTGGCCGCCAACACCCTTGTTATCGCCGCCTGTTCCCTCGACTCCCATTCCTTGATCTTCGTATCGTATTCGGACTGAAGCTGCTCCTCAAAGCTGGCTTGTTTCGCCTGAAAATAGAACACAAGGGCCAGCGCAAAAAGGAGCAGCACCAATCCTCCTGCGATGGATGCAATGATGACTCGTTTTTGTTGTCGGCTGTTCATGGCTTGTCATTCTCCTTTCTTTTTTTCGAAACGCGGGGTTATCGCTTTTCGTGAAACCAGTACGCGCGCGTGTACAGATCGACGCCTTCCCGTGTCGGGATGCCGGTGGTCGCTTGACCGTCACCCTTCCATCCAAGACGGTTCGCGGTCTCCACGGCCAGACGATCCGACGCCCCCTTATAAACTTCCGCTTGCGTTCCTTCGATCAGAACATACAGGCCGCCTCTGGCATTGATGGGATGGACTACTTCCGCTTCGAGCACTTTCATGTCTCTTTCACCGCCTCTCACGTTGTTTTCATATAGTTCCGGTTGGACAGCAAACGCCTGAGCAGGTTCCGCTTGTCCCCTGGACGCTCCGGCTCCACCCCCAGCCAACGGTCCGCAAGCTGTTTCACCCGCAGACGATACGGACTGCAAGGCGAACTTGCGATCCACTGACCGATTCGAACCGCCTTGCTGACCGTAGGATCTTCCGGCAATTCTAACATCACCGGCCACGGCAGGTTCTCGCGCCACTGCTCCTTGGGTGCCTGTTCCATAAGCCGGTTCCATATCATGTAAAGCTCTGGCGTCGGACGAAGGTTGTTGAGCAGCGGCTTCATTCGTGCAAGGCTTTTCATACTGGCCGGCTCATCGGTTGCCACTAGGAATAGCTGCTCGGCCTGCTCCAAAGCCAACTTGATCAGGCTGTCGAAATGGACAGGCGTATCGATCAGCACGATATCCGTTTCCTCATTCAAGAACCGAAGGACTGCTAATAGCTGTTCACGCTGCATCCGAAACGTACATGGCTGCGAAGGCGCGGCGACAATGGAAAAGCCCATCTTCGTTTGGAGAAGACAGGCTCTGCACGCTTTCGGATCATCGATCCGACGAACCAGATCGACGATCGTTTTATTCGGTTGTATTTGCAACATCGAAGCTACCGTACCGTGCATCAGATCCAGATCGAGGACGCAAACCCGTCGTCCTTCTTTTGCCAAAATCGCAGCCAGATGTAAAAGAAACGTCGTTTTGCCCACGCCCCCTTTGGACGCATAGACCGCCGCGATCGAAGGGAGATCCCGGCTTTTCGCAGAGGGAGGAAGAAGCGGCGTCTGAGCCGCGACCTGCGCAAACGGGTCATCCGGCCAAGTCTGTATTTTCTCGTCCGTTATCGTTGTTGGTCCCTTCGCCGGACTGGAGGGCGGCTCTTGTTCTTCGTCTTCCGTTAGAGGCGGCTTTAAGTCCCGCATAAGCACTTCATCCGAAGCCAAGGCAGGAGCTTGACCAATAGCAGGAATGGTCTTCGTGGAAGGATGTTCCGCCGATCTCTGCCGAGCCGCTTTTCGCTGTGACAGCGTACTGCTTGTGACCATATTCCTCTGGATCGCCTGTTCGGTTTCCGATTCGGCAACCGTTGATTCCAACTCACTGTCCTCATCCTGGATCGAATCGGCCTGTTCCGATTCCTGCGCACCAGACTCTTCAGCCATCAGTTTTAACCCTCTTACGTACTGCGGAAACGAAGCTTGCGCTTCTGTTTCTGTCCGATCCGTCGGATGATTTTCATTCAAGCGAAGGAACTTGGCAAGGACCCGGTCTGTTGCCTCTTCCTGCGTCACTGTTCCGGCTGCGCCGAGCGATGCGAGTTCCTCCTCCGTCAACTGCAAATCGCCGTCTGTCAACAATACAATGGGCAGCCCTTGCTTTTGCATCAGCCGGACATATTCCTTCCATCTTCCGACCGCCGTATCAATGACGACAAGCTTCGTCTCCCCGGATATCCGCTCCGGATCATGAACGAATTTGATGTCATAGCCCGATCTTCGCAGCCGCTCGGCCCACGCTTGCCGACGACGCTGGTGAGGACGAAACAACACCACCTGCAAATCAAACACCTCCTCTCCAACCGGCCGGTGATTTCAAAGTTGTTTTTTATGATTCTGCCTCGAATCCGGTAAACACGCCTTCCGAATACTTTTTCGGATTTTCCCGGATCCACTGGGCCGTTTCGGGATACCCAAGCTTGTCAGCCCAATGAATGACTCCCGGACGATCGAGCATGTTGACCGCCCCAAGCCTGCGCACCGCCTCCAGTCCTTCCAGCACCTTTTTCGGGACTGTCACCATGGTCAACCCTTCCTTTCATCCAATTTTAGTCCCCGGTAATAGACATCCAGTTTGACGCGGCTCGCCACATAAAACGCATACTTTTCCGCTTCCTGGTACGTATCCCGCACATCCATTTCCTGCGTTGATCCATCATGCTCCAGCACAACGGCAAACTTTCCGCCTTTCGGCTCGATGCGAACCTGATTATTCATCCCTTGTCCTTCCTTTCTTTAACCCCCGGCTTATGATCGATCGGCATCTCTGCAGCGGGCGGATAATTGGAAATGAGCAGTTCCTTTGCCGGCTGCCGCCCTTTCAGTTGTTTGGCGATGGTGTAGCGCGTTTCCACTTCCTCAATCACGTATGGCGCGTACCATTCCCGGATGAGCGGGTGGTCGTTGATGCTGAGTAAAAACTTGCCCTTGATGCCGCCGAGCAACTCGCGCAATTTCCGGTGATGCGTTTCATCGAACTTGTACAGGTAACCGGAAAGTCCGAGATACGGCGGATCGCAATAAAAAAAGCTATCCGGCGAATCGTATCGCGGGATAACTTCTTCGAACGACCGGTTTTCGATGTACACGCCGATCAGCCGCTCATGCGCCAGTTTGAACTTTTCCTTGACCTTGCTCAGGTCGTAAGCCGGTTTGGTGCGGGTGTACCCCCAATCGTCACAGTCGTTGTATTTTCCGCCGAAATGGGAATAAACCCGGTAATAGAAATCGTAGGCGCGGGTAACGGGATCGCGCTCCTCGTCCCGCCGGTTCAGGATGCGCACAAACTCATCGCGGGCATACAGCGCCCACTCGAACCTTTTGGCGAGCGCCTCCCAATCTTCCTGAATGACTCTGAAAAAATTGACAAGCTCCGCGTTGATGTCTGAATACACTTCCACCTTCGACCGTTCTTTTCCGAACAGCACCCAGCCCCCGCCGCCGAACACTTCAGCATACAGCACATGCGGCGGGAAACGGCGGATAATGTCCTCGCGCAACCGCGACTTGCCGCCTTGCCAGCGAATCGGACTTTTCAGCAATGGCGATCCTCTCCTTCGTTTTTTGTGTCGGGCTCTATCGATCCGGCTCCGAGCGCCGCAAGCTGCGGAATCGAATGCCCGCAATAGTAAACCTCATCCTCGGGCACGCCGAGCAAGCGGGCGTATCCCAACGCATGGCGCACCGCTTCCCGCGCGTTCTCCCGGCTGCCCAATGCGTACACGTCCTTCCCCGGCTCGACGCCAATGACCTGATACGCCCCCCGGATCTCTTTGACATACAATTGCAACTGCCGCACGTTCACCCACCTCTTCACGGATTGCAAATTCGTTTTAATACAAATCGTTTTACACAATGGATAAAGCGTTGGCGATTTGCCGCGCCAGCGCATGAGCCAGCTTGGGCGGCACGGCGTTGCCGACCTGGCGGTACTGTGCGCTCAAGCTGCCGTAAAACACGAATGTGTCCGGGAAAGATTGTATCCGGGCGCACTCGCGCACCGTAAAACGCCGGGGACGGGTCAGCTCCGGATGATAATGCGCCCCGGCATAAAAACCGGCATTCGCCGTAATGGTCGGATTCGGTTTTTGCCACGAACCGACTTTTTGGCGTCCTTTGAGCCCCCGGATCCTTGTCGGCATGGCCGCTTCCAGCGCCTCCAGCGGGATAACCCCGTCCGCATCCGCCAGCGAAACCAGATGCAGAATGTGCGCCGGATCCGCCGGCACCGGCCCGTGATTCGGATGCAGCCCCGCCGAACGGCTGTGCGCGGTAATCGTAAAGGAAGGATCGTCCCATCCCGCCCTGCGGTTCGTCTGATCATAGCGGCTCTCTTCCCGCACATTGGGAAAAAGATGACCGGCATGGTTCGGCAGCATCCCCGGATGGGCGAGATCGACATCCTTCGACAAATGCGCGGTTACCGTTTTGCACGGCTTCTCCCAGTCCTGCACCTTGCAGTCGAACATCGCCACGCCTTTCCCGGCATTGCGAAGCCGGTTCTCCATCGATACCGGACGGGGATTGGACAGCGTATGATTCATCAGCGCCGTTTCGTCCTCCGCCGGATCCGGCAAGTCGCCGATAGCATCGCGAAGCACCGGACGCGAAGGATCGGGCGGAGGCCATTCAAAAGCGACCTCCAGATCCGACCGGAACCCGACGATAAACACCCGCTCCCGCGTCTGCGCCACGCCGTAATCCCACGCGTTGAGCAGTTTCCATTCCAGCCTGTAGCCCGCCGCCGAAAATAGGTCGCGTATGGCGTCAAAATGAATGCGCTGCTTTTTGCTCAGCAGCCCTTTCACGTTTTCCATCAGAAAAAATGCGGGCTGCGCTTCCTTGAGCAGCCGGGCGTATTCATACGGCAGCAGGTTGCGGACATCGTCCGGATCGTGGTTTCCGGCCAGCGAAAACCCCTGGCAGGGAGGTCCGCCGATCATGCCCAGCACCGTCTCGCTTCCCGCCAGCTCGCGGAGCTTGTCTCCCGTCAAACGGGCGACGTCTTCCTTGATGGCCAGCGCCTGCGGATGGTTGCGCTCAAACGTAAGCAGCGCGGACGCATCCACATCAATGCCGACACGGATATCGAACCCCGCTTGCGCAAAGCCGCAGGATAACCCTCCCGCGCCGCAAAACAAATCGATGCACGGTCCCCAAAGCTGCATTACAGTCACCTCCCGAGTGCGTAAACGGGCGCAAAAAAACGTCTGCGCCGCGAACGGGACAGCCGTTATCTGAACTTGTATGCTTCAATACTCCCGGGGCAGCAGCGCCGTAATGACCCAATGATTGCCGTAATCATCCGACTTCACCCAAACTTTCTCCGGCAGCTTCATTTGCAGCTCGTCAAGCTTCTTGCCATTTCCGTCGCTGACAACAACGCGGTCTCCTTGAGGTTCAAAAACGAGAAAATCATGCTTGGGCAAAAACGACTCCGCTTTCCGGAAGAACAAATTCATGACGATCGGCGGCAAATTCAAATGTTGCACCCCGCGCGTCATTACTTTTTCAGTTGGTTTTCCCATGCTCTGCACAACTCCTTTGGTTGTTTTTTGAAACGAAAAATAGCCCTCCTATTCGAGAGCCATGGAAATGATCTGATTGTTACTGCTGCTTAGGAACAGAAGGGCGCCGAATCCGTTTGTTTAAACCTCTCCCAGAACGCTTCACGATCTGCCTCACTTGAGAACGTTACGGTCAAATACCCCTTTTCAGCGGCAGCATCCAGTTCCCGTCCGATAATATTTCCGCCGCAGCGGGACACGTCGCGGGCATAGGCGTCCAAATCGCCCCGATGCTCGCATTCGCGAAAGCGGAGCAGTTGCTCCAACATCTGCGTTCACTCTCCTTCGGTTTAATCATTCCAATAGTTTTGCGGGTCCTCCGATTGTCCATTTTGCGACATGCCAAAATGAAGATGCGGTCCCGTCGATTTCCCCGTGCTTCCCACCCAGCCGATCACCTCGCCGCGCAGCACCTGCTGACTGCGGCGGACGCCGATGACCGACAAATGGGCGTATAAGCTTTGAACGCCTCCGTCATGCTGCAAACGGACGAGATTACCGTACCCGGAGTTGCTCTTGACCACCTGAATGACAATCCCGTTTTGGGTCGCAACGACCGGCGTGCCGCGCGGCGCGGGGATGTCGATCCCGTCATGAAACGCGCCGGGTTCGCCCGACACCGGGTCGGTCCGTATGCCGTACGGACTGGAAATAGCTTTATAGCCAATGACCGGCCACAGCCAGTTTCGCGGCATGACCAGCATGGCGGCGTACTCCGCTTCCTTTGCCCGAACGAGCGCCGCATCGTTGGGGTTTAAAAACCACGCTTCCAGCGCCGCATCCGGATCAAGGGTGGACAACCGCAAATAGTCGGCGAGCGAAAAGATCGCGTCAAACGGATTGTCCGGATCGATCTTGCCGTCACCGTCGCCGTCCGTCTTGTACGCTTCCCACAAGAGCCGGGGAAAGCCCAAAACGCCGGTCGTATCGATTCGTTTCGCTTGTTCGGCTCCGAAATCGGTCGTGATCTTGTGAATCGCCGCCAGGCGCGCCCAGGAAGCCTGTTCGTTTTCGGCCCGGAGATATATCGGCAGCAGCGGAGCGGGAATATCGAAGGTCTGATTTTCCGGCACCGGAATCCCTTCCATGGAAGAAGAATCCGACGAACTGACCAGCACGCCGAGCAGCGCAAAAACGAGCAGCATCGCTAAAAGCGCGATCGCAATGCCGGCAGCCCCCAGGCTTCCGACTACCCACCAAAACACCTTTTTCTTGACCAGGCCGCTAACGTCCATGAGGATCCCTTGCCTGCGGCGAGTCCTTTTCCCGCGCCTCTTTCAGCGCGGCCTCCGCTTTGGTCAAAAGCGGCCGGCACGATTCGTCGCCGTTTTGTATTCGCCGCCTCAAGTCGGACACGAGCGCTTCCCAATCCTTTACAACATCCATCGTCATTCCCTCACCGGCAGGCTTGCCGCCCGATTATGCCTTCTCGTATTTGTCTTCCATGACCGAATCCTCCAGCACATAGCTGTTAAAAACGATTTCCAGCGCCTTCTTTCTCGAATGGGATTTCGAAACGAGATCGTCGACCGCAAACCGGAGGAACGCATCGCGTCGAACAAGACGTTCCATCTTGTTCGGATCAAATGAAATCGAACGCATGTCTCTGCCCTCCTACCTTGCCGAATGATTTGCCGTTTCCGGCATGACGTCTGCCGGCACGTAAACGCCTGTCGGTTTCCATTCCCGGCAACCCGCTTCCCTCACCCATACATGCCGCGACGCGGATACGAGAAACTCGACGTCCTTGAACCGGTTCCTTCCCCGGAAAAACAACCCGCGCTCCCGAATCTCCGCAAAGATGACGGTCTGCGCCAGAAATTCATTTTGCAGCCATTCCGCGATCCGAACCATGTCCTCTCCTCCCGTTTTTTACTTCAACTTGGAAATGATCTTCTTCGCGGCGTCCTTCGCTTTCTTCGATCGCTCCTTCGCGTTGTGCCACGACTGCTTCGCTTCGCCCACGTGATACACAACCTCTTTTTTGGATGTTTCGTACATCTCGTGCGGCGACGGAGCTTGAAAGATGCCGAGCAACTGCTTCAAAATCTTTTTGCGGAACAAAAACGCGCAGAAGAACAGCAGCGCCACAAAAATTTGCTGCAGCATCAGGATGCCGGAGCCGCGCGCCACGATGTCGGCGACGAGCAGCGTAAAGCCCAGGTAAAAGCCGTAAATGACCTTCGTGCCGAGCACGCCGATCAGCCAGCCGACCCAGCGGCGCACAAATACGAAACCTCGCTCCGGAAACAAGCCGAGCAGCAGTACGACCGGCGCGAGGATAATGATCGCCAGCGCCATCTCCTGCGCCAGAATCAAAATAAGCGATATCGTCCCGACGTAGAGCAACAGCGTCAACGTGGCGATCAGCGACAGCAGCGCCACCAGACAGCGGATGCCCGCCGAACCGCCGGCGAACAAGTACGGGACGTCCGCATGATCGCCGTGGCCGATTTTCGCATCGCCCAGCACCTTGCGCAAAATATCCCGCTGCGTCATGCCGGGCGCATACTGCCGCATCCAGTGCGACCACGCATCCCCGGCCTGAACGCCGATGGTTACCTCCTCGTCCTCCGCCCGGTCCAGAATCGCTTCGACTTCCTCCGCCGTCATGCGCACCGCGCCTGCGTCCTGACGGTTGAACTGGCCAATCAGCCACGGCCGGTCGACAAACAGCTTCCACAGCCGGTTGGACGTCGCCATAAGCTGCTGATCCGCCGCATTCGCCAGTCCCTCCCCCCATTGTTCGCCCGTCACGCGCTGGTACGGCGCGGCCAGGGAACCCATCGTTATTTGCGTCAGCTTGTCCATCGCCTGCGACACCGCGCGGATGCTCTGCCCCGAATGCGCGAAAAACCAATAGCTGCCGACGAGCACGACAATCGAGCCGATCACGCCGGACATCAGCCGCGTCGTCTGGTTGTTCCAGTACCCGACCTTGACCATCCATGCGGCGAGCAGCACCAGCGCCCACGGCAAAAACTTGGTGAAGATGCTCGTTCGCAGCCCGTCCATAATGGGGAGAATGAGCGACAGTTGTTCGTTGACCAGATCGGTGTGAAAGCCGAGCTGCATCAGAAAAATGCAAAGGCGGGTGATGAAGGCGCTGAGCATAAACACGACGTTGGCGACCCAGTTCAGAATGATCGGAAACGGGTTGTTCAGCTTCGGCTTCCATCCGGACCACTCCACAAGGTCGTAGCCCAAATCCCAGGTGTAGTGATCCGTCGGATACTGGCGGTAATCGAGCGTCCGGTCGCCGGGCTCGATGCCCATCTCGCTTTCGCCCGGCAGCAGCTGGTCGAGCATATCTTTGGGCGCTTCCGCAAAAACGGCATCCGGATTTGCCAAAGCCATGAAGCATGCGATAAACACCATCAGCAAAAGCCCGCAGCGGCATCGTCGTCTCAAATCGTTTCCCTCCTTTCCGCCGTCATGCGATCCGGCGTCGTATTGAACACGGAGAGCAGATCGTCCGGCGTCGGCTCGATATGCACCCGCCCGATCCGGCCGGTAATGTCTTTCATGTAGCAGTCCCCCGCTTTCAGCTCACGGAACGCCTGGATCATGTCCTCATCGTCGGGATCGAGTCCGAGCAGCGTCAGGTTGTCCGCAATCGCCCGAGGGTCTTCCGTCCGGAAACAAAAAATGGAGCCGAGATTGTTTCTCGTCTCCTCGTCAGCCACATCCCCCGGATTTTGGGTCGCCAGCAGCGGGACGACCTGAAAGGAACGGCCCATCCGGATAATCTCATCAATGAGCAGCGCGCCCTCGGGAAAAGCTTTCAGCATCCAGCTTTCATCGATGCCGAACATTTTGAGCTGATCGTGCGGGCTGTAAAACATGTACTCCCGTCCGAGCGCGGCGACCAGATACATGATGCCGAGACCGAACCGCTCGTTCGGCGTCAGCGCCGTATGCAGCCGTTCGCTTCGCTTCTTCGGCAGCGGCAACCCCGCCAGCGTAATGACGATAAACCGCGCGCCGCTCAAGTTCGCGTTTTCTTCCCCGTCTCGGGCGAAAATAAACTTTCCGAACGGGCTGCGCGAGTACGACTGCAGCCGGTTCATGCAGCGGCGGGCTTCCACCCGGATCGCTTCCACCGGCGAATCCGCCGAAACCCGCTCCAGCTCCTGCATAAAGGTGTACAGATCGCGCTGTTTCTGCTCGAACGTCCGCTCGACGGCTTCCATGATCGCGTCAGCCCGCTCGTCATTGCGGGTCCCCTCCAGCAGCAAGCTGAGGAAATCCAGCACAATGCCGTGCGCTCGGTCCTCGCTTTCGGACATCCGGAACGGATTGAACTTCGTCGCCGAATCCGCCGAAAAGTTCAGACGCACCATGTTTTGACGGATGTCCGGGATGAGCGCAAAGCAGCTGTCCTCATCCTTGGGATCGATCGAGAACACGATGCCGCCCTGGTTGTAGCCATGGTAGAACAGCGTCTTTTTCAGCACAGACTTCCCCGATCCGAGCGTACCGACGATGACGATCGCCCCGGAACGGTTCAGTTCCTTGGACATCGGCCGCTTCAAATCGAGCAGCACCGGGATGCGGTGCAGCGTCCGCCCGATGTAATCCCCGTCCGGATCGCCGATTTCTCTTGAACCGTGCAGCATGGCTGCAGCCAGAAACTTCGGATCCATCGGGATCCGGTTTTGCTTGTCCATCGGGGAACCGGGCAAAAAAAGCCGGAATGCCAGCACCTGATCCGCCGGGGAGCGAACGGCGCGGATTTGCTTGGTCGCATACAATTGCAACAGCTGCGCCGCACGTTCCTCCAGCTCCTTGCGGGAAGAGGCGGATACGTTGAGCCACGTCGACGCCCACACAAGCGGCATTCCTTTTTGCAGCTTGTTCTCCAGCACCCTTCCGCGCTTGCCAGCCCATTCCAGCGTGATCGGCGTTTCCTCGGACGCTTCCTTGTATTCGCGGCGCTGGTCTTTCAACACTTTGCGGTTGCGCTGCAAGCCGCCCGCCGCTTCATGCGGCGTCTGCACCTGAAAGTGAATGCTGACCTCGGCGGGAAAAGGCAGGTCTTCGAGCGCATACAGCCACTCGTCCCCGATGGTTGAAATCTCCTCCGGCACATCGACGACCGAGAAAAACGCTTGAAAGCTTTTCCGGCTGTCTTCCTCCCCATCGTCATGATGCACGATCCACGTCTTCATTTTTTCTTCGCCGACAAGGTCGGCGGCAAGCAGTACCGGCAATGATTTTTTCGGGCGCAGCAGCACCTTCTCGCCCTTCACCCGCACCTCGCGCATCGTCTCCGGCGTCAGCGTCAGCTCCGGCTCCACGGCCAATCCACGAAAGAAGCCGCGCCTGATCAGCCACTCGATTTCCTGCGGTCCGCACCGCTCGCCGCCCAAATGATGGTTTACCTGATTGAACTGCAAGCTTTCTGCAGACTTCGCGATGTTCAGTCGCTCGATCTCCAGTTCCCCGCGCTGGCGGTACCAGAACTGTTCCTGGATGTTGCGGCCGAACGCGCCGGCCCATTCGCGCAGTGTTTCGCCCGTCTTGCGCAAACCCGACAAATCCACTTCCGGAAACTGCTTGTGCACGGCGGATAGCTGCAAAATCAAATAAAGCGATCGCTGCCACGGCCGCCGCTCGGCAAACCGCTGCATGACCGCTTTCACATACCGTTCGTATTCCGCGCCCTGCCCCATTCGCCGCTGTTGCCACACGCCAGCGTCCATCATCCGGGTGACGGATAACAATTGGCCGCTGCCATGGTAGCTGTGCAAAAACTGCTGCATCTGGCTCACGGCGCCGCGCTTTTTCTCCGGCGACTGGTACGCATACGGTTTCAGCGGTATGCGGTACACCGCCCACGGTTTCAGCAGCGTGTCAAACAGGAGGTTTTGTTCCCAATACAAAACCGGAAACTTCAATGCGTCTCACCCCCCTTCAAAAACTGTTTTCATCGGATCCGGATGTGGCGGCGGCATATCAATGAATGTCGCTCCGTTTTCGAACCTTCCATATCTCCAAATGTTTATCTCTATTCTCTCTTTCAACTTGCACCGGAGCGGATGTCATCCATGACATCGACCGCCGCGATTTTCCTTCCAGCACCACTGGCGGAACGACCGCCCGTTTGGACGGCCGTATCAGCGGCGTGACATGAAGTTTTCCGCTTCGCCCGCGCCAGCGGATGCGCACGTTTGCGGGAAGGCAAAGCGTCTGCAATCCCTCGACCGTCCCGTGTAGTTGTCCGCTGCTGCCGCTCCATGCCTCGCCGCCTTTTGGCAACGAGATCCGTTCATACGGCCGGCACCGGCCAACAAACCGGATCCTGTGTTTCCCTCCGGGTTGACGGATCGCCTGCCAGCGGACAAACCATTTCGGCCGCACCAAGAAATGCAGGATGTCCCGAACATAGCGCGGCACCGATTTCCCCGCCGGATCCAGTTTGACCGTGTAGTATGCGGCGGCAATCGGCCCGACCACCATCGTGATCGTGCGATCGACAGGAAGCAGCCATGTCAGCACCGGAAACACGTAGCAAAAGATGAAAAACACGCCGATATACACAAACCAGAGCACAACGCCATCCTGCCGGATCGGCATCCACAAGCGAATGTCGCCGATATGGTAAATGAGCGGGCGAACCCGGTACAGGGCGCGGTATGACTCCGTTTTCTCATGCTCGTCCAATTGTTCTCACCCTCCGGTCGTGTCCGTCAGCCCTTCCACGGAAATGCCGAGCGTCTTCAGCACATAAAGCGCCAGGTACTTGGCAATGCCGGGAGCAAAAACGAAAATGCCCAGAATGACCGACAGCATAATGTGCGACCAAAGCCGGTTCGTTTCACCGCTCGCATACATTTTCACGCCCCGGTATATCGCAATCGTGAGGAAAATGGCTTGCAGCAGCCGTTTGATGACGAGCAGACCGGTATTGACGAAATCCCCTTCCACATTTCCCACCCCCTCAATGAACTGGATAAGCCGTTTTACTCTACGCTCCCTACAAAAAACTTCCGGTTCTCCTCCGTCACCGCCAGCTTCCACACTTGAGTCACACGAAAATCCGTTGCCGCATCCTGCGCAGTAAACGTAACCGTGACCTTGTAGGGTCCGGTTCCGGCAACCTCCAACCGCTCCAGCGCGATAAAGCGAATCCGGCCTTCGAGCGGCTTCAAGTTTGCGCCGGTCGTGACGTAATTGAACAGGCTGTCCGCATCCTTGCCTTCGCACATCGCCTTTAGAAAGCTTTCGATTGCCGGACGCATCCGCTGTTTAACATCCGCAGATGCAGCCGGTTCTCCGCTTCCCGTATCCGGAACGGCGGGCGGCTCCTGCGGCGGGCGGAAGAGCGGCTGCGCAGCCACCACAGCGCCCTTGCCCGTCTGCGCCCATACGGGCACCTCGACTTCCCATACGACCCGTTCGGGATTCGCCGCGATGACCCTCACAAGAACCGCATAGTGCGATCCCCCGCTGGCGGACGAGGACACGAACTCCGCCGCGATCACTTCCTGCCGTTTCGTTTTTTGTTCCGCCTGAAGAGCAGCAACGCGTGCGAGAGCATCCGGATTGACGTACGGCTTGAGCCGCTGCATGCGCGCTTCCGGCAGTTCCTCGCCGTCCCAGCGCATCCACTCGCGAGCAAAGCTGAGCGCCGTATGGACCGCCATTTGCTGCTCCATTGTCTTCTTGAGGATGGCTGGCGCCGGGTCGGGTTCCGTTCGCAAGAGCGTGGAAATCGCGCCCAGACTGGAAACGATCAGCATCACCCACAGCAGCAGCTTGGGCAGCAAACGAACATCCATCCGCCTCACCTCCTGTTGATGATGGGGGGTTGCTCTCTGGGCTGTTTGCCGAGCAGCAGACCGGCATGGTCTGTCTGGATAGGCAAAAGCGGCATTTCCTCCAAGCTCCGGCGTTGTCCTCCGCTGCCCAGCCACTTCGCCGCCCCCGGTCCGTTATGTTTCCACTCGCTTTCACTGATGGTCCATACGTTCGGCAAACGGTCATGGCTGAACGTTCCCTTTCGCAATGCATCCCAAATATCGATCAGCGTTTTCGGACGGCTCTCGATTTTGGTCACGAACAGCACGTGCACCGCTTCCACCTTCGGCCATATTTTCGGGAGCAGCGTTCCGTAGTGAACCATCTTGTCTTTTAAGCGCCACAGCGTTTCGGTGCCCGTATCGTACTCCAGATGAAAGGCCAGCCTTCCATGGTCCGGAAAGCGGTACATGCCGAACCCGTCAGGTTTGACCGGAGCGGCTGCTTTTCCCGACGGTTTTGTCTGCACGTACCGTTCGGCAGCCGACCTCGGGTCCAGCCATTCGATCATCCCCTCTTCTGCTCGGGAAAGGCTATGGCGGATCAAATCCGTGAAAAAAGCGTTCGTTCCATAAAAATGCTCGATCTGCACCGGTCCGGTTTCCCACGCTTTCGCCCGATACACCGTTTCATCCCCGACCAGACCGGCTACCCCTCTTGCCCCCTTGGCCGTTAAGGTATATCCGACATGGTTTCGTTTCAGAAAAGGAAGGCGGATGGGCCGGATCACTCCGGTTTCTTTCATTTCACAGACGATATTGTAGATCGTCTTCGGTTTGTAGTTCAGGCTGAGCGCCAATTGCTCCGCCGTCAGCAACGTGTGCCGGTACAGCATCACCTGCGTTTCTTTTTTTGCTTCGTAGTACAAATGCGGAGTCTCCTTTCCATCGGGGCATGTGGTGAGTTAGTCGGGATCAGGGTTTCGCCCGGCTCGTGCGCCGCACCGCGCAAATTTGCCTTATGCGGAAGCGGCAGTTTTCCCTCGAACTTTCTCTCCTTGCTTCCCTTAAACTTTCTCTCCAAGACGCTCTCCAACATTCCAGGCGCGATGTCAACCAAAAATCGGAAAATCGACCGCCTCCGGCATACCGGAGAGACCCGAGCGCTTCATTTCCTGCTCGACCGCTTCCACAGCGCGTCCGTCCTGCTCGTCCGAATGTGCCCATGCCTCATTGATCAAGGCTTCATTCCGGATCGGGACAACATCGTTTTTGACCGTGAACAGCTCGATCCGTCCTTCGCGGCCTTTCGTGCGCACGATGGCGTGAAGCTCGGCCAGGTTCATCAAATCGGCGTTCGTGACTTGCGGCTTGAGCCAGCGCGACAGCTTGTCCGCGTCCGGCCCGCCGAGCTGCAGCAGCATGAGCGTGCCTACGTTGCCGAGAATCGCCTCCAGAATGCGATCGGACAGTTGAGACAAATACTGCGTGGCCAGAAACAACGACAAGCCGAACTTGCGGTCCTCGGCCAGTATTTTGGTCAAAATGTCCGTCGCAAACAGGTGCATTTCATCGGCAAAAAAGAAGTGCGCCCTCGATTGATGCTGCGGCCGCTTGCGGCAGGTAAAGTGGTAGTCGATGAAAAACAGGCTGGCCAAAATCTTCAGCAAATCCGGCACGCAGCCGGATCCATCAATCAGCACGATCCTGCCTTCGTCCATGACTTGTCGAGTGTTGATGCTGCTGTGAAGCTGGCCGAGCATCCGCCGCGACGTTGGGTACGTCGTCAAGGCACCTAGCTTGTTCAGGATCGGGCCGAGATGCTCGCCCACGTTTTTGATTTGCGCAAATTCCTCCAGCCAAAAATGCCGCAAATGCACGTCCAGATCCGGCAGTATTTTTTTACGGTATGTCTCGTTAAAAAAGATGTCGATTATGCCGAGCACCGTTTGCGGCGGCACGGATAACAAGCTGAGCACGGCGTTGCGGAGATAATGCTCCGCCCGCGGCCGGGAGCCGGGAAAAAGCTGCTGCAGCGTCGTGACAAATTCCCCGGTCAGGCTTTCCCGCATATCCGCATGCGCCTCTTGAAACAAGTTGAAGCCGCGCGGCCGGTCGGTGTGTCCCAGCGGAACAATGTGCAGTTTCGGGTACAAACTTTTCGGAATATAGCTCAGCAATGTTTCGATCGCCCCTCCGTGCGGATCGAGAAACGTAAAGCCCGGTGCTCGGTCCGGCGAACGCTCCAAGTCTTCCACCATATTCGTCATAATGGAGAGCAGTGTCGACGTTTTCCCCGATCCGGTCGTTCCGGCAAGGAAAGCGTGCTTCAGCATCTGGTTCACCGGCATGCGGATCTCTTGATCCGCGCCTGGCACGTTGCTTTTTCCAATAAATAGCCCGTGGTTTAAGCCTACAGGCGCAGGTACGATTTTGGCATGCATCTTCTCCATATGCGCGGCAGCCGGATCGCCAAAGGCGGGTATGCGAAGCCAGCAGCCGAGCTCCTCCGAGGTAAACAGCAGCTTCTTCGACGGCACGCCAGGCGCAAGCATCGCTTTTTTTCCCCGAACGGGACGCAACACAATGCCGTTACCGCTTCTCATCGACTGCAGCATGTCGTTCATCGTGTGCAGCCTCGCTTTGGCCGCATGCGATCGAATGAGCACGCGAAATCCCGTCCACAGCCCGATTTCGTCCTCGTCCTGCTTGCTCTGAAGCGAACGCATGACGTTCTGCTGATGGGCGGTCAGTTCTCGCGGCCCTCGTTTCTCCTTCTGGTTCGTGTTCATTTCCCGCCAGATCGCTTTCAGCGACACCGGCTCGTTCGCCGGGGAGCGCAGCCACGCTTCCGCTTTGCGGACACGGCGTTGCAGGAGGCGCTTGCCAGCCGGCGCAAACGCCAGCTCCAGCCATACCTCCTCGCCCGCTTTGAGCTCTCCCGCTCCCATCGCCGCGATCATCTCGTTAACCGGGTCTTTGCCCGCCGGATGAATGGCAGCGACTGACAGCGCTCCCTTGTACGCCGGACGTCCTTCGGCAACGATCACGTTTTTGCCCGAATCAGCGGCAAACACAGGCGCTTCCACCGGGAGCAAATAGATCCCGGACACCTGCGTATGAAAGCCCGTACGAAACCCCATCCAGCGAATGTCGGGGACAGAAAAGTAGATTCGTACTCGTCCAGCAGGTCCTGCACACTGGATCAAGAAACGAAAATAGATCTGTCCGTACCGAAGACGCTTGAATCGGGGATGGCCGAGCTGGCTGATATGCCTGGCAAAACGCACCGCCTTGGCGAAGTCGATCGGCGCGGCGTCGAAGGAGGGCATCGCTTCGAACCATAGGGTCAGCTTGTGCTTGCCGCGCCCCGGCTCACACCAGCGCGAAAACAAAAAAGAGAGCATCGCTACCCCCTCCCTCCGTAAACGTATTCGATTTTCCTTATGCAAATCAAAAGTGTTCGATCAACTCCCTTCCTCAAAGCAGAAAAAGGAACAACGACCGTTTCCGGCTTGTCCCTTTTCTCCCGATGATAGCATCATACCAGAAAAATCCTGAATTGTGGTGCCGCTGCAGTGCCTTTGTTTTGCCAATGTTATGCCTATTTTTTTGCAGTCTGCTTTCGTTGTGCTCCTCTATTGCTGAAAAAATTGCGCCAATTTACGATCAATTACGGCCCTGGACTCTATTGGGGGCGAGGGGCCCATAACATTACAGAAACCCCTGCAATGCATATGACTGCTCCGATCCAGTCATAGAGATCTGGCGTTTTCCTATCGATTAACCATCCCCACAAAACCGCAAGCACCACGAAAACACCGCCGTACGCAGCATACACGCGTCCGAAATTCGGGAAACTTTGAAATGTTGGTATAATCCCGTATAAGATCAGCACGATGCTTCCCGCTATGCCGTACCCTATCGGTTTGGATTCTCTTAACCAAAGCCAGACAAGATATCCGCCGCCAATTTCAGCTAATCCGGCCAAAACAAACAGAAGTATAGCCGCTGCCATGTCTCATCTCCTTCCATTTCCGTCCAAGTCAACATTTACAAAGCACTCATCCCAAGATAAACAAAAACATTTCAACCCATTTTCCAATACTTGTTGCATCATCTTGATTTGCCTCTCCTTCTCTTCCAATTCAAGTCTTTTCTTCTGAGCCATGGATCGCCAGCGTTCCGACGGGGGAACATTCGAATCGAAGCCCTCAAGCAACACGAAAATTTCCTGCACATGAAACCCTGCTTGTTGTGCCGTCTTAATGACACGGATGCGTTGCAGGATATCTGATGAATATCTTCTTTGCCCGCTTCTGCGACTTACTTTGGGAATCAATCCTACATTTTCATAATAACGCAAAGTCGAAGCCGGAACATCACTCAACCTGGCGATTTCGCCAATAGACAGCATAAAATCCAACCCCTTTACTTAAAGTTAACTTTAAGTTTTATGATACTCAATATATACGACAAGGAGGTGATCCAGCAATGAAAAGATGGATTGAAGACGCTGGGTAAGATGACAAACTCATACACAAAAAGATGCTTGCATTACTTATGGGAACTTCAATTGTAAAAAAAGAAATCGGAGGGTGTTGAATATGTCTGATCAGTGCGATATTGCATGTCACAGGCTATCTTTTTCAGAAGAGGAAATGTCGGAGTATGAACAATTGAGGGAAAGCATCTTTAAACATTTAATCAAAATTGATGAGCAAGCGGATGGATATTCCTTTATATTCCCCAATGCAGAAGGTCAGCTCCTGCAGTATCTGGGGAAATGGATTCCCTTCGAATTGAAATGTTGCCCCTTTTTAAAGATCGCGATTGCGGTTAATCATGACGATAATGTGAGGTTAGAATTATCAGGACCTATGGGAATCAAGGACTTTCTATTGCATGAACTTCAATTACATCAAAACAATTTTTGATGAATTCAGGGTCTTATTCTTTTCTCAACATTTCGGTCGAAAAGGTCAACAAAAATAGGCCTTTCGGCCTGTATTCAGTCATTATTTTTTCTGTATATAGCTTCTCCGCTAACAACTAATCCGCCGTGGACTGATCATCCATTCCCTACTGAGCAGACCGCCTTAGCGGCCGCTTGTACCATTTGCCTCTCTTTAGCTCAGCTTTTGCTACCGTCTTTGACTTGCAACAATCGTAAACTGTTAAGTGTAACAATTAAGGTTGCTCCCATATCGGCGAAAATCGCCATCCACAGCGTAAGCCATCCAGGAACTATTAATAGCATTGCCAAAACTTTAATTCCAAGCGAGAACGAAATGTTTTGCTTGATGACCGAAAGTGTTTTTCTACTGAGGCTCATGGTGTACGGCAGTTTGCTTAAATCATCACCCATCAGGACAATATCCGCTGTTTCCAAAGCTGTATCCGTACCGGCGCCTCCCATCGCAATACCGACAGTGGAAGCGGCAAGGGCAGGAGCATCGTTTACTCCATCACCAACCATGGCGACATTGCCGTACTGGGTGCGAAGCGTTTTAATATACTCTAGTTTATCCTGCGGCAACAGTTCCGCTTTGACTTCTGCAATGCCCAATCGCTTGCCGATGGCATCGGCGGTTGCTTTGTTATCGCCGGTGAGCATGATGGTTTTCTTGATGCCAAGATCATGCAACTTTTGAAGAACATTTTTGCTGGAATCCCGCACTTCATCGGCGACCGCGATAAGAGCCTGAATTGTTTCTTCTGTACCCAGCACCATGACCGTTTTCCCTTGGTTTTGCAGCTCATCGATTTGTTTTAGAGCTTCTTTATCCATTGATGAGTGCAGCTCAGTGAAAAGTTTTGGGCTGCCGATGTAATAAAGCTGTCCGCCAACCTTCCCTTTTACCCCTTTACCAGTGATGGAGATGAATTCTTCAGCATCCGAGCTGAAATCAACATTTGCTTGTTCTGCTTTTCTTAAAATCGCAGAAGCAAGCGGATGCTGCGAGCCTTTTTCAAGAATGGCAGCGATTTTCAAAATATCATGGTCATTCTCTCCAAACGTGATTATTTCCGTCACTTGCGGCACGCCTTTTGTCAGCGTTCCGGTTTTATCGAAGGCAACAGCGGATATTCGTCCCGCTTCCTCCAGATGTATGCCGCCTTTAATGAGCACGCCTCGTTTCGCCGCATTGCCGATCGCCGTCACGATCGACACCGGCGTGGAGATCACAAGAGCACAAGGACAGCCTACAACAAGAAGCGCCAATCCTCTATAAATCCATTCTCCCCAGCTGCCGCCAACGATCAGAGGCGGAATGACGGCAACCAGCACTGCCGCAATCATAATCGCCGGCGTGTAATATTTCGCGAACCGGTCAACGAATGCTTGTGATGAAGCCCGCTCGGCTTGCGCTTCTTCCACCAGGTGAATGATTTTGGAAATGGTCGTATCTTCGACCGTTCTGGTTACTTTGACTTCCAGCAGCCCTTCTTCATTAAGCGTGCCTGCAAACACTTCATCATCAACGCTTTTTGCGACAGGAATCGATTCGCCGGTAATGGCTGCCTGATTGACGGCAGACGATCCTTTGATGACGACTCCATCCATCGCAAGCTTTTGACCGGGCTTCACGATCATAATGTCTCCGACACGGATATCCTCGACGTTTACCGTGAGCTCGGCGCTGCCGCGGCGAATCAACGCTTCTTTCGGCGCAATATCCATCAGCGAGCGAATCGATTGCCGGGCTTTTTCCATTGAATACCGCTCTAATACTTCGCTTATGGCAAACAAAATAACGACCGTCGCTCCTTCGCCCCATTCGCCGATGGCAACAGCCCCTAAAATAGCTACGGTCATTAACGTGTTCATATCAAACTGAATGCGGAAAAGGTTCTTGATGCCTTTTTTAAACAATTCATAACCACCGATCAGAATGGATGCGCCATAGGTTAAAGATGAAAGCAGACTTTCTTCCCAATACCGCTCACCAAAAAAATACCCGGCGGTCAGAAGCAAAGCAGAAACGAGTACGTGCCAGTTTTCTTTCCAAAATGGCTCTTTCTTTTCCATGACTCGCTCTTTTTCAGGTGTTACCTTTAGGTTCTCGAACGCTCCTGCCTTTTCCAATTCCTCTGCCGTCGTGTTACCATAAACGGTTATTTTGGATGCTCCGAAGTTTACTTGCGCATCCTGAACGCCAGGGAGATTTTTTACGTTCTTTTCAAAAATGGCTGCGCAATTGGTACAAGTAAAACCGTGAACCCGGTACACATTTTTATTTTCATTATGGTTTGGCGTATTCATTTTCAACGGTCATCATCTCCTCACGATGTGCAGAAGCGAGCTTGATGAGCTGACGCACATGGTCATCTTCCAGAGAATAAAACGCCAGCTTTCCTTCTTTGCGGTATTTGACAAGGTTCAATTTTTTTAACGTTCGCAGATGATGCGAAGCCGTCGCGAGCGAAGAACCAATGATATTGGCCACATCGCAGACACAGAGCTCATCTTCTTGGCACAGAGCAAATGCCACTTTCATTCTCGTTTCATCGGCGAGCGCTTTAAACATATTCGCCATGCCTGAAATATCATGCTCCATTAGCGTGTTCTGAACGCGTTGCACCTTAACTTCATCAAAACAATACAGTTCACATGTATCTTTTTGAGTCATTCAAGGACCCCCATCAATCAAACAACCATTTGAGTATATGATCATCATACTCCCATTTTTTTATTCAGTCAAATGTTAATTTGAGTGTCTTAGAAAATAATAACAGCATGCAAATTAGACGATTCAATCGCATGCCGATATCTCCACTAATGAACTTATAAAGGCCACTTAGCCTCGTTCTTATTTTTCTGTTTAAGCTTTGTCATCTAACATTAATCCGCCGCGGACTCATCCTCCACTCCCTCAAACCAGTAGTGAGCATCTTCACGTCCCAACGAATCATATATTTTATTGAGCACTTCAATTCGCCTGCGATAAAACGTCCGGGGCGACCAGCTGAGTTCCGCCATGATCGAAGGGTTCAAAACTTCCTCAAAATATTTGAGCCTGACGAACTCCTTCTCCTCGGCACGCAACCCGGAATAGGCAATATCGATAAGCTTAACCCGCAACTCCAATCGCGGAAGCTCCTTTTCCCTGATCTGAAACCGGCGTATGATCTCGTTCGGTATGCTTTCATTGGGCTGTCCTTTTCCGTAAATCGGCACAAGGTCCAATCGCTGCGCCAATCCCGGTATATGCTCCAGCTGAGCCTTCAACGTTTCGATTCGCGTTTTCCAGGACGGATATTTCGTCAACCATCTTTCCACTTTTCCGTATGGCGTCCGCTTTTTCTTCCTATCATCCATTTTTCCGTTTTGGCAATCTTTCACCTGTCATCCATCCTTTATTTTCATTTTGACAACAGGCTCACCGGTGAGTGCCTTTGCAATTTCATTGTACTTCCGGCGCCATGGTGGGATAAGTTGGAACTTTTAGTAGAACCTTTTTCCGCGAAGGTTCTATTTCATATAGAACTTTTTTAAATCCAATAAAAAAGGCCCAACTCTCCATAACAGGAAAGTCGAGCGCTTTTTCATTATTTACTTTCGACCAGATTCTCTTAACCCTCATGGAGTAAATCGTTGATGCCATGTTTTTTCATCAAACGATTCCTTCTGGCTATCGCCCCATCCAAAACGGAATCGAGAATTCGTTCATTGTGACATGAATCCAGATACAAAAGGAGGGATCTCATCCCCCCCTGTAACCATTAAAGACTCTGGTTGTTTTGGACCTCTGTCAATAGATTGGACACATGGAATCGAGAAAATTACGCAACACAATCGTACATTTGTTCGCATTGAGTGGGTGTGAGATACCCGATCGCCGAATGGACTCGTTTGCGATTGTAGAAAAACTCGATATATTCAAAAATCTTACTTTGCGCTTCCTTGCGGGTCTTGAACTTTTCCAGATAAACGAGTTCTTTTTTGAGTACGCTGTGGAACGATTCGATGCAGGCGTTGTCGTAGCAGTTGCCCTTGCGGCTCATGCTGCCCTTCATCCCGTATTTTAGCAGCCGTTGTTGGTACTCATGGGAAGCGTATTGGCTGCCCCGATCGGAATGATGAAGAACCTTACCTTTGGGCCGCTGACGGCTGTAAGCCTGGTCCAGAGCTTGCAAGACCAGTTCCTTGGTCATCCGCTCATCAGCGTACCAGCCTACGATTTTGCGTGTGTACAAGTCCATGATGCTCGCGACATAGAGCCATCCTTCGTCTGTCGGAACGTACGTGATGTCCGCCATCCAGACTTGGTTGGGAGCTTGCGCTGTGAACTGCTGGTTCAGCACATTGTCATGCACCGGCAGGTTGTGCCTCGAGTTCGTCGTCGCCTTGTATTTTCGGACGGTGCGCGACTTAAGCCCCAACTCCTGCATGATGCGGGCGACGGTTTTCTCGGAAACTCGCTCGCCTTGCTGGCGCAAGACTTGAGCGATCTTCGGACTGCCATACAGACGGCGCGATTCCAGGAAGATGCGGCTAATTTGCTGTTTCAACTGTGCGCGGCGTTTTTTCCGTTCACTTTCCTTGCGCCGGGTCCATTGATAATAACCGCTCCGGGATACATTCAAAATCCTGCACATCTCCGACACCGGATACATGGAGCGGTGCTTGTGAATAAACGAAAAGATCAGTTCCGGTCTTTTGCGAAGATGTGCATCGCTTTTTTTAGAATCT
>NZ_VEGP01000036.1 GCF_007679495.1 Paenibacillus sp. 32O-W | reverse complement strand
CTACCTGTACAAAATACAGTTAGACGTGCCGCTCCGCTTGCAACGATGCCTGCAGACGGTAAAATAGACGGATTTTCCAGGTAGTTCCCCGTCTTTTGCTCCAGAGGGGCAAACTAACTGTATGAAATCCAGTTAGACGCACCCTATAGGGGAACTACCTGCAGAAACGCCAGTAAGACGCGCCCTACAGGAGAAACTAGCTGCAGAAACGCCAGTAAGACGCGCCCTCCAGGGGAACTAGCTGCGGAAACTCCAGTAAGACGCGCCCTACAGGTGGAACTAGCTGCAGAAACTCCAGTAGAACGTCCCTGTCGGAAACGCGTCACCGGTACCGTCAATCGGCGGTTGTTTTCATATGGAACCAGAGACGACTTCTCCCCGGAACAGGGTAGCTACCCGTCTCGATCTTCTTGCCACAGCTTCGGCCGAGCAGGAGGCTTCCACCAGCACGATATCGGCATTGTCGCCGGCTTTGGGCCATACGCGCTCCCCTTCTTTATTTAAAGGAGTGACCCCTCCTGTAATAAATCCAAGGGCTTGTCCAAGCGAACGTTCATCGCGTAAGCTGAAGCGCTCCGCCAACGTCCCGGCCTTCTCCAAGCTATCTCCCTTCCCGAAGGGGGACCAATGATCCGTAATGCTGTCATCGCCAAGGGATACGTCCACTCCATGATCCCTCAGGAGAGGAATCGGAATCGTCCTGGTCAGAGGAACCGAGGAGGTAATCGAAATTCCATGGCGGGCCAGCAGCTTGGCGGCTTCGCAGGCTTCTTGAAGGGGAATATCGGCCAGGGCCAAAGCATGGCTTATGGTCACTCTTCCTTGCCAGCCGGCTTCCTCCGTCAGATGAGCCAATCGCTGAATCGTAAACAGGCCCAGATGGCCCGGATCGTGCAAATGAAGGTCAATGTTCGCATTGGCTTCCACCGCAAGCTCCATGATCGTCTGAAGGGACTTCTCAATATCCCCGTCAATGGTTGCAGGATCGACGTCAATGGTTGCAGGATCGACCCCGCCCACTAATGAAGCTCCGCTTCGCAGTGCTTCCCGAACCAGCGAAACGGACTGGCTGCGTAATAAACCTCGCTGCGGAAAAGCGACAATTTCGACGGAAGCTTTCCCTTGATAGGCTTCAACGGCCCGCAAGGTGGCCTCCAGATTTTTCAACCCGACGACGAGATCCACGTTGCAATGTGTGCGAATATGAGTCGTGCCTGAATTTAGGAGCAATTCGAGCAATTTCTTTGCTCTTTCTTCTGCTACAGGCAGCAAGCGGGGAAGTAACTCCTGCTCTTCCTCCAGTCTTGTCCAAATCCCTTTAGCAGGGATCGTCGGCGCTTTCCAAGGGCCTCCGTAGTATGTTTTATCCAAATGGATGTGCATATCCCTGAAGGAGGGGAGCATTAAATAATTTTTCGCATCCCGCACAGGCAAATCCGTTTCCAAAGGCTGGCCGGCAGGAATGATTTCTTTCATTTTTCCATCTTCAATACATACATCACATAGCTCCGTTTCCGTACCCGCGACGATACCGTCTTGGCGGAGGTAACCGGCTTCCAAGCGGACGTTCGTTAACCAATAGGCTTTATTCGTCATTTCGGTTGTCTCCTCTCACATCATAATCAGCCCGATGGCTTTCAATAATTTCAACGTTATTTATGCCCCGGCATTTATCAATATAGCTGCGATTTCCTCAAATCCGCGCTGCTGCGCATGCTCCAGAGGGGTGATTCCGTCTCCGTCCCCGATGTGGACATCAGCTCCATGATCCACTAACAGCTGCACGATTTGCTGATGCTTTTCTCCGCCGTTGCCAAGAATGACCGCTTCCAATAATGCTGTCCAGTGTAAATTATTAATATGATTAACATCAATATCCGAATGAGCAAGCAGCTCTTTAACCACATCGACATGTCCGCGCTCCGAAGCGGGGATTAGAGCCGTCCCTCCAAACCGGTTCGTCAGCTTCGTATCGGCTCCGGCCTCGATGGCGAGCTTGACGATGTCGAGAAGCCCTTCGGCCCCCGCATATAGAAGGACATTATTTAAGCGCTCATCCCGTAGGTTAATGTCCGCACCCTTATCGATCAGTGCCCTGACCGTGTCTGTTTTATTGTTGTAGGTTGCCGCCAGTACGGCCGTTCTTCCGTGAGCATCCGTTGCGTTGATATCTGCTCCGTCTTCAAGCAGCTTCAGAACATTTTCTGTGTCTCCTTGCTCTGCGTAGTGAATCAATTGCTGGTTCATAATTTCCACCTTCTTTTCGGTTGGTTGAGTTTCTTTCATAACATCTTGTGAGGTATCAGGAATAGCTTGACATCCGGCAAGCCAAACAACCAATAAAACCGTGCAGAGACGATACATAATCATCGCTCCTTTTTCTTTATTTACAAATATGCTAACATGAGGAGGGTTATATGAAAAATATTATTAAAATTAGTTTTGCTTAAGTTTTTCATATATTAAAAGGAGTGTCTTCCTTCGATGGACATAAGACAGCTGCGGTATTTTATAGCGATAGTAGAAGAGAGGAAAATTTCCGCCGCTGCGGAGAGACTTCATATCTCCCAACCGCCGTTAAGCCAACAACTGAAGGCTATGGAGGAGGAGCTAGGCTCCAAACTAGTCGAAAGAAGCGGGAAATTTCTCGAGATAACGGAGGCGGGCAAAGCCCTATATAAATATGCTTTACAGATGACTCAGCTAATGGAAGAAGCCAAGTTGGAGGTTCGGGAAGTCGGGAATGGGGCAAAAGGAAGGCTGACGATAGGCATCAATACGTTTTCGGAAGCGAAGTTGCCGGAAATCCTCCGTCAATTCAAAGAACAATACCCCAAGGTGACCTATAAAATCCAGCAAAATGAATCCGCCCATCTCTGCAAATTGGTGAGAGACCGGGTCGTAGAGCTGGCGATTACCCGCTTGCCGCTGGAGCTGGACGACTTTTCCGTGCTCCATCTTCATACAGAGCCCTTTTATTTCGTTGCCTCGCAACAGGAACCGCTCGATCGCGAAGTCTCGCTGGAGGAGCTTCAGCATTATCCGCTCATACTGCCAAGTACGGAGGGATTGGGGGTCCATTATTTGATTTTGGAGGCGTTCTCACGGTTCCATCTGCAACCGAACATCGTAGGCGAGTGCTCGGATATTACTCTGCTGATGGATTTAATTTCATCCGGCTTTTGCGCTTCTATTGTCCCGGAAACGATGCTTAAACGCCATCCGGGGTATGCTATCCAGGCTCACCAGATATCGGGGGCCAACCTGTCTGCCTCCGTCGGTTTAATCTGGTTGAAGAATCATTACTTGTCCAAGGCCGCTCAAAATTTTATCGATTTAATTAAAACCAGATATTAGAGGAGGCCGCCAATGATTTCACAAGGTATCGTTATTCAAAATAACCGAGTGCTGATGGTCAAGCAGTTTGTTCAACGAGGGGATATCGTATGGAACTTTCCGGGCGGAAAAATAGAGGGGAACGAAACCCCGGAGCAAGCTTGTATCCGCGAAGTAAAGGAGGAGACCGGATACGATATCCGGATCACGAAACGACTGCACGAAAAGAACGGGAAATTTACTTTTCTGGCGGAGCTTGTGGGCGGTGAACTTTATTTGGACACTGAGAATGAATCCAATCGGGATATTGTTGAAATTGCCTGGGTCCGCTTGGACGATGATAAGAAATTTGATTCCTATACCGCGCCTATGCTTCAGTTGTGCTTTGCAGGCATGAAAAATATGATATAGGTCATATGGAATCCAGCGTATCTTGCCCCTTGCCCATAAGCCTTACGATCCGACTCAATGGTCAAATCCGTTGAGTCTTTTTTCGGTAAATCCTTTAGACTCATCCAGGGATATTTCGGTTAACTTTTGACTATATATGTAGTTAGAAGTTGTAGTTTTGTTTTAGTTTTTGCTTGCAGTTAACTTTCAGTTTTCTTAGAATAGGGGGTAAGTGAGGTGAAGTACATGGCCATAAGTGAAGCCGAAAGAAAGACATTTGAACGGGTAATTGCTGAGGTGGGAAGTGATCCGGAGAAAGCTGGAGTCACACTAAAAGTGCTATTTAATGTAATAAAAAAAACCACTTCAATAACTATTGATCTTCAAAGCGAAGTGAAGAAGCTTCTTGATCAATACCCATACCAGGCGAATCATGCGTTAGTGCAGGAAGATTTGCAAAAACTCGGAGAAATTTTGATGTGCGTTGCTCAGGAAGAAGAAGTAGGAAGAACTTATTCCACAGGGCAGTTGGCAAAGTTTTTCGGGGTTAGTATTACGACGATCAATAACTGGATAACCGGTAGACGGTTTATAGGGGTCGAACGAATGGAACGCAATAAGCAAGCACGTATTTCGGAAAATACAATCTGGATTTCGCCTACCGAAGAAAGAATACCTGTTCGTGATATTGTAGAAATTTATGAACAAAAACAGAGAAGAGGGAATTCATCCATCTCTGACGATGGAGGGAATCTTAACCGTATCCGATACATTATTGAAACCATTAACTATTTCGAGAAACGATATGGAAAGCCATATTCAGAAGTAATTGTAGAAAAAGGGAATCCTGATGATTCTGAGGATTGGATTTGGGCGAGGGAAGGGAAAGAATGGAAGTCATTACTTAAAGAGATAAAGGACTTATGATTGGCAAACCTGCTACAAATTTGGATGTGTTAATAAAAGCTTTTGGACATGCTATACATTCCATAAGAGACACTGACAGTACGGGCATGTCAAGCTCGATTTACGCCCAACGAGCAACCATATTTTTTTCTGATAATTCTAAATTGTATGTGACCGAAAAGCTGAATAAACAACAGATAATCGTAGAATACTGGTACGACTGGATTGCACCAGATGAGAAAACTGTCTGGGGAAAGTATCATGGCGAGCCGCATGAGGATAGAAGGTATCAAACGGTGACGGAACCATATCATGTTCATCCGCCAGAATATGCGAAGCTTACAAACAAGACAAGATTCCCTAATCACTATTACAACGACTTGTTCTCTATTGTTGAAGGGATTTTTCTATTTCATCTGCTGCCCGAAAAGTGAATATCTTATAGAAGCAGCGGGGCTTTCTCTGTACTCATATCCATGGAATGAGAGAGCCCCGTTTTTTTGACTCGAAAATTAGACAGTATATTGACAAATTCAAAATGGTTCTGTTATGATAAATTTAGTCATTATATTGTCTAAAACGAGGGAGATACCAATGGACTTCTACAAGGATTTATTTTTAATGCAGCAAACTTACTCTACACTTTTCTCGGTGACCAACAAGCTTCAGGTGCAAGGGGATCAGTACCTGCAGAGCTTGACGTCAAGACAGTGTATGGCTATGGTGGCCATCGTCCATTTGCCGGAAGGCGGAGCGACGCTCAATAATATTGCGAGGAAACTGGGCACCACCAAACAGAGCGTTAAGCAGCTGATCGACATTTTGGAGAAAAAGGGCAATGTCAACGTGGTCCCCAGCAAGCAGGATAAGCGCGCAGTCAATGTTGAAATTACGGAATCCGGCAAGCAAGTGCTCATGGAGTGCGGTGAAAAGTCGATTTACTTTTTCGCCGAAGCTTTTAAACATTTCACTACGGAAGAGATGGAAATCTTGTGGAGCTTGTTGAAGAAGCTGTATCGTTTTGACGGTGAGGAGCAGAGCGGTTTTGAAGAGGAGATCGAATTCGAACGGGACAATCTGACGGAAGTTCAATCGAGAGCCATGAAAGAATTTGCAAGACTGAGAACGGAATCTGAAATGAAGAGGAGATCCAATGAATAACATTGTGACCGTTAGAAACTTGGAGAAAAGTTATGCTGCCAAAAAAGCCGTGGACGGTATCAGTTTCGTAGTCCGACAAGGGGAAATTGTTGGTTCTAACGGGGCGGGGAAGAGTACGACGATCCATATATTGGCCACTATATTAACGGCTGATCAAGGGGAAGTGACGATTCTGGGCCATTCTCTACCCCGGGACGCCAAGCAGGTCAAACAGGGGATTGGAATCGTCCCTCAGGATTTGGCCATCTATGAAGAAATGACCGCCTGGCAAAACGTGCGTTTCTTTGCGGGACTGTACCATCTTAAAGGAAAACAGTTGGAAAATCAGGTGAAGGAAGCCTTGGAACTGGTAGGACTCCCAGAAGGCCTATATGACACTGATTCAGGGAATAGAAAACGGGAGCGCCATGCTGGAGTACAAGGGACAGCTTATCTATTTGCTGGCTTGGATTATTGGACTGTGGCTCCTGGGAAGCATGATTACGCGAAGGAAGATGAAGAAAGAAATGTATTAGCACAAAATTTACCCGGAACCCATTAGGAGCTCAAATCCCAATGGGTTCTTTTTTACCCATTGACTTCCTGCTTGGAATAATGTTACAGTCACTATAGACCGACGGTCGGTCGATGACGGTGGAGGAATGAACAATGAGAATTTCCAAAAAACCTGAAGAACGAAGAAACGAAATATTGGACGCTGCGGAGATGCTGTTTACGACCCAAGGATACTCCAACACGACCGTTAATGACATTCTGAACAAGGTCGGGATCGCCAAAGGGACGTTCTATTACTATTTTCAATCCAAGGAAGAAGTGATGGACGCCATTGTTATGCGATTCATAGACCTGGGGGTGCAGGCAGCCAAGCAGATTGCCGCAAATCCTGATTTGCAGGCCCATGAGAAAATCTTTCAGATCCTGATGGCCCAGAAGCCTGACGCCGGCCGCAAGGAACAAATGATCGAGCAGCTGCATGAAGTCAACAATGCGGAAATGCATCAGAAAAGCTTGGTGGAGACGATCCTCCAGCTAACCCCTGTGTTGACGGAGGTGATTGAACAAGGAATAGCGGAAGGCGCCTTCCGGACTCCTTATCCGAAGGAAACGGTAGAATTTCTGCTTGTGTCTTCCCAATTTTTATTTGACGAAGGAATTTTCGATTGGTCGCCCGAGGAATGGATGCAGAAAGCGTTAGCCTTTACCTATGTAATGGAAAAGACTCTGGGGGCAGAGAGAGGCAGCTTTAGCTATGTTCTTGAAATGATCGGGCAAGGTCCGAAAAATATACGCGATAAAGGAGCGGATTCCCATGAATAAAACCGAAGTGGCTGCCAAAGTATCGGAGAAATCAGGCGTAGGCCTCATGGAGTGCCACAAGGTCCTGGATGCTTTGGAGGAAGTGCTGAGCGAAGAACTGGCCCATTCTCAAGGTGTAAGCAATGCCTTGGATAAGGTGTACAGCGTGCTGCATTTTTTTAAAAATAAAAACAGGTGATGGCCGTGAACCCTATTATTGTGGTCAAAGATTTTGTGAAGAAATATGGGGATTTTACAGCGGTGGACCAGGTTTCGTTCGAGGTGGAAAGCGGGAGCATCTTTGCCTTCCTGGGACCGAACGGAGCAGGCAAAAGCACCACCATCAACACTTTGTGTACGATTATCGATAAAACCTCGGGAACGTTGCTGATCGACGGCAAAGATGTCAGCCGGGACAGAGACGAAGTGCGAAGTGTCATCGGTGTTGTCTTTCAAGATTCTACCCTCGACAGCAAAATGACGGTGGAAGAAAATCTGAAGATGCATTGTTATTTCTACGGCTTGCCCAAATCGGTCATGAATGAGCGGATCGACTTCGCCCTGGAAATTGTTGACCTCGTCGAATGGAAGAAAGCGATGGTCAGCACCCTGTCTGGAGGGATGAAGAGACGGGTGGAAATCGCCCGCAGCCTTCTGCACCTGCCTAAAGTGCTGTTCCTCGATGAGCCTACGACCGGTCTTGACCCTCAGACAAGATCGAATATTTGGGAGTATATCATCAAGCTGCAGAAGGAGAGAGACCTGACCATTTTCTTAACGACCCATTATATGGATGAAGCTGAAATCAGCGATAAAGTGGCGGTTATGGATCATGGCAAAATTATCGCCTTCGATACACCGAGCGCGTTAAAGCAGCGCTACACCAAGAACAAAGCGGACATCACGAGCACGGATGTGCCGGGGTTGGAAGCACTTCTGACCAAATTTAATATAAGCTTCACTAGAAACGGCGGTTATCATTCGGTAGAGTGGAGCAATCTGCCTTCATTGATGGAGGTCATCAGCGAGCACAGGCCAGCCATTCAAGAGCTGGAAATCAAGAAGGGGACCTTGAACGATGTGTTTCTCGAGATTACAGGAAAGGACATAAGGGGGTAGGCTGGGATGCGCATTATCGGGGCCTTATGGTTAAGAAATGTAAAGCTGTTTGTCAGAAACCGGGTGCAGATGATCTTAATTTTGATTATGCCGTTCTTTTATTTGTATTTGTTAAGTACCATTTTTCAAAGCACCCATGTCAGCAATTCGGTCAATTATGTGCTGGCCGGCATTGTGATTATCGTCGTCTTTCAGACGTCCCTGAATATAGCCACTTCCACGATTGAGGATATCGTCTCCGGGTATATGAAAGAAGTGCTGGTCAGCCCGGTTAAGAGAATACAGATCGCTCTGGGCCAGATCTTGTCCTCCACAACGATCGCCACCCTGCAAGGAATATTGATTCTGGCGGTAGGCTATCTGATCGGTATGAAGTATTCCTCTGCCGCTACGCCGCTGGCGGTTATCGGATTTATGATTTTTGTGGGACTGGTATTTTCGGCCTTCGGCCTATTCATCGCCACATCGGTTAGAAATTCCCAGACCTTCCAGATTGTTTCGGTCGCCATAACGACTCCGATTACTTTCTTATGCGGCGTTTATGTCCCGCTCAGCCTGCTTCCGGATGGCTTGCAGTTCATCGCTCTATTGAACCCGATGACCTACGCTGCGGCTTTCTTCAGAGCATTGAGCTTGGAGAAAATGTCCTTGCCCGCAGATGAGCTAATCGCTGAACAGCTTGCATTCAAGATAAACCACTTTGTCATTACGCCTCAAATCAGTATCCTCTTGGTTCTATCCTTCGGGCTGTTATTTTTATTGCTGTCCACCATCGCCTTTTCCAAAGTTGATTTTTCGAGAATGAACCGTTCCAAAGGGAATAAAGATATTTTTCAGCAGTGAACCTATTAGGATAAGGAGTTAAAATAAACCGGATGCTGATCTAACAATAAGACAGATTCTGCATAATATTGTAAATCTATCTAAAAATTTGTGATCGCCATTTTCGTGGGATATAATAGATAGAGGCAATTATTATTGCTGCTGTCTATTATTTTTTTTGAGAGGAGAGTTTATGTGAAAGGAAAGTTGTGGGGTAAGCTGGGCCGTGTCTTGACCAGCAGTTTGCTTGGATCGTCCATTATTCTGGGGAGTGCCTTATCCGCGCATGCCAACGATGAACCGGCCGTTCCGGACATCAGCCCATGGTCTGTAACCACTCTTAACGAAGGGGAGAAATACGGGATTTTCCCGCTGGGCTGGTACTATGACGGAACCTTCCGGCAGGCGATTTCCGCTGATAAATTGCAGTCCTTGCTCAATGATACAGCCGCAAAGCTGGATAAGCTGGGACTAACCAAGAAAGGGGATCTCGAGCTTCCTTCCTCGTCCGAGGCCGGAATTACCAGAGAAACGGTTGTTCTGTCCTTGTACGCTTTGTTGGCTCAATATGAGCTGCCCGAGGCGTTCGAGATCGATAAATCCGACCCGATAGAATACTTACAGCAGAAAGGCATCATCGAAGGAACCGATCGCGGTCTGGAGCTGGAACAGCTCTGTACGGTCGAACAGGCCACCGTATTGGCCAGCCGGCTTGTTCAATATACATATGACACCGCTCAAGGCGGAGCCCAAGGACTATTCTGGAAGGTGACTCACGGGGACAACACTCTTTATTTATTGGGATCTATTCATCTGGGCTCCCCGGAAATGTACCCGATGGATAAAGAGATCAGAGACGCCTTCGCTGCCTCCGATGATCTATGGGTGGAAGTGAATATGATGAACGATGATCCGGAACCGCTGAAGTATTTCAATCAATTAATGGTATACAGCGATGGAACGACCTTGAAGGATCATGTCTCCCAGGAAACCAATGAGAAGCTGCAAGAGGTTGTTGAAATGTTTGGGCTCCCCGCCGATATATTCGACACCTTCAAGCCATGGGTCGCTGCGAACAACATATCGATGCTCCATCTGTCCAATACCGTTGAAGATCTGGCTTTGGGCCAGGCTCTGGGTGTAGACCTATACTTCCTGCAGAATGCGCTTCTGACCGGGAAGCCGATTCATGAGCTGGAAGGCCATAAGCTGCAAGGAGATCTGTTCAACAACGTAGCTCCGGAAGTGCAGGAGAAAGAATTGAATGAGGTAATGGATGCCATCCTGAACCCGTCCGAAGACGACAATAGCGCCGAACAGTTCCGCCTGTGGCAGCAGTATTGGGCACAAGGGGATTTGGACAGCTTCACCAAGTCTTTTATGGATTCCGAGCAATATGTCAAGAGTGAACCCGCTCAGCGTCTGTTCGGAGAAAGGGACAAGAACATGGCGAAGAAGCTGGCTGAATTGCTTGAACAAGAAGGGGAACATACACACTTCGTTGTGGTGGGCGCAGGCCATTTTGTCATCAAGGGAATGATCGTCGACCTATTGAAGGAGAGAGGCTATAACGTGGAGTTTATTCAATAATTACGGATAGAGAGTAATAAAGAAGAACATCTTCGGCTCGACCGGAGATGTTCTTTTTTTCTTGAAATATAAGAAAGTATAAGATTTCATCTATACCTGTTCTTATATTTCATCGGTAAACGCGCCCGTCCCAAGGACGGCGATAGTCGTTTATCCTTGCTTAAAATTATGCGGAGTTATAGATTTTTTTGCGAATAGATTTTGACCGATGTGGTCATCGAAATCAAACCCAATAGAATGGCCATTAAGACAGGAAGTGCATGGCCGGCCGGCTGGGGCAAAGCCGGTAAGACATCAAGATTGACAGAATTGGTCTGCAGCCATTTAATTACGAAAGGGCCGACAAAAGGCGTTAAAATAACAAACAGGGAAGAGATAAATTTCGTCTTTTCATACCCGTACTTATATTGAACCGGAAGCAGTACGCCGAAATAGGCCGTGATGAACAAGAACGACAGCCCGGCTGTAAACAGATTCAGCTGCTCCAGAGGAACCGGGGAGACGAAAGAGGTCACCGTATATATGGCATAGACACCGACAAAAATAATTAAGGAAAATAAATATCTGGCGTGGATCAGTGTTTTCCTTGTATAGGGGGTTGCACTAAGAAGCACGGCCCCTTTGTATTTGTCCTCCAGGCTCGAAAGGGTATTGAGCAAAATATATTCTGTGAAAAGAACGGTAATGAAAAAGCCCAGAAGGCCTCCACCGGGGAAGCTGATCTTAACCGTGATGAACATGGGAGCAATAATGGAGAACACGACCATGAACAACAAGTATTTTTTGACAAGCAGCAAATCCTTCTTCACAAGACTAAAAAGCATAATGACTCCCTCCAATGTACGCCAGCATGATCTGCTCGATACTTGGTCTTTCCACAAGCACATCTTTCATTTGTTCGCGTATCGCCGCTTTTTCCCTGGTAATCCCCGTAAATCCATAATTCGTTTCCCGCAGGGATAGAAACAACGGTCTCGTATGCTCGTTAAGCAGTTTCCGGTCCCCTTTAATCAAGCTATGTGTGTCCAATAAGACATCTTTCTCTTCTTGAAAAACGATATTTCCTTTGTCAATCAAAATAAGGACATCGGCAACCTTCTCCAGATCGGAGGTGATATGGGTGGAGAAAAATACGCTCTTTCCTTTCTTGCCCATAAAGTCCAGCAGGATATCCGCCAGTTCACTCCGTATCAACGGATCCAGACCGCTCGTCGGCTCATCCATGATTAACAAATCGGGATGGTGGGAAAGGGCCAGAGAGATGGCGTATTTCATCCGCATTCCTTTGGACAGTGTGGAGATTTTCTGATTCCGCTGCAGGCTGAAATGATCCAGATAGCTTCTAAAGGCGGATTCATCCCAGTTGGAGTATGCAGGAGCGATCACGCTTTTCATTTCACCAATCGTCATCTCATCATAAAAATATCCCTCGTCCAGCACGATCCCAATCCGGTTCTTCAGTTCGCGTTCCTTCTCCGTCAGCTCCCGGCCCATAAAAGTAATGCTGCCGGCATCTTTCAAGGTGAGTCCCAGTATGGCTTTGATCGTCGTTGTTTTGCCGGAACCGTTGGCCCCTATAAAACCGGTAATACAGCCTTCCTGCAATGAAAAATCGATATGGTTCAAGCTAAAGGAAGGGTATTCCTTGGCCAGTCCCTTAACCTCCAGAATCGGATTCATTGGTCATCCTCCTCGAATATTAAATCCATCATTGAATACAGCTCTTCCCTGGAAATCCCGAGATTCCGGGCGATCTCCCACGCCTCTATCAGCTTGGCTTCCACCATTAGCCGCTTGGATTCCAGCAAGAGCTCCAGGTTGTCCGGGGCTACGAACGAGCCTTTCCCTGCTTTGGTGATAATAAAGCCTTCCGCTTCCAGCTCTTCAAAGACTCTTCTGGTCGTCAGAACACTGACATTCAAGTCTGTAGCTAATGCCCGGATGGAAGGAAGCGGCTCTCCCGCCTGCAATTCTCCCCGTAAAATAGCGGCTTTGATTTGTTCTTTGATCTGTAGATACAAAGGTTGATCCGACACATTGCTAATGATTATTTTCATGGAACAGCCCTTTCTGGATAACTGTTAACGTCATACATACACAGAATATACACAATATACAGTATACGAGAGAATTAATTTTGGTGCAAGTGGGGTTCGAAGTGTTTTTGTCTTTCTAGGAATGGAGGTGAAGGAGGATGAACGGAAGGAAGAGGACGCCTGGAAAAATAAACGAGAGGCTGTCCCCATATTGTTCGCATAAAACGGGTACGTCCCTAAATGAAGCAAAAAAGGACCTCAAATCCCATTATGGAGCGGGGAAGGGGTCCTTTTTTAAAATATAAGTATAAGTTATCATCTATACCTGTTCTTATTCTTACCACATTAGAAAGTTTAAGTTCACCTTATACCTATTCTTATATTTCATCGGTAAACGCGCCTGTCCCAAGGACGGCGATAGCCGTTTATCCTTGCGCAGTCATATTTAATTCCAGGTGGGGCGTGAAAAATGATAATCGACTTATGAAACAGCACTCTTGGTAATTATCTACGCAGTTCCATGGGTGACACCGAGTTCGGTTAAGTACTGCCTATACGCGATGCTCATCCGGTCGCTCTTGAGCGACAGTTCTATCTGAAGATCGAGCGGAAGGTCCTCGGGCTTCTGATTTTCCACGATCGGCTTGTCCTGTGCAAAAATCATATCCTGAAACTTAACCATCTCTTCATCGGTTAAATCCGTTTCATAGTTGAAGGACATTACGCCGAACGCGACAGACTTCGTCTCCGTGAGCGGCAGCACCGTCAGCAGGATCGACATCAGGTTGCCGTTCTCTTCATCCCGCTTGGTGAATTTGACCGATAAAGGCCGCAGTACTTCGTAGGTATAGTAGACGTGCTTCGCCTGCCCGGTTCCGTCGGGATCGGGCTGGAAGATGGCGATTTCGTCCGAACGGATGCAGCCGTTCTCTGTCTTGTGAACGCGATAATCGCCGATTTCTCTATGAGTCTCGACACCGAGATAGCCTTCGTGAACAACAGCCAGATGGCCCACATCCAGGAAATTCTCAATCACCCGCGGCGGTTTGGCGTTCACTTCCTGCGGTCCCCAAATCACATTGCGGAATGCCGGATCATCGAATTCCGGAAGCGAAAACATCCCGGCGTCTTCTCCGCCGAGATTCACCCAGACGAAACCATAGCGCTCTCGGCAGCCGTAGGCGATGGCCTTCGCTTTGGTCGGAATGGCTTGCGTCTCCGGCAATTGCGGAATTTTGACGCAGGCGCCCGAGGGGTCATATTCCCAAGCGTGATAGGGGCAGACGAGGTTGCCGTTGCGCACACATCCAAGCGATAATGCGGCTCCGCGGTGGATACACAGATCTTTGAAAGCGTGAATGCCGGTTTCCGTACGGAATACGACGATACGCTCGCCCATTAATGTAACCTGTACAGGCTTGTCCTGAACATCGGAAGAACGGCAGACGGCGATCCATTCCCGGTGCAATACGGGGTCCTGAACCAACATGCGGATAGACATCCTTTCTCTGTAAAAAATCGATTGAATTCTCTTGCGTACCATTATAGGCGTGTATATACGGAAAGTCAACGAAAAGGCGAACATTTGAAATATGCTTTGAGTAAAATGTAAGTTTTTATTTGCAATTCAGCAACATTCAACTATAATATGGACATAATCATTCGGGAAAATATAGTGATGGGGGACTAACACGTGAAACAGGGGAAGCAGGACGATAGTATTCATCTGATTGTAGGCGTCGACGAAAAAATCGGTTACGGCAAGGCCTTGTTGCTGGGCCTGCAGCATGTATTGGCCATGGACTTGTATATAGCCCCGATCATTATTGCGGGGCTATTGTCCTTCGATTCGGTCAATACTTCCTTTTTTATCCAAATGTGCTTCTTTGCGACGGGGATTGCCACATTGATTCAGGTGGGCTTCGGCATCAAGCTGCCGGTAGTCCAGGGCCCATCGTATGTCCCCATCGGAGCGATTGGGGCTATCGGGAGCAAGCTGGGACTCGGAGCCGTGACGGGGAGTCTGATTCCCGGGGCGCTGCTTATTGCCGTGCTCGGTTACCCGCTCAAGCTGTTTGCCAAAGCGGTGCGCAAAATCATTCCGCCAATCGTCGGCGGCACGGTGATCGTTGTCGTCGGGATTTCGCTGATGCCCATAGCTGCTAACAATATTTATGGGTCTCCCGGCAGCATCGGGGACAATGTTCTGATTGCCGCCGTATCCGCCGGGGCGTTGGGCGTATGTATATTGCTGGGGCGCAAGATGAGCGGGACAGGCACCTTCTTCCGTCTGGTCTCCGTTATCGTTGCGATTATCGTCGGCACCATTACCGCTTCGTTCTTCGGCAAGGTCGATTTTAGCCCGGTCCTGGCGGCGAACTGGTTCTCCCTGCCGAAGCTGTTTCCGTTCGGTACCCCGGTTTTTGACTGGAGCGCCATGCTGACCATGGTTTTTGTTTATCTCATTATTCTGATAGAAACGACCGGAACCTGGTTCGTCGTCTCGTCGGTTACCGGCAAGGAGCTGACGGAGGAACGGCTGAACCGCGCCGCGGGCGGGGAAGGACTCGGCTGCTTCGTCGGAGCCTTGGTCGGCAGCACTCCGATGACCGGCTATTCCTCCAATGCGGGCCTGATTGCGGTGACCGGGGTCGCCAGCCGGATGGCTATTATGGCAGGCGGAGTCCTGCTCGTATGCTTAGGCCTGCTGCCGAAGCTGTCGGCGCTTATCACCTGTGTGCCGGAGCCGGTCATTAACGGCATCTTCGGCATCGTCGCGATCGCCGTGCTGACGAACGGAATGAAGGTCATTCAGCACATATCGATCAACGAGCGGAATATGCTGATTATCGGTGTTCCCATCCTGCTGACCGTCGCCGTTACCGTTCTCCCCAAGGAGGTTCTGCAGGGCTTGCCGGATTTCGCCAATTATGTCCTGTCCTCGGGAATCGCTGTCGGGGCGCTGGCAACGGTTGTCCTGAACCTGATTATTCCGGAGAAGAAGCGGGAAGCCTGACCAGTAGAAGCAGGGGCGGCGTTGTTTTGATTCCGGTTCGCGGAACAAAGTAAATCCGAGCCTGTCATGCAATCAGGCCCAATATGACTAGAATGCTGCAATAATAGAATCCATCGCATTCGATAGGTAACCTACTAGCTTATACAAATTTCTTGGTACTACCTTCAATAGTGTGAAATTTGAAAACTAAATGGATTTCATACAGTTAGATTTCTATATTCGGAAGAGATATGGAAACTAACTGGAAAACCTACAGCTAGTTTGCTCCAAAACAGCCGTTTCGCTCAAAGTTGCCCATTTTAACTGTAGTTTATCCAGTTAGTTTGATCATTTTCGCCCATTCGCTTGAATCTACCTGTACAAAATACAGTTAGACGTGCCGCCCGCTTGCAACGATGCCTGCAGACGGTAAAATAGACGGATTTTCAAGGTAGATTCTGATTTTCGCCCCTAAAGGGGCAAACTAGCTGGAAGAAATCGAGTTAGATGCACAACCCGCTGCGGGGCGCGCCACCAGATGATGAAATTGGATGAATTATTGCAGCAAGAATCTCCAGTTTCCAAGGCAGACATCAATGCCGGAAAGGGCGCCATTCTCCCTGGATATCAGCGGAATATCTCACATAACGCACTCCATAGCAAAAAAGCCCCGAATCCGAAAATCCGGTTCAGGGCTTTTTCTAAATCAGCTTAAAGGTAAGCGGCTTTAATAATTAACCAGGTCAATCCGCAGCCGCGCCTTATTCGGAAAGGTCAAGGTCGGTTACGGCCCCTCTGGAAGCCGAGGAGACCAGCCGGGCATATTTGGCCAGTGCGCCGGAGGTGAATTTGAGCGGGGGCTTCACCCAGCTTTTCGCTCTTGCTTCCAATTCCTCAGCCGTGACATCGAAGTGAATCTCCTGCGTTTCGCTGTCAATCGTAATGAGGTCTCCATCCTGCAGTAAAGCGATAGGGCCGCCTACCTGGGCTTCGGGCGCAATGTGCCCGACGACGAAGCCGTGCGACCCTCCGGAGAATCTTCCATCGGTGAGCAGAGCCACCTCGCTGCCCAGCCCTTTGCCGACAATCATGGCCGTCACCGAAAGCATCTCGGGCATGCCCGGCCCGCCTTTGGGCCCCGCATATCGGATGACCAGCACATCCCCCGGGCGGATTTCATCCTGCATAATTGCCCGAGTGGCTTCCTCCTCACTGTCGAAGACGCGGGCCGGACCGGAGAAGCGAAGCTTCTTGAGCCCGGACATCTTGGCCACAGCTCCTTCGGGGGCCAGATTTCCTTTCAGCACGACCAAGGGGCCTTCGGGTTTGATCGGATTGTCAAAGGGCCGGATGACGGTCTGATTTTCCTTCAACGGAGGGGCGGATGCGAGATTCTCGGCCAAGGTCTGCCCTGTAATCGTCAGGCAATCGCCATGAAGCAGCCCTTTCTCCAGAAGCAGCTTCATGACGCCCGGGACTCCTCCGGCATCGCTGAGATCCTGCATCGCATATTTTCCGCTTGGCTTCAGATCCGCCAGATGGGGGACCCTCCGCCGGATTCGCTCAAAATCGTCCAGGCTCAGATCAACCTGAACCGAATGGGCGATAGCCATCAGGTGGAGGAAAGCATTGGTAGAGCCTCCAAGGGCCATCACCAAAGTGATGGCGTTCTCGAACGCTTCCTTGGTCATGATATCCCGGGGCCGTATGTTTCGCTCCAGCAGCCGGATCACCTGTTTCCCGGCCTCCGCGCATTCAACGGCCTTATGGGGGGATATAGCGGCCGTGGAGGATGAACCCGGCAGGCTCATGCCCATTGCTTCGGCTGCGGCCGCCATCGTGTTGGCGGTGTACATCCCTCCACAAGCTCCCGCTCCCGGACAAGCATGGCATTCAATCCGATGCAGTGTCTGATCATCCAAGTTGCCCGCCTGGTGCTGTCCTACCGCCTCGAACGCGGAGACGATGTCGATCTCCTTGCCATCCAGCTTTCCCGGTTGAATGGTACCTCCATACACATAGATGGCCGGCAGGTTCAAGCGGCCTATCGCCATCAGACAAGCCGGAGTATTCTTGTCGCAGCCTCCGATGGCGACTAGGCCGTCGAAGCGTTCCGCTCCTGTTACGATTTCAATAGAATCGGCTATCGCTTCACGGCTGGGCAGAGAGAACAGCATGCCCTCATGCCCCATAGAAATTCCATCCGATACCGTTATCGTGTTGAAAATAAGCGGAGCCCCTCCGTTCAGCCGGGCCCCCTGCTTGGCTTCCCGCGCTAATTCATCGAGATGAATATTGCATGGGGTTACTTCGCTCCAGGCACTGACGACGCCGATCATCGGCTTGCGGAAATCCTCATCCTGAAAGCCGACCGCGCGAAGCATCGCCCGGTTGGGCACGCGGTTAACCCCTTCACTGATTACCTTGCTGCGAATCCTCAAATCCCGCTGTTCTGACATCATACATCACTCCTTGTTTTGGGATGAAATCCATTCATACAGCTCTCGCATAGGTCTTAACAGATTCTGTTTCATAATGGCCGCGGCCGTGTCCGAATCCTTGCGTTCCAAAGCTTCAATGATGCCGGCATGCTCTTGCACGGAGGAATGAGTAGAGGGCTCGGGCTGCTGCAGGAAAACATACTTGAACCGGCGGATATGATTTTGCAGATAGGAGCTGAAAGAAGAAATATAGGGATTGTCCGACATCTCCACCAGGAAGTTATGGAAAAGCTCGTCATATTCCATCGCCTGATAGGGCTGACCATGATCAATCGCCGCGGCAAACTGCCGGTTGAACTCTCTTAACTGCTCAAGATGCTCCGGCAGAATATGCGGACAGGCTTGTTCGACCGCCAAGGAATGCAAAGAAGCAAGGGTTGGATACATCTTGAGAATGTCGTCCTTCTGAATAGCCGTTACTCTCGTATCCTTCCCCGGATGCATTTCCACTAGTCCTTGAACCTCCAGAAGCTGCAGGGCTTCTCTGACCGGGGTCCGGCTGACGCCGAGCGCTTCCGCCAATTCCGCGTCCATCAATTTCTCCCCGGGCTGCAGCGTACCGTCAATAATCCATCTCTGAATTTGCGACAAAGCCCGTTCTTTGGCAGACAATCGAATAGGTTTTGAAAAATTGCTGGGAATGGGCATGGCTCTCTCTCCTTCAATATTTAATATGCAATATATCGCATATTTATATTTCAATCAAGTGTTTTCTGTAATTTCATTTCCCCGGCCATTAATAAAAAATACTTGTCGGGCGAAAATATGTTCGGTAAGATGAATAGAAAAAGTACAGGGAAAATGATCCTATTTTTCCTTCCTGGAGGGATGACGAGGTGGGGCAAACCCGGGAGATTGACAAACGGCATGATTTGAATGTAGAAGTGTTGGAGTACGCTGCCAACCGCGCTGCCGGCATAGATGGGAAAATGGAAACATGGACAGGTACGCCTATAGGGGCGGGGGCCGGGAATTTTGTTACTGACGGGGTTTACCGGGTGAAGGGCACCTCGAAGGCGGGCGCAGGGACCGTGTCGTGGTCTATGGTGGTCAAGCGACTGCGTCCCGACCCGGATCGGGATGATCCGGCACACTATAATTACTGGAAGAGAGAAGCGCTGGTGTATTCGTCCGGGCTGCTGGAGCGGTTGCCGGGCGAACTGCATACTCCTGTTTGTTATGCGGTTGAGAATAAGCCGGACGGTTCCCTCTGGCTGTGGTTAGAAGATATCGGGGAACATACACAACCGGTCTGGCAAAAAGAAGACTACGCATTCGCGGCTGCGGAGCTTGGGCGATTCCAGGCGGCATTCTGCCTTGGGGAGCCGCTTCCGGTGGAGCCTTGGCTTAACCGGGCCTGGCTGCGCTCCTGGATCAACGAGTGCAGAAAATATCAGCCGCGGCCATCGCTAGCTTCTGCGGAGATACGCGGGAAGGACAAACGGCTGGAGCGGATTGTGGAGCAGTTTGAGCGGGTGAATCATCAGATGGACAACTGGCTTCAAGCTGTAGAACGTCTGCCAAGAACGATGGCCCATCAAGATTTCTATGAAAGTAATCTGATGATCACTCGCGATGCTGCCGGTCAGGCCCGGCTTAGGGTAATAGATTGGCAGTTTGCGAGTTTATCCGGCATCGGGGAAGACCTGGGCCGTTTTTACGGACTGACGATGAGCAGAGGAAGTGCGCCTATCGAATGCCTGGACGAATATCGGGAGCTTTTTATAGGTTCATACATAGAAGGAATGCGTCAATTGGGGTGGAATGGGGACGAGCGAGACATCCGCCTGGGCTTCAACATTTCCTGCGCCGCACGCTCTGTTTGGGAGGTCCCGAAGCTTCTGAGGAAGGTCACGGAGGAGGTCAATAAGCCGGAGGAGGAACGATCTGCGGGTTCCGCGGCCGAAGCGTTATTGGAGAGGCTTGTCCGAGCCACGGAGATCCAGATGGAAATGGCCGCCGAAATGGATGAACTAATCAAGCAGTAGCCATATTATTCTACGAAATTATCCAATTCGAACTTAATGAATCCATCACCTGACCAAAAATATAGCCAAGAAGGAGGTAAGCCGCTGATCCCTTATGGAGCAGCTTTTGCAAAGTTACGGACCTGGGGAGGCTGTCGATTCATTATGGGAAAGGTGTAGAACAGGATGTTGTGCTAGTGAAAAGTCCAATTGGTAATCAATGAAACCGGTAATGGAGAAAGCGAAATGTAACGGACTTGGGGAGACTGTCGATTCATAGTGGGAAAGGCGTTCAACAGGATGTTGACTAGTGAAAAGTCCAAGAGCGAAAACGTAACGGATCTGGGAGACCTTATTTCGTCAAAATAGGCGGTTTTTTTAGACTAACGGAAACAGTTGCGCTTATTGCTTAGAATTCTTCTACTTTCGCGAGCATTTCTTGGGAATAAGGTCATCTGGTTCCGTTAAAATGACCGAGAGGCCCTTTTTAGTGCGATTAAGGTCTCTGGGTTCCGTTAAAACCAAACCGTGCAGGATTTTCGCATGATCTTTGGTTGTACACCATTAATCGCCAATCCTCCGGGGTCCTTTAATAGAATAGGTCTCGTAGGATGTCTCTTTGATTGTAACGGACACCGTTGATGTTTAATTGGTGTTTTCGATACGTATACAAGCCCGGAAATCAGTCAATTCAGGTCAGTGAGCCCCGTTTTTTTCAAAAAGGCCAACGTTGCCAATAAGCCTCACAGTGTCCGTTAGCCCGCTGCGACATTCTCTTGTCCTTATGAGGTACGGTCAAATACAGCTAATCTCTTAATCTCCATATTGCGGCTCCCATCGTAGGGTGGGGGCTTTTTGACGTTCGCGCCGACGCTCTTTTTCTATTCTTTAGAAAATAAATATGTTGCACCAAAATTATATATTATATATAATCCATAATATATAATCCGAACATTGGTCTTGAACTGTTAACTTTATCGGCTTTATTAACAAAGCAACCATTAATCTTGTCAGAGCAGGTGATTGGATGAGCGTTATGAGAAATAAACAGTTTTTTATGGATAAGCAGAGCATTAGCCAGGATTTGGTCGATCATATTAAGCAGTTGATTTTAGACGGTGAATTGAATATGGGAGACCGCATAGTGGAAACGAGAGTGGCCAAAGATCTGGGGATCAGCCAAACCCCGGTCAGGGAAGCCATCCGCCAGCTATGCGGAGAAGGAATTCTCATTGTTGTACCCAACAAGGGACCGATGGTAAGAACCTTCGATCAGAAAGACGTCTATGAGATTTATTCCTTGAGAGCGGTGACGGAAGGGATGGCCATTCGTCTAGCTACCCTTAACGCATCGGAGGAGGATATCGATTCCCTTAAGCAGTTTTATGAAGAAATGAAGCGGAAGGAGGAAGACCCTGCCGTCGACTCTTTGTTAAGCGACTCCCTGCACATTCATCAGACGATTATGAGGCTTTCCAACCATTCCCGTTTGATTCAGACTTACGATTCGATATCTTTCCAAATTTCCATGGTCAACCGGATTCTTGGCCGGGAATCGACCAAGCGCAAGGAGGTAGAACAGCACCAGGAGCTGGTGGAGGCCTTGGCGTCAAGAAATCCGGAACATGCCGAGAAAACGATGAGAAGGCATATTTATCGCTCTTATGGAGAGTACGTTCAGCTTCAGGAAGGGGTCATTGAGCATGATGAGCAGGCCTGGTTTTAAACCGGCTGCTCGTCTTCGTCGGAACCCGGCCTCAAACAGGATTCAGCCGATAAGGAGGCTCCAGGATGGATGAGATACTGCTTGAAATGAAAGGAATCACTAAATCTTACTTTGGAATTAAAGCGCTTTCGTCAGCTAACCTTCAAATTAGAAAAGGCGAGGTTCACGCTTTGATGGGGGAGAATGGCGCAGGCAAATCTACATTGATGAAAGTGCTGACCGGATTGGTAAAGCCTGATGAAGGAGAGATTTACTTTCAGGGGGAGCGGGTGACGATCGGCAGTCCTAAAGCTGCACTCGATATGGGGATTGCGATGATCCATCAAGAATTGAACCCCATTCCCGAGATGACGATTGCCGAAAATTTATTTCTTGGCCGAGAAAGCAGGTATTCTTACTTGCCCTTCGTCAATCGCAGAAGGATTCATGAAGATACGGAGCGCTTGCTGCAGGAATACCATCTGAGCCTGACTCCGAATCAGAAAGTGAAAGAATTGAATGTAGCCCAGAAGCAAATGCTCGAAATTATTAAAGCGCTTACTTATGATGCCAAGCTGATTATTATGGATGAACCTACCTCCGCGTTATCGGATGAAGAAGTGCAGACTCTGTTTGCAGTTATTAAGCGAATCAAGCAGGAAGGGGTTCCCGTCATTTATATTTCCCACCGAATGGAAGAAATTTTTGCTTTGGCGGATCGGGTTACGGTTTTGAGAGACGGGGAGTATATCGGAACGGAGCCGATTTCCAATCTGACCAAGGAAAGCTTGATCACGATGATGGTAGGCCGGCCCTTGACCAGTATTTTTCCAAAAACAGAGGCCGCAATAGGTGAGCCGGTTCTTGAGGTCAGAGGCCTTACGAGGAAAGGGGTGTTTGAAGAGATCAGCTTTCAGGTGCACAGGGGAGAAATTCTTGGTATTGCCGGATTAATGGGCGCGGGGCGGAGCGAAGTCATGAGAGCCGTGTTCGGGATCGACAGGGCTGATTCCGGGGAGATATGGATAGACGGCGTGAAGGCTTCCATTCGCCGTCCGATCGATGCCATCGCCTTGGGCATGGCCATGGTTACCGAGGACCGGAAGGAGCAGGGCCTTGTTCTAAGCCGCTCAATAAGGGAGAACATCTCCCTGGCGAATCTTCATAAAGTTGCCCGCAGCGGATTTGTCCGCTCCAGGGAGGAGAAACGGCTCTGTGAATTGATGATGAAAGAGATATCCATTAAAGCGAGCGGCTTAGGCCAGCAGGTTTCCTTCCTTAGCGGAGGAAATCAGCAGAAAGTGGTATTGGCCAAATGGCTGATTAACCGTCCCAAAGTGCTTATCCTTGATGAACCGACCCGGGGAATCGATGTAAAGGCCAAGGCGGAAATTTATCGGCTTATTTCGGAATTTGCCTGTCAGGGGATGTGCATTGTCATGGTGTCGTCGGAACTGCCGGAAATAATGGGGATGAGCGATCGGATTCTGGTCATGGGGGAGGGGAGGATCAAGGGCGAATTTTGGAGAGATCGGGTGACTCAGGAGGAAATATTGGAATGTGCAATAGGAGGGGACGGAATTGTCTAAATTGACGGCGGAAGTAAACGACAGAAGTATTTTCAAGGCTTGGAAAAGCAAGCATTCGGCGGATCTGATGAGAAAATACGGTATTATTATCATCCTGCTTCTGATGGTGCTGGTGCTGAGCTCCATCTCCGATGCTTTCCTGACCTGGAACAACATGATGAACGTGCTGCGCCAGGTATCCATTATAGGAATACTGGCCGTGGGGATGACTTTTATTATATTAACCGGCGGGATTGATTTGTCCATTGGTTCATTGATGGCCGTGTCCGCGGTTATTGCGGCGAGTATTGTTCAGATGAATCCCGATTATGTCCTCCTGGCCGTTGCTGCCGGAATGCTGGCTTCGGGAGCGTTGTCCGGAGTCAGCGGGACAATGACGGCCAAGCTCAACGTGGCTCCTTTCGTGGCAACGTTGGCGATGATGACGATTGCGAGAGGAATCGCCCTGATTTATACCAACGGCCGGCCGATCGTCATTGAATCCAAGCCGTTTCTGACGCTGGGTCAAGGTTATATCGGCCCCATACCGACACCGGTTGTCATCTTTGTAAGCGTATGCATCATTTTTGGAGTTCTGTTAACGAAAACCAAGTTCGGGAGGTATGTGTATGCGATAGGGGGAAACGAGAATGCGGCCAGAATATCGGGAGTGAATGTAACGAAGGCCAAAATTTCGGTTTATGTGCTGAATGGTCTCCTGGCCGGACTGGCCGGAATCTTGCTGGCCTCCCGAATCAGTTCCGGTCAGCCTAATAGCGGCCTGGGGTACGAGCTTGATGCGATTGCCGCTGTAGTTATCGGAGGCACCAGTCTGTTCGGGGGTGTCGGCACATTGACGGGCACGGTCGTTGGAGTGCTGATCATCGGGGTTATCAATAACGGTTTGAACTTGATGGATGTGTCTTCCTATTATCAGCAGATTATTAAAGGGGTGATTATTGCAGGAGCAGTCATCTTGGACCAAAGAGCCAAAAAATAAAACCCAATAATGGAGGGTGCAGAAGATGAACAGAAGCGCTTGGAAAAACAGAATCCTAGGTTTGCTTGTTATCTTATGTATAAGTTTGGCCGGCTGCGGGAATCCGCCGCAGAGTGAAGGGGGAACCGGGAAGGAAGGCGGCGGATCGGATGCAAAATACCGAATCGGCGTTGCTGCCCAGGGATTATCGCACGAGTTTATTAAAGCTCTTGTGGAAGCTATGCAGGACAAAGCGAAGGAGCTCAATGTCGAACTGCTCGTCATGGACAGCCAGGATAAAATTGAAACCCAGCTTAGCCAGGTCGATAACCTGGTCACGCAAAAAGTGGATGCCGTCATTTTGAATACGGTTGACTTTGTAGGCCTGGGTCCTGCTGTGGATCAGGTAAAGGGGGCCGGCATTCCCCTGGTAGAGGTTATTACATTTACGAAGAATGAAAATTATGACGTATTTGTCGGTACGGATCCCAAACAGTCCGGTATTTTTATGGGAGAAATGCTTGCGGAGGTCTTGGGCGGCAAAGGCAATGTCGCCTTGCTGCAGGGGCAGATTGGCCACTCCGCAGAGATTACCAGGGGGCAGGGACTTCAGGAAGCTCTATTCGACAAGTATCCGGATATTAAGCTGATAACTCAGCAAACGGCAAACTGGAATCGTGATGAGGCAATGAGAATAACGGAAGACTGGCTGCAGCGTTTCCCCGAGATCGATGCGATCGCTGCCCAGAATGACGAGATGGCGATGGGGGCGCTGCAGGCAGTGGAAGCAGCAGGGAAAGACATAGTGGTCATGGGAATTGATGGTATACCGGATGCCCTGAAAGCGGTCAAAGAAGGGCGTTTGGCGGCAACGGTATTGGATAATGTGACGGCAGAGGGCAAACGGGCGGTTGAAGTAGCGGTAGGTCTGATCAAAGGGGAAAAATTCGAGAAGAAAGAATTGATCGACTATGTTCCCGTTACCGCCAAGAACGTGGATGAGTACTTAAAGTGATTAAAGAATACCTAGAGGAGGCTGAGCTTTAGTGAACGTTAACCTTGAAGAGAAGTTCATTCTGTTCCCTACTCCTAAAGAGACCGGGTCGCTCCCCGGGGAATACACCCTGCCGGCATCTCGCTGGAAGGTGTTCGTCCCACAGAGTCTTACGAAGGTTCAAGACATCATAGCAGCGGAATTAACGGAAGCCGGAGCAGAAGGGACCGAATGGTTATCGCAAGGTGAATCGTGCGATTTGCGATTTGCGCTGAAAGAGGAATTAACCGAAGAAGAGGCCGGCCGGCTGAATGGCTGTCCTGTCCCGGAGCAATCGTATGTGTTGGCTGTGAAGCAAGATGGGATCCGACTGGCTGCCCTTACCGCTCAGGGAGCCTTGTACGGACTGACGACGCTGACCCAAATGATCGGCAAAAGCGGCAGGCAAACCATCCCATGCTTGCAAATGCTGGATGGCCCCGATGTGGAAAAACGGGTGATTTCTCCTACCTTGACCTGGTATGCGGGCTATGCCAGAGCCGGCTTCGGCATGCAGTTGTGGAACGGGGAGAAGTGGAAAGCCTTTATCGATTGGTGCTTCCGGCATAAAGTGAACGCGCTGAATGTTGTCATGTACGGCTTCTGGCCGTTTGAGTTTCCCGAATATCCGGAAACCGTTCTAAGGGACCTGCCCGTTCAGACCTGGTGTAAAGAGACAGGCCAGTGGATGGAGGTTTCGTTTACTCATCCCAACCTGCTCCAGCCCTTCCTGTCTGAAGTTATCGAATATGCCAACAGGCGAGGGATTGACGTATACGCCTATATCGGTCTCAACTCATACAGCGGAGGATATGCTGTCCGTCATCCGGAAATGAGGGCGGTCCTTTCCGAAGAGTTGAAGGAATCCGGGCATGTGAACAATTATGATGCGCTATGCCCTTCCAAGGCAGAGGTAAGGCAGTACTTGATCGCAAGCGTAAAGCAAATCGAAAGTCTCGGCTTTAACGGCCTTGTCTTCGAGGAAAGCGAGGAGGTGCAGTGGTTCTGCCAATGCTCCGCCTGCCGGAACACCTACGGACATTTGCCGCCCAACGATGCCAAGCACCAGGTTTCTGTCGATTTATTGAAGGATTATGTCCGGGTGCTTAACCCGGATACACTCGTCGGCGTAAGGTGGCTGCGTGAACCGCCGATTGTTAAAGAGCCGGATGCACTCAAGCGATGGGCGTCTCTCCTTCCGCCCAAGGTCAATCTGTTCTGGGCACCCGGTTTGGAGGATGACGACCGGGAATTTATCAAGTGGGTCAATATTTTCGGAAGAGAACGAATCTATTCTCGCAACTGCGAAGGCAGCGGATTCGCCGCCAGTCTAGGAAGAATCCCTTATCTGATTCCCGATACGTTCCCCGAAGAGCTCAGCAATTACGCTTTTCAACACCTGCGTAATGACATCGCCCAGTTTCAGGGGGCGGCCAATGCAGGCTGCAAGGGAATCAACGGCTATGGCTTTGAGTGGTACGGTCACGAGCTGTACTTCCTCGCAACGGCCCAATACGGGTGGAACAGCCGCAGGCTCGATCAAGACGAGTTCCTGGCCGTGGCGAGCCGGCATCTGTTCGGTACGGAGCATGGGCCTGCCTACGAGCGCATCATCCGGACAATTCCATGTATTCACGAAACCCAAATTTGTGCGGAGCTTCCTTCATTTCCATTCATGCCTAACAAATACATCGGACCTGAGGGCCGGTTGTATTTGGAGCAATGCCTCGATTCGGCTGCAGCGGTTATCGCCGCGCTGGAGGCCATTCTGCAAAGCTCCAGTCTAACCAGCCTACAGCAAGAATGTGCCTCGGCAACTCATTTGATGGCGCTGCGCATGAAAGCAGTCGCTGAAGCCGGAATCGCCTACAACCATTATTTGGAGGCCAAGAAGAACATGCCGGAAAATCGGGAGCTGCTCCGTCATTTTGCCCGGAAGGCTCTGGCCGCTGCCGAGGAGGATTACCGGATGATCAAAGAAAATTATTTCGATTCGAAGGAGCATACCTGGACGGGGGTGGCCATTGGAGAGTATTACATTCCGATGGTGATTAACGAATACCGCAAACAATTCGAAGCCGATCTGGGAGAGGAATTTGCCTCCAAGGAAAGGGTCGCTTACATTGTCGGAGGCGAGAGCCTTCCCTGGGAATGGCTGCTGGAATGGGGCCCCAAGATCGCTCAAGCCAAGCCCTTGGCCGCCCTAGGCCAATTGCTTCCTGATGACAAAGCCCCGGTTGGATAAATAAATCATGGAACGAAGTGAGGGCGTATAAGTGGAGGCAGACAAACAAACCGAAGTGCTGGAGCTGCTGGAAGCAATGATTGCTATTCCCTCCGTAAACCCGGCTTATGAAGAAGGAGCGGAAGGAGAGATGGAGCTGTCCCGATTCATTGAGCAGCGCTGCAGAGCCGCCGGCTTGTCCGTATATCGGCAGCCGGTTCTGCCGAACCGGGATAACCTCATCATTGAATTAAAGACCGGTCATCCCCAGCGGACCTTGCTGTTCGAAGCCCATATGGACACCGTATCCCTGGGGGGATGCCTAATCCGCTGCAGCCAAGGCGTGAAGGAAACCGCCTCTACGGGCGTGGGGCCTGCGATACTAAGGGAGCGCTTGCAGCTATGCTTCATACGATGGAATATTTCTCACTGCATCGGGAAGAGCTGCAGGCCGATCTGCTTATGTGCGCATCGGTAGATGAGGAGCATGCCTACCGCGGGCTGCTGGCATTCATGGACCTGGATCTGCCCATCCAGGGGGCTGTGGTTGGTGAACCGACCAATCTGGATATTGTTATCGCTCATAAAGGCTGTGTCCGATTTGAAGTGGAAACGTTGGGTAAGGCTGCGCACAGCTCGGTGCCATGGGAAGGCCGAAATGCTATTACCGATATGATGAAGGTGATGGAGTATCTCGAGAGGTCCAAGGGGGACCTTGAACGCAAGGTTCATCCGCTGTGCGGCGCACCCACTTTATCGGTAGGAACGATTCATGGAGGCAGCCAAATTAACATCGTCCCCGATCAGTGTGTGATTAAAGTGGACCGCAGGCTCATTCCCGGGGAACGGCCGGATATAGTACTGAACGAAATCAGGAAGGAGTTGGCCGCTTTCCTGCATGGGCAAAATGTACAATTTGCCATTCATGAACTGCTGCTGGATGAAGCATTGGATACTCCGCCTGAATCCGAGGTTGTGAGAAGCGCCCTTGCGGCAGCCGGACGATTGGGGACCAACACCGCATTATGCGGCGCTTCTTATGGCAGCGATGCCAGCAAGCTTCAGCAGAGGAAGGGGATTCCGAGCATCGTATTCGGCCCCGGCTCCATCCAGCAGGCACATACGGATGAGGAATGGGTACCTATGGATGAAGTAGAACTGGCGGCCGAGTTTTACAAGGAGCTTGCCCGTCAGTTCGGAAAGTCGCCAAGGAGGTGATGCCATGTGAGAAAACAAATCATCAGAACCGATAAAGCGCCGGTCCCTTCAGGAGCTTATTCACAAGCGGTTCGTCTCGGGGACATGGTCTATGTATCGGGGATTTGTCCGTTTGATTTAGTTACAGGCGAGGTGCTGTATCCCGGCGACATGAAACGGCAGACAGAGCTAGTTCTGCATTATATATCTGAAATTCTGGAAGCGTCCGGCACTTCCCTGGAGCATGTAGTCAAAGTCCTTTCATTTATAAATGAACTTGACAGATTTCAAGAATACAACGAAGCTTACGGCAAGGTCTTCGCTGCTGAACCCCCGGCCCGAAGCACGGTGGAGATCGTGAAATTCCCGCCGGGAATGTGTGTGGAAATCGAGTGCGTCGCCTATGTACCGTAAGTTGTGAGAAAGAAATAGCAGGCGAGGAGGAAGCGGATGAAGATCAGCGATAATCTGTATCTCGTGGGCAGCGGCCAATTCGGCATGCAGCTCAGCGATTTGAAGGACTGCAATGTTTACCTCGTGGATTGCGGCGAGGAAGCTGTGCTCATCGATGCCGGAGGGGGAGTCCGGCCGCAGGCTATCCTTTCCAATATTGAACAGAGCGGTATTCCGCTTGAACGGATCACCCACATTCTGCTTACCCATGTTCATGGGGATCACGCTGCCGGAGCGTTCTATTTCCAGAATACTTATGGCTGGAAAGTGATCGTGTCCGAAGAAGCGGCTCCGTGGCTGGAACAGGGGGATCGGGACAAGACCAGCTTGAATCAGGCGATAGAAGCCGGGGTTTACGCCAGAGACTTCTCCTATCCCGCCTGCCCGGTTGCAGGGACGGTTCAGGATGGGGATGAGCTCCGAATAGGCAGCGTTACCTTTCGCGTGATCGATACCCCGGGACATTCCCGCGGCCATGTCAGTTATTTATGGGAAAAGGAAGGAAAACAGAGCTTGTTTTCCGGGGATGTTATTTTTGCCGGAGGTAAGATTGTTCTGCAAAACACATGGGACTGCGTCATTCAAGACTATGCGAGGTCGATAGCGCGGCTTCACGGCTTGAAGATAGACGCGCTCTATCCCGGACATGGCCCTTTCCTAAATACTCAAGCGTGGAAACATATCGAGATGGCCCATGAGAAATTCGTGAGGTTGGACATTCCGCCCAACTTGTAAGAAGATTAACCATCAAGCACAAATTCCGGCAACGGATGAAGAAAGGTATTGGGATATGATGAGAGCACTTATAGATAAATCGGAGTTTGTGGGACTGGAGAATACGACCTGGCTATACAGCGGCGCGGAGACCCCCACGCACAGGGGGAGTATGGCCGCTGTCGAGGATTATATGCGTTCACGGAGCCTGGGGCCGATCGGAAGGGACCGCAACACGTCCGTGGAAAACAACAGCAAAGCCTTGTTGGCGCAAATGATGAATGGCCGGCCGGAAGATATTGCATTCATGTCCAATTCTTCCGAAGTGATATCGATGATCGCCAGCTCCATGGACTGGCAGGCCGGAGATAATCTGATCCTCCATACATTGGAGTTTCCTTCCGGAGTTTTGCCGTGGCTGAAGCTGAAGGAAAAGGGCGTCGAAATCCGGATAGTTGAGGATACGAATGGCGAGGTAGGTGCCGACGATATCCTTCGGGTCACCGATGAGCGGACCAGGCTGGTTATGACCAGCCATGTCAGTTACTTGACCGGGGCGCGGCTGGATTACCGTTCTCTATACCGCAAGCTGAAAGAGACCCGCACTCTGCTTCTGCTGGACGTAACCCAGTCTCTCGGTGTTGTTCCCGTACAAATGTACGAGGCGGATTTTGTCGTCTGCAGCTCGTATAAATGGCTTTTGTCCACGCATGGTGCCGCCGTATTCGGGATTAACCGGGAACGGATATCACTGGTCCCCGCTTATGTAGGCTGGAGAAGCGTCAAGGATATGTTCGGTCCGAATCGGTTTCAAGCTTTTGAACTGCAGGATGATGCCAGAAGATTCGAGCTGGGCTATCCGAGTTATCCGACTCTTTACTCAATGAATTTTACCGTTCAACTACTCCTGAATATTGGAATCGCCAATATTGAGCGCCATGTGCTTGAGTTGGGAAGTTACCTCATCCGGGGGCTCAAGGAGCTGGGACTTGAGGTCATGACTCCGGTACAGCCGGAGAAACGGGCGGGAAACATATCGGTAAGGCACGAGGCGGGAGAGCAAATTGCCGAGGGACTGCTGAAGGAACAAATCTATATCTGGGGAGGAGACGGCCGGTTCCGGATCTCTCTCCACTTGTTTAACGACAAGGACGATGTCGATAGGCTGCTGAACAAGCTGGCTCCGCTGTTGGCCGGGATTCAAGGGGAAGGGGGAGAGAATGGATGAAAGCTCTGATCTGGACTGCGCCTAATGAGATGGAATGGACCGAGGTGGAGCCCCCTCGCCCGGGGGAAGATGAGCTATTGATCCGCGTGGAAGCCGTCGGTATCTGCGGATCGGAAATCGAAGGATATCTGGGACATAACAGCTTGCGGGTTCCGCCGCTCATAATGGGGCATGAGTTCTGCGGCATCGTAGAGGAGGCGGGATCGAAGGCGGATGAATTCATTGACATAGGAGTCAGGGTGGTTGTTAATCCGCTCCTGGCTTGCGGCCGCTGCCGATCTTGTACGAAAGGCTCGCCTCAATTATGTGTAAACCGGCAGATTATCGGGATTCACCGTCCGGGAGCTTATGGAGAACTGGTCACGGTTCCCGTATCATCGGTTATCCGGCTGCCGGATAGTATTTCTCCTTATCGGGCAGCGCTCGCCGAACCGCTCGCCTGTTCGCTTAGGGCGGTGAGGAGGGCGATGGAAGGATATGTATTTCCGAATGTGGTTATTTTTGGAGCGGGAGGCATTGGTCTGCTTTGCGCCAAATCGGCGAAGCTGCTTGGGGCCGAATCCGTTCTTATGGTGGATACGAATTCCCGGAGATTGGAAATAGCACTGGTGAACGGCGCGGACATGGTGATTAATCCGCTGGAGCGATCCGTAGAACAGGCCGCCGCGGAGATGTATGGAGATAAGGGAGTAGACGTGGTCGTAGATGCCGCAGGGTTTCAGCCGACCCGGTCCGCTGCAGCGGCTTTGCTTAACCCAGGTGGAACTTTAATGAATATTGGTTTGGGAATAGATGCTACCAGCCTGCCGGTTAATCATCTGATCCGCAGCGAAATCAATGTGCTGGGTTCCTTCTGCTACACCCGCCAGGATTTTGCCGAAGCGGTAGAGCTTCTTGTACGCGGGGCAGTTACAGAGGAGGGATGGACGGAAGTTAGGCCTCTTGCTTCAGGCGGCCAGGCTTTTGCGGATTTAGTGGCAGGCCAAGTCCATCATGGCAAGATTTTATTGGATGCGTCAGGGGGGAGAATCGGTTGAGAAAAGTAAGGGTAGCCGTAATAGGACTCGGAAGCTGGGGGGAATGCCATCTTCAAGCTTTTCATTCCCTCCCTTATGTTGAAATTGCAGCCGTATGCGATATCCGTGAAGAGAGAGTACACAGCTTGGCAGACCAATACGGGGTTCGCGGAAGGTATACGGATTATGAGCAGCTTTGTGAACTGGAAGAGATTGATTTGGTCAGTGTCGTCACGTTCGAAAAGGACCATCTGCAGCCGACCCTAAAAGCCCTGAAGTCCGGTAAGCGTGTTCTCGTGGAAAAGCCGGTAGCGACGCTCGTGGAGGAAGCAGCCGAAATGCGGGATGCGTCTATCAATCTGAATCGCAGTATTATCCCAGGTCATTTGCTTCGTTTTGATCCCAAATATGCCGAGGTTTACGAAGGGATTCGCAGCGGCTCGATAGGAAAACCACGAAGCATTTATTTAAGAAGGGGCAGAGCCAGGTCGCTCTTTGCCACCTACCGAAGAACCCATACCGTTTATGAGCTTATGATTCATGATATTGATCTGGCCATCTGGTACGCGGCTAGCCGGGTCCGCAGGGTAAGGGCCTATGAGATAGCGCTGACGGACCCCGAGTGTCCGGAAATTTTGTGGGCGAACCTGGAGTTTGACAATGGAGTGCTTGCTGTATTGGAAAGTCATTGGATGACGCCCGATGAAGCGGGCATTGCCATCGCCGACACCGCTGAAATTATTGGAGAGCAGGGAACCGCTCATGTGGATACGCGTGAGACTGGTGTGCAGATTTGGAACAGCGGGGGAAGACTAACACCGGATTTAGCGATTCACCGGGACATCAACGGTTTACGGTTCGGAGCTTTGCGGGAGCAAATGAACTATGTATGCCAATGTATAGCGCAAGGAGAAGAGCCGCAGTACACTTCTTTTGCAGATGCGGTTCACGGGATTGAAGTTGCCGGGGCCATCTTGCAATCGGCGAAATCCGGTAAAGAGATTAGCTTGTAAAAAGACAGAAGCAGGAAGGAGCGGAACCGTTGAAGCTGGTACAATACCGAATGAAAGAAGGGAACAGGTCTCCAAACACGGCATGGGACCGGGAAGGGACGGCGGCTAGGGGAGAGGAGGCAGCCCTTCGTTTAGGAGCTGTCAACCGGAACGGAGAGGTCATCCCTCTCAGTTTCTCAGGGACGATGAGACAATTAATCGAGAAGGTGAGCCATACTCCCGAATATAAGCGGCAGATAGAGATAGAGGCGGAGGAGCTAACTTCAAGCCTTCCCATGTCGCAGGTCACGCTGTGTTCACCGCTTACCGATCCGGAGAAGCTGATTTTTGTCGGGCTGAATTACGCGGATCATGCCAGGGAGTCCGGGATGGACATTCCCGCGAAGCCGGTTTTGTTCGCCAAGTATAACAACTCCATAGCCGGGCCGGAGGAAGACATTTGGATCCCGGACGAGGTCAGTCAATGCGATTATGAAGTGGAACTGGCGGTGATTATCGGCAGAACCGCCCGGAACATTACCGAGGAGCAAGCGGTTGAGCACATATTCGGTTATACGATTATTAATGACGTTAGCGCCAGGGATATTCAATTGACGGAGGGACAATGGACCCGGGGGAAGGCGATCGATGGCTTTGCCCCGATGGGGCCATGGCTCGTAACGGCCGATTCGCTGAGACATCCTGATGAGCTGTCTATCTCTTTGAAGCTGAATGGAACAACGATGCAGAGCTCCAATACTAGAGAGCTGATCTTTAACATCCCTTATCTGGTATCGTTCTTGTCCAGAACGATGACGCTGAAGCCGGGGGATGTGATCAGCACCGGTACCCCTCCAGGTGTCGGAATGGGCATGACACCTCCTGTCTGGCTTCAGGATGGGGATGTAACCGAAGCGGAAATCCAGGGGATCGGGATTCTTCGAAATACATTTAAGAGAGGATGCCAATGTCCGGAACATAAATAAAGCCCCATTCGATTTCCCGTGGAAAGAGAAAAGGGAGAAAATATCATTTTTAACATTATTTGGATATTTGTTCTCTGGGAACCGCCGCATGCGGACCGACATGTAAGGTGAGTGGAAGGGGGTTAGCCGCCCCCTTCTTAATTCGTTTGGCCAACGATTCCTTACTGAAGGCCCTCGGTGAAAACTTGGAAGGTGACGCCGAACTTGTCCGTTACACTGCCGTAAGCAGGGCTGAAGAAGGTTTCTTGCAATGGCATGTTCACACGGCCGCCTTGCTGCAGGGCTTCGAACATTTGCTTCGCCTTCTCCTTATCGTTCGTCGAGATACAGATGGTCACTTGATTCCCGCTCTGATGAGGCTGTCCCGGGAACGTGTCCGAAAACATAAGATCGGTTTCGCCGACTTTTAACATGGCGTGGGCTACATGGTCCTTCGCTTCCGCCGGCAGAGGGAAGTCCGGATTCTCCGGCATCTCTCCGAAAGATTGGCTGAAGACGAGTTGGGCATCCAAGACTTGTTGGTAGAATTCGATTGCTTCTCTTGCATTTCCGTCCATCACAAGATAAGGGGACAATCTTAAAGACATTACTGATCAGCTCCTTGACCATATTTTTATTACTTGCCTGCTCCGTGCATTCCTCTGTGCAACATGGGTCGTTCAGGACACCGAATGAAACAAATCAAAGGGCCCACCCTCCATTATTACCCATAATTCAAGCATAAATCAGGAACATACGTTTGTAAATGAAAAGTATAAGGATGATGCTACAGAAACAAATGGGCATCCGCACTCTCCATCAAGGTCCCATTCGAATTTATTCCCTATCCGTGCGATGTTATAATGAAGGGACACACAATTTGACCGGTGGAATGGATGGGAATATGGGAATGACCGTACGAGAGCATTTTTTTGCCCGCAGTCGAGATAGGCTTGGGGTGGCCCTGAATGATATTCAGAAGCAAGCCGTTCTTCAGACGGAGGGCCCTTTGCTGCTATTAGCTTCGCCCGGATCGGGGAAGACGACGACCCTTATCATGCGGATAGGCTATCTGATTGAAGAGAAGGGCGTGAATCCTTCACGAATCAAGGCGGTGACCTTCAGCCGGGCATCGGCGACCGATATGAAGGAACGGTACCGGCTCTTTTTTCCGCAGCATCCGACCGTGGAATTTTCGACAATTCATAGCTTCGCTTATGAAGTGGTGCGGGATCTCTTCCGTCGAACCGGAATGCCTTATCGAATCATTGAGGGGGATATGAAAGGGGAGAACCAGGCACCGGGTCCGGACCATCTGCCTCTCCACAAGAAAATGATCCTGAGAATGCTGTTCCATTCGATAGTCGGCGAACAGATCACCGATGACCAAATGGACGAGCTGACGACCTATATCAGCTTTATCAAGAACAGGATGGTCCCTAGAGACCAATGGTCCGGGGTTAAGGTGGGCGTTCCGGGAGCCGAGGCTGTCCTGCGCGAATACGAGAAGTACAAGGAGTCGAGCCATCCCGAGCGATTGATCGATTACGACGATATGCTGATCCTTGCTAACGATGCGCTGGAGACGGACCGGGAGCTGCTTCACAGGTATCAAGGGAGGTATGATTATGTTCTAACGGACGAGAGCCAGGATACTTCCAGGGTGCAGCATGCCATGATCGAGAAGCTGGTTCGGGAGCACCGGAATCTGTGCGTCGTGGCCGACGATGACCAGTCGATCTATAGCTGGAGAGGGGCGGATCCGTCCTATTTGCTTAATTTCAAACAGACCTACCCCGAGGCCGTTATTATGCGAATGGAGCAGAACTACCGGTCATCCAAGGAAATTGTCGGTGCGGCCAATCAATTCATCAGACGCAACAAGAATCGCTACGTCAAAAATATGTTTACCGACAATGCCTCTTCAGAGCCTCCCAAGATTCACGTGTTTGCCCGCTACATAGACCAGACCCGATATTTGACGGAGGCAATTCAGAATGCCGAACTGCTTGGAGAAGTGGCGATTTTGTACCGAAACCATTCCTCATCCATTGCATTAATCAATGAGCTGGATCGGGCAGGGATTCCCTTCTATATGAAGGATGCGGATAATCGTTTTTTCTCGCATTGGGTAGTGGAAGATATATTGAACTTCATGAGGATGACCTTTACCGACAAGCGCCCGGACCTGCTGGAGAAAATCCATCTCAAATTTAACGGGTACATCAGCAAGCGGCAGATGGCGGCCTTGAAGGAGATCGACAATCAGGAATCGGTCTTCGACAATTTGCTGAATCATGTCCCGCTGCAGGATTATCAGGTTAAAGCCCTGCAGATGTGCCAGGAAACCTTTCGACAAATGAAGGGAATGCCTCCGCTGCACGCCATCCGGGTCATTCGCGGACGGTTGGGCTACGAGAAGGCTCTGGAGAAGATGTGTGAGCGTCTCGGGTTCCGCAAGGAATCCCTGATCGGAATTCTCAATACACTGGAGGAAATTGCCCATTCCCTAGAGACGATGGAGGAGTTTGCAGGACGGTTGAAATATTTGGAGTCGGTTCTGAAGTCCGCGAAATCGCGGAAGGGGCAGGACGCCGTGACGCTGTCCACGTTTCATAGCGCGAAGGGCCTGGAGTTCGACAGGGTGTACATGATCGATCTGATCGAGGGCATTATTCCGTCTTCGGAAGACCGGAAGGACGATTCGGGCGGGGCACCATTGATGGAGGAAGCGGCCCGTCTCTTCTATGTGGGAATGACGCGGGCAAGAACGCACCTGGAATTGTTGGCCTATCGGGAGAGGGATGGGGAAAAGACGGAGGAATCCGTATTCGTTACGGAAGTCAGAAATATCCTCAACCCGCCGAAGCCGATTTCGCAGGCCGGGAAGGCAGGGAGCGGAAATGAGGGGCGAAGGGGGAAGAAGGGCAGTCAGGGACAGGTGCCCATGGCAATCGATCCCCACGCGATAAGGACTCTATCGGAATTGCAGATGGGCGAGACGGTAAAGCATTCCGTCTTCGGACACGGGGAAATCGTCGAATTAAGTGAGGAAAGCATCAGCATACGGTTCCAAAGGGGAGTCAAGAAGCTCTCCATCCGGGTTTGTCTGGAGAAGGGGCTCTTATCGAATGGGGCGGAGGATGGATCTTAAAGTTAAATTTCGGGAAGGTGGTAAACAAAATGGCGGCCTCAAAGAAGACATTAAGGATTTGTGACAAAGGACATCGATACTACAAAAGCAGCGACTGCCCAGTCTGTCCGGTTTGCGAACAAGAGCAGAAGCCGGACACCGGATTCCTGTTACTGCTTTCCAGCCCGGCCAGACGGGCATTGGAGCACCATGGAATCACTACATTACACAAGCTGTCAGCCTATACCGAACACGAGATACTGCAAATTCACGGGATTGGACCGCGTTCAATGCCTATTCTTCGGAATGCGCTGCAGTCAATAGGCTTGGCGTTCAAGCCCGGGAACAAAGCAAAAGGCAACAAAGCCAATGCCGTGGAAAGCGGCAAAGAGGAAAACGGGATAGCCGACCATTAACCGGTTCCGGGGCAGATCATTGACCAGTCGAAACAGCGGCTCCATTTTTTTACGGGGGCATGAAGTGGTGGAAATCGCCCGGAAGCTGCGATACAACAATTCGCAGGATTTTTCAGGGTGTTCGAGCGGATCCACGGCACAACTCCCGGAGAGTTCAGGACTTCGCGGGCAGCGTTGAAATCGCATGGAAGCCTTGCAGTGGAAGAGGATTGAACCATCAGACGGAGCCGGGATTACACGGCTCCGTCTTTGTGACCACACCAAACAGACCTGCGGCCATCTCCGTTCGTACGAAAACCTGCGCGGTCGGACTATAAGGGACACCAGAGACCTTAATCGGTCCAAAAGGGCCAGCAACTTTACCGGACTCAGATGACCTTATTCAAAAAAATGTAGGCGAAAATAGAAGAAATCTATAAAATAAGCGCATCTGCTTCCATTAGAATAAAAGAATGGCCTAATTTAACGAAATAAGGGCTCTCATGTCCGTCCAAATCCAACTGATCGTAGGAATGCGGAGAAAAGTAAAGATATCGTGAGGTAATCATCCTTTTTTATTTTGGTGGAAATAGCAAGCAGGACATAAGAGCAGGATGTAGAATGTTTATATGACGCTGTTTTTACGGGTTAAGTAACTACCTATGAGGATTTGAAATTCTTATAATTCCTCAACATACCTGGCAGATACCTCATGTTTAGTAACTACCTATGAGGATTTGAAATTAGGGACAAGACTATTAAGGGTTCAAACGTTACATGAACAACAAAAAAAGTAGCGATAACAATGATGAAATTTTCTGAAAATGGAAGGGAATCAATCCAATGTGGGAACAAATCGATGATTTAAAGCGTCAGATTGATGCGAAGCGACCGTTGCATCCGGATCTAATGAAAACAATCGCTCAAAAATTTCGTGAAGAGTGGACGTATCATTCCAATGCTATTGAGGGCAATACGTTTTCATATCAGGAAACCGCTTTTTTTCTCCGTGAGGGACTTACCATAAAGGGAAAGACGTTGCGGGAACATCTTGAAATTGTAAACCACGCCGAAGCAATCGATTATCTCCAGGACGCTATCCAAGACAGAAAGCTCACCGAAAGATTAATTAAGGATTTTCATGCCATCCTCTTTCAGGGCGTTCGAAATCTTGATTTTCAGCCGGGCGAATATAAAAAGAAAGATAATCATGTCCTAACGATTTCAGGGAAAATCCATCATTACACATCACATGTTCAGGTTCAGCAAGAAATGGAGAATTTGATACGATGGTATGAGGAGTCTAAGAAACATCCGGTAGAACTTGCCGCCTTGTTTCACCATAGATTCGTTGCTATCCATCCTTTTTCGGATGGCAATGGGCGGGTTGGGCGCTTAGCCATGAACTTTATCTTGATGCAAAATGGTTTTCCTCCGGCGATCATCCGAAATGAGGACCGGCAAGAATATTATACTGCGTTGGAGCAGGCGGACCAAGGCAACCCCAAGCCTTTTATCCAAATCATCGCAAATGAAGTCTTTCGCGCGTTACAATTGATGGCATCGGTCTAAGCTCAAGTTCTCTTTTTGGTACCGACTATTAGAAAATACCAACTGCTCATTGATTGAAAGCGTCTTAACATATAAGTGATGGTAATTAAACTAGCAAAACCTAAAATTAGAAGCGACCATCAGATGAATAAGGATGATTTGATAAGAGAAAGGCAATTGCATTAATACTTACTCTGATATTGTTTCTTGTGTCTTGTTTTATCGCTAATCAAGACAAATTGCAAAGCTGGGTTTTTGATGTGGTGATCTAATAGTTCTCTCCTGTAATAACCGAGCCTATTTTCGCTCTTACGATTTTTTTAACAACTAAATCTGTATCCCTAGCAAGGTCCTCTAATTACTCCAAGTACTTTCTATAAAATCATTTTCATTTAAGCTGTTTTCGATTAAGGAAAAATTACTCTCATAAATTTTGTTTACAGAGTTCTCATCTCCAATTCCAGGAAAGTATTGATAACGGGCAAACGTTCCATCTGAAAATAAGACGGATGGCACCATCACTAAGAATGTTCTTTCTGATTCGTGGGCAAGTCCTAAACCATGACCTAATTCATGTATCGCAATGCCTTGAATTGTGTAAAGACGTACTCTGACATTGAAGTATAGTAATAAACCCAAGCCTTAACTGATTTAAATGTCCCGTTCGAGTTATAGACAGGCTCCATAATCTCATTAGATACAATTTTTATTTCCTGCTGTAAAGTTGGAATTGGTTCCTGAAGTCAATGTTACTACCGTGACATCATTCCTATATTACATGCTCGTACAATGGAAAAGAATCTATTCGTCCATAGGATAAACAATAAGAACGTATGCACCGTTTTTCATCAGTTTCTCGGTTCTATGTTTCTACTCTATTGACAGAGGTACAATTGGGATAGCAAAGTACTTGATCGGTTTATTGGTATGATAGTTGAGAAGTTGAAACATTATCGAAATTTACATTTAGTGATTAGCTAGTAGAGTATTTGGAAAATTTACTGTGATTTAAGTGCAGAAAGATAGTAAAATAGAAGAAACAAATTGTAAAATTGTACCTAGAATCATACTATATAAGTTGAACCAGTAAGTTTCCTATTATGAGGAAGGAATTCCAACCCTCAAACGTCGAATAAGTGAGAACCACTTTATGGACGGGTGATGACTTTGGAAAACAAAATTAAAAGAAGTTGAAAACCGATTAATACAGGAAAAGAGCCGCCGAATGTTCGAACGTTACCAAACTGTTCGTTTACATCTGCTTGGATACAATAATCAGCAAATTGCTTCCATTATTAGAAGATCGGATCGAACAGTACGAACGTATATACAACACTATAGAGAGTCGGGTCTTGATGGCTTGCAGATCCAGTCCCCTCCAGGCAGGAGTGAACGGCTTACGGAGAACAACAAACTCAACTGAAAAAGACAATCATGGAAACTATTCCCCATGAGGTTGGATTTTCGGCAAAGTTCAATTGGACCCTTGAACTGATTTGTGCGTTCATCCAGCGGGAATTTGGACAAAGCTACTCCCTCCGTGGGGCTTCCAAGCTGATGCATCGTCTAAACATGAATTACACAAAACCCACCTATACTTTGGCAGCCGCTGACGAAGAAAAGCAAAAAGAGTTTGTCGAAAAAACCTTTCCAGGGTTAAAAAAATTACGATGATGGCGAAATTGATCATATTTTGTTTGAAGATGAATCCATGATTCGTGATTACCAAGCGCTTCAACATACGTGGTTTGCCAAAGGGAAGCAGCGTATCCTAAAAACAACCGGTAAACATCGTGGCATAAAACTATTCTCCACGGTGGATTATGTCACTGGCAAAATCGTTTGGCAAGAAGATGAACAATACACTGCCGATAAGTTCCTGATGTTTCTACAGAAAGTTATGTCGGAATACCCTACAGGCAAAATCGCAATGGTATTGGACAATGCTCGAATTCACCATGCGAAACTGCTGGAATCATTTCTTAAAGAACAGCAAGATCGACTCACCCTCATTTTCCTTCCGCCTTATAGTCCTGAGTTGAATGTGGTAGAAGGGCTATGGAAATGGTTAAAGGCGGATGTGGTGAATAATGTCTTCTACCATACGGTTTCTGAAATTCGCAAAAACGTGCACGCATTCATGGATAAGATCAAGGGAGATCCCCTAAAGATCATTGACCGTTTGCATCAGGATGGAATCAGGCGAGCTTCAGGAAATTATTTAGTTCAACTTATATAGTTAGTTTTCCTTGGTCTCAAACTGATACTCATAGTTCTTTGTTCAAGAAAATTAATTAGCTAGTATATGCCTTTTAAAAAATCCTTAAGGATGATGAAATTGGATCAAAACGAAAAGGAAGAAGTTTTTATAACTACAGCTGATTTTGAAGAGTTGCCGATAAATGCAATGGCGCGAGTTGTTATTCAATTAGGTGAGCAACTAATTGAAAATGAAGTAGTTGCATTATTAGAGATAATAAAAAACAGTTATGACGCTGATGCTAAACATGTATTTATTGAGATCAATACGCTTACCTTAACAAATCGTGGACAAGGATATATTAAAATAACTGATAACGGGAATGGAATGAATAGAGAGCAAATTTCAAATGGGTTTTTGCTAATTTCTACTATTAACAAAACCGAAAAGCTAAGAAGCATAAGGCATGATAGAGTGCCTTTAGGTGAAAAAGGAGTCGGAAGACTTTCTACTCAGAGATTGGCATCATTTTTGAACCTTCGTACAAAAGGCTGGAAACATAATTACGAATATTTACTCTCTATTGATTGGAGTAGATTTAATGAAAATGTTACTTTAGGAAGTGTATCTGCCCAATTGAATACAAATGAAATTAACATAAAAAATATGAAAGATTTTGATGACATTCACATAAAGTCATACGTCCCCAAACAAGTTGATGATGGTGATTTTGGTTTCACTCAATTGAATTTATTGGGCCTGAATAATATTAGTTTTTGGAATCAAGAAGGAATTGATAAAATTCTAGGGAATGAGGTTTTGAGACTAGTATCACCATTTAAGAAGAATGACAGTATCGACATAACAATTGAATTAACCAACGAGCATGTATCGAATAAAATAATAAAAACAGAAGCAATTGATGAGGATTTCTTAGAAAATGCTTCGATGTATAAAATAAAGTTCGATTTTAATTATCCATTCTTAACAATGGATTATTCTTTTAAACCAATGTTTTATAAAAAACTAGAAGGAAAAGAACCTAGGAAGAATTTACCTAGGAATTATGAGGAGAATCATATTCCTATATCAGATAAGTCTAAGGTAATAAATATTTTAGAAGATAATGATAAATTGAGAAGAATCTTAAAGAAAAGTATTTTGGAAAATAAAGTTGACTTTGCTAACCCTGGAAAATTTCATGGTGTTCTATTTAATTATAACTATGCAGTAGAACAGCAACTTAATGAATTTTATACAGCATTAGCAAGAGAAGTACCAAATTTATTTGAAAATGATAAAGAAGTAAAAGAGTTTTTAAAAAGTAATGCAGGTGTGAAAATATATCGAGATAAATTCAGAGTGCTACCTTATGGTAATGAAGAGAGTGATTGGTTAGGCTTGACTAAAATTTCTCAAAGTGCAGGAAGTTATCTTGCTCCTAAAGTTGCAAATACAATTGGCTATGTGGAAATTAATTCATTAGATAATGCACAATTAAAGGAAATGACCAATCGGCAAGGATTTATACTCGATGCTTACGGCGAAAACTTTCTAGCTATTTGTCGGGAGGTGGCTTTTCTAGTTTATAGAGAAGTTAGAAGGCAAGCGGATGAATTTGGAAAACAGTATCCGAGGATATCTGCTCCAAATGCTCATGAAGAAGCGAATGAAATTATATCAAAAACCTCGTTGGATGTTAAGGATATGCTATCACAGACAAAAAAAATAGCTAGTAAACTAACTGAAGAAAAATACAAGAATCAATTAAGTTTGTTTGATGCAGAAGAAAAAGAAGAAATTATTAACCAAGCTGGTGAATCTCTAATAAAGATCGTTGAAAAGACTATAAATATTACAAGTAATTTAGAGAAGGCATCTGAAGAAATAAAAGCTGCAAAGCGTTTATATGAATATTCTCAAGAAGAGATGGCTCCTTTATTAGAATTGTCTGCATTGGGGATTATTGCGGAAGCGTTAACTCATGAAATGAATAAATCTATTACCAATACAAGATTTAGGGCACAAAGTATTCAGAAATATATGGTTAGTGGCTTGAAAGATGCTAACAACGAAAAAATAATGGAGCTTCTAAAAAAATCACATGGAGAGGCCAGATTAATTGAGGCTGAAAGTAACTCCATAGATCGTCAAGTAAGGCACTTAGCTCCTGGTTTTAGAAAGCGTAGAAGGACAAATGAAAAGGTAAACCTTAACAAAGAACTCAATAATATTTATAAACAAGGAGTAATAGCTGAGAGAGCAGAGAGGAATGGTATAGAGATACGTTTAATTCAAGATGCAGAAGTGATAGTTGAGTCATCTTTGGGTCTGGTTATTCAAGTATTCGACAATCTATATATTAATTCAGAGTATTGGTTGCAATATTTTTATGTTGCAAAAGAAATCGATAAAAAGGTTTTTAATATTCAGCTTACTTCCAAGGGGTTAGTCAGAGTGTGGGATAGTGGATTAGGTATTGATCCAATTATAGAAGATCGCTTATTTTTACCATTCGAAACTCAAAAGAATGAAGGAAGGGGCCTTGGTCTATATATTGTTAGTTCCATATTGGAAATCAGTGGGTCGACTATAAGGCTACTCCCAGAAAAAAATATGCATAATAGGAGATTCATATTTGAGATTGATTTTTCAAAAGCTATGTTATAAAAGGAGATAAATCACCTTGACTGAACCAATCGATGTGCTTGTTGAACTATTAAGAAAATGGTCGATAAATAATGTTATTAGTATTGATGATGGATGGTTAACAGATAATCAGCACACTGAAGAGTCTATCTTCAGTGTGCTGCTTGAAAATAATCTTGATATTACTCAAATCTGTTTAGAAGAAACAAGCAAATTTGAGGATCCTAGTGCTATTGATTTGGTGATAGCTGCTACAGATGAAGATGATTTTATTTCACTATATAGGGAACTTTTACCTTCGGATAAAGATGAGCTTAATAGAATTATATTAAGCACAAGTTCTTCTTCAACTTCTGAATTTATTGCTGGCGAAGAATCATTAACCGTACTTGTAGGAGTACTACAGCAGCTAATAGAAAAAGGGTTTACTGTAAGAAATGCACGCCAATACAGCAGTCAACTTAAAGAGGAGTTGGAAGGGAAGACATTATGGCTTCTCGATAGGGAGATAAGCGGAGACAGCACTAAAGTATTTGAGACTCTTGAATTTATTATAGAAAACGAAGATGTAGCTTTAATCATAACTAATGATGATAGTAATTTATCTAACCGAAGTCAGATAAGTGCATTTGTGGTTGATAACTTAAAAAAACACCAGAAACTAGCAACCAGTTTTCTTTGGGTATTGCGGAAAGATAAAATTGAAACCGATCTAATGAGTTCAGTGAAAAATGTTCTCAAGGGAGTAACCCTACATAACACATTGAAAATTTATAACGATTTAAATCAAAAGGCAGAAGCCGAGACGGATGAGTTTCTAAGATTTCTTGAACCTGAAGATTTAGATGCATTTTTTAGAAGTTCGTTTTCAGAAGGTTCACAATTGAGTGACACCCTGTTACGAATTAGACGTGCTGTGGCGTATAAATCATTTCATAAGATTATTTCTACTGAACCCAAATATGTAGAAAGTTTATTAAGAAACAGAGAGCTTCTAGAAGAAATACAATCCCCAGTCGAATTTGAATGTGAAGCGACAAGGGAAAGCATGAAATTAGTTGCGGCCACAAAAGGCAATAACATTTCTGATATAACTCAAGATGATAAGGTTATTCCAATTCACTCGTTTGAACAATGGGATTACAATGTGAATTTATTGGGAAGTTGTATTTATACTGGAGATTTATTTGTTAAAACAAATTATAATAAAAAAGAGGGTAAATGGAGAAGTAGCAAAAGTGTTTTTTTGCTCATTACTCAGCCATGTGACACCATTTTGCGTGAAAATAATGGTAAAGTACGGAGGGGCACTAAAAATGCAAACTTAATTAAAGGTGAGTTTTTAGAATATGGGTCACCTGGGTATACTAGATCTGTTGGAAATAATGTTCCAAATAAAATCAAAGTGCACTTTATTAAAATAAACAATAAGTATGGGATGATTGATTTTGATTTAAAGAATATTTATCAAATTGATTTTAGGATATTAGATTTGTGTTCTTTAGATCCCAACGGAGAGGCACTATTGAAATATGAAAATTTAGACAGGACAAGATATATGCCAACAATATCAAAAAGGTATTATTTAGAAGACATAGATAGATTTATTTCTGGGCTTAAAAACTTTGAACATGAAAATATAGCGGCTCAATTTCGTAGATACGAAAAAGAGAGAATAACCTTTGAGGAACTTAAGGCTTCGATAAATAGTGAAGTAAAGAAAGTTTCCTTAAAGAATGGAATTATTGTTCCTAATGAAATTGATCTAATAGACGAAGAAGGATTTACTTTAACCAGAATCGCGAGATTAAATGATGAATATATAATGAATGTAATAAAGCAGAGTACAGAATATCAGGGAAGACAGGCGCTTCCCGGGTTATTGCTCTCATAAGTTTGATTTTATTGCTTTAGGATGTTTATAAGTAGTATAATATGCTTGAGCCGTGCATTCTATTAATGCGCGGCTTTAATCCTGGATTCAGTTTGGAGGTGTTGGACGTGGTAGCTAGTGTTGAAAAAGAATGGTGGAAAGATCTGGATCTTAATTATACTGGAGAAAATAACTTTGCATCTTTCTTTTCGTCTAACGGAAATATCCATTCCTATCCAGCAAAGGCTGTTCCTGAAATGGTGGTTTCTTTACTAAAAAAATTAAAAGAAGAATACTCGATCACTAAGGTTTCGGACCCATTTGTTGGTAGTGGCACTGTTGCGTTGGAATGTAAATATCTAGGGTTGGATTTTTATGGATCTGATCTAAATCCATTATCAATTTTATTAGCTAGAACAAAGTCATTAACTGTAACTAACACATCATATATTGAGAAGTCATTAAAAACATTTACTGACTCAATCAATCAAAAATATAAAACTGCAAGTTTAGTTGAGCTTTCTAAATTTGATAATATTGAATATTGGTTTAAGCCTCAGACTATAAAAGAGCTGTCTTTTATAAAGCAGGAGATAAATATCTTTTTACAGGGATGCTCACAAAAGTACAAGGAAACTTTTGCATTGATTTTACTAACTGCTTTCAGTTCAACTATACGTGAGAGTTCATTAACACGGAATAGCGAATTTAAATTATATCGAATGTCACCTGGTGATATTGATAAGTTTAATATTGACTCTCTGCTAGTCTTTAAAGATAAAATAGAGAATTTATTAAGTTTGCTAGTCGAGACCAAGAAGATATCTAAGAGTAAAACAATAACTGACATTCAAATGAAGAATGCAAAGGATTTATCACATCTCAGTGGTAAGAAAATTGATGCGATTCTTACATCACCACCGTATGGTGATTCTCAAAGTACTGTAGCTTACGGACAATTCTCAAGATTATCACTACAATGGTCTAAAGATTTATTATCTCGCTATCTAGGCATCACCACTACAGTTGATAATGTGGATGAGTATTTATTAGGTGGGAAAAAATCAGCTTGTAATACTTCACTGAGACATGTAATTCGTTCCTCTAAAACCTTAAAGAAATTATTTTTAGAAATGAAAAGAGTATGTCAACAAGATGCAAAACATTATCAGGATTTAGTCTATGAATTGATGAAAGTTATGAAAGGTATAAAAGAAAATAATTCTGATATTAGTATATTAATAAGTAATAAAGAGTTATTTGAGCTAACCAAAGAGAGAGTTCGGTTGGATTACTATAGGATGCTCAATAAATCAGGAGAATTATCAAACAAAGAAATTAAAGTAAGAGCAAGAGAACTAACTGAAATGTTTATGAATAAATTAACTGAGGTTGATCGTAGTTCTGAATTGATTCAAGAATTAGCTAGTAAGCTCCCATATGTTAAGGATACACTTAATAGAAAAGTAACTGCTTTGCCCCGCAGGGTCAAGTCAGTGCTACATTTCTTCAAAGAATTGTATATAGTTGTAGAGCAGACAGATAGGATTTTAGTAGATGGTGGAGTTCAAGCATGGATTGTAGGGCATAGAACAATTTTAGGTTCCATTACTGTAGATATGGCAGAAGTATTAAACGATTGGTTTGTATCTCTTGGATACGATAAAGTTATTACTTTGCACAGACAATATTCTTTTAAAAGATTACCCCATCATATAAATTCTACAGTAACACGTAAAAATGAAATAAAGACGATGATGGAAGAACATATAGTTATAGTGAGAAAACCCAAAACCCCTGTTGAGTAAATTAATAGGAGTTTTTGAGCTTTTAGTGGAGATTACGATTGTTTAATGACAATAATTTTCTGTTTATCTTATCAGAAAACAAATCGACTTCAGTCTAATACTTATTTCTCAAAAGCTGACAATTTTCCAACTCGAAAATCACTTGACAGCAAAGACCCAAGTCTAATAATTTATTTTTTTCGAACACCATGTCTGGTTATAAAAAATGTGGAATCAGTAAAAAGATACCTACTTTGAATAACTTACGTACGAAATAGAGAAAATGATAAAACAAGGGGCGTTGTAACCCCTATATTCGCCACTCCGCTCCCCATAACACCTATAGCCCGAAGCGGGTTCCCCAGAATCATGCTGCGGGCTAAAATCTTCCTTGAAAAACGACACCATCGTCGTTTATAATAATCATAAATCGACAACAGTGTCGTTTTACAAAGGAGGGTAAGCTTCATGGCCCCGAAGGTCAGCGATGAATACAAAATTCAGAAGAAGAAAGAACTGCTGGAAGCCGCGGAGAGAGTGTTCGTTCGCAAAGGTCTGACTCAAGCGACGATGCAGGATGTTATGGAGGAGGCTGGAGTATCCAGAGGGGCGTTGTACTCTTATTTTGACAATATAGAGCATGTGTTTGTAGAGGTTATGCAGCAGGAGGACCAGCGGGAGCTACTCTTCTTCGCATCGGAGGAGCGAGCCCCTTCGTGGACGGCGTTAGCCGGATGGATCCGACAGCAAGAAGGGAGCATAGAGTGCATCCGGAACTCTCTTCTGCGGGCTAAGGCGGAGTTTTTCCTGACGGTCCATGATGTGCGAAATTCGCAGGCCCACCCTTATGTTACGGAGCGGTATCAAGCTTTGGCGGACGCTATTACGAGATTTATTGAATTGGGGATGGAGCAGGGAGAGTTTCAGCCCCGGCTGGCTCCTGCGTCTGTCGCTTTATATTTAATTTCATTTATGGATGGATTGATGCTGGACACGTACCAGTTAGGGTCGGAGAGAACCCGGGTCAAGGAGCAGCTTGAGGCTCTGCTTTTCTCATTGCAGGGAATGCTGGGTCCGGTCAACCATTAGCCTCACGGCGGGAAAGGAGCAACAGTGATGTTATTCGAATCTTCGAAAATCACTTTCAGAAAAATGACGGCGGAGGATGCAGAGCTCTATCATGAGTGGCGCAATGACTTGGAAGTGATGCACACGACCAATCCTTATTTGGATATTTATCCGCTGGAGGAGACGAGAAGCTTCGTCCAGCAGGTGATCCTGGGCTCTCCCTCCTCGAAGAGCTACATCGTTATGGATAAAGAGACCGGAACGCCGATCGGAATCACTTCATTAATTAATATCGATCTGAAAAACCGCAATGCCGAATGCATTATCGATATTGGAAATAGAGCGTACTGGGGACAAGGATACGGGAAGGAGACGCTGCGGCTGCTGCTCGATTATGCGTTTCTCGAAATGAACCTGCATCGTGTGTCGCTCAGGGTCTTTTCCTTCAATGACAAAGCGGTCAAGCTGTATGAGAAGCTGGGCTTTCAACATGAGGGGATTTCCCGGCAGTGCCTGTTCCGTGGAGGGGCATGGCATGACATCGTTCATATGGGGCTTCTCCAGAGAGAGTATTTGGCCGAAACGCGACAATGATAAATAGCTTTGAAAAGCAGCCATCTCCTAAGTTTAGGGGATGGTTTTTATTTTTGGAAGAAGTCATCATTGTGGCATCAGAAAGTCATAAGGATGGTGGCCGGCTATTCCGCCTGCAATATAGAATGAAGTTGTAAGGGCTTACTTCACCTTGATGAGAAGGGGCTGGATCATGAGAAGGTTGTCGCATTTAAGGAAAAGTCTGAAAAAGTACAAATGGCTGCTTCTTATGACATTGCCGGGAATTGTGTATTTGTTCATCAACAATTACATCCCGATGTACGGCGTCATCCTTGCATTCAAAAATTATAATTATGTCGATGGGATTTGGGGGAGCGAGTGGGCCGGGCTTGATAATTTTAAATTTTTGTTCAACTCGCAGGACGCCTACATCATTACCCGGAATACCTTCCTCTACAATTTCGTCTTTATCGTTCTGAATTTGGTTCTATCCGTACTGGTGGCGCTTCTGATCAATGAAATCAAGGACAAAGTGATCAGCCGGTTCTATCAGAGCACTTTCCTGCTTCCGAATATTATCTCTATGGTTGTAGTCGCTTATCTGGTGTACAGCTTTCTGAATGCGGACAGCGGTCTTGTGAACAGGCTGTTGATCAAATGGTTCGGCGCCGAGGCGATATCCTGGTACGGCGAACCGAAGTATTGGCCGTATATTCTCGTCATTGTTAACGCCTGGAAAAATGTCGGCTATCTCTCCATCATTTATTTTGCCTCGATTATAGGAATAGACAAGGAATATTATGAAGCCGCCACTATCGATGGCGCTAACAAGTGGAAACAGATGACCCGGATTACGATTCCGCTCATATTACCCGTCATCATCACCATGACTCTGCTTGCAATCAGCGGCATCCTGCGGTCGGATTTCGGATAATTCCGACGACAAATACGATCGATACCTTTGTGTACCGGGCCATGATTCAATCGGGCGATATCGGAATGTCGACGGCGGCGGGATTCTATCAATCGGTAGTCTGCTTCGTTCTCATCTTGGCGGCGAATACGGCTGTCCGACGCATCAATAAACGGGACGCATTATTTTAGACAAGGGGGAAATGGGAATGGAGTTGAACCTAAACGGGAAGAAGGAAGAAATTGCGGTGAAATTGACCCTGAAAAAACGCATGGGCTCATCCTTGATTCACCTGTTTTTCTGGGCATTTACCATTGCCTCGATAGTTCCGTTCCTTCTTGTATTCATGGTATCCATATCCAGCGAGGAATCTATTCTCCAGAATGGTTACTCATTGTTTCCGAGTGAAATCAGCTTTGCGGCTTATCAATTTCTGTTCAATGATTTTTCAGAAATCGCGCGAGCCTATGGAGTCACCATACTGACCACTCTCGTCGGCACGGCTGCCAGTCTGTTGATCACCGCTTTTTTTGCATACCCGTTATCCCGGCCGGACCTTCCCTTCCGCCGCACCATTTCCTTCTATATCTTCTTCACGATGCTGTTTGGCGGAGGGATGGTGCCTTGGTACATCACCTATGTAACGATGTTTAATCTGAAGAATACGATTTTTGCCATGATTATTCCCAACCTGCTGCTTAGCGCATTTAACGTGCTGCTGATGCGCAGCTTCTTCGCCTCGACCATCCCCGAATCGGTCATCGAATCCGCAACCATTGACGGGGCCGGTGAGCTGAAAATATTTTTTCAAATCGTCGTACCGCTTTCTCTGCCGATTATGGCTACGATCGGGCTGTTCAACACATTATCCTACTGGAACGACTGGTATAACTGCATGCTATTTATCGATAAGCCCGAGCTCTACAATATCCAATATTTGATGACGAAGACACTCACCAATATCCAATATCTTCTGATGAAGTCCAACAGTTCGGCCCAGGTCGGCGAGCTGCTTGCCAAAATGCCGCGCGAAACGGTGCGGATGGCCCTTGCCATTGTCGGAATTGCCCCTTTATTGTTCGCCTACCCGTTCTTCCAGAAATATTACATCAGCGGGATTACGAGCGGCGCGGTCAAAGGTTAGATAGAATCGGATGCCTTAGAGGAGGTGAGGTTGGCAGGATACTGCGGCTTCCATGCATGTTTTACAAAGATTAAACGAGGAAGGGGACGCCATGACATGAAAAAAACCTACCATTTAGTTTGGATGATTATGTTATGCGGAATGCTGGCTTTAACAGGCTGCGCTAAAGGGGAAGCCGGAAAGACAACGGATTCCGGAACTACGCCCGCAACAAAGACGGGAGGTACCAGTCCTTACAAAATCACGCTTGTATACCCTGCGACCGCACCCAAAGATCTGCAGCTTGTGCAGGATGAAATGAGCAAATATTTGACGGAAAAGATCAATGCTACGATTGAGCTTAAACCTATCGAATGGGCTTCCTGGGACGATAAAACCAATCTGATGAAGATATCCAACGAACCGTTCGATCTGATGTTTACGGCCAGCTGGTTCTCGTATGCGAAGGATGTGGCCAAGGGGCAGTATCTGGAACTTGACGAATTAATGGCCGAATACGGCAAGGATATTCCAGGGATTCTCGGTGAGGATTTCATTAAAGGCTCGAGAATCGGGGGCAAGCTGTACGCGCTTCCTACCAAGAAGGAGTTCGGGCAGGGCTTCGGTTTTCTGCTCGACAAGAAACTGGTTGACAAGTACAAGTTCGATATCAATGGCGTGAAATCTCTCGAGGATATGGAAGCTATGTTCCAGACGATCAAGGAAAATGAGCCGGAAGTTACACCGATCGTATCAAGTAAATTTACGAATATTTGGGAAGCGGCGAATTACGATGGAATCGTGGCGAACCTGGCTATTCCCCGCGGAAGCAAAGAACTGAAGGCTATAGACACGCTGGAAGACCCCAATTTTATTAACTCAACTTTCGCAGCTTAGATTGGCAAACAAACCCTTGATATAACTGGGTAAGGTGCTCATCCATTGCTGGACTTG
>NZ_VEGP01000035.1 GCF_007679495.1 Paenibacillus sp. 32O-W | reverse complement strand
CCACTTTCCCTTAAACACGTCAAACGCAGCCAGCGCTAATTCATGATCCAGCGCATGATAGACGGTTTTGAGATCCTTTAGAAAATCGGTTTTGTCTTCCACCCGGATTTTTGGAAACGTCGAGCGTACTTTATGCACAACGCAATGCTGAACATCTGCTTTGGGGTAGACCTCGCGAAACGCCTCTTCCAGGCCCGGAAGCCCATCAAAAACCCCAAGCAGCACTTCACGTACGCCGCGGTTATACAGGTCTTTAAGCACGTCTTTCCAGCCGTTGGCGCTTTCTTGACCGCCAACGTAGAAGCCGAGGATGTGGCGATGGCCTTGCTCGTTGATTCCCATGACAAAATAGATCACTTCGCCGCTGACGGTGCTTCGTTTCAGCTTCACATACATGCCGTCCAGATAAATCACCGAATAACGCTTCTCAAGCGGTCTGGACTGCCAACGACAAACGTCTTCGAGCACGGTGCTGGTAATGTTACTTACGGTAGTAGGGGAATACTGACTGCTGAACATGCCCTCGATAAACTGAGCCACATCGCGGGTACTCATTCCGCCTTTATACATGTGGATAACAGCCTCCTCTAACCAACCGTCTCGACGCTGGTAAGGTTCAAAGACCTGTGTATGGAATTCGCCGTTACGGTCTCGCGGAACTCGTAGATCGTCGATTTTACCATACTTCGTATCCAGGGTACGTACATAATAACCGTTGCGGCTATTTGGTTTTTCCGCGTGTTCCTGCATAAAGTGCTGAATTTCTTCTCGCATGATCAGTTCGAGTTTTTCTTTCACAAAATCTGTGACAAGATTTTCAATTAGATTTGTGAGCATGTTTTCGTGTATAGTTACCATGAGTAGGGTTCCTTTCTTGGTGACTTTTTGCAATCCCGAGAATACCCTACTTTTTTGTCGCCTGTGAAGGCTCCAAATCTTGGTACACAGAATACTTTACGCCATCATTTTTTCGTTGTTCATCCCTTATTTCTCCTTTCTTTTAGGCGCTATATAGCGCGATTTGGACTATTTTTGTTGTATCCATAAAATTTAAAAGTGTAGGTTCATCGCGTATTAGAAACTATACTCATATTTCTATCTTGAATGGGGTTCTTAAAGTAATATTATGACAGAATATTACTTCTTTATGAAGGGGTTTTGTTCTGGCGAGACTTGTTAAACGCATTCAAGATTGGGAGAATTGTTAGGTGATCCTGCCATCACGACCGCTATTCTTGATCGTATCTTACATAAAAGTGAGATCATACATTTAAGTGGGGACAGCTTCCGGCTTAAACACAGAGAAACCATATTTGGAATGCCTAGGTGTTGAAAGTTAGCGAAATCTGCTCAAAAGTACTTGACGGTTACACCAGTCTGTCCTTGCCCTGATATTGTGGTATCTCTCATGGAAATGGAAGAGACCTTATGAAATTGATTAGTTAAGAACACCGCCGACATCAAGACATTCCCTATATTTTGAAAGTTGCTCTAATTAAAGTTCAAAGAAAGCGGGAAAGCAAACGCTGTTAACGACTGCAGCAGTGGCCTTCTCTTTCAGATTTTCGCTATTTTCGCACAGCGTCTTTTTCCTATGTTTGCCAAATCTTCCGACATCTTTTATCTCCACTGCCATTTGAAGAAATATTCCACCGCAAATGTCAAAATCAAATAAAATTGTTCGGCTGTAACCGAGTCAATCATGCTATAATGTGGGCAAACGCTCATAGGATGACCCCACAAAGTGACGCATAGCTTTCGCAGCTTATTCCGTCCGCACTCCAACGGAGTCGGCGTCTATACCTTCCTCTAATCGCGGTCGTTCTTCATGATTTGCTTCGATAAAGGTTTATACAGTACTTTGCGGGGAGCCCCAAACATTCCCCACAAAGTGACGCATGCCTTCGCAGCGTATTCCGTCCGCACTCCATAGGAGTCGGGTCTAAACCTTCTCTAATCGCGATCGTTCTTCACGATTTGCTTCGATAAAGGTTTATACAGTACTTTGCGGGGAGCCCCAAACATTCCCCACAAAGTGACGCGTGGCCTACGAAGCGTATTCCGGGTACTTTGCGGGGAGCCCCAGAACTTACAGCTTAAGGAGGATTTATTTTGAATCGTATTGTTTTACTGCCGCTGGATGAAAGACCGTGCAATGTAGATTATCCCGAGCAGCTTGCCCGTTTGGGCGGCCTGCCTCTTTCCGTACCGCCGTTTTCCATGTTGGGGGATAAGAAACGCCCGGCGGATTGTGATCAACTCGCCCAATGGCTGAAGCAAGAGGCCGAACAGGCAGACAGCCTTATCCTTTCGATCGATATGCTCGTGTATGGCGGCATCGTCCCCTCTCGGCTGCACCATTACAGCCCCGAGCAATGCCAAGAAAGAATCGATCTGCTTCGGGAATTAAAGCTGAGTCGTCCGAATTTGAAAATTTATGCCTTTAATTTGATCATGAGGACGCCGGCCGCGAGCAGCAACGATGAAGAGCCGGATTATTACGCGGAGTACGGAAGCTCCATCTTCCGCTATTCCTGGCTTAAGGACAAGCAGGAACGCGAGGAGCTCGATGCTGAAGAACAGCAGGAATGGGAAGAACTGCTACGCAAGATTCCGGAGGAAGTGCTGACAGAGCATCTGCATCGCAGGAGCGTTAATTCCTATGTCAATGAATATTCCATCCGGCTGGCCGAGGAAGGAATTATAGACTTCCTGATCATTCCTCTGGATGATAATGCCCATTATGGCTTCTCCGCTATGGAGCAGCGCAGGCTGCTTTTCCTGACTGAGGAATTGGGCCTCATGGACCGGGTATTCCTATATCCGGGAGCGGACGAAATCGGGTGTACGCTGGTCGCGAGAGTGTTCTGCGAAACTATGGACTACCATCCGGAAATCTTCGTCCGGTACTCGTCTACCCAAGGACCTTTCGTGATTCCCCGGTATGAGGACCGCAGCCTCAATGAAAGCATCAAATCGCATATTACTGCAGGGGGAGCCTTCATGGCGGACTCATCGCATGAGGCGGATTTAGTGCTGATGGTCCATTCGCCGCCGGTCGGACAGAAGGATGCCGCCGAATCGTCGAGAGCTTTCCGCGACCGGCACCGCTCCTACTTCTCGGAGGTTCATTTCAATGAATTCATTCAAGCGATGCGCAACTACACATCCAAAGGCAAGACCGTAGCGCTCGCGGACGTGGCCAATTCCAACGGCAGCGACCACACCTTCATGAAAATGGTGTCCCGCTCCGGACTTCTGCCGAAGCTGGCAGGTTATTCGGCCTGGAATACGTCCGGGAATACTTTGGGAACGGTAATTGCCCACGGAATTATCGAGTCTTACTACCGCCGTCCCGGACTGCGGCAAGATGAGGACCGCCTGCATCTTAGCCGGGAATTCTATCTGCTTCGCCTGATAGAGGACTGGGGATATCAGGCGCTTGTCCGCTCCGACATTACGAAGAATGTTCTGCCCGGTCTCGGGGCCAATTACTTCGATGTCGCTCACGTATACGATACGGTGACCGCAACTGTTCGGCAGAAGCTCACCGAATTTATAGAAACCTACCTGCAGGATCTGCAGCCGGAACGAATTCATCTGGAGCAGGTGGAAATGCCTTGGAAGCGAATGTTCGAGGTCGGATTGAAGGTCAAGCTGGACCGATAGCCGGTCCGGTCCCGGGGGCAGGGGGGATAGCCGTTAGCGCCCGCCCCGCCGGTATCAAGCAGCAACGCGCGCTGGAAACAGCGCGCGTTGTTCTGTTTTGTCCTCTTCTATCGGATACTCGCCTTACTCGGATTGTCCATTAGGTGATAAAAGCTTTTCCTTGGGCAAGGACAGACAGAAGTGCATGTCTTTTTGCAAAAATTCGGTAAATCCCGAAGAAGACGTGCAAATCTGCTGGTCTTTCCGGCCAAAATGCGTAAAATCAGCAAAACATCCAAATTTACCTGCACTTTTGCTCGTCATTTGCCGGTTTCAGCCAACCACCTTCCAAAGACCTGCACTTTTGCTCGTCTTTTGCGGTTTTAGCCAACACCCACCCGACAATGACCTGCACTTTTGCGGGTCTTTTGCCGGTTGCAGCTAACCGTCTTTCTCGCTATAACGCTTTCACGGCCTGGCAGCCGATCCGGTCCGTTAAAGTAATTTTCGCTGCAGCAATTCCTCCATCATGGCCCAGCCTTCCCTGCAGGACTCCTCGACAACCCAAGGCTCGAAACCGAATTGAAGATACATCTGAATCGCTTTCCAGCTTGTCGTTTGCGTGGTCAAATATGCTCTGTCATGGAAATCGGCCAGACGTTTCATCGCATGGGAAAGCAGAGGCTTGGCTAACCCCCGGCCCTGATGCTCCGGTACGATGGCGACCCAGTGTATTCTCCCATACGGTTCTCCCCGTAACGTGTTGTACCATGCCGTTGTTGTTCCGACGGCGGTTCCCGGCCCGTCTTCCAGAATGAAGCACCGAAGCTGCATTTCATCGAGATGCTTCCCGAACTCGCGGTTAAAATGAAGCTCCGCCTGCTCTTGGCTCGGAAACTCTCCGGCCCGCCACTCAATGGCTGCCCATAGATGCTCATCTCCCGGCCGGAAGGAACGAATCCGGTAAGGGGCCGGCAGAGCAACATCCGGAATGCCCTGCAAATGAGGCCTGATCATGGTCAGAGGGATTTCAGCTACTTGCGGGTTCCCTTTGATATGCATAGAACCCTCCATTAACGGTTAAATATCGATAACAAAATCAGAATAACAACGATCACGACTCCGATCAGCAGCGGAGTGCTTCGTTTCACCTTGCCTTCCAGCCTTGCCGAGTGGATCACGATCTGGCTGTGCCTGCCTTCCGCCTTAAGCTTCTCCAGCACCTTCTGCTTGGCATCTTCCTCGTCCTTGGCCCGAACGGATACGATGTTTTGCTTTCTCTGCTTCTCTTCGTCAAACAAGGTTTCGGTTGATGTATATTTCACTGAATAAATATTCATTCTGCCAGCCCTTCTTTCTATATATAGATATTAATATGTATGAGATAATCGGAGTATTTCAAGAAAGCGCTCGCGTTCAAGAAAATCTCTCCATCGCAAAATATATCATTTATTATAGCAAATATTGGCACACTCTCCTAACCTTCACTGACTTTTTGAAGATCCGGCAGCAAGCTTTTTTCAGTAAAATTCTCTTTCTAAGAATAAGGTGAAAAAAACCGTTATTTTTTAAAATAATAGCGGAATTTAATTCCATTCTGTGCTATATTTTTAGTAGCACCGAATTTATCTGATTTTTTTGAAAAACGATGTAAGCGGATTCAGTCTTGTCCGTAAAAAAGGGGGAGGGTGTTACTCAACAGCAAGATTCGGGACAAAGCGGCAAAAAGATAAAAAATTATGTCAGTGACTTTAAGAAGGAGGAGTTCGGTCTATGAAAGCGAGATTCAAAAAAATTACCTCTCCTGTTCTGATTAGTTTATTAATCGGTTCTTTGGCAGCCGGTTGCAGCTCCGGCTCCGGTTCCGGCTCAACCCCTTCCGGCAACGCCGGAGCCACGCCCGGAACATCGCCGCAAACGCAGCCATCCCAGAAGCCGGCGGATAAACCGAAGGATGCGGTGGAGATTACGTTCTGGCATGTCTGGTCCGAGAAAGACTCCGGACCAATCGAAGCGACGGTGGAAGCATTCAACAAGAGTCAAGACCGAATCAAGGTGAAGGTGCTCGGTAATCAGGACGCCACGAAACAATTGACAGCGATTTCAGGGGGCAATCCGCCTGATGTGGCCCTGACCTTCTGGAACAACATCGGCCCTTGGGCCGATGCCGGAGCCGTATTGGATCTGGACAGCTATTTCTCCAAGGACAATTTCGATATCGGCTCGGTCGTCCCTGCCGCTATGGAACGAATGAAGGTAGGCGACAAATACTACGGCGTTCCTTTTACCATGAGCATGGCCAACACCCTTATGTATAACAAGCAAGCCTTCCAGGAAGCCGGCCTTACCGAACCGCCGGAGACCTTGGACCAGCTTCTCGATTACGCCCAGAAGCTGACCAAGAAAGACGGATCGGGCAATCTGACCAACATCGGCTTTCTGCCGGACTATCCGTGGATCGATAACGTTTTCTGGCCCGTTATCTTCGGCGGCTCCTGGGTGGACGATAGCGGCAAGGTAACCCCGAACCGCAAGGAGAACGTTGCCTCCATCGAGTATCAGCGCAAATTCTACGAGCTGTACGGCAACGATGCCGTCGGCAAATTCAAGTCCGGGCTCGGCCAAAGAGGCACGCCGCAGGATCCGATGCTGACCGGTCAAATCGCCATGATCATCGGGTGGGAATATAACTTCACCGAGGAAAGAACCGCTGACGGCCCTATCGGCATCGCCCCATTCCCTTATCCGGCGGATCGCCCCGACCTGAAGGGATCGGGTATGGTTTCCCCGCGCGGGGTCTTCATTCCGAAGAAAGCGAAGCACCCTGACGAAGCGTGGGAATTCTTGAAATATTTAATGAGCGTCGATACGCAAGTGGCATTCGCCCAGGAGTCCAAAGTCATTCCGACCGTCAAGAAAGCACTGGATGACGAAAGGCTGACGAAGAACGAAGAGCTGAGAACGATGTGGGATTTCTACGAGCGGGCCAAGAGCGAGAATTTGCAGGGCTTCCCCAACAACGTGTATATCAATCAATATTTACAGGCGTTGAGCGAAGAAACGGAGAAAGCTCTGAAAGGCCAATCTTCCGCCCAGGAAGCTATGGATAAAGTGGCGGAGAAGATCCAGCCGCTGGCGGACAAAGCGAATAAATAATCCGGGAGGCAGCAGGCGGACGCCGGGAAGCAGCATGGATGATGCTCCGCGTTCTTCGGCCGTCCGTCCGCCGCCGTTCAAGCCCTATCTATGATTCAGCCATTGAAGGAGGCCGGAAGAACTGATGACCAATCGAACGAGAACGGCCGGGCAACGGAACAGGGCGTTCAAAGCTTTCCTAATCGGCCTGTTGTTCACCAGTCCCTGGTGGATTGGCTTCGTTGTTTTCAAGCTGTATCCGATCCTGATGTCGTTCTATTACAGCGTCACGGAATACAATTTATTCTCCCCGCCCGATGTCGTCGGAGCGGAGAACTACGTTAATCTTTTTGCCGATGATAAATTTTATCTGTCTTTATTCAATACGGGCTACCTGATCGTCTTCGGCCTGATTCCCCACCTGGCCTTCGCGTTAGCCATGGCCATGCTGTTGAATACGAAGGTAAAGGGGCAGGCTCTGTACCGCACGATTTATTTCCTGCCCACTCTCGTTCCGGCGGTTGCCAGCTCCTTGCTGTGGATGTGGCTGCTCAATGCGCAATACGGCCTTGTCAACGATCTGCTCGGGAGCATCGGCATTAACGGGCCGAACTGGCTGGTCGATCCCGCATGGACCAAGCCCGCCATCATCCTGATGGGATTCTGGGCGACGGGAACGAATACGGTGCTGTATTTGGCCGCCCTGCAGGACGTTCCGCAATCGTTCTATGAAGCTGCGGAGATCGATGGAGCCGGACGATGGAGCAAGTTCTGGAACATTACGCTTCCCTCCATCTCTCCGGTCACATTGTTCCTGCTGATTATGGGGCTGATCGGCTACTTCCAGTTTTTCACCGAAGGGATGATCTTCGCGGAAGCGTCCCAGTCGGTCGGAGGACCGGAGAATTCCTTGCTGTTCTACGCCATTTATTTGTACCAAACCGCTTTCTCGTTCCTGAATATGGGATATGCATCCGCCATGGCCTGGATTTTGTTTCTATTCGTTATGGGGCTTACCCTGCTTGTGTTCAAAACTTCGGCACGCTGGGTTTATTACGGGGGTGAGAAATAATGGCCCGACCATCCGCTGCGCGTTCCATCCGCACAAGCCTGGTGCCGCATCTTGGGCTTGCTCTCGTCGGCTTGCTGTTCCTGCTTCCTTTCGTCTGGCTCGTCTTAACCTCGGTTAAGTCGGAGGAAGAAATCTTCTCGCTGCCTGTCGTATGGTGGCCGAGTACATTCGAATGGCTCAATTATTCCAACGCTGTGCAGGCCATTCCTTTTCTTCGCTATACGTTGAATACGCTGTTTTTGTGCGCCCTGGCGGTGATCGGCCAGCTTATTTCCGCACCGCTGGCCGCTTACGGATTCTCCAGGCTGCAATTCCGCGGCCGCAATCTGATGTTCTTCATCATGATGGGCTCCATGATGCTGCCTTACCAGGTGACGATGATCCCGGTTTATGTGCTGTTCAACAAGCTGAACATGGTCGATACATACTGGCCGATCATTCTTCAGAACCTGTTCGGGATCCCCTTCTACATCTTTCTGATGCGGCAGTTTTTCCTGACCATTCCGTATGAATTAACGGAGTCGGCCAAGATCGACGGGGCCTCGGAATTTCGGATTTATTGGCAAATCATTATGCCGTTGGCCAAGCCGGCGCTGTATTCGGTGGCGCTGTTTGCTTTCTTGAATGAATGGAAGGACTTCCTCGGTCCGCTCATCTATCTGAATGATCCCGACAAGTGGACCTTGTCAGTCGGCCTGCGGGCCTTTATCGGAGAACATAAGGTCTCCTGGGGATTGTTGATGGCCTCGGCTACGATGTTCACGGTTCCGATTGTCGTCCTGTACTTCTTCGTGCAGAAGAAATTCATCCAAGGCATTTCCCTGACAGGCCTCAAGTAGAAGCAGGCTGAAGGGGCAGCTCATAGCTATTAAACTTCATGGGTACAAAGGAGGATAAAAATTATGAAATTACGCAAATGGTTTTCATTATGCCTAGCAGCGATGCTGGCCATCTCTCTCGTCCCTGCGGCCGGTTTCGCCCAACCGGCTCACTCCGAACCGGACGGCGGTTTGGTCAATTTGGCGCTGGGCAAGAGCTATACGCTGGAAACCCCTTATCCGCGGGATTCACACTTCAGTACGGTGGAGGCCGCTCATCCGGATGATACAGGCCGGCAATTAACCGATGGGGAATACGGCGGTACGACCTTCTCGAACATGGCATATGTCGGCAGCATCTGGCAGGGAAGCCGGATCGTCACCATCGATCTGGAGCAAGTATCTACGATTCAGGAAATTTCCGTGAATGTGCTGCAAGATTTGCCGGTCGGCATCTTCTTTCCCAAGCAGGTCCAATTCTCCATCTCTCATAACGGGAAGGTCTGGGAGAAGCTGGACACGGTGAACAACGAAATCTCCACTACGGAGAAGGGCCCGCTCACCCAAAAGCTCACTCTGCAAGGAATTAACAAGGTAGCCCGTTATGTTAAAGCAGAGATTGCCGTCGACTCCTGGGTATTCATGGATGAAATCGAAGTCTGGGGAACGCCGGGCCGGTCCGGACGCCCGCTAACCCCTTCACCGCAGGGGCCGAAAGACAAAATTAAGTATCCCGGACCTGGCTCGGAGCAAGCCGGAGGCATTCGCAGCGAAGTGCTGATCTACACCGGAGAATGGCAATATGAGCCCGCAGACTGGATTTCGTTTACTAAAGAGGACTTCAAGCCCTATGTCTCTTATGTGGATACCGATATGAACAGGGTCGATTACATGTTCGACGGCTATTTGTTCCTCCCCTACGCGCCGCTGCTGGATGGCGCCAACTTCGGGCCAACTACGGGAAAGCCGACCAACAAAGCCCACTTCGAGTCGTTCCTGGATCGTCTGTTCCGCGACGATTATGAGCTGGGGGCGTTGAACCAGGCTGTCCAGGAAGCCAAAGCGGAATTGGGGAATCCTGCTTATAAGGCTAAAGTAGCGATAGCCATTCCATATCCGCGTACCGATCAGAACGATTTTGGCGATGTGGATGGGGACGGCATCAGTGAAAACATGAAGGTAAGCGAGGTCGGGGAAGACCAAGCGTTGGCCAACCGGGAGAAGGTCGTCCGCTGGTTCGTGGACGAAGTTTATGATCGCTGGCAGCAGGCCGGATATACCGAGCTGGAGCTGGTCTCCTTCTATTGGTACAACGAATTCGTTGCCTACCAGCTTGCGGAGAAAGACGGGGAGCTGATCCGCCGCACAGGCGATTACGTCCGTTCCAAAGGAGCGAGGCTGCAGTGGATTCCTTATTACTTCGGCCGAGGCTGGGACGAATGGAAGGACATTGGCTTCGATTCCGCCCTGATGCAGCCGAATTATACGTTCCATAACACAACGGCAGATCGTGTCGATGCCGTTGCTCAAGCCGCCCGCGCTCACGGCATGGGTGTCGAGATCGAGATGAGCGACGCCGTACTGACCAATCCTGAGATTCGTGACAAGTATTACACATATCTGGATAAAGGCGTGGAATACGGCTATATGAAGGGATCTTATAACGCTTACTACCAGCAAGTGAAAACGTTGCTGAAAGCGGCGCAGTCCGACGATCCCGACGCACGCGAAGTGTATGATCTCACCTATCAGTTTATCAAAGGCACTTACAAGGCTCGTCAATAAGAGAGAACTAAGGTCCATCAAATAAGGGACTGCCGCTGAGGGCAGTCCCTTGCAATTTCAAGATTAAGAATTCAAGCTAAATCTTGCGGGCAATCATCAGGTACAAGGCATCGGAAGGATCCTGTCTCGTGACCAATTCGAAGCCGGCCTCCTTCAATGACTCCTCCATCTGCTCCGAAGGAATGCGATGGCTCGGCGGCGGACCCGATTCCGTCACCTTGTGCTCCCATTCCAGGCAGAGCAGATGCCCGCCCTTCTTCAGCACCCGTCCGATTTCGGCCAGCCCCTGCGTATACGGCTCCGCTTCATGAAGCACTATGGAAGCAATGACATGATCCACACTCCCGTCAGGCATCGGAATGGCCTCCAGTGGCCCCTCCTTGCTCTCGATGTTGGACAGTCCCTGCTCCTCCACCCGGTTTCTGAGCAGCTCCAGCATTCTTGGCTCCACATCAAGAGCATACACGGTTCCGCCGGTCATCTGTGCCGCGGGAATCGTGAAATAACCGGTGCCGGCCCCTACGTCGAGGATGACGTCGCTTCCTTCTATCGGGAGCAGCTTCAGCACTTGCTCGGGAGGGATCATCCTCCGGCGCTCCGGGTTATCCAATCTCTCCACATTGTCCGGGTTAAAACGGCGTTCGTGCATGTTTTCTCCTCCTCCATTAAGGGATCAGTCTGACCTTCAACGATTGCAGAGAACGGAAGACGACCGATTCCTTCCATGTAATTTCCGGCTCGGCTAATGCCAGATTCGGGAATCGGCGCAGCAGAGAACCGATAGCCACCTGACCTTCCATCCGGGCCAAGGCGGCCCCAAGACAGTAATGAATGCCCGCGGCGAAAGCCAGATGAGGATTGGGCTGCCGTGTTATATCGAAACGGTCGGGCTCGGCAAATACAGCCGGATCCCGATTGGCCGCACCTAACGAAACCAGAACCTCCTGGCCTCTCGTTATCGTCCGGCCGCCGATGATAACATCGGTCTGCGCCAAACGGGAGGTCATCTGCACCGGGCTTTCATAGCGCAATATTTCCTCCACCGCCCCGGGGATAAGCTCGGGCTTCTCCAGAAGCAAAGCGTGCTGCTCCGGGTGAGTCAGTAAAGTATATACTCCATTCGCAATCAGATTGACCGTCGTCTCATGACCGGCGACCAGTAGAAGGACGCACGAAGCGATCAACTCTTCCTCCGTCAGCTTCTGCTCATTCTCTTCCGCGCGGATGAGCGCACTGATCAAGTCATTCTGCGGGCTGCGTCTGCGCTCGGCTACAATGCCCCGCAGATACTCCGTTAATTCCTGAACGACCCTACTGCCTTCAACGAACAATGAACGTGACGCATTGAAATCGATCAGGCAGGCCACAAGGTTCGACCAATCTTTGAACTTCTGCCGGTCGCCTGCGGGAACCCCCAGCATTTCGGCAATAACGATGACCGGCAGCGGGAAAGCAAAGTCCGCGACCAGCTCCGTCTCCTCACGCGTGGCAATCTCCTCCAGCAATTCATCGGTAATCGCCTGGATTCTCGGAGCCAGATGTTCGATCATTCTCGGGGTGAAGGCCTTGCTGACAAGGCCGCGCAGCCGCGTATGGTCCGGGGGATCCCGGAAGAGCATAAACCGATTGAGCAGCTCCACGGCCGGCCGGATATCCGCTTCAATCTCCAGGGGAGGCCCCGAATGATCCATTCTTTTGCCGAATCGGGCATCCTTCAGCACATGGGCCACATCTTCATAACGGGTTACCAGCCAAGAGCTCGAACCCGGCACCGCATGGACGGGATCGCGTTCACGCAAAGCGCGGTACAGGACATGCGGATTGGCATAGAATCCGGGAGTACCAGGTTGAAAGCTGACCTCTCCTTCAAACTGTTGAACGGAATTACTTCTTGCCTCGGTCATAGCGCCACCTCACTAATGAAATAATGATGCAGGAAATCGTCCGTCTGACATTCATTGGGATTGTTTCCTACATCATATCAAAAAGTGGCGACCGGTAGATAGGGCGGTCATTTAATAATTTGGGAAACTTTGTAAGTTCATTTTGTTCGTTAAGGAACAATATCAGTCTTTTTCAGATGGGTTCCCGGAAATTACAGCTTTTTCTCTATCGCTTCGGCATCCTTTAGCATCGTTTCCAATGGAGTATCCCACTGATATTCCAGAATGGCGCGATAGCCGTGATTCAATTCCCGCAGAGCTTCCCAAATCGGTTCCCAATCGATTGTTCCTTCTCCTACCGGCTGATGCAAATCATCATACCCGTCATTGTCATGAAGGTGGAGGGCGCTAAGCCGGGTTCCCAATTGACGGATCAACTGCGGGATGTCCCATCCGTTAATATGGGCATGTCCTACGTCGACCAGCGCGGTAATTTCCGGAATTTCCTCGAACAAGCGGACGAACTCTTCCTGGTCGAACAGTGCGTGCTCGCGGAAGCCGACGTTCTCCACGGCCAGCTCGATGCCGAGCTTTCGGGCTTCTTCCCCCAGTTTCCTAAGACTGTCCTTGGAGCATTCCTGGGATTCCTTGCGAAGAAATAACGGGGTCACGGGAAAACTCGGATGGATTACCATCTGTTCGGCCCCTATCTTGGCAGACCAAGCGAGGCATTCCCTATAGACGTCCAAAGAATAATTTCTCAGGAGATCGAAACGGGGAGTCGCCAGATTCAGCTCCCAGATCGGAGAATGAACGCTAATCGGACCCGGATGATCGGCAAATCGTGAAAATTCATGATGCCAGTTGACAGGCTCTCTCCAATTGGGGCCATCCATCGGAATCTCCACTCCGCCCTTCCACCGCTCGAACAACTCCGCACTGTCTTCAATCCGGTTCATGTACGGTAATAAATTTAAAAAGATAGCCATTCGCGAACTTCCTCCCTCATTTTTGTAAGCGCAAACAAAGCATTTGCGTATTATTTCCAGTATATCATTCTAGTCTTGATGTTCCCATCAGGAAGAGCCGACAGGCTCCAAAAAACGCGTTTTTTCGGAATGCCGCCGGCTTCTTCTTGAACAAATTCGTCCCTGCAAAATCAGGTTCGACTATAATTCCTCTGTAATCTGGTGTACAATAACCTTGTATCTATTTTTTCTCTTTTTATGGTGCTGGTCCGTTTCCATAGGTGCTACCATTGGAACGCCAGTACCGTTTTTTTCCACCCGCGATGCTCTGCAGCATCGTTCATGGCCTCTATATAATCTTCCAGCTTGCTTATTCTGGTCCATTCTTCCGGCAATATTTGCCGTAAAGTTTGCTGGTAGGAAGGATCCTTCATTGCCTCCAGCACCTGATAATAGTCGGGGGCATAGCTGCGGCTGCTGCCTATCAGAGTCAAGCCTTTCTCCAGCACATCCCTCGTGTTGATAGGGACGCGTTCCTCCGTAACTCCCATCAGAATCAGAATTCCGCCCGGATTAAGAATATCTATCGCCTGATTAACGGCGCTTTCACTGAATCTTCCGCCCGTACATTCCACCGCAATGTCCACCGTTTCCGCCGCAGCGAAATCATACTCTTGAACCATGGCGCAATCGGCAAAATGAAACTTATCGATTTTGTTCGGATCTGCCCCAAAGACCTTAAGCCGATCTTTATCCAGTCCAAACAAATGATGAATCATCGAGGCCGTCAAGTATCCGACGGGACCGTCTCCAAATACGGCTGCGCGTGCCCGGCCCCATCTGTCCCGAACCCGTTGGAGGGCTTGGTAAGATACGGAGCACAGCTCCGACAATACGGCAATTTCGTCCGGCAGGTCCGATGGAATCGGTATGGCGCAGGAAGCTGGAATGACCAGGCGGTTTTGGGCTATCCCGTCTATACCGCTCCCCAGAAAATAACCCCGAGAGCAGTAATTTCCTCCCGGCCCATCCTTGCACACCGGACAGCATTCTTCAGGAGTTATGCCGTCCTGCATATACCCCGGTATGTTAGGGACGATGACAACCCGTTCTCCTGTTTGTAATTCCGGGTCTGTGCTGTGCACCACCCGCCCCACTCCTTCATGAAGAAGAGCCATGGGCAGCTTCTTCGCCAGCGCTTCGGGACGTCTCTGTCCGGTATAGTAGCGTAAGTCGGCGTGACAAATGCTGGCCAAGGTCGGCTCAATGACTACATGTCCTTCGGGAATTGGCGTTTCCAGGAAGGTTTCCTCCATATGTCCGGGCCGAATCAATCTGTATGCGCGCGAGCAAACCTCATCCTTGTTTTCGGTTATCAAAACTATCACCTCCTTTCGAGGCAGAGGCGACCCGCCACATTCCAGAGCGGAAACGACTGCGTTCGGTTCAAGCCATAACATTGGCATGCCGGATTTTTCCCCTATGGACTATCAACCAGCCGTCATTCGAAACTTTTGCCTAAGCAAACTAGCGATGCTTCAACCATTTATTCATCAAACCGCAATCACATGGACGCCGATATCCTTGAACAGCTTGATATAAGATTCCGATGCTTCCTCTCCCGTTATAAATGTATGGATGGATTGAATGGGAGCCACTGTATGCAGTGATACTTTGCCGATCTTCGTATCATCCGCCACAACAATAATCTCTTGCGCGGCGGCAATCATTCCCTGCTTCGTCGGAACGAGCTGGGCCTCGGGATGAGTGAGCCCGTGCTTGGGATGAATCGCTGGAGTACCGATGAAAGCCTTCTGCACATGCAACCCCTCCAGCACCCTATCCGTGAACATGCCGTTAAGCATAAAGCTGGATGGGTATAGCTCCCCCCCGGTCACAATTACCTTGATACCGGGCGCATCACGCAGCTCGGCTGCGACATTCATATCGTTGGTGACTACGGTAATGTTGGAACGGTCTTTAATATTCTGGGCAATATGGATGGTGGTCGTACCCGAATCCAATATAATGTGATCTCCGTCCTCGATCAGTTCAGCCGCTTTCTGCCCGATGCGCATCTTCTGCTCCAGCTGATCGGAGGCCCGCTCGGAGAAGGAGGGCTCTTTATTGGCTCCCCTGTCCACAATGACTCCACCGTGAGTCCGCCGCAGCAGACCTTCCTGCTCGATTTCAGCCAGGTCCCGGCGGATCGTCGCCTCATGGACCTGAAATTCTTTGGCAAGCGTTGATACCGTCGCCACTCTCTTCTGCTTGACATACTCCACTATTCGAAGCTTTCGTTCGGCCGCCAGCATCCTGATCCCCCCTTGATAAAATAATTCACTCATTTATTTATGTTCATTTGAATTAAATTTGTGCTTATATCCACTCGATAATAGATTATTCCAGTTCTATCCCTTTTGTCAACAGTATTCTTAACGATCCACAATATAAAATCGATATTCTTCCTATTCTTTTTCTTGTTAAAAAAAGAGAGGGCTTTTCTTTATAGGGGGAAAATAAGCTCGCTAAAGCGCATACATGAACAAAAGAGCAAATTTGTGCACAGTGTTTGCCAATTCTGGCGTTCTGGGATTCTGGCGCTTTTGGCGTTTCTGGCGCTTCTGGCGCTTCTTGTGCTCATTTTAGGAGTTGTAGCCATAAGCGGAAAGTCTCCGGCACTCCACTTGAAAATCGTTTGATGAAGGAATCTCCGAGGTTCTGCTCTTCTATTTCATAAAGAAAAGCAAAAGTGCAGGTCTTTCGGGGAAAAATCTGCGCGATGCCGGATTCTAGAGCGATTGTGCAGGTCTTTTGGACGGTTTTTGCGAAAATCCCACCGTTTGGCCAAAAAGACATGCACTTTTGAGCGTCTTTCGCTCCATTTCGGAAAAAGGACGAGATTCTACTGCATTTTTGCTCGTCTTTAGGGCCATGCGCCTGTTTCCGCCCATACAGCGGCTGCATGGCCGAGAAAGCGAAGTCAGCCCCGGAACGAACGGGCCCGTTCTCTTGGATCAATAAAAAAAGCTCCTAACGGAGCCATCTCGAAGATGAATAACCCGGTATTAGAGGAAGCTTTTTATGCCAATTAGAAAGTTTGTTCCATTTTAATGCTTTAATGAACTTAAACTTTCTAATGTGGTAAAAAAGCACCTAACGGAGCCTATCAATACCCCACAAAGTGACGTGTGACCTTCGAAGCGTATCCCGGGTACTTTGCAGGGAGCTCCGGAACTGAAGATGTATAACCCGGTATAGCGGAAGCTTTTTATGCCCCATAGGAAACTTTATCCTACATCGCATTAAATTTAAATGATTCCTATATGGTAACAAAAAAGGGCGATCTCTCGCCCCTTTTTGAATGGTCCCTCAATCGCTATCCCGATTAGGACCATTAAAATGTATCTTGCCACGCAGCGCAGCAAATAGTTGCATCAACACACGGCATCGTCAGCCGGACATCAATCAACCCGCTCAAACCAACCCGGGCAAATATTAGCGAAGCAGTCGCAGGCCATTGAGAATGACCAGAATGGTGCTGCCTTCATGACCGACGACGCCAAGAGGAAGCGCGATCCCTTGCGCGAAATTCGAAAGAATCAACAGAGCAATGACGGAAATGGCAAAGACGATGTTCTGTTTAACGATTCTCCGGGTCCGGCGGCCAAGCTCGACCGCCATCGAAATTTTGTCGATGTCGTCATTCATCAGAACCAGATCGGCGGTTTCAAGCGCAGCATCGCTTCCGGCCGCTCCCATAGCAATCCCTACGGTTGCCGTAGCCAACGCCGGAGCATCGTTAACCCCGTCTCCGACCATCGTCACTTTGCCGTATTTCTCCTTCAGTTCCTTGATTCGTGTCACTTTATCTTCCGGCAGCAATTCCGCAAAGACGAGATCGATCCCCGCTTCATCGGCGATCGCTTGAGCCGTTCTCCGCTGATCTCCTGTCAGCATGGCCACCGTAATGCCCAGCTTCCGCAGGCGGGCGATCGCCTGCTTGGCTTGCGGACGGATCCGGTCCTGAAGAGCCAACACCCCTGCTACTCCTTGCGAGTTCTGGACAATGGTGACCGTCTTGCCTTCATTCGCCCATTTCTCTACGATGGCTTCTATTTCTTCATTCATCCATTCTTTATCGGTGAAGGAGGGCTTGCCGATTTTCCAGGTATTCCCGCGGTAATCCGCCTGAACTCCCCAGCCGGTCAGAGCCTTGAGCCCCGAAGCCCGCCCGATGTTCAGTTGCTTCTCCTTGGCCTTGTCAACAATTGCTTTCGCCAACGGATGCTCGGACAAGCTTTCGATGGAAGCGGCGATTTCGAACAGTTCCTCCTCGCTCAGACCTTGATAGGCTGCCCAATCCGTAACCGCCGGTTGACCGTAGGTGAGCGTCCCCGTTTTATCGAAGGCTACGACACTTGTTTGGGCAATGTTCTCCAGATGAGCACCACCCTTGAACAGAACGCCCTTCCGCGCACTATTGGATACGGCTGACAGCACGGCCGGCATAATCGAAGCGACCAAAGCGCAAGGGGAAGCAACGACCAGAAACACCATCGCCTTATAGAAAGTAGCCTCCCAATCCCAGCCAAGCAGGAATGGCGGTATGGCAATTAACAGCAGCGTAACTAATATAATGACCCTGGCATAAATCCGCTCGAACCGTTCTATGAAAAGCTGGGAGGCCGGTTTTTCGCTTTGTGCTTCCTGCACCAGCTTAATGATTTTGGCGAATAAGGTAGACTCGCTCGGCTTGGAAACTTCAACGAACAGCGCTCCATGGCCATTCAGCGTACCGGCGAACACTTCATCCCCAGGCTCTTTATCGATCGGGATCGACTCCCCGGTAATCGAAGCCTGATCCACGGCAGAGCTCCCTTCGCGAATCAGCCCGTCGGCGGGAATTCTCTCCCCCGGTTTAACCAGAACCAGATCGCCCACCGCCAATTGCTCGATCGGCACCTCTGTTTCCTTGCCATCCTTATAGAGAAGAGCCGTTTCCGGCTTTAAGTCCATTAGAGAAGAAATATCTTTGCTGCTCTTCTGCATTGTATAAGTTTCCAAGGCGCCGCTTAAGGAAAAAATAAAGATCAGCACGGCCCCTTCCGTCCAGTAGCCTATACTGGCTGCCCCGATGGCGGCAAGAATCATTAACAGATTAACGTCGAGATCCCTCTCGGCAATCAGGGTATGAAGACCTTCCTTCGCTTTGACAAATCCTCCTACAACGAATGCCAGCAGATACAGGCCAATAGAGACGGGCTCCGACACATACCCCATTCCCCAGGCTGCTGCGATCAGAATTCCGCTCGCCAGGGCCGCTATGCCTTCTCCATATTTACTCATCCAATCATTTCCTCTACCTTCATAGTCATCCTTACTATTGCAGCCTTTAGATTCACGGATCGATTCTTTTGCCGTTTGCAGAGAAGTACTCATGATCATAGCCCTCCTTATCTCAATGAGAATGATTACCATTTTTAACCCCCTAAAAACGACACATGCCGCTCCTTATACGGGAGCAGCATGCTACAAAACAAATTCAGGGCGTTATGAAATTAAATTGATTACTTGTTTATAATCATTATAATTTATTTTGGAGGACTTGTAAATTATAGTTTGTTCAAAATCAAAATAATTTATTCGCGTCCGAAAGTACGCTCCAACTGGCGAACCAGCTCGGCGGAAGCCTTCATAAGCTGCTCTACTCCCACAGTCATCTCCTGGATATGGTCCAAATGATCATGGATGAGATGATACAGGTCATTGGGTGTTGACGCCCTCTGGGGTAGTTCGGTGTCTCTGATTCTCCGGTATGTCTGCTCGTTCCAATCTCCCCCGGTTTTGGCCGGCGCAACCGCCCTGTCATAGGAATAGACGTCCCTTTCTTTCCTGGCCCTCCGAATAACCCCGGATTTTGCCGTCCTGCCTTCTTGCCTTCCGGCTTTCCGGTTTCCCTTATCACTTATCTCCTCTGATGGAATGAGCCATTCCTCATTCAGCTCGACAGGGGCCCTCTTAGCTCTGTTCCGGGCATTCTTCTTCCAATTAACCAGATCAATAGCTTCCAAGGTGCGAAGAGATTCGTTAACCCTTAAGCCAAGCTTTCTGCGAAACATCGTTCTTCCCTCCCGCCAAATCATCGCTTTTGATGTATTAGATGAGAAGAGCGGGGTTGTCTGCGGATAGCATCCGCCTAAATTGCCGGATCGGCCGATAAAATAGGCGCCGGCTTTTCCGTTGGACGTCATGTCTGTCCTTGGAAAGATAACAAAGAGGGTGTCCCTAGTCATCCATCCGATAACCTGGAGTACACCCTCTTAAGCTAATACCTTGTTAAGGCTCCATCATTTCGCCCATTGGCTTCACGGCGGAAGCCTCCGAATCGGAACCATTTCCGGCCGTCCCCGGCTTGTATGAAGAGCCTAGAAGCGGAGAAATGACGATGACCCCTATCACGAACAAAACCGCGGCGACTGTGAACATCCCTACGAGCGTGACTAACGGCTTAAGCACCCCGGACACCATCATCGTTACGACCATGGATCCCATGAAGAGAGGATTCAATATTCCATTCACCCGGCCTACGAAAGAGGATTCGGTGCTTTGCAGAATGAGCGTGCTGATTCCTATCTGAATCGCGGGCATGACCAGGCCACTGAGCAGCTGCCCGCCGAGTGTCAGCCATAGGTTGGTTGAGAAACCGACGATCAGCATTCCGACGGCACTGACCACCATTCCGAAAGCCAGCAATCGCTGAGGGGCGATCTTGCGTGCAAATACCATTGCCAGACCGCCTCCGACAATCATCCCGATTCCGTTCGCCATCATGAGCCACTGCAGGTTTTCCTTATCTAACCCCAGTCTCTCGGTTACCAGAAAGACGGACAGCGGCTGGATTAATCCGATAGCCAGACCGGCCAGCATGAAACAGCCTCCCAGCAGCGTCAGGGAGCGGCTTTGGAGCACATACCGGAAGCCCTGGGCCATTTCCTCACGAACTGTGGTCGAAATCTCTTTCTTTTCCTCTTGCCTATCCGCCGGGAGCAAGGTGAGAGCTGCCGCAGATAAGAGGAAGGCGACACCCATGATTAGAATGGCGACGTTGATTCCATACGATTGATAGACAAACGTCCCGAGAACAGGCCCCAGAATCATAAAAAGGGCGAACATCGTCTGATACAATGACATCCCCATTTGCATCAATTCCTCCGGGACATGGAGCTTGAACAGCTTCATTCCGGAAGGCTGGGAAAACTGGGACAATATAGCCGAGATCAACGTGGCAAAAAAGACAGCGTGCCAAGTTGCAAACATTAACGTGAGCAGCACGACGAAGACGGACACTGCACTGAGCAAATCGCACCAGATCATCGTCCGCTTGGGACGCCATCGGTCGGCGAAAGTCCCGCCGATAAACGAAAAAACGAAAATAGGCACAAATTCGGCCACATAGATCATGGATATCGCGAACGGATCCTCGTTGGTCATCTCCATGACAAAAAGCAATATCGCGTAATTACGAACCCATATTCCAATCTGAAGGAGCAATCCGGACAACAGGATGGCCTGAACAAACCGGTTGCGGAATAACCCCATTGGAGAAGGGTGGGATACGGTGCGGTGGACATGTATTTATTCGCTCCTTCTATTCGGAAATCAAATTAACCCTTTTTACATTACATGGATTTTCCGTCCTACGCAATCGTTTTTTTCGTTATATTTAATCTTTCCCCCTAGAAAATATTGAAAACTATTCTTCCTATTCTTCCAATGCTTCCATAAAAAATTTTTAGATTGAACCATCCATTCCAAATGCAGCGCATTATCAGGATGGCTCAAGTCGCGAAAACAAAAAAACCTCTTCATCCTGACGGATTTCGAGGTTCTTCTTATGGAAATACTTCAACATCTCTTGGAGAACGGCATCCCCGACATCTATTTCAATTCAAATTCCACGCTCGTTTCGTCTCCCACCCTGTCGGATTGGTTATTATAAGGCTCTGAAATATAATAGGTCAGATTAGCGACCTCCTCCAGGTTGCTCTCTACCTGAAACACAATATTGCCCTTCTTCAGAACCTCTCCCCTAAACTCCCCTCCTACAGGATCGGAATGGTAGATACCGGTCTCGATCTGCTCCTTCGTATTGAGCACCAGCTTTCCTTGATGGGGACTCCAGTTCACTGTCTCACCGGATGTATTCTCAACCTCTACTTTAAAGACCACGGCATTAACCGGTTTGGAATATGGAGTGCTTCGGTAAGCCGGGTCCAACGTTATTTGCGTAATGGTCATTTTCATCGGTCCGCTCACGATGGTTTCATTGACATTGAAGCTCTTCAAAGCGCTAGGGGAGCTGCCTTCATTCAGAAGGACTTTGTTAGCCTCTCCGTCCCAAGCCACGGACAGCCCTAACGATTCGGCGACGGATCGAACGGGGAGATAAGTATTGCCGTCATAAGTGATCGGGTAGAGAGTTCCCCCCTGCTCATCTTTAAATTGCAGGGAACGGCCATTTAATTCTATCTGGATGCCTTTATTCAATAAGGCTTTAACCTCTTCCAGGCTGGTGGCGGCCCATGCGCCTATAGACATAGAAGCTGCGACAACAAGTGACATCATTGCGGTAAACATGAGCTTTCTTCTCACTGTTAACACTCCTCGCCATGGGAAAATGTTCCTAATTATTGTATCATAATCGGCGGCACGTTCAAACTCATCCTATTCAGCCGCTATTATCGCAAACTTCCATGCAATCTTACTTAAACAACAGAGAGAACGCCGAAACAGCGTCCTCTCTTATTCATATATTTTGACTATACGATCTAAAAGTCTTATTATCCCGGACCTATAAGAACGGCCTGATTTGTTAGCTGCGTTCAACAATTTATAGTTGATCCTATTTATTGGATACCCCCCAACACTGTTTCTATAGACCCACCCGAACTTCATCGGATAAGATATTAAGAGAAGATCGTTAACGAAACGAATGAATAAAGGAATGATTGATTTGAAAGCAACCAGAGCCGCCAGCTTGTCCATAATCAGTAATTTTTTTGTCGTCACGCTCAAGCTGATCGTCGGTGTGTTAACGGGATCCGTGGCTGTCATTTCCGAAGCCATCCATTCCTCGCTGGATTTGATGGCGTCGGTTATCGCCTTTTTCTCCGTTCGCATTTCCTCCAAGCCTCCGGATAAGGATCATCCTTACGGACATGGCAAATTTGAGAATGTTTCGGGAACGATCGAAACGCTGCTCATCTTCGTGGCAGGAATCTGGATTATTTATGAATCCGTACAGAAGCTGCTGCACCCCGAGCCGATTCGTCTGCCCATTCTAGGTGTTACCGCTATGCTGATAGGTGCAGGAATAAACTTGATTGTGGGGCGCATCGTCAAGAACGTAGGGGAGAAAACGCAATCCGTAGCCATGCGTTCCAATGCCCTGCATCTCCTGACCGATGTTTACTCTTCCTTAGGGGTAGCTCTCAGCTTGCTGCTGGTCAGCCTGACCGATTTCTATCTGCTCGATCCGCTGATCGGGATAGCGATAGCCGTTTATATTATGAAAGAAGCTTTCTCGCTGGGGAAGGAATCCTTCCTGCCGTTGTTGGATACGCGTCTGTCCAAGGAGGAAGAGAAGCTCGTGCGAGAAATTATTGATTCTTACAAAGAGGAATTCATCGAGTACCACGCGCTGAGAACGAGAAGGTCCGGTCCCGAGGAGCATATCGATTTCCATCTCGTCGTGCCTTCCGATACAGATATTGTGACGGCCCACGATCTCTGCGACCGGATAGAGAGCGATCTGCAGAAGGTTCTACATGCTCCTAAAGTGTTTATTCACCTAGAGCCGGAGCATGAGCGGCTGACTCATCGTCCGGCTAGGTGAGGACAAGAATGCTGGAAGCAAAACGGTTACACCGCAACTGAAACTCGCAGGTTTTCTCCTATATACGGACATATCGTTTAGATCTCGTCACGTTTCAGCGATACTACCGTGTTCGCTAGAATATCCCCTTTCCATTCCCGCTAATGCAGGCTTGACGGTATTCCGACGGACTGGCCCCATACTTCTTGCGAAACAAGGTCGCAAAATAGCGGACATCCTGATACCCGATCCGCTCTGCGATATCCGCAAGCCTCAATCGAGGGTTCAGCAGGAGCTGTCTGGCCTGCTCCATACGTAATTGAATGACATACTCCTTATAATTTTGTCCTGTTTTCTGCTTGAACAACTGGCTGAAGTAGACCGGATTAAGGTAAACGATGGAGGCTACCTTCTCCAGCGACAGATCCTCCTGATAATGAGAACGGATATAATGAAGCGCCACCTCCACGGCACGTTCCCCGCCTTCTGCGTAATGCTCATAACCTTGAATTGTGGAAAACTGTCTCATCCGCCGGACTTTTTCCGCCACTTTAGTAAAATGGTCTACCCGCTCCGAATGCATCATTTGGAAAGGAAGGCGGAGATACTGTTTCAGATGGGCTCGCAGTTCGTTCAATAACCCGCCGAGCCTGCTCTCTTCTTCCAACGTAATCAACCCCAGCAAGCTCTTATTGTCCAGCAGTGTTACGAACCCGTGCCCGTATCTATCAATCAGCTCGCTCAGCACATTTTCGACGATGAAATTTTCCAATTGGACATTCCTGTCGCTTTCCATCTTGACCAGAATGAGGTGGAAGAATGGATGGTTTTCCATAAACCGTCCCAAATCAAACCGGCCGGTATCCAACCCCAGAGCCACCCTCTGAAAAATAGCCTCCCGTAAATATTTGCGGCCGCTCTTCCACCATTCCGCATCCTCGGCCAGCTCCGTTTCCCGCGCAATTTCCTCTTTTAACCTGCCTATCCTTTCGATCAGCGCCTCTTTGCCTATCGGCTTAAGCAAGTAATCCTTGGCTCCGAGCCGGACGGCTTCCTGCGCGTAGGCAAACTCGGAGTATGCCGAAATCACGATCCACTTAATATGCGGATGGCGCTTCCTTGACACTTTCATCAACTCCAGACCGGTCATCCCCGGCATCAAGATGTCGGTGAGTACAATGTGGATATAATGATTGCGCAGCAAAGCGGTTGCCTCCTCCGGGTTGGCGGCGAGGAACGTGCGGCAGTGGGGAAAGTGATTTCGCAGCGTTCTCCGAATACCTTCGCGAATGACATGTTCATCGTCGACAATCAACAAGTTCATGATCATCATCCTCCTCTATGGCAGGCAACGGCATCACGACAATGACTGTCGTCCCAGACCCGATGATGCTGTTTATTCTGAGACCGTAGGCTTCCCCGAACATCAGCGCAATTCTGCGGTGAACATTGGGCAGCCCGATTCCTTTCCGCGAGCCTTTGCCCTCTTCTGCAGTCGGGGTGGCCTCGGCTTTCCACTGATCCGCGCCCTCCGCCGTAGTTTTCGAACCGATAAGCTCTACTTCCCGCCTGTCCTCGGATATTCTGGAACCGATGCCATATAGCGACGCACGCAGAGCATGGAGAGCCGTTTCCTCTATGCCGATGCCATTATCTTCGATTACAACAAGAAGCTCGCGCTCTGTTGTTTGGGTATAAACACGAAGCTTCCCCGGCCGATCCACCGGCTCCAGTCCGGATTTCACGGCATTTTCAATAATCGGTTGAATGGTCATCTTCGGCAGCGGGACATCCAGCCACCGGCGGTCTACATCGATCTCGGCATGGACTCTTCCTTCCAATCTGCTTTCGATGATGGTCATATAATGGCGCATCTGATCCAGCTCCTGACGCAAGGTCGTCCGCGAGGCCTCCTGCCAGTCACTGCTGTACCGGAACATATGGGAAAGCGCAAGAATGACCCGCCCCAGCCGGTCATTCTCCCGTTCATCCAGCATCCAATAAATCATATCGAGCGTGTTGTATAGAAAATGCGGATTAACCTGAGATTGCAGCGCTTGCAGCTCGGCATTCTTCTCACTGATGGAAGCTAGCGTAATCCGCTCAATCAATTCGTCCATCCGTCGAACCATTCGATTGAACGAGGAGACCAGACTGTTGATTTCCTCAAAGGAACGAACATTGACCGCGCCTCTGAAATTCCCCCTCTCCACCTGCCGCATTTGACGAATCAGCAGCTTGAGAGGAGAGGAAATATTCCGCGAAATCAAAGTAGCAAGCGCAATGGACAGAAGGACAAGCAGCACACTGACGATAATCAGATACTTTCTTGTCTTGATGATCTCCGCATGAATATCCGCCTCCGGAGTCAGTCCGAACACAGTCCATTCCGCGTGGTCAACCTGGGCGGCGGCAACTAATTCCCCTTCACGGTTCTCGACAACGGCACCATGACTCGTCGGACGCGGCAATCCGCTGGAGGTGGGAGCCTGCACGCGGTTCCATTCCGTGGAAGCCACCACCTTGTCTTCCTTATCCACAATGTAGACCCGGCTGTTCGGACTAATAGTGACATTGGAGAGCGCTTCGAGGATCGGCCTCGGATCCGTTTCGATGAGGAGAACTCCGATCGTCTGATAGGTCGACAGATCGTACAGCTTCCGGCCGAATGCAAAAACAGCCCCATCCCCCGAAGAGTCAAATACCGGGCCTTCGTATAATCCCATCCAGACGGCCTCCCCGGAGGATTGCTCCAGCTTCTTGAACCAATCCGTCTCCACATATTCGACATCATCCGTCGCCCCAGGAAAACGATTTTCATAAGTATAAATTTTGCCTTTATCCGTAATGATATGAATTCCTATAATGTCCTTGCGAGAGTAGAACACTGCACCCATAATGTTTTGGATCATCCGTTCCACATTAACGCCGGCCACCGGATCCTTTTCCTTCTCCCTCTCCTGCAGAAGGCGAAGCAGTTCATAGTTGCTATTCAACGATTTCGTCACACTGATGTATCCCTCAAGAAGCAGATCAAACAGGCCGGCCGTCTGAGAAATATTTTTCTCCGCCATATCGCTTATTTTCTCATGAATTAAGTCCGTAGTGCTGCGATAATAAAGATAACTGCCGAGCATGAGAAGAACCATCATGGAAGAGAGAAACAGCAGAAACAACCGACCGCGAATGGAATGGATTCCGCGCCCACGCGCCATCTTCAAGCCCTCTCCTTTAATAACCCGACCTGCTCCCATCTTATCACCCAACCGTCAAGGAGTCTGTCGAACGGAGGAAGCACTCTTCCAGTCCGAGAAAGTTCGACTTCCGGTCGCCGGTCGCCTTCATAACGGTGATGCTCCGGTACTTCGGGACATTTGGAACGGACTCCTTGGCAAGCGCTAGCCTTTGACGGCGCCCGCCACCATTCCTTTAGTAATTTTGTCCGCAAGCAGAAAATAGATCAGGATCACCGGCAGGGCCCCAAGAACTAGAAAAGCGCCGATAGCTCCATAATTGACCGAATATTGGCTGACGAAGCTGTTTACACCGAACGGCAATGTCTTCAATTTCTCCGAGGAGATAAAGGTTGCGGCCATAATATATTCATTCCAAATATTAATAAAGGAAAGAATACAGACCGTCATCATAGGAGGAACGGATATCGGTAAAGTGATGCTGCGAAAAATGCGAAACACCCCGGCACCATCCACAACGGCCGACTCTTCCAGTTCCATGGGGACAGACTTCATAAAGCTGCTCAGAATAAATACCGAAATCGGGGTCTGAAAAGCGACATACGGCAAAATCAGGGATAAATGCGTATTCAATATCCCCATAGTTTTAAAAAGGATCATAAGCGGCAGTAAAGTCGCCTGCATCGGGATCATCATCCCAACCAGAAACAATAGAAGGACGGCTTGCCCGTACCGCCACTTAAATCGGGCAATGGCAAACGCGACCAGCGAGCTAAACAGCAGCACAATCAGCATCGTCACGGAGGTAACGATCAGACTGTTGAGCAAATATTTGAAGTAATGGCCCGATTCCACCGCATTCACATAATTGATCCACTGCGGGGAAGCCGGCAAGGAGAAGAAGCTTCCGGACAAGATCTCTTCGTTGGTTTTGAACGAATAAATAAACAACCATAGAAGCGGATACAATTGCGTAACAAACAGCACGGACAAGAGAACGAGAACAGCAGCCTTCGGCAGTGACACCCGCTTCTTCCCCGAAGGTCTAACCGGTTGTGAAGAAAGAGCAGGAACGGTGGCGCTCATGAACAGCCTCCTCTCTAGGTATATTTTTTCTCCAGCCGGTTGAAGGCCATATTAATAATCATCGTAGCCAGCAGGCAGAGGACGACCAGGAACGCGGCAATCGCGCTGCCGTACCCGTATTTCATCGATAAAAAAGACATGTTATACATATAGGTGGAAATCACTTCGGTAGCATGCGCCGGTCCTCCTCCGGTCATCACCATGACCATGTCGAACGCTTGCAGCGATCCGATAAAGGCCAGCACGACGGATATTTTAAAAATAGGAATGTTCATGGGCAAAGTGATATGCCAATCGGCTTTCAGTCCATCTGCGCCATCGATTTTGGCCGCTTCATAAATGTCGGAAGGAATATTCTGAATCCCGGTAAATTGGATCAGGACATGGTATCCCAAATATTGCCATAGGGCGACAAAATATAGCGAATACATAGCGATGGCGGGGTCCGTCAGCCAGGAACGGGTCCAACCGCTTAACTGAAGCCAATCCAGCACCTGATTCAGCATTCCTCCCATGGAAGCGGGGTTGTAGATCGTTTTCCATAACTGGCCCACCACAACGACCGACAAGATCACCGGCAAAAAGTAGCTGGATACGAGGAAATTCGGCTTTCGGACAAAACGGTTCAGCAAAATGGCCACAAATAATGCGAATGGAATTTCGGCCATGGAGAAGAACGCAAACATTAACGTTCTGCGCACGGACGGCCAGAACACCGGATCGTGGAAGAGCAGCCTCTCAAAATTGTTCAGTCCGACGAAGGTCGATTCTCCTATTCCGTTCCAATCGAGTAGTCCGCTGTAGAAGGAGACCAGAATCGGCACGAATACGACTCCGACATAAAGCAGCACGCTCGGCAGTATGAAGGCCGCTATTTTCCACGCAGAGACTCTTAGCACATTCAACGTAATTCTCCTCCTGTCCATGATTGGGGCAAAGGATTGAAAGCGGGCCCCAACCCTTATGCTGCCTCGATGTGAAATAACCCCTCATGCGCAGCTTACGAGTTTTATTATTATGAAAAAGGAATTTATTCCCCTTCCGTACCGAGGTACCCGCTTGTTTATTGGTTGCTTTCAAATGCAGTTTGATGCTCCTTCGCAACCTCCGCCGCATCCTTCTTCTGAACAAAAAGATTCTGGATGCTGGTTAGATGGGCTTGTGCCGTCCCGGGATTCATCGTATTGTCGAAAGCCAGATCGCCGCCCTTCACATCCTTGAAGAAGGAGAGGATTTCCATCGCCATTTCCGAGTAACCGGCTTCCTTGTAATCGCCGTCCACTTTCTGTCCAATCCCGACCGCACCTTTCGCTTTGAAGGACTCTATCGGAAAATTCAGCATAAAGTAGTTTAGAAAATCCTTCGTCTCCTCCAAATGCTTGCTATTGGCGGATATGGCAAAAGCACTGCCCGGGGCCAGCATAAATTCGTCCGGATCTCCGTTTCCATTAATCGTAGGGAATTTGAAGACGCCGACTTTCCCGTTAACCGAGGAGGTTTCGATCCCGCCGGTGGCCCAACTGCCCATGTAATACATCGCGGCTTTGCCGGTTTTGAACAGATTCTCTCCCGCATTGTAGTCGAAGGACGTTACCCCTTCCTGGAAAGCCCCCGCTTGAACAAGCTCCTGGAAGCTGTCGACCGCCTCGATAAAGGCCGGGTCCTCGAACGTTTTCCTGCCGTCCAGTACATCCTGCAGGAAGCCGGGCCCGTCGTTTGTACGAAGAAGCATATTCATGAACAGGAAGGAGCCGGTCCAGGTATCCTTCTCTCCGATGACCATCGGCTGTATGCCTTTTGCCTTGAGTGTGGTAACGACCTCGAGCATTTCTTCGAAGGTGGTCGGCACTTGAACGCCGCCCTGCTCGAACAGTTCCTTGTTATAATAGACCACGCCGATATTATTGCCGTCGGGCAGCGCATATAAGTTATTGTCGAAGGTGTACCAGTCCAGAAGGCCATCCTGGAACGTTTCCTTCAGACCGTTCTTCTCCACCATATCATTTAATGGCGCAAATAATCCCGCATCAACGAACGGTTTCATTTGAGCTGCCGGATTGACAACCGTAATGTCGGGCACCTCCTTGGAAGCAGCCTGGGTCTTCAGCTTAAGCTTCTGCTGATCGGTATTCAACGAATCGAGCTCGATCTTCACGTTAGGATGATCGGCCTCATACTGCGCAACGATCTTCTTCATAATGCCATGCTTCGGGTCAGTCGGATCGGGGAAAATATTCTGAAAGGTGATCTGGATTTTCTCTTTCGGGTCGTTCTTGCTGCCTTCATTGGAATTGGCCGGCGGATTCGATCCCTGACCGTTATCGGAACCCTGGTTCCCCGAATTGCCGCCACAGGCGCCCAAAGACAACGCCAGCACTCCGATCAACGCAATTTTTCCAAGTTTAATGCCCACTTAGCACATCCCCCTTAATTTAATGGTACCTCCATTATCGCTTTGGGTTGGCAGCCCTTACAACAGATGAACTTCAGGATTGAGGTTTGCTTTCTTAAGAAGAAAGTGCCGAGGGGAGTAGTCGAAATCCGGAAAATTACGTCCTCTCGAAGCAGCGATCCATACGATGGGATGATTTTTCTAAAACCTGCCATACTAAGCTTAACATTATCTTAAAGGAGCCCCGATGGAATGAAAAATAAGAAGAAGCGCAATGAGGAAACCGGGCCGACTCTTGCACCTGGCATGAATATGCATGATGAAATGGAAGAAGAGGCAAGCGAACGGGAAATAGAACAAGGCGAATCGACTTCCGTTACCCGCCTGTATCTGGATCGAACCCCCGAGGATTAACAATTCCTGGACCAACTCAAACAGATAAGCCAGGCATTAAAGAGGCTCCCCGAAAAGTTATGGGGAGCCTTAGATGTTTTGGAACCTGATGGATGGCGGAACGTAATGTAAACTATAGCATTCTTCAATAAATAATGACGAAAATGACTGGAGGGGTACTTATGAGATATAAAGTCAACAATACGCCTATCCTCTGTCCCTGCTGCCGGAACGATACCTTCGACAAAGATTATCGGCAGCTAAACTCGAGGGGGGCCACCTTCTTCGGAATCGATTGGGCTAACCGAAATGCGGCTATTCTCGTCTGCACAAGATGCTCATATATTTCTTGGTTTATGTCTGATCCTTCCAGAGACTGAACCGTGTGTGATGACATTTCCCAAATGTAATTCTATACAGATTGGAACCGCAGCGTCAGCATCGAATGATCCGGCGTTTGCGGTTTTTGCTGTTCTGCTTATCCTTCATTCTAACCGTTAGAACAACTTTGTCGGATTAGACTTTCTTTGCTGTTCTCCCCGGATGGTATCCAAATAGTTATAGAGCGTAAACTTGGATATATCCAAAAACTGGCATACTTTATCGCCGGACTTCTTGATCAGGAAGGCTCCCTTCTGATCGAGGAATTCCACAGCCCTCTGCTTATCTTCCTTGGTCATGTGCGAAACGGCTTTGCCAATTTCATTCTGGCATTCCTGCAGCAGAAAATCAAGAAGCTCATTTACATCATTAACAAACGTTTCTTTCACTTCATTTTCGAAGCTGTGCATCGTAATGGACTTAATCGTTTGCTCAGCCATCAGAAACTCGGAGATGTCCAAATTAATACATAGGGCTCCGATCGTTTCATTTTCCTTGTTTTTCAAATAGATAGAAGTAGATCTTAAAATCCTCCCGTCCTTCGTCTGCGTAATATAATTGTATTTGTCCCCATCCTCCACCGTTCCACGCAGCACTTCAAGACCGAGGTTGCTCCCGCAATCACCGACCTTTCTCCCGGTAACATGCCCGTTTTCAATAACTGCGATCGTGCTTTCATATCCGTCCGTCAAGTCGTGAAAAACAACCTCGCACTTTTCCCCGAAATGTTTGGTGATGGCTTTGGCAATCGAGGAAAATAACTCTATTTCATTTTTCATGCTTTCCAATTTCATCCCGTCCCATACAAAAATTTTTTTATTCTTAATTATTTTTTATTCTAACACAAGATTAGCCGGCAGTCATTCATCCCTCTTCATAAAAAAAGCCGGTAACTACCCGATCGTCTAGCCCAAGACACGATCATCTGCAGTTCCGGCTTCGTTCCAATTTAATACCGATAAAACGTTCCTATTCGCTAATTTCCACTATCATTTCGATCTCTACAGGCGCCCCTCCAGGCAAGGAGGAGACCCCGATCGCAGCTCTGGCATGTTTGGGAGCCTCGTCAAAAAGCCTGTTCAACAATTCGGACGACGCATTGATCACTTCCGGGTGTTTCGTGAAATCCGGAGAAGACGCCACATAGCCGTTCAATTTCACAACCCGTTTGACTTTCGCCAGATCTCCCGTCGCCTGCTTCAGTGCGGCCAATAAATTTAATGTACAGACGACCGCCGATTCCTTGGCTTGTTCAATGCTCACATCTGCGCCGACAATTCCTTTGTAAGCCATCGAACCGTCAACCGAAGGCGTCTGGCCCGACAAGAAAATTAAATTCCCCACCGTCGAGAAAGCGGCGAACGGAGCATCTTTCGCCTTCTTTACTGGCAGCTGCAGCCCCATGTCGATAAGCTTTTGTTCAATATTCATAGTTCTTAGTCTCCTTTAGATAATTGATTTCTTCATTATAACTCTCTGTTTACAGCATGACATCGCCGCTATTGGGCCCAAGTGTTTGACCGGTATAAATATTTCCATCCGGATCGGAAGCGAGGAAGATAGCTGTAGGAACAACCTCCTCCACTTGCCCGAATCGCGGCAGGGCAAGTTCGGATTTTTTCTGCCGTTTCCACTCTTCATCTACTGTAGCCATCAACTGGGTCTCAATTGGACCGGGCGCGATGCAGTTGGCCGTTATTCCATACGAACCGAGCTCCAGAGCGATCGACTTCGTAAAGGCGATGACCCCCGCCTTAGCAGCGGCGTAATGAGCATGCTTCACCCCGCCTTTCTGACCTAATTGGGAGGCTATGTTAATGATTCTCCCTGATTTTTGTCGGATCATATAAGGCACGGTATATCTTGTTGTCAGGAACACGCTTCTTAAATTCACATCGATCATTCTATCCCAAGTTTCAACGGACATGTCTTGAATAAGGCTGGTAGTCGAGATTCCCGCATTGTTTAACAAAATATCTATCCGGCCAAATTGGATTCTTTACGATGTCAATCCTAAATTATTAATCCGCTATCTACTTACGACGAGTTGTCCATCAACGGAGCTTGACATCATCATCGTTTTTTGTTGCAAATGCAACAAATTTCAGGTAAATTCAATGTACGCATTTTTATTGCATTTGCAACAATAACGCAGACTAAGGAGTTAATTATGAAGGATATTCTCCGTGAAATAGGAATGATTGCAAGGGCACTAGATTCTATAAGCAATATAGAATTTAAAGAGTGTGACCTTACAAGAGGGCAGTATTTGTACCTGGTCCGAATATGTGAACAATCGGGAATCATTCAAGAAAAGTTAGCCGAGATGATAAAGGTAGATCGAACAACAGCAGCCCGTGCTATAAAAAAACTTGAAATTAACGGCTTTATTGAAAAGAAAGAAGATACACATAACAAAAAAATTAAAAAACTTTTTCCAACAGAGAAAGGGAAAAATGTTTACCCTTTTATAAAAAGAGAGAATGATTATTCCAACACCGTTGCATTACAGGGATTTTCCGAAAGAGAAGCAGAAACCATTCTCCGTCTTCTTCAAAGAGTAAGAAAAAATATAGGAAAAGACTGGGAATTTGTTAAAAAGGGAAACAAGAGAAATTATTGATTATACAAAGGGGCGAAATATTTAAATGACCATAACTATAAAAAAGTGTACCCTCGAAGATTTACGCAAGCTTCAAGAAATTAGCTATGAAACATTTAACGAAGCCTTTAAGCACCAGAACTCACCCGAAAATATGAAGGCCTATTTGGAAAGGGCATTTAACTTAAAGCAATTAGAAAAGGAATTATCCAATCGTTTTTCGCAATTCTTTTTTATTTATTCGAATAATGAAGTCGCTGGATATTTAAAGGTCAACACGGATGATGCTCAATCTGAAAAAATGGGTGATGAAACCCTTGAAATCGAGAGAATTTATGTAAAGAAGAAATTTCAAAAACTTGGGCTTGGTCAATATCTGCTTAATAAAGCTATGGAAATTGCGGCGGAACATAATAAAAAGACAATCTGGCTAGGCGTATGGGAAAGAAATGAAAATGCTATTGCTTTTTATAAGAAAATGGGGTTTGTTCAAACCGGAGCCCATTCTTTTTATATGGGGGATGAAGAACAACTGGATTTTATAATGACCAAAACACTCATATAAAGTGAATTAAAAGGTATAGTTCGATTAAGGCGGGGTTTTTGTTTATACTTTTCTCGCTATTAATCTTTGGATAAGGCAGTAGAACAAGCAGATTAATTGTTACCGGCATAGAATAATATTATCTTTTTGGAAGGGAGAAGAAGCCTATGCGTTGTCCTCAATGTCCGACAAGGACAGTAGTCGATCCACCTGTAAGAGTATTTGAAAATGTGTTTCACCCTCAGATCGTACAAGTCATTCAGCCAGTCGAGATTATAAGAAAACATCATTGTGTACCTATCCCCCACCGTATCGTTACGCCAATATTTAGGGACGAATTTTGCACAGTATCCAGTCGTAGGTCGAAGAGAAGAAAAAGATGATCAAAAGAACTACCCCGCTCAGCCAAACGGCCAAGCGGGGCTTTTTTTGCCAAATGCGGCCAATTGGGGACTGTGGAGAAATACCGCTCAGATTAAGTAGGCTACTGTTCTACCACGAATTGGATGCATCTGCTAAAATAATGAATAATCTGGAAGCCGTTTATGATCGGTTGCCCAATATAAGAGTGCTAAGCCTGAATGACGAAGGAATTAGATTTGAAGCCGATGTATTCGAACAGGGAATTAGGATGTGGTTACTAAGTCAAGGCACGCAGATTGAGGTGTTGATTATGCTCAAATGCTGAAAGAACGAAAAACTATGTTAGCAAGTGTGAAATAAGAATGGAGATGGAAAATGGGAAAGCATGTTGATCTTACGGGTATGTTTCAAGATTTTAATTTTAAATTGGTGGTCATTGATGCGTTGCTTGATCTAGATCCGAAATTTAGACAGGAGCTTGAACAATTAAAGGAGATATATACAGAAAAGTATGAATGGTATGCGGATGATTCTGGCCCTATCGACGAACTGTTACAGTACTTCTCAGCCCTGGAACTTGAAAAGGAGGATTTGGATAAAGTCACGGAGCTGTGTTTGGATGGAGGAAATGAAATATACCATCTCATTCAGCCTGATTGGGATGGTGAGGATGATTTTTTTGATATTACACATGTCGGTGGCTTTGAGCACTTAATCAACCTGAAATCTATTACATATATCAGCATGTGTGACGTTGAAATTTTAAATCCAATGAAAGAAAAAGGCATCGCCATTTTCATTTAGACCCCTATGCCGCTGACCGCGGCACCATCAGATGATGAAAATGGATGGATTTTCAAGGTAGAATAGAGTTGAATGGCTTCAATAGTGTGAAATTTGAAAACTTAATGGATTTCATACAGTTAGATTTCTATATTCGGAAGAAATATGGAAATTAACTGGAAAACCTACAGTTAGTTTGCGCCAAAACAGCCGTTTCGCCCAAAGTTGCCCATTTTAACTGTAGTTTATCCAGTTAGTTTGATCATTTTCGCCCATTCGCTTGAATCTACCTGTACAAAATACAGTTAGACGTACCGCTCCGCTTGCAACGATGCCTGCAGACGGTAAAATAGACGGATTTTCAAGGTAGTTGGAAAAAGCCTATATAAGCAGGTTTGAAATGGCACCAAGTAAAGACTGACATATTTGATACAAAAAAATTTATATATAGAAAAAACAAAAAGCCCTTATACATTAAGGGCTTTCGGTGCTTTTACTTTCTATGCGGTCGAGAGGACTCGAACCTCCACGGGCGTACGCCCACTACCCCCTCAAGATAGCGTGTCTGCCATTCCACCACGACCGCGTATGTGATTATATTACCACGAATTGCCAATGAGAAGCAATGGTGAGCCATGGAGGACTCGAACCTCCGACACCCTGATTAAAAGTCAGGTGCTCTACCGACTGAGCTAATGGCTCTCATGCAGTTCTATGTCCGTTAGCCCAGTGCAGTTGCAAATCAGTGACAAACGGAAAAGATAAATGGTGACCCGTACGGGATTCGAACCCGTGTTACCGCCGTGAAAGGGCGGTGTCTTAACCACTTGACCAACGGGCCAAAACTTGATTACTTTAAGGGCGCTCCTTAAAGCGACAAGAGTTATTATAACGGATATTCATACCTTTGACAAGCTTTTTTTCATATAATTTATTTTGGATTTTAATGCCATCATCAACTAAACAAAAAAGACCGCATACCGCGGTCCCGGTCGCTTATGTATGGCGGAGAGAGAGGGATTCGAACCCTCGCACCGCTTACGCAGTCTAACCCCTTAGCAGAGGGTCCCCTTATAGCCACTTGGGTATCTCTCCATGGCTCCCCGAACAGGACTCGAACCTGTGACAACTCGGTTAACAGCCGAGTGCTCTACCAACTGAGCTATCAGGGAATGTAAAGCGACATCTTTAAATTTATCATGAAGTTTCCATTTAGTCAAGTCCTTCGAGAAGGACTACCGTTAGAAAAAATCCTGCCGAAACCCGCCCTTTCTGTATATAATCACCTTAATTCCTCGTTCTTATCCAAAGCAAGCAGCCGTAGCTTCCCCCTGCATTTCCCGCAAACATATTTACGAGGGTCTACCTTGCGTTTGCGCAAATATTCCATTTGGCAGGAGCCGCATACCAGCCGATAACGGTAGGGCTCCTTGCTTTGTCTGCCGGGCAAAGCCTGACAGAAGCGGGTTCCCCCCACCTCTTTCAACAAGGTTTTGAAATCAGCGTCACGGTGCTTGTATCCTTTGCGCTGCAAATGCAAATGATAATGGCAAAGCTCGTGCTTAATAATTTTCTCCACTTCGTCTGCCCCGAACGTCTCATAATGCTTGCGGCTTATTTCAATATGGTGGGTCTTCATGAAATATCTTCCTCCCGTAGAGCGAAGCCGGGAATTGAAGGTGGCCCGGTGAAGAAACGGCCTTCCAAAAGATCTCAACGAGATTTGTTCGACCCACTGCTGTAATTCCTCGTTGCTCATGACCTCTCGCTCCTTCTCCTGCATAACATGGATCCAGCGCCGCTGCCGGACCTCCCCTTCACGCATCTAATTAGAAATCCTTACGCTCAGCTCACCAATTGACCGGCGGGGGAATACTATTGATCGGCGTTCAGCCCCGACAGCGATAGGTTATAAATCAGTGGCCCGGATTTCGCCGACATTCTCTTGAATTTGTACCGCATCTTAAGTACACTGTCAAGTAGAAACTTGTGTAATTGAGGATGCGGAAAACGGCTCTTAACTTTTTCGACATTGGAAACTATTTTGCACGAAACAAAAAGAACTTATCTTTATTTATTCGACACGAAAGACGTAAAGGCGGAGACGTTATGGTTTAACCGTCCTTCACGCGCAAGCGAAGAGAAAGAGAGGATAACGGACCGTATGGCCAAAATGCGATTTGGAATACTCAAGCTGGGGGATCATCTGGAGTTTGTGGAGATGCCGTCCACTCATATGTACCAATTGACAGCGTTGAACCGAAGACTTCACAAGGAACTGGACAAGCTGACGGCAGGCAATGTTCCACGGCTTCCCTATCTGATTGCGGAATGTGATGATTTGGAATTGGTAGATGAGCAATATCCGGTCACCGGAGGATTGGAATATATCAACCGGCTGGAGAGTGCTTTTGCCGCTATTGAAGAGAACTCCTACCCGCTCATTTCGCTGCTTACGGAAATTCGTGCGCTGCAGGCCCAACTGGAGCAGTGGTATGAGGAAGAGGCCGATCAATAGGCGGGAACAGGTCGCACAACAGCCCGTTCAATACTTCGTGGACCTGCACAAAATCGCCGATTTGCCCATATGGTAAATTAAGCAGGCGATTTCAGCAGGAAGGGGCGGGATGCATGCCGCAATGGCTATGCCTTCAACTGATGAGGGCTTTCCACAACAAAAACCGCAGGCAAGTCAAGTTGCTTAATGATTGCTGGTTCTTCTATCGGACCAAGCAAAATGAAGTGAAGGAGCAATCCTGAAGGGTAATCCCAATATGACATTTTTCGAATGGGGATCCATTCGAATCTAAAACAAGGAGCAGTCCGTTAATCGATTTCCGGACTGCTCCTTGATTTTATTTATCCTGCCGATGCGGATTTTTCATCGTCAGACTGACTCGGCCCTTTTTGACATCCACACTAAGGACCCAAACCGTAACCGTATCTCCTACGGAGACAACGTCCATAGGATGCTTGACATACCGGTCGCTTAGCTGGGAGATGTGAACGAGACCGTCATTCTTGACCCCGATGTCGATAAAGGCTCCGAAGTCAATCACGTTCCGGACGGTTCCCTGCAATTCCATGCCGGGAACCAAATCCTCAAGCTGAAGCACATCCGTCCTGAAGATTGGCGGCGGAAGCTCTTCCCTCGGATCCCTGCCCGGTCTCTGCAGACTGTCCAGAATGTCCCGGAGAGTAGGCCCCCCAACTCCCAGCTTGGGAGCGATTTGATCGGGATCTAGGCCCGCCAGCTTGTCCTTCAGCTCCTGCTGACCCAGGGCGTTCAGCTCCAGGCCCAATTCACGGAACAACTGATCCACCACTCCATAGGATTCCGGGTGAATAGGAGTTTGGTCAAGCGGATTCTCCCCATCGCTTATCCGCATAAAGCCGACACACTGCTCATACGTTTTGGCACCCAGCCTGGGAACCTTCTGCAGCTGCTTCCGGTTCGTAAACTTGCCGTTCTCCTCCCGGAATTTGACGATATTTTTGGCAATGGTACCGTTGACCCCGGCCACATAAGACAACAGCGACGGAGAAGCCGTATTCAAATCCACACCGACATGGTTAACTGCGGATTCCACCACAGCCGACAGGCTTTCCTCCAGCCTTTTCTGCGTGACGTCATGCTGGTATTGACCCACTCCGATCGACTTGGGATCGATCTTGACCAGCTCCGCCAGAGGGTCCTGCATGCGGCGCGCAATGGAAATGGCGCTTCTCTCGGCAACGTCCAGTTCCGGGAACTCGGTTTGCGCCAGCTTGGAGGCGGAGTAGACACTCGCTCCGGCCTCGCTCACGATAATATACTGAAGCTGCCCCTTGCCGGCAGATTGGATAAAATCGGCAACAAACTGCTCGGTTTCCCGGGAAGCCGTCCCGTTGCCGATCACGATCAGCTCCACTTTATGCTTGTCTACCAGCTGTTGGAAGATGGAGCGGGCCTCCGCCACTTTATTGTGCGGAGGGGTAGGATAAGTCACCGCGATATCCAATACCTTGCCGGTTTCATCGACTACCGCGAGCTTACAGCCTGTCCGGTATGCCGGGTCAACACCGAGAACCACCTTCCCCTTCACCGGAGGCTGCAGCAGCAAGTTCCGCAGATTTTCGGCAAATATTTGGATCGCGTGTTCCTCCGCCATCTCCGTCAGCTGATTGCGAATTTCCCTTTCCACCGCGGGGGCGATCAGCCGCTTATAGGCGTCCTCCACAATAGCAGTCAACGTATCGGCAACAATTGAACCCCAATGCTTAATATACTGTCTGGACATGTATTGATGGATTTTCTCCGCCGCGACATCAATGGATACCTTCAGCACCTCTTCACGCTCTCCCCGATTAATCGCCAAGACGCGATGAGGAGGGAGCTTGCGTACCGGCTCCTGGTAATCGTAATACATTTCATAGACCGATTCCTGCTCCGGATCCTTGGCTTTGGTTATGACCGTTCCTTCCTCCCAGACGAACTTCCTGACCCAAGCCCGTATTTTCGGATCATCAGCCATTCTCTCGGCGATAATGTCCATAGCACCCTGCAGAGCTTCCTCCGCGGTATGGACTTCTTTATCAGGTTGGATATATTTACCTGCCTCTGCCATCAGATCGCCCTGCTTAGGCTGCTGCAATATCCATTCCGCTAGAGGCTCGAGCCCTCTTTCCTTGGCGATGCTCGCTCTCGTCTTCCTCTTCTGGCGGTAAGGGCGGTATAAATCCTCGACTTCCTGCAGCTTGACGGATTTCTCGATGTCGGCCCTGAGCTCCGGAGTCAGCTTGCCCTGCTCGTCAATCAGGCGGATCACTTCCAGCTTGCGATCCTCGAGACTTCTTAAATACTGAAGCCGTTCTTCTATATTGCGAAGAGTGTTCTCATCCATCTCCCCGGTCATTTCTTTACGATAACGAGCGATAAAAGGAATCGTGTTCCCTTCATCCATCAGCTCCACCGTTGTCCTGACCTTGCCCGGAGGAAGCTGCAGTTCGCTGGCGATCTGCTTGAGAATCCGTTCCCGCGTCGCTGCCTTCTGTTCCTCCGTCACCTCGACAGCGACGGTTTGTTCTTCAACATTTGCCATCCGTAGCATCCATCCTTTGTCTATTAGTTGTCCAACAGGGGAAATGACCAAAATGCAGGTGTAAGTAACCGAGAGTGGTTACAGCTTTCGTGGCCGTTAATTATGGAAAAAGGCATGGCTAATGGTAAGATAAGCAGCATTGAATGAACAAAATGACAACAAGAGGCTGTCTATCAATGGCGTATAACTAAGATCATGTGAGAAACCTGCACGGTTTGGTTATAACGGACCCTAGAGACCTTAATCGCTCCAGAAGGGCCTTTCGTTAACTTTAACGGACTGAGACGACCTTATTCCCAAGAAACATACGCGAAAGCAGGAGAAATCTATGAAATAAGCGCATCTGTGTCCGTTAGTCTAAAAAAACCGCCTAATTTGACAAAATAGGGTCTCTCAGGTCCGTTACATTTTCGCAGTAATCCATTACCAGTTTCATTGATGCTGCACGAACTTTGCTATTACTATTACTATTACTATTACTATTACTAGTACTAGTACTATTACAATTAACCAGTTGTACGCCCTTTTCCACATTAAATCGACAGCCTCGACAAGGTGTTTAGTCCATAGAATATTCCCCAGTTTTTCCGAGCAAATCCCCAACCGCATAAAAAAAGGGGGATATTAGCTCCCCCGCTCCGCTGCTCGTACACCTGGTTGTTTAATTTAAAAGTCAATCAGTCCGACGCTAATTTGCAAGGCATCGTCTACCTTGCGCATCGTTTCATCGTCCAGATGAGTGATTTTATCAGTCAGCCTCTGCTTGTCGATGGTACGGATCTGCTCCAGCAGGATGACCGAATCGCGGTCAAAGCCATGTGTCTTGGCATCTATCTCGACATGAGTGGGCAGCTTCGCCTTCTGAATTTGGGCCGTTATGGCCGCTATAATGACAGTCGGACTGAACCGGTTGCCTATATCATTCTGAATGACAAGAACCGGACGAACTCCTCCTTGCTCCGATCCCACGACCGGAGAGAGTTCAGCAAAAAAAACATCGCCACGCTTAACTATCAACATCTACACCCCGCTAACTAAGCGGTCTAATGTGCTTCCCGCATCTTCCTCTGCTTGAAAGGACTCGGAAGCAATGTTGAGATTGATTTTGGCCATTTCCATATAGCCGCGCTGCATAGATTCGCGCAGGTGCCTTTTTTTGCGCTCCATTAGATAAAGCTTCATCGCTTGCCGAATCAGCTCGCTTCGATTAGATTTTTCCAGTTCCACAATCCCGTCCACTTCCCGCAAAAGCTGGTCAGGCAAACTGATCATGATCCTTTTCGTGTTCGCACTGGACAAAGAACTCGCACCCCCAAACATTACTCAACCAATATTACCATTATAGCGGATTTCAAGCAATTTAATACAAGAAAAAATATATGCGCAAGATATATCAATTATGTTATACAAATGATAAAGATCGTGGCGAGTTATTCCATAGTCCTGTCAATAATGCCGCAGCAGATTCAAAGTGTTCTGAACCTTGCCGTGGCTAACGTATACTTTGGGAACCCGGTGCGAGATCATGCAGACGATCTCATAGGGAATCGTGCCGAGCGTTGCTGCAATTTCCTCTACGGGAATAATTGCATCTTGCTGCCTTCCAAAAAGCACCACTTCATCACCACAGGCCGCTTCGGGAAGATCCGTCACATTAATCATGCATTGGTCCATACATATCGTACCGACGACGGGAACACTCTGTCCCTTCACCAGCACCCGCGCCCGGCCCGTCAACATTCGGGAGTAACCGTCGGCATAACCGACCGGCAAGGTAGCTATCCTCTCCCCGTCCTGTCGGGTTCTATACACCACACCGTAACTGATCCCTTCATTAGCCGGCATCGATTTAACCATGACAATCTTCGTCTTGAAGCTCATAACCGGCTCCAGCAGAATCTTCTTCTGATTAACTTGAGCCGAAGGGTAAATCCCGTACATCGCAATCCCCAGTCTCACCATATTATAGGTAAGCTCCGGCAGATCGATGGCCGCAGCGCTGTTCCCGGCGTGCAAATAGGGAAATCTGATACCGCGCTTGGCAAAGTATTGAACGATTCTGTCAAACCGGCTGTACTGCATCCTCGTGTACGTCTTATCTTCCTCATCTGCGCTGGCATAATGAGTAAACAAGCCCTCCACGATCACTCCCGGAGTTCGGAGCGCCCGTTCGATGAACGCTATCGCTTGTTCCTCCTGATGCAGGCCCAGCCTCCCCATACCGCTGTCAATCTTGATGTGAATCTTGGCCGGATGCTTCTCGCCGGCCAGTTCGGCCACCGCCTGCAAATTCTCTTCATTGTACACGTTCAGCGTAATTCCGTTCTCCAGAGCAAGGGGAATCCCCTGCGCAGGAGTGTGACCCAGTATCAGGATCGGGTCTTCAATCCCTGCTTTTCTCAATTCCAACGCTTCATCCAGGAATGCCACCGCCAAATATTTAACACCGCAAGCCGATGCTTCCTTGGCTATTTCAACGGCTCCGTGGCCGTAAGCATCCGCTTTGATCACCGCCATCATTTGTATAGACGGGTCCAACAGGCTGCGGAAGGCATTCAGGTTGTGACGAAGCGCGTCCAATGAAATCTCTATCCATGTCGGACGATAAAACGAATCCAAGCCTTCCACCTACTTTTACAGCGTAAGGGGATACTTAAGAAGCCTAAACTTCTCTAGTAACCCCTCGGTACCGGCGTTTCTGGTGCTAATAGCTTTAATGTTAAACGCTTCTGGGTATGCTGTCAATGAATCGTCGGGCTCTATTTTGCCGACTGATCCTGGACGGATTGGGCAATGGCAACCATTTCCTCAGCAGGAAGATCGCCGGAGGATAAACGGAACTCTACGCCATCGTATGTCCATATCAGCGTTTTCTTGTCCTCTCCCGTCATCACCGCAAAGGTATAGCCCAGGTCCACCAAGGTTGCGGGCAGGACGGAGACGGAGCGGTCCACCGGCTTGGATTGCAGCAAAGTATAATGATAAGTGCCGGAATATCTTTGCAGCAGTCCCTTGCCGTCTCCAAGCTTCACCTCGGTTACCTCCGATTGGGTAACTCCCTCCGGCATGTAGGCGGGATCAATAAATACCAGTGGTTGCTGCTTATCTCCGTCCGTCTGCCCGGCTTCAGCCGAGGCCTGCCCCTTGGCTCCGTCCGACTGCTCGCCTTCTGCAGAGACCTGCCCCTTGCCTCCATCCGTCTGCTCGCCTTCAGCAGAGGCCCGCTGCTTATCTCCATCCGTCTGCTCGCCTTCTGCCGAAGCCTGCTGCTTATCTCCATCTGTCTGCTCACCTTCTGCCGAAGCCTGCTGCTTGCCTCCATCTGTCTGCTCACCTTCTGCTGCGGGCGATTGTCCCTCTTTCGGAAGCATCGTCGGAGCAGTCGGCAGCATCGATGCCGTCATATTTCTCTGCATATCGAAGGAGTCTTTATCGAATTGTTTATTAAACTCGAAATGGCTGAACTCCATTGACACCATGACGTTATTGCCGGCATCGGTCACCTGCACGTTCTGCGGCTGAAGCGTCTTCTTGTCGAGCCATATCTTCTGCCTCACCAGGGACGCATTCTGGTAGTTGGCCAGTACATCAAAGACATATGCATTCTCTTCGGCCGTAAACTGACGATCCTTATCTGTCAGGATGCTGTCCGCAATCGACTGGAACAGATAAGCCTGCCCTTGATTGTCCGGCCAATTGCTCTGGAAGCGGAAGCTTTTATTCAAATGAGGAGTCAGCACATACACCCCTTCATCATTTCGCAAAACAATTTGGGTAATATCCTTCTTGTCGTTAGTTAAAGAAATTCGGTAATAGTGCGGTTTCTTGAACCAGACTTCGACCTGGTATTCCTGGGGCACCTGCCCCGTATGCAGCGTCATCCGGCCCACTCCCTGATAGCTCTCCATCTTGCTGACGACTTCGTTCAGTTCCTTGACTACAGCTCCGGCATCCTTAGCGCCGCATCCGGATAAAATGACTGCAATTGCCAATACGATGGCTGCCATCCACGTGACCCGTCGCATTCCCATCATCCCTCTCTCCTCAAGGTTTGTTAACCAGCCCAGCTTTCGCAAGCCTTTGCGATTTCACTGATACATGTCTATGTAGAGACTTGGCCATTTATGCGGACTAGTTTGACGAGCTTTGAGGGTGAAGCAGACTGCTCCTACAGCAGCGATTTGAAAGCCAATTGCTAATAGAAGTTACCGGATTCCGGCGGCGCCTGCTGAGTTCGCTCGATTACGTTGACGGCCATAAATTACGGATGTTAAGGGAGTTTATCCAGAACGAACGAATTGAGCCGAAGCTCAAATAGAAATAGATCTTCGGCTCTAATAATGATGAAAACGATTATTTTTTGCTCAAACACAGTTGCTTCTTCTTACAATATGTCAAACATCTAGATAAAACCATCGTTTCAATACTTCCGCAATCTCACCGTTCGGACTCCGCAATGATAACAGAATTAGGTAAATAGTGCATGAGGTTCCTCGTCAGTATGAATAATAAGGTATGCAAATGCGACTATCAGTTTAAGGTGGAATGGCCGAAATGCGATCTCGTTTATTTAAACGATTTTATAAATCCTTGCAGCATAAGGAATCCGAAGAATCGATTGACATTCAGCCCGACACTAAAGCAACCCTTCAGCACACACTTGATGAATTTGCAGATTGTACGGATTTGGTTTCCCGAACTTATCCGGAAATCGGCGTCGTCATTCTTTTTTTCGGACATCTGGTAGATGACGAAAAATTAAATCGCGATGTAATTACTCCACTTATGGGCGTATCTTCCATATCTGATGTTCCTCAAATCCTTCAACGCTCCCAGTTTAAACTAACCGGCGATTCTAAAGAACTGATTACAGGTATACTCACCGGGAATGTCGCTCTCTTTCATAACGAGAACTGTTATCTGATTGATGTATACTGCCCTGCCGCACGTTCGATTGAACAATCCGAAACGGAAACGGTGATTACCGGTCCGCATGATGCCTTTACCGAGAAGGCCGAGTCGAATCTTTCTCTAATCCGTTCCCGTTTAAAAAGCTCTCACCTCAAAGTCATTAAAGTAACCGTAGGCGAAATTACCAAAACGGAAGCCTATGTCCTTTACATCAAAGATATTGCAAATATGGACTATGTCCGGGAACTGACCGACAGACTTATAAACATCGAAACCGATGCTATTTATGATACTAATATGTTGATTCAAGTGATCGATGATAATCCGAATTCCATCTTCCCGCAGTTTCTGACGACGGAACGCCCCGATGCGGCCGTATCCAAATTGACTGACGGCAGAGTTCTCTGCTTTATAGATGGCAGCCCTTCGGTTATCAGTGCACCAACCTCCTTTTTCGAATTCTTTACTTCTTCGGACGATTATTATCAGCGATGGGTCATTGGCACCGCCACCCGGCTGCTAAGATATGTCTCATTTCTCATTACAATTACATTCACGGCATTGTATGTATCCGTCACCACCTTCCATTATGAAATGATTCCGGAAAATTTGCTGCTGTCTCTGACAGAATCAAGAAGCAAGGTACCGTTTCCGCCATTGATCGAAGCTTTACTGATGGAAACGACGATTGAGCTACTACGGGAAGCGGGGGCACGTCTGCCTACCAAAATCGGTCAGACGATCGGAATTGTAGGGGGAATCGTTATCGGACAATCGGCGGTTCAAGCGGGCTTTACAAGCAATATTTTAGTGATCGCTGTCGCGTCTTCCGCCATCGCCTCCTTTGTCATCCCGAGTTATGTCATGAGCGCCTCTATTCGTTTGATTCGCTTCGGTTTAATCCTGTTGGCCGGAATGTTGGGAAATTTCGGACTGGCGTTAGGCATTGCCTACATTGTTATCCATTTAAGCGGACTGACAAGCTTGGGTACTTCCTATGTTACACCGGTCGCGCCATTTCAAATAACGGATTGGAAGGATGTATTCGTTCGAGCTCCGTTCTGGGTTATTAAACGAAGACCGACACAATCCGATTCGCCGAATAAAGTGCGTAACAAATGCGGAAATGAGGTAATTCCAAAGTGAAAGAGAAGCTGAGCTTTTTTCACGCAACCATCTTAATCTATATGTTCCAATCAGGCGTCGCTATCTTGGGTATGCCGAACCTATTGGCAAATTATTTTGGAACGAACGGATGGCTTGGGATTTTCCTTGTTTCCTTTATAGTATCCGTCAACATATTGCTCATATGGATAGTTCACCGGCTTGGCGGAAGCAGATCGGTATACGACATTTTGGAGCAATCCGTTCCGAAGCTCGTCCTCTTTCCGGTTTATTTGGCATTAGCTTTTCTGTGGGCTATGCTTGGATGCCTGACAACCAAACAGTACGTGTTAATTTTTCAAATGTTCTCTTTTCCTACTACCCCACCAATGGCCTTGAAATTATTAATGGATATTCTTGCTTTGTTATTAATTAGTAAGGGAATTTACGTGATTGCTAAAGCCGCGACTATTTTTTTCTGGCTCATCATATGGATGCTGCTGTTGTTACTTTTCTTCTTGGGAGATTTCGAATGGGCCAGATTGACCCCTTTTGTATTTAAGGGCGGGGAGAGCATACTCTCGGGAAGTCTGAATCTTTTCTTCGGTTACCTCGGGTACGAACTGAGTCTTTTTATTTTCCCCTATACGGACCGAAAAACAAAGTTTATAAAGGCGGTGTTCATCGCCAACATAATGATCACATTCGTCTATTTAATTACTTGTTTTGTTTGCTTCGGTTTCTATAGTGTTGATCAATTAAAAACGATCCAATATCCCGTCATTGACATTATGTCTTACATAAGGCTCCCGTTTGTGCAGCGTGTAGAAAATTTATTTTACGGATTCTTTATGTTTACGACCTTATTTTCTACAGTCATGTATGTTTGGGCGGCCAAAGAAGCCTCCCGGCGTATATTCCCCAAGACGAAACCGGGAGTGCTTGAGATTATCATCCTGACGTTTGTTTATTTCGTCGGATTTATTCCCGATGTCATGAACGAAGTTAGGCAATGGCTTCAGACGTTGGGACATATCCAAATCGGTGTAGCATTCGGCTTCCCTATCATTGTCATTCTCGTACTACTTCTACAGCGTAAGAAAGGTGAAGTGGCAGATGGTTAAAAAATGGTTTGGCCTAATGATACTTCTGGTAGCCGTTCTTACCGGATGCGGAGACCAGCGTATTTGGGAAAAAGTAGGATTCATCGAGACGGAAAGCTTCGATTTGTTACCGAATGGGCAATTCCTTATATCCAATAGCGTCCCGATTACGGAACCGGGGGTTAAAACTCAGAGGAAAGTGTTAACCACTGAAGCGAAAAGCAGTAAAGAGGCCAAAGTTGAGTTTGCCAGACAGACAAGCCTGACCTTAGTGAACGGACAATTACGAAATCTGATATTCGGTGTGTCGCTGGCGAAACGGGGGTTGTGGGACCAGTTTGATACATTTAGCAGAGACCCTTCCGTTTCACCACATGCCAAAATAGCAATAGTCAATGGGAGTGCAAGCAGCCTGCTGGCCAAAGATTTCAAGCAGCACCCGCGTACGGATCAATACATTGATCGATTATTAACAAAAGAAGCGAAGGAGCACGCAATACCTAAAGTGACATTATATGAATTTACCAGGGATTTTCTAGATGACGGCATCGACCCCGTCGTCCCGGTCATACGGGAGGATCGGGATAATATTTCATTAGACGGTATCGGTTTATTTAAGGGTTCTCGATATATCACCAAAATTGAGCCGGATGATGCGCTTATCTTCGGATGAGGCAAGTGAATATCAAACCGGTTCGTTTGCATCACTGGCCTCAGATGAAATCATTCGTATAGGATTAGGAATAAGATTTAATGACTTTCTCAAGAGCTTTCGCAATATCATGCATGGCCTGCTCATCTTCGAGCAGTGTAACCTGTGTCAGCCACAGCGCCTCTTTCTCGCAAGCTCTTTCGCTTACAGGACAGGAATACTCATGATCCCGCCCGCTTAACTCCTTGGATGCCTGCTTGATGGCCTCGTTGGTATTCAATGAGTTATAGCCGGTCAGGACGAAGATGCCCTCCGCATTCACCTTGTTAATAAAATCGTCCTTATCGATGCCGCTCGCGAAATCGGAATCCAGCTTGAACATATACAAGTGATTGGCATGTCTCGTCACTCTCGGATCCCTGGTCAACAGCTTAATGCCGTCTATCTCGGAAAGAAGCCCATCCAGAATCTTTACATTGGCTTCCCTTGTTCTCATCTGCTCCTCCAGGCGGGTCATTTGCGCAAGGACAAGCGCGGCCTGGAATTCCGTCATCCGGTAGTTTTGGCCGATTCTTTCATGCTGGTACCACTTGCCTCCCGGGATTCTGCCGACGTTAATCAGCGACCACGCATTGATCAGCAGTTGTTCGTCATTCGTCGTGATGACCCCGCCTTCTCCGGAGTTCAAGTTTTTGCTCGATTGCAGACTGAACGTCCCCATATCGCCGAGCGTCCCGACACAGCGCCCGTCCCACTTCGCCCCAATGGCTTGAGCGGCATCCTCCACCACGACAAGATTATGCTTCTTGGCGATCTCTACAATGCGGGTCATATTGGCCGGGCCGCCTGCGATATGTACCGGAACGATCGCCTTGGTGCGCGGGGTGATGGCGGCTTCGATCTTGTCAGGATCGAGGAGCAGAGTATTCTCCTCGACATCTACGAATACCGGAATGGCGCCGATAGCGAGCGGTGCCGAGGCGGTAGCGACGAACGTATAGGGAGGTACGATCACTTCATCTCCCGGCTTCACTCCGCATGCCTGAAGCGCTACCGAAATGGCGACGGTCCCGTTAACCAGAGCGATCGCATGATTGGCCTCCTGAAGTTGAGCGAATTTCCTCTCCATATTCAGCAGTTTGCCGTGCATGGAACCGTATTCAAAAATACCTCCCCAATTGCCCGATTCCAATACTTCCATAATCATTTTTCTTTCCAAATCGTCAAATACGGGCCATCTGGCTTTCCAGCCTCCTTGCCTTACGGGCACGCCCCCGTCAATTGCCAGTTTTTCCTTATCCATGTCCCATCTTCTCCTTAATCATATTCTTTTTCTTTTCTAATATGTAAGGTACTATAGATGTAACTACGGGATAGGTCATTAGCCAAATAGCATAAGTCACATTTTAATCTTTGGGAGAAGGGAAGATTTTTCCGATGGGAATGTTTCCTGAATATCACGACACCATCACCGTCGCCAATGTCAAGAGAGGCCAACTGCCATTCTACATATTGGAAATTACGATTGATTTCCTCATCAACATGCATCACCACGATTACGTGGAGCTCTTATACGTAGTCGAAGGCAGTGGCATCGAGATCATCAACGGAAAGAAACATACCCTTCAGCCGGGAACGGCCTCCTTCCTGCTCCCGCACCATATTCACGAGATTCAAGGCAATCCTGCCTCTCCGCTGCGGGTCTATTGCTGCATGTTCGACATCAGCGTCCTGTTCGGCTCCCGCTTCGACTTCGAGCTGGTGGGCAGATTGCTGCGTTCGGGGGTCGACCTCCCGTCCTTCGTCGACTTCAAGAATGAACAAATCGAACAGATGAACAGCATCTTCTCCTCGATCGTCCGGGAATATACCGGCTCCAACTTCGGCAAATTCACTTTCATCCGTGTCAAATTGCTGGAAGCGCTGCTTCAGTTCGCCCGCGAATTGCAGCCTGCGGCCCAGGATGAATTCAGGCCTGCGCATGATTCACAGAAAAGGCTGGAGAACGTTATTCAATACATCCACACCCACTACGCCGAGAAGCTTACTCTGGAAACATTGTCCAAGAAATTCAACTTAAGCCCTCCTTACATAAGTCAGGGTCTCAAGAAGCTGTGCGGGGAAGGGTTTGTGGATTATATGCATAAGATCCGAATTGGCAGCGCTCTCAGTTTGCTATCTTCCACAGATATGCCTGTCGCCGACGTTGCGGTGGAGGTCGGCTTCGATTCTTATCGCAGCTTCACCCGCGTGTTCAGGAAACTGCGGGGAATGACGCCGAGCCAATACCGGGAAACGTATATCAACACAGACGATATTGCGTCTCATTTTACCCAAGGGTAACCGTAAGAGCAAGCAAGGCCAAGGGGACTCAAGCTTCGAGCGAAATTTTCTCGTCCGTAGCGATGGACCGGTCTATAGCGAAGCATACTTCCATCGATTTGTACGCATCTTTAAAATCGCATCGGGTAGGTCTCTTGGTTTGGACAGCCTCCACGAATTCAGCAATTTCCATCTCGAAAGGCTGATGCGATACATCACCGCTTTCCGGCAAAACGACCGGGAAGGTGGCGAAATCCGTTTGTCCTGGAAACTTGTCGCTGAATACCCGGTTGTTCATGATTGTTCCCTTGTCCCCCAGAAGGTGAATGTTAAATTTATAGGGCGTCCTGCACTCCAGGGAAGAGGATACTTTGCCGATCCCGCCATTCTTCAGCTTGAAGAGAGCTATTACATTCGGATCGAATTCGTAGTCGGAATCCGCACGCGTAGCACAGCTATAGGCCGTTACTTCGACGATATCGCCCGCAAAATATCTCAGTGCATCCACGGCATGGCATCCGGCCGACAGCATGCTGCTGCCGCCAAGCTCTGTCTTGGTGCTCCACCGGTACTGGGGAAATTGCGGGCCGATATGGTTCCAATAATCGATTTGGGCCATGAAAATACGTCCGACGGCATCATCCCGGATTAGTGCTCTGATCATCTCGATGGCCGGATTCCAGCGCAGCACGAAGCTCGCGATGGCCGTTATCCCCGACTCTTCTATCGCCGGAGCCATCTGCCTCATGGCCTCCATGTTCATGGCCAAAGGTTTCTCCAGCACCAGATGCTTGCCATTCCTTGCCGCCAGCTTGGCCTGATCAGGGCGCACATCGGGGGTCGAGCATAGGATAACGGCATCTATGTTCGGTTCCTTGATCATCTCTTCGTAATTCGTATAGATGCGCGCTTCCATTCCCAGCTCCGCCAACCGGTTCCCTGCCCGTTCGGCATCGCCGGTCACCACGGCGTACAATTCAGCCTCCCGGTTCGAGCGAATCGCCTTCATATACTCCTTCGCGACCCATCCCGTACCCACCACTGCAAAACGTATCATGTCCGCTCTTCTCCTCTCATGTTCTCTTATCAAACCGGAAATCGGACAGCGTTTGGCCTGCTCCAGGCCATATGCTGAATAAATCCTTCTGCATACGCACAGCCGGCCTGCATTCCGCGGAATTTGTTCATCGTCATCACGCTGTCCAGAATATCTACGTTGTCATGGTTTTTGAGCCAGACCAATTGGCTCTGGTGCTTCTTCAGCATTTCAAGCTTGGTGCCGAACGTTGCCGTAATATCCACATAGAGAGTCGGCTGAAAATCAATCCCCGACAAATTGTCCATGTAATACAATGCGGGCACCTTCGCAGCGGGCTTGTGCTGTCGGGATGCACCGGGCAGCGTAGCCAGGAACGTCGTATCGAAGACGATTCGGCTTAATGCATTATGGTCGGGCATATAATCGTTAGGAGCATGGGTGATCACGAGATCAGGTTGAACCGTGCACATCAGGTCGATGAATTTCAGACGGATCTCCTCTTGCTCCGGCCAAATTTCCCCATCCCGGAGCCCCAGCGAAACGACACGGCTGTTAATGACAGCCCCGGCCTGCTCGGCCTCTCGTCGGCGAATGGGCACCAGCTCCGAAGCAGGGATTTCGTAATGACCTTTATCCCCGTCGCTGGCATGACACAACACCACTTCATGACCGGCCTCGACCATCTTGGCCAGCGTTCCTGCACAGGAAATTTCAATATCATCCGGGTGAGCCCCTATCGCCAATACTTTCAATATCCAATCCCTCCCCATATCCATTTAATAGACGGCCGCCGGCTACAAGAGCCGGAGCGAACTCCTATTTTGAAAAATACCCGATTGCAGAAGCCGATGCAGGTCATAATTCAAACCATTTAAGCCATATTTTAATATTCTTCCGGACGGGACATTGCGTACTTGAAAATGAGAAGCCGCGGCGCGCCGGGATGAACGACATATGGAGGGATGTGTTTCTGCAAATGAACAAAAAATGCTTGATGTTTAATTGTATATATCATATACTGTTTATACTATAAACCGTATACGACGTATACAGAAAGGATTGCGCAATGAGTTCTTTAGCTATTGAAGTAGTCGGGGTGCGTAAAGCATTCGGTCAACAGGTTGTTCTGGACGGCATTGATCTTTCGGTACAGAAAGGGACTGTATTTGCCTTGCTAGGCCCTAACGGAGCCGGCAAAACTACGCTCATCCATATTCTGTCTACCTTGGTGGCTCCCGACGCCGGGACCGTCAAGGTGGGAGGATATGATATTACGGCCCAAAAGAATAACGTAAAGCAGTCCATCGGTCTCACCGGCCAGTATGCAGCCGTAGACGAGATGCTGACGGCAGAAGAAAATCTGCGCATGATCGGCAGACTTTCTGGACTGACCGCGGCGGAATCCCGGGCCCGCGCCGACGAGCTGCTGCAAGCCTTCGATCTGACGGCAGCCGCCCGCAAGTATGTCAGAACCTATTCAGGTGGCATGCGGCGGCGCCTGGATCTCGCCATCAGCCTGGTGGTCAGCCGCCCTATTTTATTTTTGGACGAACCGACGACCGGTCTGGATACGAGCAGCCGGCGTACGCTATGGGACATCATCACGCAGCTCAAAGTGCAGGGGATGACGATTTTCCTGACAACACAGTATTTGGAAGAAGCCGATCAATTGGCGGATAGGATTGCGGTGATTCATAAGGGGAAGGTCGCAGCCTCCGGAACGGTCAAGGAGCTTAAGTCCCGAGTAAGCGAAGAAGTGATTGAGCTGCGCAATGACAAGGATGAAGTGATCCGCAGTATTCCTACCTGCGGAAGTATTCAAGGGGTTATGCAGGCGCTTGGCGAGCTGGCCGGTACGGTTCCTGATGCAACCAAAATCAGCATTCGCCGGCCCAGTATGGATGATGTCTTTCTCGAATTGACGTCCGAGGACAAGAAGGAGGCGGTGTAAAAGATGAATATTTCGATAAATCCGTCCAAAAAAGCTTCTTTCGGCGTGACCATCTTGTGTTCATCGGACGCAGCCTCCGTCTTTCCCTGCGCGACGTTGAGGCATTGATTATGGCCCTATTGCTCCCGATCCTGCTCATGCTACGTCTTCGGCGGAGCGCTGGATGCCAGCGGCAATTATGTCAATTATGTCGTTCCGGGCATCATTTTGTTATGTGCCGGCTTCGGGTCGGCCGGTACGGCGGTAAGTGTAGCCCAAGACATGACGAACGGAATCATTGACCGATTCCGGACGATGCCGGTCAGCAGCTCAGGCGTCATCACCGGACATATTATCGTAAGTCTGGCGCGCAACCTGCTTGCTACTCTGGTAGTCATCGGCGTTGCTTTCATCGTAGGGTTCCGCACTACCGCAAATGTGCTTGAATGGATTGGCGCCCTGGCCATCATCTTATTGTTTATCCTGGCGCTCACATGGCTGTATGCAGCGATCGGATTAGTCGCGGGAAGCGCATCCGCCGCCAATGGTTACGGCTTCATCCTGCTCTTTCTTCCCTATCTGTCCAGCGCATTCGTCCCGACGGAGACGATGCCGGACGGATTGCAGTGGATCGCTAATCATCAGCCGATTACTCCGGTGATCGAAACCATCCGCGGACTGCTCACCGGAACCCCGATAGGCAATCAAGTCTGGTGGGCTATCGGATGGTGCGTGCTTATCATTCTTATATCTCTCGTATGGAGCATCCGGGCATTTCACCGAAGAGCAGGACGGCGTTAATGACCTTGCTGCAGTGGGAACTATCAAGTATGAGCGGGGCCGCCTCAAAAGTGTTCGCATAACAAACGGAAACGTCTCCGAAATAAGCAAAAAGGACCTCAAATCCCACTATGGAGTGGGTTCGGGGTCTTTTTTAACACCGGGTTTAGGGGAAGCCCCATCCTCGGTCATCCGACCGGATAGTATAAAGGAAGAGCAAAACTGCAGGTGTTGTGAACACTTTGAGACAGCCGGTCTATTTTCCATTTTCCGCTTGTCTTTGATTAAGGTAGTACTCAATCCCGTCCAGAATTCGTTCCAATCCAAATTCGAAGTCGTTGCTTCCATCATCCGACTCATTCTCCCCGGCATACGTGCCTGATTTCACCATTGCATAAAGCTGGGGGAATTGTTCTTGGGTCACTAAATACTTAAGCGCATTATGTATATCTGATGTGCTTGGGGCAGCAGAACGGCTGCCTGCTTGAACCGCCTTATCTATATCCCGGATAATTCCTCCCCAAGATCGGGCGTAACTGTTTAACAACAGCACGATGGACATCTTCTCATGATCACTTAACGGACAATGACGCATGATCCGAAGTCCCCACTCGACAATTTGAAGGATATTGGGGGTATATGGTTCCCCTGTAATCGGAATGTCAAAAAACCAAGGGTGTTCCCGCAAAATCTGGATGCAAGCTTGTACATACTCCCGCATGCCGGTTTTCCAATCCTCATCCTTCTCCTCGGGCGGAATGGGGATATCGCACACTGCGTCCTGCATAAGGAGCAATAAATCTTCCTTGCTCGGAATGTATCTGTATAAGGACATCGCCGTATACCCCAGCGAAGCCGCAACACGGTTCATGGAAACCGCAGATAGTCCATCCTTGTCCGCAATCCGGATAGCAGTATCGACAATTTTCCGGATGCTAAGCTCGCGCTTCGGTCCCCGCTGAGGCTCCTTTTCCAACCCCCAACTGAGGGCTATGCCGCGCGGCAGGTTTTGCATGGCTTCGTTGTCCTTGCGATCTTCATCTTGCATGGGTTCAGCCTCCACGAAATTGCTTATATCATATACAGTATAACACATTTTTATGGAGCATTATCAGACAGCCGGTAAGGTAATAGAAGTGCAGCTTATCTTCAAAAAGATTCAGGAAATAAAAACCATAAAAATTCTAGATATGGTAAAATCAGATTGTACTGCCATACTCAGTTCATAAATAGAAAGGAGCCAATGAATATGTACGATATTGCCGTTATTGGATCCGGACCTGCGGGAG
>NZ_VEGP01000034.1 GCF_007679495.1 Paenibacillus sp. 32O-W | reverse complement strand
CCAATCCAAGCAGGAAACGACTGATATTGACGCCGATTCGCTCGCTTCTTAATGCTGTAGAACTTTTGACTGTCCAGTATTAAATAAATTGTGTAAAACTTTAGGGTCCGGTATAATAAAAGCATGCCAAAACTAGTGGATCATGAAGAAAGAAGAAATCATATCGCGGAAGCAACCTGGCGGGTCATCTTAAATCAGGGGATGAAGGGGGCGACGGTAAGAAATATTGCCAGAGAAGCAGGTTTATCCTTGGGCGCGCTGCGCCATTATTTCTCAACCCAGGATGAGCTGCTCGTCTTTGCAATGAAACTCGTCAAGGATCGGGCGACGGAGCGCATTCAACAAATCGCTATGTCCGACCTGCCTCCGAAAGACAAGATTTTGAACATTATGCTGGAGCTTGTGCCCTTGGATGAGAATAAGATGGCGGAAATGGAGGTATGGTTTGCGTTCACCTTCTATACAAGGCACAAGAACGATGTGCTTGATGCACAGCATGATGGAATTTATGCCGGAATGAAGAAGCTGATCGATTACATGGACCACCATCACATGCTGCGGAACAACCTGGACAAAGAAATCGAAACGGAAAAGCTGTACGCCCTGATCGATGGGATAGCCATCCATGCCTTGTTGGAGCCGCATCGGGTGAATAAAGAGCGGATTAAAGCCGTTCTGACTCAACATCTCGATTCTATCTGCGCGGAAGGCTCCATAACGGTACCTGACCAAGCGCGGGATACTTGACGAAATCGAAAGAATACCGTATGATTAACGTAAACTCAATGTGTAAGGGGAAATTTTGATGTCGGTGATCGTTCTTAACTCGTAATTGGATAATTCAGTCATGATGAACAGAGTCGTTTTGCTTGCTGAACGCTATTTCAGCAGGTTTCTTTCGTGATGCTCATCGTGCTGATCTCTTGAGTTAAGAACATGACAATTTCCGCCTGCAGACGGCATAAAATTGCGTGCTCTTCGAAGCACGCTTTTTTTATTCGGCCAACGATGCATGTTTGGGCACAGCCAGGGTCCGGGACATTCGTCCGAGACAAGATCCCGGAAGGTGCCGGACTTGATCCGCATCGTATTTGCCGTACCGCTATGACAGGGATGGGGAGCGTATGCTCTTACCCATCCCTGTTTTTTTGCAAATATATGGAAGTATAAGTTGGTTTCACCGTATACCTGTTCTTGTATTTCATCGGTAAACGCGCCTGTCCAAAGGACGGTGGCAGCCGTTTATCCTTGGTATAGCAGTGGTTTTCACCGTTGAATGCATTCTGCCGACTTAGGCTTATTACTATTATTGGAGGATATGAACCAATGAACGAAATGAATTTGAAGCGACTGGAATATGACAAAATTAAAAATCAACTGATCACTTTCACCATCTCATCTGGAGGCAGAAGCCTGGCCGAGCAGCATCAGCCAAGCCCGGACGAGGCCGTCGTCAGAGAATGGCTGGAGGAGACATCGGAGGCGGCCGCCCTGCTTGCAGCGGGCTCGAGCGTTCCTTTGTCGGCGATGGAAGGGATCGAACCGTTCCTGGCTGCGCTGGGCAGAGGAAGAATCTACAATGAGAAGGAACTCGGCCAATTGACTGGCTGGTTAAGCACGGTAGGACAGATGAAACGTTATATGGACGCTAAGCGGCAGATTGCCCCGACCATCAGCCGCTACTGCGATTCGTTGAATGAATGCCCGGCGCTCCGCGAGCATCTGGAACGCTGCATCCGCAATGGTGCTCTGACCGATCAGGCCAGCGCGGCCCTGGCCGATGCCAGACGCCACATTGTGCTGTTGGAGTCCAAGATCGAACGCAAGGTGAGCCAGACATTGGGCAAATACAAACATGCGCTGCAGGAGCACCTGGTCAGCCAACGCCACGGGCACTATGTGCTTCCGGTAAGGCGGGATTTCCGCAAGCAGGTGCCGGGTACGGTATGGGATGAATCGGCGAGCGGACAGACCTTGTTTATTGAGCCTGCCGATGTAGCCGAGCTGCATACCGAATGGCAGATGTGGAAAGCGGAGGAGGAGCGCGAGCGGATGATGGTGCTCTCCGAGCTGTCGGAAATGGTGGAAAGCCAAGGCAGCAAGCTGAAAGCGAATTTGGAGGTCATGGCCTCCCTAGACTTCATATTCGCACGTGCCAAGCTGTCCCGCAACTGGGACGGCATCCGCGTTCGGCTATCCGCTCATCCGGTCATCAAGCTTGTCGATGCGAAGCATCCGCTGCTCGGCAAGGAATGCAAGCCGTTGAACGTATCGATCGGACGGCAGTGGAGGCAGCTCATCATCACTGGGCCGAATTCAGGAGGGAAGACGGTCACGCTCAAAACGATCGGCCTGCTGACGCTTATGGTGCAATCTGGCCTGCTGATCCCCGCCGGGGAAGGAACGGTCTTCGGGATATTCGAGCATGTGATGGCCGATGTCGGTGACGGACAGAGCATCGAGCACTCGCTCAGCACCTTCTCCGCTCATATGGCCAACCTCAAGGAGATGCTGGAGGTGGCAGGAGGCCGCTCGCTGCTGCTGCTGGATGAGTTGGCGGCCGGGACCGATCCCGGTGAAGGCATCGCGTTATCGATCGCGCTGCTGGAAGAATTTCTGCGGCGCGGTTCTCTCGTAGCGGCGACGACCCACTTCAACGAGATCAAACGCTTTGCCGCACAAACTCCGGGATGCACGAATGCGCGCATGGTATTCGATCCGGAGACGCTGCGCTCCTTGTATCGTCTGGAAATCGGCGAGGCCGGCGACAGCTTCGCCTTCGCGATCGCCCGCCGCTTCGGGCTGCCGGAGCATGTGGTCGTCAGGGCGGAGGAACGCGCGGCTGCAGGCCGTGCAGACGGGAGCGGCGAGAGGCCGGAAGCGGGCAGCGTAGTGGAATTCATTCCGCTGCCGGATGACGATGAAGAGGAGATTGCGAAGGGGAGTATGGACGCTTCTCAAGGCGAAGTACGGCCCCAACAAGCGGCCGGGTCGGGAAGCCTTCGTCAGGAGCCTGGAGCCGATCGGCGGCAGCCGGCGGCTAACCGTCCGCTGCAAGTGGGGGACAGCATATGGATTCTGCCGTTGAAGTGTACGGGAACGATACAGCAGTTGATCGATGCCAAGGAGGAGGCAGTGGTCCAGGTGATGGGCAAAAAGCTGACCATCCACCATCGGTTCCTGTCGCTGGATCTCCCCGTGGAGGAGTCGCATTAAGACTTGAAAGCAGGGAAGGCCTCGAGTACTCGCCAAAGCAGCCGCTGCCGTGCCCATTGCTCTGTCAAGGTGATACAGCGGTCATGGACTCAGATGTAAGGCCACACCGTTTTGCGGTCAGTACCGGGGCATATTGAAAGCTGAAGACTGAACGCATACAAACAATAACAACCACGTCAAATTGGACGTGGTTGTTTGCGTCCGTGCGAAGGCGGCGATAGATATGGTTGCAGAACAGGTTGCCGGGCGATTGGGGAGAAGAAGCAGTAGGGGGTGGGTGATTTAACTGTATTGTATGTAGGTAAATTCAAACGAATAGTAGAAAATGAATTAACTACCTTGAAAATTCGTCTATTTTACCGTCTGCAGGCATCGTTGCAAGCGGAGGAATGGCACGTCTACCTGGAAAATCCGTCTATTTTCACCGTCTGCTGGTGCCATGCAAACGGAATGGCGCGTCTAACTGTATTTTGTACAGGTAGATTCAAGCGAATGGGCGAAAATGATCAAACTAACTGGATAAACTACAGTTAAAATGGGCAACTTTGGGCGAAACGGCTGTTTTGGCACAAACTAGCTGTAGGTTTTCCAGTTAGTTTCCATATTTCTTCCGAATATAGAAATCTAACTGTATGAAATCCAGTTAGTTTTCAAATTTCACACTATTGAAGCAGTTCAACTCTATTCTATCTTGAAAATACATCCATTTTCACCATCTGATGGTGCCGCGGCCAGAGGCATGGGGGTCTAAATGGAAATTCTAGCTGCAGACTGCCTTTTAAAATGGGTGACTTGCAGTGATATAGCTCTTTTCACAGTAAATAACTGGGGGTTTTCCAGTAAGTTTTCTTTCTTAACCTCATAGGAGCAAAATAGCCGGACTATATCCATTTAGACGCCACGCCCATGACGATTGCGTAGTTTCAAGCCATCCGCGTCTCCCTTACCAATGTGCCTCCAGGCAGTTTGGACCTGAGCTGTCCGCATTTTCTATTGTGCTTAAAAAATCAGATAATTTTGTGGATTTCCGGGATAGGAGAGAGGCTTGTAAGCGGTTATAATCAAACCAAGGCAATAATCCAAAAACTGGGAGGTGTCGACGAGGAAAGGCAATGTTGCCCATTTAGCTGCTGCTCGACGGAAAATGATCAACGGGAAAAGGTAGGCCAAGGCTTGTTCAACTTTAATTTACAAGTGCAGGAATGGAAGAAAGAGAGGTGCACTATCATGAAATTGTCAGTTGGAGGCTATTCGTTCTGTAATTCTTTCCGGGCAGGAACGATGGATGTATTCGGCTATCTGGAAACGGTCAAATACCGTTACGGCTTGGATGCCGTCGATTTGTGGAACGGTTTTTTTGCGGATGGTACGGGCGAGCTTTGCAGGGTGCCTGACGAGGATTACATACGGAAAATTCGGCAAGCGCTCGATGAAAGGGAGCTAATCCTAGCTAATTTTGCCATCGATAAAGCGCATATTTGGGACCCCGATCCGGTGGAAAGGGAAGCGCTGCACAAGAACGCGCTGGATCATCTGAAGATGTCGGCCGCGCTAGGGGCACAGACGGTCCGGATAGATACGGGTATCTACGAAACGACGGAGATCACCGAAGAGCAGTTCGAATATATCGTCAACCGGTTCCGCGAGTACTGCGAGTTTGCGAAGGATAACGGATTCCTGATCGGTCCAGAGAACCATATGGGCCCCTCGCTCGTGCCGGGCACGATGGCGAGAATAGCCGAGGCGGTCGATCATCCGAGCTACGGAATTTTGCTGCATATCGGCAGGTGGCGAGAGGATGTGGAGCAGGGGGATGCCATGGTGGCCCGCTGGACGGTTCATACGCATTTCTCCGCCCATACGGTGACGGGCCCGGAAGCGGTGGAGAAGGTCCGGATGCTTAGAGCGGCTGGGTATGACGGATATTGGGCGGTCGAGTACAACGCACCCAACAACCAATATGGGGAAGTCGAGTGGCTGCTGGCTTCGGTCAAGAGGGTATTGGCCGCGAGCGAGGCGGAGTGAAGTTTTAAAAGAAACGGAGGAATAGGGCATGAAGACGATTCGGATAGGGGTTATCGGTGTCGGACTCATCGGCAAGAATCATATGGAAAACTATTCGAAGCTGGCGGGAGCGGAGGTCGTTGCCGTATGCGACATTAACGAAGCCGAAGCGAAATCGGTAGCTGACAAATACGGCGATCCGCACGTATATACCGACTACAGGAAAATGCTGGAGCGGGACGATCTCGATGCGGTGGATGTATGTCTCCATAACAATTACCACGCTCCTGTGTCCATCGCTGCCATGGAGGCAGGCAAGCATGTCTACTGCGAGAAGCCGATTGCGGGCTCCTACTTCGACGGCAAGCGGATGGTGGACCGGGCCCAGGAACTGGGAAAAATGCTGCATATCCAATTGGGTACGCTGTACCGCAAGGAGACTAAAGCGGCGAAGGCGTTAATCGACGGAGGAGAGCTCGGATCGCTGTACCATGCCCGGGCGACCGGATTCCGCCGAAGAAACCGGCCGTTCGTGGACGGCTTCGGAACCGCCTATTTCACCCGCAAGGAAACGGCAGGAGGCGGAGCCATCTTCGATATGGGCGTCTATCATATTGCTCAGATGCTGTATCTGCTGGATCTGCCCAAGGTCGAGCGAATATCCGGCAAGACGTACCAGGAGATGGACATGGACGCTCACAGGAAAGCGGCCAGCGGCTTCGATGTCGAGGAATTGGGACTGGGCTTCGTCCGCTTTGCCGGCGGCGTGACGATGGATATTATCGAAGCGTGGTCGGTTCATCTGGGCGGATTCGAGGGCGGCTCCGTGATCGGCTCGAAGGGAGGAATCCGGCTGCCCGCCTACGGTCCGGGGGACCAGAAGTTCTCGTATTACACAACCCGATGCGACATCGACCTCGACAGCACCGTCGATTTGAACATGATGGATCTCCGCTGGCACCGGCTGAGGGAGAATGAAGACGCTTACGACTCGTCCCAGCACCATTGGATCGCTGCGCTGCAGGGCAGGGTCAAGCTGCTGCCCACCGCAGATATTGCGCTCCAGACGATGCTGATCAGCGAAGGGATTTATTTGTCGGATTCGCTTGGCAGCGAAGTAACGGCTGAGGAGGTAGCCGAGCGTTCCGTTTCCCTGTCCATTCCCGTATAAGGATGGGAACACGGGCGCTTCTCTCCTCGGAAATTCGGCGGGAAAGAGAGGAGTAGCATATGACGGATACGGTCCGGCCGGCAAGCTCTCGCTCGCTGGTTCAGTTGAAAATCTATAACTTTTTCGTATATGGCTCGATTGCGGTGCTATTCGCTTTTTTTCCCTTCTATTTCATGAAGGCGGGATTGAGCCGGATGGAAATCGGCATGCTGATGGCAGGCGGACCGTTCGTGTCGATCATTGCCAACCCGATGTGGGGGTACTTAAGCGACCGCTTCCAAAATCTTCGGCGCGTCATCATTATCCTGCTGCTGGGGAATCTGTTGGCCGTGCAGGCGGTGTTCCATACGACATCGTTTGGAGTCATATATCTGGTCATGATCGTGTTCTTTTTCTTCCAGACGCCGCTGTTCTCACAGAGCAATAGTCTGATCTTGAATACGATTGAAGGGACGCGGTACAAATTCGGCACCTTCCGGTTATGGGGCTCGCTCGGCTGGGCTTTGTTGGCGGTCGCGGTCGGGCCGGTAATCGAGAGGACAGGAATTGACCGGCTGTGGATCATTTACAGTGTGATGCTGCTGATCACACTGGCCTTTACGATCGGACTGCCGCGAGGACAGGTCGCCGAAGTTCCGACCAAATTCGACGGGCGCGGGTACGGGAAAGTGTTTATCAATCCCCACTTTACGATATTCGTTCTGCTGGGAGTGCTCATTTCCGTGCCGAATTCGATGAATTCGACCTTCGTCTCCATCTATATTTCGGATTTGGGCGGCTCCGAAACGCTAATTGGCTGGTCGGCCTTCTTCTCCGCCATTTTCGAAATTCCGGTTTTTCTGTTGTTTGACCGCTTCCTCAAGAAAAAGACGAATACGATGGTCGCCTGTCTGGCAGCGGTCAGCCTGCTGTTCGCTTTACGGTGGCTGCTCATGGCGGTTGCGGCCGGGCCCTGGCAAATTATATGGATCCAGGTGCTTCACTGCATTACGTTCGGCGGCTACTATTACGTCGGAACGAGCCTGACGGCCCATCTTATTCCAAGCGAGTACCGCGCGACCGGGCAGGCGGCATTTGCCCTTACCTGGGGAGGCATTTCGGGCATACTGGCCGGATTTATAGGAGGATGGATGTTTCAGAATCTGGGACCCGCTCCGATGTATACGATCAGTGCGGTCGTTTCCTTGCTCGGAGCAGCCGGTTTTGTCTGGCTGTGGCGCATGATCCGCAAGGCGGAGGCGCGAACGAGCGGTACGCACAGCGCGGCTGTATAGGCAAGCGATTTCGAAGGATCTGCCATATTTAAAGATTGTGATTGTGAAGGAAGGCAAATCCGTCATGGATTTGCCCGGAGTATATGGGACGTAAATAGTCCTTGAAGGACTAAATATGTCCCGAAATTTAAATATTTTCAAGGTTCCGAGCCCGGCCCGATGAAAGAATCCAACCCGATTCAGTAAAGGAGGAAAGCTTATGCGACAAAAATTTGTCCCGGCCTGCCTCGTGCTGTTCCCAAACCGGCCTGACGCCGACCGATTACCGGGAATTGGCTTCCGCCAGATAAGGCTTCGCATCCGACAGCGAAATTGCTCCATCGATCCGGCTAACGGGGACCTCTATGGACAGGCTCCAGGCCAATATCGGCTCCATGTATATTCCGTAATAGAAATATAAATTAATATGACATTAGATGTCATATAAGTCTGTTACTCTTGGATAAGGCAGCGAAAATTGAAAAGTTCGGTGAATCACCGCACTTTGCACTCTTGCCGGAGAAGGAGCGATAATAGAAATGAAGCCATTACAGGGAAAAGTGGCCGTGGTGGCCGGTGCGACCCGCGGGTCGGGACGCGGAATAGCAGTCGCGCTCGGGGAAGCCGGAGCAACGGTGTACTGCACGGGCCGGAGTGCCCGGGGAAGTTTATCCGATATGAATCGGGCGGAGACGATCGAGGAAACAGCCGACAGAGTGACGGCCGGCGGCGGGACAGGAATTCCCGTTCGTGTGGATCATACGGTGGAGGAAGAGGTGAAAGCTTTATTCGAGCGGGTCCGAAGAGAACAATCGGGTCGTCTCGATATTCTGGTCAATGATGTGTGGGGCGGAGACCCGCTATCCGAATGGAACACCTCGTTCTGGGAGCATTCGCTGGATAACGGCCTGCTTATGCAGCGGCGGGCCGTACATTCCCACATGATTACCAGCTACTATGGCGCACCGCTGATGATTGAGAGACGGCAGGGACTGATTATAGAAATAACGGACGGCACGGATTACCGTTATCGGGGGAATCTGTATTACAGCTTGGCCAAAATCTCGGTCATCCATCTTGCCCAAGCGATGGCGGCGGAGCTTAAGCCGTACAACGTTACGGCATTGGCGCTGACTCCGGGCTTCCTGCGTTCGGAGGCCATGCTGGATCATTTTGGCGTGACCGAGGACAACTGGAGGGAAGCCGGTCAGATCGATCCTCATTTTCTCATGTCCGAAACTCCGGCTTACATAGGCCGGGCAGTGGCGGCGCTGGCTTCCGATCCGGAAGTGGCGCTTAAATCCGGACAGGCATTGAGTACCTGGGCGCTCTCGGATGAATACGGATTTACCGACCGGGACGGCAGCCGGCCGCATTGGGGGAATTATGCCGCCGAGCAAGGCTTCTAGGGGCTGCGGAAGAATCATTTTAACGCTTGTCGGTCCACATTTGTCTCGAAGTGTCGCGGTATCGCGGAGTGCCGCAGCATCACCAAGTATCTTGAAGTACCAGCGCTTGAGGTCTGATCTTGGTGCGGTCTTCATTAAGAAACGTTAGTTTGAAAACTCTAAAATTATGTTCCTTCGGCTGACCAGCGGGGGAGAACCGATCGCAGGAGGGGGGCGAAAGCATGAGAGCGGACCGGTTAATATCTATTTTACTTTTGCTCCAGAATTATGGACGGCTGACTACCAAGGAGCTGGCGGACAGATTGGAGGTATCCGAGCGCACCATCCATCGGGATATGGAGGCCTTGAGCACAGCCGGAATTCCGGTGTTTGCCGAGCGGGGGGCCAACGGAGGGTGGGCTTTGTCCGAAGGATACCGGACTCAACTGACCGGGATGAAGACCGAAGAAATGCAGTCGCTGCTCTTGGCCCACTCTTCCTCGCTGCTCCGGGATTTGGGACTCGGCAGCGTGTTTGAGGACGCCTTTCAGAAGCTGTTGGCTTCTTTCCCTGTACGGCTTCGCGAGGATGCGGAGCTCGTTCGCCGGCGCATTCATGTGGATGGCGCCGGTTGGCATCCGTCGGATGAATCCCTGGCGGCATTGCCAACCGTTCAAGAAGCGGTTTGGCAGGAAAAGAAGCTGTACTTCGAATATCAGCGTGAGGAGGATGCGGTGGAGCGGACGGTTGAACCGCTAGGCTTGGTGGCCAAGAGCAGCATATGGTATCTCGTCGCAGCAGTGGAAGGGGAGCTGCGAACCTACCGGGTCTCCCGCATGAAGAGCGCCCGGATGCTGGAAGAGTTCTTCGAACGCCCCGATTCGTTCGACTTGGCCGCCTGGTGGGAGCAATCCACACGACAATTCCGGGAACGGTTGCCTCAATATCCGACTCGGCTAAGGCTCAGCGCCCAGGCGCTGTCACGTGCTTCCCGCCAGCGCTATATGAAGCTGCTGCATACCGGACCCGAGGTTAACGGCTGGATCGAGGCGAAGGTAGAATTCCATACGCTGGATTCTGCTTGCGAAATATTGCTCGCATATGGGCCTCTTGTGAAGGTGTTGGAGCCGGCTGAGCTTCGTGACAGCCTGCTGTCTCAAGCACAGGGCATTGTGTTGTTATATAGTGAGGAGAATACGGAGGAATCGTGATGCTGCCCGGGGCAATCCCTGATTAAAGGTTGGGGTGACCCGAAGCAATGAACGAATAGGGCAGGAATTTGCATCCAAGGAAGGCGTATCCGGCAGGACGACCGTAGTGGTTCCTTTTCAAAGGCTGCGTATGCAGTGAAATGACCGGAGCGGGATAAGCCTTCCCGTTTGCAAATCATTTTATTGTCCCCGAATTCAGGAAAAACAACGATCGCCATACAGCAGGAAATACCGGAAGACGTGGACTAATCGGCGCCCACCTTCCCAAGAAAGAGACGTTTTTAGTAGACGGTTATGAAGACTGGTCGCATGGTGAGAAGTGAGAGAGCCGTGTAGGAAGTGTAGGAATTGCTTGAATGTAGACTGATAACAAATAATATTGGGATTGGAATCAGCCATTGTAGTTATGCAACGGCTCTTCTATAAACGTTCGTTGCCCAGCCAAGGGTAATCGCAAGCAGTGGTATCATAACGGCGAACGCTAGAAATACATTCTTATCCCAAATGGTGCCGCTGGCCAATACGCGAGAAGCTTCCACCACATAATACAGCGGATTTAAGTGCGCGAGAACTTGCAACCATGTCGGCCCAAAAGAAATGGGAAGTAAAACGCCTGCCAGCAACATGATCGGAAGCTGCAATCCGGTGACAACAGCGGCTAATGTACCGATATCTTTGAATAGGAGTCCTAAACTGCTGCTTACGGCAGACACGACAGCCGTCAATAGGCAAAGCAGAACCAACAAGACAGCAAGCCCGCCAATGTGAATTTGAAATCCGGCAAAGCTTGAAATAATGATGACAATAAGTGCAGGCAGCAAAAACATGACAACATCTTTCACCACGTTTCCCATTAGCAGGGAAAAGCGGCTGACCGGCGAAACCCTGAAGCGTTCAATAACCCCTGTTTGCAGCTCGTGGATGATGGTCCAGCCAATACCGGTGCCGCTGCTTAATGCAAATAAAGCCAGCAAGCCGGGAACAAAGACGTTGGCAACACCTGTTTCTCCCACGCTGGGAATCCCGCCTAGAAGAGGCGCGAACAAGGCGAGATACAATAAAGGCGTTGTGAAACCCATAAATAACCATATGGGAGAGCGGATTTGTTCCATCATTCTCCGTTTGAAAAGCAGTCCTGTCTCAGAAGCCACGTTCATGCGATTCCCTCCTTAACATCACGTAGCAGTCTTCCTGTCTGTTTAAGAAATACATCGTCAAGGGACGGCGTGGATATGGTGATCGATTGCGTTCGAATGCCTTCGGTCTCCAAGAATTCGAATACGCGGGGCAGTGTCCGAGCTCCGTCATTGGCATAAAGATAGAGATTATCGCCTTCAAGCCGGGTTTCATGGATAAAACTCAGCTTTTCCAAACGTAATTTTGCTTGTTCTGATTCCTCGTTAGAAAGTCGAATTTGAATGACATCGCCGGAGATTTGATTTTTGAGAGCAAGCGGCGTGCCCTCCGCCACGATCCTCCCGTAATCCATAATGGCAAGCCGGTCGCTTAAGGCATCCGCTTCGTCCAAGTAATGCGTAGTCAAGAAGATGGTTGTGCCGCCTTCCTGCAGCTTTCTGATTTGCTCCCATAGATTGGCGCGGTTTTGCGGATCAAGCCCGGTGGTCGGTTCATCCAGGAACAGGACTTTCGGACGGTTGATCATGCCCAGCGCGATTTCCAGCCGGCGCTTCTGCCCACCGGAATATGTCCTCACGACCCGATCAGCCAGTTCGGTTAGCTCGAAAACATCAAGCAATTCGTTGGTGCGGTTTCTCGCGTCGTGGCGGTTCATCCCGTAAAGCCTTCCGGCAAGGATCAGATTTTCGCGTCCGGTTGCTTCCATGTCCGCTCCGCCAAGCTGACCGACATAGCCGATATGCCGCCGCACCTCTTTCGGCTGGCGGACAAGGTCGTATCCGCAAATGGCCGCATTCCCTCCATCAACCGGCAAAAGTGTCGTAAGCATGCGAAGTGTCGTCGTTTTCCCGGCCCCGTTAGGACCGAGAAAACCGAAGATCTCGCCGCTCTTGACCGATAGCGTGACTCCGCGCACCGCTTCAACCGTGGATGTCCGGCCCTTTAATTTGACCGCAAAGCTCTTTCTTAGCTCGGCGATTTCAATGGCATTTGGCATACAATCAACCCTCACTTTATTTTTTCTTTTTCAATGTAATTATGGCGTTGCTTATAAGCCCCATTCCTATTCCGATGACAGCGCCGACGACAACGCCGGTTAGTGTATCGATCCAACCGCCGGCCAAAAAGTTGCCGCGCCCGCCGCTGCCGAGAAATCCGACAAGCGCCCCGATAGCAGAGCCAAGGAACAAAAAACCTGCATAGAACAGCCCAATCGCTTCGTAATCGGCCGGATCGCGGTTTTCAAAGTACCGCTCAAACCGCTCCTGCAAATCGGAAGACCTCGCGGTTTCACTGCGAAATGCAAGATCCGCCTTCGCACGTTCCAATGCCTCCCGCTCGGATAATCCTCCCGCGATCAAATCGTTCATGTAATCGCTCATGTAGATGATCATATCGTTTTGCGCTTCAAGCGATGTCTCCGAGCGGTTCTTGAACTTGGCAAGCTTTTTCAAGAGCTTGTTTTTGGCCTGGCCGGTTTTCCGCCGCAGCTTCTCCATGTAGGTCATCTCAGCTTCATCCAAATAGTGCTGGGATTGTTCCTGTGCGAATTGGTTCATTTTTTCCTGTACCTCACGACTAAAGCTCATTATTTTTCACCTCCATGTTTTCTTAACATTTGGATGCGCCCATTAAGAAATTCCCATCTCGCCCAAAAGGATGCCAGTTCCTCGAACCCACGCTCGTTGAGCGTGTAAAACTTCCTGGGGGGGCCCATTTCCGAAGGTTTTTTCGTGATGTGAACCAGCTTGTTTTTTTCCAGCCGCAACAGTAGAGCATAGACTGTCGCTTCCGCAAGCCCTTCAAATCCCATGGCGTGCAACTTTTTGGCAATCTCATATCCGTATATTTCGCCCCGGCTTATAATCTCCAGGACGATGCCGTCCAAGACGCCTTTGAGCATTTCGCTTAGATTATCCAGAATACCACCCCCACGGTACTCAACGTCGTAGGTAATCAATGTTATTGAGTACTGCTACACAATAACATAGAGTAGTGAAAATTGTCAATAAGCTTTTCAATTAAGTTGTTATTTTCAATAAGTGCTCCTCAATAATTCAATAACGCCTCTGGTACGAGGCGACCTTGTGCATGGCAAGACAGAAACATCAGAACATCTTCTTGCTTACCGGATGGCGGGTTTTCGGGTTGGGGGGGGTCTGCTGCGGAAGATATCCGAATAATAAGGAGTCCATAACAACGCATTTGATTCAGGCGGTGGTCATTCATTTTTCTGTTGGCAATCATGTGACAAAGCCCGGCCTTACGCCGGGCAATCGATTTAACTATCCATCGGTTTGCTAATCTAACTTTATTTATTAACAGCTTTCGGGGGCTGATTCGTTTAGCGGTTAATTAAATATGCTGTCAGGAACGTAATAAATTTTCTGCGTATCTTTTTTGTTTACCGGGTCTGTTACTATGGTGAAATAAACGTTGCCGTTTTTCGTCTGAACTCCTTCTATCTCTTTGAGCCCCACATTGGTAATCTTTACAAGAGCTCGGTATGCTCCGGTGTTCGACATCATCGCAATTTGCGGAGTATCGCCATGCGCGCCGCCTGATGTAAAGATTCTTGTACTGCCGAGCATGTCTACTCCTTGGAAAGATCCGTTCGGCCTGATGATTCCACTGCCCGACTGCGTGAAGCTGTAAACACAGGCGCTTTTCGCTGCCGCACTGTCCAAACGCACCTGTTTGCTGCTGTCCAGAAGCTTGTTCAGCGCTACCGTATCATAAATGGACCAAGTCACGGTTCCTTCTTTCGTCTGTACGCGGAAAATTGTATGGGTACTGTTGCCTCCGCCATCCACACGGTATGTCGTCCCTAATCTGGTACCGGTCTTATTGGCGTAATTCATATAGGTGAACCGATGAAGGTCTGTATAATCGAGTGTCGTGCCGGCTTTGTACTGCAGCCTTGCTACTTGAAGCGACCAGTTATACGTTGTTGCAGGATCCTGTTTTGAACTGAAATAGAAGTAATTTTGACCATTGTAAGTATACATATCGAGGGTTTGGCCATGACCCGCATTGGTGATGGTCATTTTATCAACGAATGTGGCGTCTTTTCCATTGATGCGCAATCTTGAAAGATAGACCGTACCTCCAGACCGCTGAGTGACATAAATATACGTTGAAGCGATGTAAGCTTTTTGAACAACCAAGTTATGCTGAAGTCCTTTGAGATTGTAGGCGAGTGTCGCTGAAGCGCTTACCGTTTTCTGAGGAGCTGCAGCAAAGGCGGGCAAAACCGTCATTATCTGCATAATTAATGCGGCGGCCACACAAGTAAGTATTCTTAGTTGTCTTTTAGTAAGACGTAACGATTGGATTGGCAGCATCATGATTCCTCCTTAACAATGGATTTTAATATCATTGGATTGCCCCCGAAAACGTACCCAAAAATTAGAACTCTACCGTACTTCTTCAGCACAGAGAGCATGCCGGATATGCGCCATTGTCAATTAATTTTCACCTAGCAAGCCAGGGCCCTATTTTAAATCTCGATTCGAGAAATTATCGTAATAATCGGGGTTTATATAAAATAGAAAAGGGTTAGGGAGATGGCAAAAAAGTAGTAAACAATCTATGCGGTGAGAGGGACAGATTGAATAACATCGTAAAATGAAATCAACGAAAATTATACAAACCATCATTTGGGAGGTGTGGAGTAATAGTTCTGTTATCATTTAATCATGAAATCGGAATGTGGATAACTCAAGACTGTGGATAACTCGTCATTGTCTCTGGAATCCCCGTTTCGATGCAGGTTTTGGGACGGGACTTCGAATCTTCTTGCATTCACACGGGAGTGCAAATCGCTTTTTTGGCAAACCCAAAGAAGCCTGTGATTTTACAGGTTCTCGTTTCGTCGTGTTCAGGAGATGCATCCATCCGTCATGCCATTTGCTGAATGGGCACGAATCGTTCAGCAAACGCGCGAAGCTTGTATTGTATGGTTTCGACGATGCCAGCGAGTGTCGGATTCGGCGCAAGCCGGATATGCTGGTATCGGCCGGAGCCGACCACATTGCCGGGCACCCGGATCACCGACCGGCGAATCGTTTGGACTTCGCACCGCTTGAGCGACTCCGGCATCAGCGTCTGCTTGAACCAGACCATCACGTTGTAGGCGATGGCTTTGATCCAACTGAACAGCAGGTTCCGGAGCAGGGAATGCTGGCTGTTCTGTTCCACCGCATAACCTTCTTTCAATTCATCAATGCGATTCTCGATGTTGGCCCGCTTGTTGTACGAGCGAAGCAGCGGCAAAGGCTTGAGATCGGCATTCGTGACGATGGCTTGGAAGGAATAGGTCGTAAGTGCCATCGTCAATTGGTCATCGGTTGTACGCTCGGTTTCGTGGGCTTCCCGGTAGATGACGCAGCGCCGTGCTTTCTCCCAGTTGGTGAGGAGAATCGGGATGTCGGCAGCAGCCCAACGATCGTCTTCGGTCGCGAACGTGATGTCCTCTTGTTTTTCCGACAGCGTTTCCCAGAATGCCGGATGTTGCTCAAGGTAGGCAATCGCCTTCTTCACAGTGGCCTTCTTCGGCAGTTTGAAGATGTACTGCCACCCCCGTTCTTCAGCGTACGCCATGACAGCGTCATCGGCAAAACCGCAGTCGGCCCGGATGCCTTCGATGATCCATTCCGGCGGCAACATCGCCTCGATTTCTTTAACGAACGAGAGCAGATCCTTCATGCCGTTCGTGTTGCCGGGATTCACTTGCAAGTGGATGAGCTCGCCGCTTCCGGCGATGAAGGCAACCCGGATTTTGTACGAGGGGCGTCCGTGGTAACGCGGATTGTAGCCGTTTGTTGCGCCTTCTTGTTCACCGAACAGCGTGATGACCGTATCGTCGATGTCGATCCAGACCAAGCGCTTTTCGCCCGTCCGCGCCTTGCGTGCCAGCAAATCCCGATTTAAGGCGACAAGCTGAATCAGATGGCTCCAGGAAAGCTTGCCCAAGAAGCCGCGGAAGGTGCTTTCGTCAGGAAAGCGGTCGACACCGGTCACGATCTGGTAACCAGGGTCCGACTGCAGGGCATTCATATGCGAAAAACGCGTGTGGCCGAGCAGCGCACAGTCCAGCAAATGATCGACAAGCTTAGAGGCTGGGTAGACACAGTTGGCTTTTTGCTCCAGATGGAAGTGATCTTCGATCAGGGCATCCAGACCGATGAGTTCCTTGAACCTGGCAAGGAACTGGAAGTTGCCGGCTTCCGTGACGGTGTTGTTGTCGAATGTGACCGGTCTCAACTTCTTCATGATATGCTTGATTCGGCGACGATCCGCAAGAATTTCAATTCGGCGTTCGCGGCGTGTTTTTTGTTCTGGCGCATGGTTGGTTGCTTGTGGTACCATGTTGCTAGGGACACTTCCTCTCGTTGGTTATTCGTGGTGGTTTAACCTTAGACAAGAGGCTTGCAGTGTCCTGTTTATTTTGCAAAAAAATTAGCATCTTTTTATGACGAAGAAACACTATCACGACACGGATCTTTCAACTTTTGATAAGGTTACTTTCCGATTTCATGTTAATACTTCACTGTATATGATGCGCCAATATATTAGAGGTCAAGTCAAAAGCTCCTATCATTATATTTTTAGACTATAAAAGGACGTTTGAATCACCAATGTACATGCCCGGTTGCGGAAATTCTTAATTCGAAGCCCACATATAGAAGAACTTGAGCATTTTAAGGAAGTCATAGACTACTACAGTCAATTAAGAGATAGTAAGGCTTGAAGAAGCCTGAAGAAATGCACAGGGATTATGTTTGGTGTTCCACCTAAAAAATCAGCCTGATAGTGGGAGGTAGGGAAGAAGATGTTAGCCGTCCGGAGACTGATTGCCTATGGAATTGATTTTATTATCCTTGCAATGATTCTTGTTAGCGTGCAATTAATAATTAATGTATTCACAGGGGGAGGGCTGTCCCGCTCGCTGCAAAGCGGCTGGGCCATAGAGCTGTGGGTGCTGTTAACGATGTCCGCACCTGTATGGCTTTACTTTATCTATTGTGAATATCGCACACGGCAAACGATAGGTAAAAAAATGATGAGGCTAATGCTCGAGAGGGTGGATGGACAGCCATTGAAGCTTCGGCAAACGGTGATTCGAACGCTGATCAAGCTGCTGCCGTGGGAGCTAACTCATATATTCATATTGCTGCCTGAACCTTGGTGGTCTGTTCCCGAAGCCCCCCGTATTTCGATATACCTGCCCAATATCCTCATAGTACTCTATGCTGTCTTTCTGTTCTGGACGAGAGGCAAGCGCGCACTTCATGATCTCATTCCGGGGACTCATATAGTTTCAGAATAACACGGAGCCCCAAATTACCATTCCAAGAAAACGGGAAGAGGAAATGGAAATCAACTGGAAATTCATATAGAATTAAGAGAATCATAGAAACTGGAGAGGGTGTCGAAAAGATGGGCAGTAGAAGCAGGCTTATCCGGGAAGAGGAATTGGAGAATCTTCTGCAGTTATACAAGCATCTGCATCCGGCGGACCCGGAATTGACCAGGGACGAGGAGCTGTCCAAGCATTGGCGCGACATGCTGAATGACGGAAACATGAGCATCATTGTGGTAGAGCATGAAGGACAAATCGTGGCTTCCTGCATCCTGGTGCTGGTTCGGAACCTGACTAGAAGCGCAAGACCCTATGGGTGGATAGAGAATGTGGTTACGCACAAGGAGTTTAGAAGAAGAGGGTTCGGAAGGATGGCGCTGGAGAAAGCACAGGAAATCGCGTCGTATATCAGTGGCAAACAATATCTCCCGAATTTCTAATTAAATCCACATCTGGACTTGAATTTACAGTAAAGAAAGATTTAATGGATTGGGCAGAATTTTATTATGAAGGTAAGGAAGTAGCAAGGTGGAAAATGAAAGCAACTGAATTTTTTAAAACTTATTTAGAAATTGAAGAATATTCTCCCATAAAAGAACCCGAATTCTTCATATGTCTTTTTCAATGTATTTTTTATGTTGGGGATTAGGGAAATTAACTATTTATGCATCGAATATATTTAGTTAATAATTCCGCGTTTATTGAAAAAGCCCGGGCATTCTAATGAGGTCATCAACAGCTTCCATGACAAGATAGTTTAAAGAAGCTTGAATAGCCAATGGAAGAGGAGAAAAGAAGAGAGGAAGAAGGGATGTCCTTCCTCTCTCAACGTTTATGGCAGACACGTGCTTTCGGAAACTATGGTGACTCATTGCTTTGCAGTGGAGACGGGTCGACAATTTGGCCTCGGCTGACATTCAAATACTTAAGTTTATCCGCTATTTTTACTTTTAACAAACCGGTGTCGAAGTCGGTATTCAATTCCTTGAAAAAGATCCCCTCTGTTACCGGCTCGCCCTCGACTTCCGAATTGCCGATGTGATACTGGTCCCCATTCCTGCGAACCGTGACACGGACTCCTCTCTCATGAGTGTCTGCCAATTCCTCATCCATTCGCTGAACGGCCACGATATGCAAATCAATTTCGCCTATTCGATTGAGGAGCTCATTAACGAAAGAACCGTGAATAATCTCCTGCCAACGCGTTTGGGCGGGCTGTCCGATGATCAATTGCGTAATATGATGATTCCGGGCCGTTTCGGCTATGATTTCAGAGGCTTTACGATTTTCGCTAGATTTCATAATAAAGGTTGCCCCTAGTTCTTCACATTTCGCTCTCCAGAGCGCCATATAATTCTCTTGCTCCTGATTAAGTTTATCCGGCTGCACAGGAATGACGCTTACTACAAACAGGGGGCATTGGAGATACCTGGCCAATTCACCGCCGCGGCGAATGAGCCGCTCCCCGTTCGGACCGTAATACACACAAACCATTATTTTTTCGTTGTTTTCCATTATTCGGACTCCTTTACTGTTGAAAACACGTGATATTTCTTTACTTTCCCAGGGAAGGTTCTGGGTGTAAGTCTGATCATTTCATTACCAATACCTTGCTGGACATTATAACCCAACTTTAGCAAAGAAAAAAAGGGTTAAGGATGTAATATGCTTGCGAAAATGAAAGTTTAGATTTGGTATAGTTGATCCGTAAATAGAAGCCGACTCCTTATTATCCACATTGCCATTAGGAACATCAGAAACAGGAATGACTATGAGAAATTACCAATGGATTAAGCTATAATATTACGAAAGGAAGCATTATCCATTTCAGTATAGGAAGTGACAGCGTGGTCGTTCGACGGGCGAACATTGCCGAGTGGGTTAATGATAAGGAAATCAAGATTAGTCCTAATCCGTTCGAGGAGAGCTTCCTCGCCTTTATAAAGCAGAAACGGGTATCCAAGAAGCTGATGCAGGAAATGGACATTGCAGAAGCCTTCAGCCAAACAGAATGGGTCGATCAAGAAGTCATTTTTAGGGGACGCCTCTAGGTCAACCCCAGTTAGGAGGTAGCTGTGGAATCGATCCGAGTTGCACAAGTGACAAGCCTTGATCCGGAAAGCTTGTCATCATTAGTAAAATGCAGTCAGGAAGAAGGCTTCCGCCATCTCGTTAGATTGGTCAAGGAATATGAACAAGGGGAGAATACTTTCTCCAGGCAGGGGGAAGCGCTGTTTGCGGCCATCCGGGGAGAGCAGATCGTTGGAGTGTGCGGTTTGAATCAGGACCCTTATTCGCAAGACAAAACCGGAAGAGTCCGGAGACTTTATGTGCTGCCCGAATTCAGGAGATCAGGCATTGGCAGAAAACTGACGGAGGAAGTCATAAAGGAAACAGCCAAGTATTATAAACGGCTGGTTTTAAGAACGGATAATGAAGCAGCCGCAAAATTCTATGAAGCTCTCGGATTTATCCAAACTAATAGAGTAGAGGGGAGTACCCATGTTATGAAGCTGACTCCGAACCATCCCGCGGACAAGCAAGAGACCAATGTCTTATTGGAGAGAGAAGGATGGACCCTCTATGAGGATAAATATGGTAAATTGTATTATACTCAAACGAATAACGAATCTGTAGTTATGCTTGCTAAAGATGAAGATTGCTTCATTCTTATTAAACAATTCAGGAGAGCGGTACAGTCCTCTGTCATCCAGCTTCCGGGCGGGGGTGTTAACGCAGGGGAGAGCCTGGAATCGGCAGCCAAGAGAGAATTTCTAGAGGAGACGGGGTATTCCTGCGGTGACGTTATCTATCTGGGTAAAATGTGGTCCTCTTCTTGGCGAAGCAATGAAATGACCCATGTATTCTATACGGAAGAAGTATCGCCGCCTGACTTGCAGCGGTTGGAGAACCACGAAAGCATTGAGGTTCTACGTGTAGAAGTAAAGGACTGCTTAAACCTAATTAAAGCGAATGAAATTTCAGACCCGGAACTAACCTTCGCTCTATTGCAAGCTCTTTTAAGGGGATTGCTGACTGGACATGGGAGGTAGACCGCATGATTCTGGAAGTTGCCATATTGAATGTCATCCCGGAGTTGGCTGATAAATTTGAACGTAATTTTAAAATAGCTTCCGGCACCATTTCAAAAATGAAAGGCTATATCTCTCATGAGCTGCAGAAGTGTATAGAGGAAGAAAGCAAATATATTTTGCTGGTTAGATGGGAAACGCTCAAGGATCATACCGAAGGGTTTAGAGGGTCGAAGGAATACTTGGAATGGAAAGCTTTATTGCATCATTTCTATAATCCTTTTCCAGTAGTTGAGCATTATAGGGGCATCGATCTGGGATGATTAATGGGAGTGGATCGTTAGTCAGGAGACTGACCGGTCAAAAATAAGCCTGGAGGAGAACCGTCAATCAACCGAGGATATGGCCAGGCAGTTGATGAGAATTATCGAGGATCATTACGAAACGGGTAGACAGGTCCTTTCAATAATGTAAGGAAGTTTTTGTGGCAATATAAAACCATTTCCTAATTAGAACGTATTACAAATTAACAGGCACAGGGGGGATGAACCATGTTTCAAGAGACCATCTTACAGAAACGGGATCAATTTACAAAGATCTTCGATCAATTAACCCATTCAATTAGTTGGAGTGTGGATAAAAGGGTTCGAATGAGCATAACGTCACAGTTTATGTCGACTGAGCGGGATTTTGACCCTAAAGCTTACTTATACGTTATTGATTTTATAAAGAGAGAAGAAGGTTGGTTTTCATCACTTCCATATAATACACGCTACATATTAGCAGCCTTACTCATAACACAATTTGAGGACCCGTATAAAGGATACAGTGAATTAAAAGAATGCTATGAAGTATTAACGAATAATAAATTTCGAAAAGGGCCTTATACTTATTTATCTGCGTTTTCTCTGCTAACTCATAAAAAGGAGAATGGAAATCTGGCGGAGCAGGCCCAGCGTGCAATGGAAATTTACAAAGCTATTAGAAGCAGACATTTCTTTCTAACCTCCTCTGACGATTATCCTCTATCCGTATTATTATCGCAAAGTAATCGTTCCATTGATTCATTAATGGAAGATATTGAATATTTCTATGACTTTCTAAGTAAACATGGATTTAGAAAAGGAAATGACTTACAGTTTTTATCGCATATATTAACTCAAGGGCAGCCGGACAGAAGAGAACAGCTTGCGGAAACGACTGCTCGATACTTAGAGGCATTCCAAAGTGAAAAAGTTAAAATTAAGGGCATGCACTATCCGGCATTGGGAGTTTTAGCGCTTATAGATACACCTGAAAATACGCTCGCAGATGTAATCAAGGCATATGCACATTTTAACGAAAGCAAATTATTCCGTTGGTATAAAGACATGAGTCTGCTGGTAGCTATTCAGTTATATGTACAACAAATCATTGCAGATAATAGTGTATTATCCGTTGGGATTGCCACAAGCATCCAGACTATCCTGCAGGCGCAGCAAGCAGCAATGATAGCCGTTATATCTGCCGGCGCTGTAGCCGCAGCAAGCTCATCAAATGGAGGCGGCAATTAACTTTCCAGGTGTCGGTATAAAAGAGGGATCCAAATGGCGTTCGGATCCCTTTTGAGTTTTTAGTTTTAATATATTGAGGTGAAAAATGGGACGATTCAAGTTTGAAAAATGCATGGACATAGAGGGACTTTATACTATAGAGCCTGAAGTTTTTGACGTGGCGGTTGATATTCGTGAGGGATCTAAAACATATGGTAGATGGTTCGGTGTTGTTTTATCGGCAGAAAAGAAAAATATGTTATATGTTCCTGAAGGGTTTGCACATGGTTTCTTGGTACTTACTGAAACGGCTGAATTTGTCTATAAGTTAACGGATTATTATCATCCCGAGGATGAAAGCGGCATTCTTTGGAATGATCCAACAATAGGAATTGACTGGCCGATTCCCGAAGGGATGAAAATTATAACATCTGAACGAGATCGCAATCATCCCGCTTTTAGTAGAGAAATATCATTAAAACCAAAAAGAAGCCGTTAAATATAAGGAGATGTGTGAAGTATCGCTACCTGAAGCATTGCAAAGGATGTGGATGCAGATGAAGGTTCACCGTCATTTAGGCGTATATGGTATTTGTTTTAATGAAAATCAATTACTGGTCGTTCATAAGATAGGCGGACCCTACAGAAATCGTTATGATTTGCCTGGAGGAACCATTGAACCGGATGAATCCATCATTCAGGCGATTTATCGTGAATTTCGAGAAGAAACAGGATTGGTTATTAATGTAACTCGTAATATCGGGACTTCCGAATTCATTGTAAGGTATGGATTAAGAGATTGCTCTCATATCCAGCACATTGCCATCTTTCTGGAAGTCAGCTTGGAAGGCTCTTATAACAGTGTATTAATATCCGATGATACCGCGGGCAGCAGCTGGATTAGCCTTGATGAAATTACTGAGAAGAATTCCTCTCCCTTAGTTCAAGCGGCCAAAGCCTACCTGGAGACGGGGCTTTTTGAATGGATAAGCGTGATCTATGATAACTGGCAAGTGGTTGAGTAAGAAGTTTGTTTTCTGCTGGTGCTGTGCAAACGGATTGGTTCATCTAACTGTATTTTGTACAGGCAGTTTAAAGGAAATTTCCAATAATGGCTCAACTAGCTGGAAAATCTGCAGTTAGAATAGAGCTTTTAAGGAAAAATCGCCCAATATGCACAAACTAACTGTAGAAAATCCATTAAGATTTCATATTTCGCTGGATCGGATGAAATTAACTGTATGAAATCCATCTAATTATAGATGCCAAATGGTTTAGGCTTGTTTCATAGAAAGTTACGCGAAGTGTCGGTTGAATTTGCTGAAACCAACATTCAGATTATGCCGTCTGTCCCAATCTACATCAGCGAGATGAACACATAGGATCAGGCAAAATAATAAGCTAAAGCGGATTCTTTGCCACATTCGTGGACTTCCTATATTAATTGATTTCTGCCGGCACTATTTGTATACTTAATAGTAGTAAACGATTTCTAAAAATGAGGGAATACGATGAAAAAACCGACAACGATTCACGACATAGCGAGGAAGGCGAATGTTTCTTCCGCGACGGTTTCGCGGGTACTCAGTAACAGCGATTATCCGGTAAGCAAAGCTTTGCAGGAGAAGATTCGCCGCATTGCCGCGGAAATGAACTACATTCCGAATCTGCTGGGCAAACAGTTGAAAAAAAACGTAAGCATGACCATCGGGGTCATTGTTCCGTCGATTATAAATCCTTTCTATTCTTCGGTCGTCTTCGGCATCGAAGAAATAGCAAGGGAGAACCATTATACAGTAGTTACTTGCAATTCGCTGCAGGACCCGACGCTTGAGGATGAATATATCCGCACCATCATGGAGAAGCAGATCAAGGGACTCATTATTTCCTCCATCTCCAAGGACAAATCCCTGCTCAAAAACTCCATACAGATGGGATTGAATGTCATTGCGATAGACCAGACCATCGAGGAAGAGGGCGTTTCGCAAATTAAATTCGATTATCGTAAGGGCGGATATATGGCGACGAAACATTTGCTGTCCAAAGGCCACAGCCGCATTGGCTATGTAACGTCCAGACTGGACAGGCCAAGCCGGCAAAGCATCTGTCAAGGCTATCTGTATGCGATGAAAGAAGCGAAACTCGAGCCGATCGTGGAAGAATCCAAGTCGGAGGAGCTGTATAACGCTGTTTTCGACTTTGACACCGGCAAGAAACTGGCTAACAAGCTGCTCGCGGCGCCAGACCGGCCGACGGCCATATTTGCTTGCAACGACATGATGGCTTTCGGAGTGATCAACGAGCTTTCCCAGCAAGGTGTAAAGGTGCCTGAAGATATTTCTGTGATGGGATTTGACGGGATCGATTTCGGCCTTATGATCCACCCTCCGCTGACGACGATCAAACAACCGGATTACGATATGGGAAAACTTGCTTGCCGGCTGTTGCTGGATAAAATAAACGGCGAAGACAGCCCGACGTTCGACGTGATGCTGCAGCCTAAGCTGCTGGAACGAAATTCGGTTTTACCGATAAGCGAGCGCGTTTAGCGATAATGCGCCGACTATAAGATTCTCTAAGGGGTGAGGTATCGTTGTCAATAAAGAAATCGATTGCCTAGCTGTTATGAAATTACTAATTAGAACCGCCATTCCGTTTGCACGGCACCAGCAGACGGTGAAAATAGACGGATTTTCAAGGTAGATAAGTGTAAATACACGAAAAAAATGTTTTTTGGTGGCGATTTTGGGAAGGAAATTGTTTACATTATTACACGCAAGACAAAGAGGGTCCTATTGGCATAAAAAGCTACCTTTAATACCGGGTTATTCATCTTCGAGAAAGCTCCGTTAGGAGCTTTTTTTACCACATAGGAATCTGTAAGTTCTTTACAGTGTTAATATGATACAGAACGAAGATTCCTATTGGCATAAAAAGCTACCTCAAATACCGGGTTATTCATCTTCGAGAAGGCTCCGTTAGGAGCTTTTTTTACCACATAGGAATCTGTAAGTTCTTTACAGTGTTAATATGATACAGAATGAAGATTCCTATTGGCATAAAAAGCTACCTTTAATACCGGGTTATTCATCTTCGAGAAGACTCCGTTAGGAGCTTTTTTTACTACTAGTCAAAGTAAACCGAAAATGTTATACTCTCTATAGTAATCGATTACTATAAATTAAACATGACGTGGGGGCAGATTGAATTTTATTGATTTGTTTATGCCGGTGTATTTTTAAAAGAAGGAGTGAATTTCATTGAAGAGAAGGCTTAGTTATCTTGCTTTTTTGTTAGCGCTTTTATTGGTTGTTTCAGCTTGTTCCTCATCTGGCGGCGACAGCGGAAACAACAATGCTTCAGAAAATCCCGAAAACGGTTCCGTTTCGGGTGAAGGAAACAAAGAACAGCCGAAAGACAAAGTAAAGCTGAAAATCGGATTACCTGGCAGCTATGAAGTGACGAACAAAGAGATTATCGACAAGTTTATCGAGACGCACCCGCATATTGACGTGCAAATTCAGGAAGCGCCGTGGGGCGACTTCACTTCCAAGATTGCGGCGCAAATTGCCGGAAACACGATGCCTGACGTCTGGTTCCAGGAAAACGCCACGATTCTCGGCTATGGCAAGAGAGGTGTGGCGGAAGATCTGGCACCGTACATTGAACGCGATTTGAATGAGGACGATTACATCGACGGCTTGTTCTCGGCGAAAACGCCTGAAGGCCAAGTGTGGGGAGTACCGCACGGCATTAACCCAATCGCGCTGGCTTACAACAAGGACGCATTTGAAAAAGCGAATGTCGAGCTACCGACGGACGATTGGACATACGAAGATTTGATCGAGGCCGCCAAGAAGTTGACGGTTAAAGACGGAAACGATACGAGCCAATACGGATTCATCGGTTCTTTCTCGATTACGAACGGCTGGTTCCCGTGGATCAAGCAAGCCGGAGGATCGGCGTTGGACAGTACGATGACGAAGTCGATGTTCGACGATCCGAAGACTATCCAGGGCTTGGGGCAATTGAAGGATGGCATTGATCAAGGATACTTTACTCATATCGATTATGTCAGCGCTAACGGCGGGGAGCTTGAAGTATTCGCCGGTGGCAAGGCGGCGATGTATTTCATGCAGTACAGCTTACAGGTGAACATGAACGATAGCTTCCCGGATGCGAACTGGGACGTCGTCAAAATTCCGAAGGCGGTGGACGGTAAGCGTTATGTGCCGATGGTCGCCAACTCGTGGCTCATTTCCTCCAGAGCTTCGCAGGAAGCGAAGGACGCGGCGTGGGAATTTCTGGAGTTTTATCTTGGAGACGAATCGCAGAAGATCGTAGCGGAGAGCGGTTCTGCCCTACCGGTAAAAAAATCGGCATACGATGTTCTGGAACAGAGTACGATGAAGCCGTCGAATAAGAAAGCGTTCACAGAAGGGATTGCCGAAGGCGGAGTGACGCTGGACGAGAACGCGTCCTGGAGTGAATGGCGTATAGTTGTGCAGCAAGTCGTGAACGAAATCGTCAAAGGGAACGTGGATGTGGAAGAAGGAGCCAAGGAAATTCACCAGAAAGTGCAGGAAGTGTTGGACGCCAATTCGTAGGCCCGGTTCATTGCAACCTGAGAGGTGTGGCCTTGCTGCCGCACCTCTCGGCCATAGAAAGGTAGGTAACCGTATGCACAAACAAGGATACTGGGGATATATATTCACATTACCATTCGTGTTGAACGTACTCGTATTCCTTTTGTTTCCGATCGTCTTTTCAAGCTACATATCGTTTACGCAATGGGATTTGTTCAACCCGCCGAAGTGGATCGGGCTGGACAACTGGATAAATACGTTGAATAAACGGGAATTTTGGGTAGCGATTCGCAATGTCTTTGTTTTTGCGCTCATCTTTGTTCCGCTTCAAACCTTGATGGCCTTTGTTATCGCTTTTTTATTAAATCAAGCGATCCGCGCCAAAGCCTTGTTCCGTCTCATGTATTTCTTGCCGGTCGTAACCCCGTGGATTGCCGGCGGCGTAGTATGGGTGTGGATGTTCAACTATCAGTATGGCGTCATTAATTGGTTCCTTGGTCTGTTCCATATCGATCCGATCCGCTGGATTGACAATAAGTCCTGGCTCGTCGTGATGGCCAGCATTGCTATAGTGAACGTTTGGAAAGGGGTCGGGCAATCAATGATCATTTTACTTGCGGGCATGCAGAACGTGCCCAAAGAAGTGCTCGAATCGGCGCAAATCGACGGAGCTTCCGGCTGGAAGCAGCTTACGCATATCGTGTTTCCCATCGTGACGCCGATGGTCTATTTGGTCATGATTTTATCTACGATATCGGCTTTTCAGGCGTTCGACGTGTTCCTGGGCTTGTTTGGCAGCATTACGACAGGCATCCCTGAACGGAACATGGTTCCGAACCTGCTCATATACCGCGACGCCTTCCTTCTGTTCAAGATGGGGCCGGCTTCGTCTATGGCATGGCTGCTGTTTATAATCATTCTGGCGTTCACGCTGTTCCAAAAGTATTTTGAGAAAAAGTGGGTGCATTATGACTAAAACTACACCTCGTCCACTTAAGATAGCGGTTTATTTGCTGCTGATTGCAGGTTCTGTTTTCATGGTGTTTCCCTTTATATGGATGATTTCGACTTCGCTTAAAACCGTCGGCGCTATCGCACAGATGCCACCGCAGCTCATTCCGAATCCAATTAACTTCGACAATTATGTAACGATATGGAATAAAGTCAATTTCGGACGATACACGCTGAACAGCTTTTTCATCGTTGTGCTGGACATGATAGGCTCCTTGCTGTCATGCTCTCTCGTTGCTTTCGGACTCGCTATGTACAAATTTAAACTAAAAGGTCCGATCTATATCGTCATGCTGGCGACCTTGATGGTTCCGGGCCAGGTTACGATGATTCCGACCTATTTCATATGGAAGGAATTCAATGCGCTCAATTCGTACTATCCGTTAATCGTGCCAAGCTTTCTTGCGGGGGCATTCGGCATTTTCCTGATGCATCAATACATCAAGTCGCTGCCTAAAGAGCTGTACGAATCTGCGGTGATCGACGGCTGCAGTCCGCCAGGCATCTTTTTCAAAATCTACCTACCGTTGTGCAAACCGGCACTGGCAGCGCTGGGAGTGTTTACGTTCATGGGCGCTTGGAACAATACGCTCGGTCCGTTAATTTATTTGCAGGATAAGTCTTTGTACACTTTGCCGCTCGGATTGCTCTATTTGAAATCGGAAAACGTGAACCAGGCTTTGATGATGGCGGGGGCCGTCATTACTACGCTGCCGGTCGTCCTCGTCTATTTGTTCGCGCAGAAGCAGTTCGTGCAAGGTATCGCCTCATCAGGGCTAAAAGGTTAAAGTCAGGAGATGTTATTGGATGAAAAAATATGTGCTTGTCGGCGCCGGTTCCCGGGCTCTATATATGTTCGCCAAACCGATGTCATTGCAGTGGAGGCATCATGTCGAGTTTAAAGGCGTATATGATATCAATAAAATACGCGCGAAACTGCTGAGCAAGGAATGCGGCGGAGTGCCGGTTTATGGCGATTTTCACGAGATGCTGGAGGAAGCCAGGCCCGACGTCGTTATCGTCGCTAGCTCGGACAACACTCATCACATTTATATTGTTGAGGCGCTTCGGGCCGGCTGCGACGTCATTTCAGAGAAGCCGATGACGATTGACGAGGACAAATGCAGAGAAATCTTGAAAGCGGAACGGGAAAGCGGAAGAAAGGTTACCGTCACGTTCAATTTACGGTTTGCTCCTTATTTTGCCAAAGTGAAGCAGCTGCTGCATGAAGGCGCGATTGGCGACGTCCATCACGTTCATCTCGAATGGTTTCTGGACCGAACTCATGGTGCGGACTACTTCCGCAGATGGCATGCCGAGATGAAAAATAGCGGCGGCCTGCTGGTGCACAAGTCGACGCATCATTTCGATATCGTCAATTGGTGGGTGAACGGCCGTCCTGTTCAATTGCAGGCGTTCGGGGCGCGAAGGGTGTACGGCGATCAGGGCCGCAAGAAGGGCGAAAGGTGCCTGACTTGTGAATATAAATCATCGTGCGAATATTACAAAGACATTACCGCCGACCCGTTCATGGAGCAATATTACCGCCAGGCCGAACAGGAAGACGGGTATTGGCGCGACCGCTGCCTGTTTGACGACTGCATCGACATCTACGATACGATGGCGGTCAATGTGCAGTACGATAACAGTGCGCTGCTGAACTATTCGCTCGTGGCCTACAGCCCGTATGAAGGTTGGCGCGCAACCGTGAACGGCAGCGAGGGCCGGCTTGAGCTGGGAGAAATTTATACCAGCGCCGATATGCAGCAAACGGACAGCAACCTAATCAAGTTATATAAGCCGGGTGGCCGTGCGGAACATATCGAAGTAGCCGCGGCCTCGGGCGGCCATGGCGGCGGGGATGCCAGACTGCTGCAAGCGCTGTTCGAGGGCGGAATCGACGATCCGCTCGGGCAGCAGGCGGACAGTCTTGCGGGAGCAGCTTCGCTGCTCATCGGTGCTACGGCGAACAGGTCGATCGCCGAAGGCCGGGCACTGCAAATTCCCGATGGTTCCCTCATGCGGTGAATCGTCGGAGGCGGGAGAGAGGAAGCGGCATGAACAGAATACAAGAGCTGGAGCAATATAAATGTACGTTATATGACACGCGTGATCAATTGAAGCTCCATATTTTCGATCGCGCGGACCGGGCGTTCGCCACCGGCGACCACGATCGCGACAGTATCGTAGACATCGCCGGGCTTCAAGCGCGCCAGGCGGCGATAAGGGAAGCGTTCCTGACAGTGATCGGCGGGCTGCCGCCAAGCGATGCTCCGCTGAATGCGCGAACGACGGGAAAGACGCAGGCCGTAAGATACAGCGTCGAGAACGTCATCTTCGAGCCGCGCCCCGGCCATTACGTTACCGCGAACTTTTATTTGCCGGATGAGCGCGAAGAGAGATGTGCCGCAGTGTTGTTTCTATGCGGGCATGAATATGAAGCGAAGCACAGCCCGTATTATCATCAAGTCTGCTTGCGGTTCGTACAGGCGGGATTCGCAGTGCTCGCCATCGACCCGATCGGACAGGGCGAGCGGCTAGCTTTTGTGGACTTCCCGGCAGGGGAACCCATATGGGGAACGCAGGAGCACCAGCTGTTCGGTGCGCAATGTTACCCACTCGGGGACAGTATCGCCCGCTACTTCGTTCATGACGCAATGCGCGCGGTTGATTATCTGCAGCAACGCCCGGAAATCGACGCCACCCGTATCGGCGTGACCGGCAATTCGGGCGGAGGCACCCAGACGGCGATGTTGATGGTATGCGACGAGCGGCTCGCCGTGGCGGCGCCGGCCACTTTCATCATGAACCGCCGGCAATATATGCATGCGGGCGGCGTTCAGGATGCGGAGCAGGTGTGGCCCGGCTTGTCGGCGCAGGGGTTCGACCACGAAGATTTGCTGCTGGCGTTCGCGCCCAAGCCGCTCCTCGTGCTGGCCGTGCAGTACGACTTTTTCCCGATCGAGGCGACGCGGCGTACGGTCGACCGCTGCCGCCGATTCTGGGAAATGTCCGGCAAGGCCGGGGAACTGCTCCTCATAGAAGACCAATCGACCCATCGTTATACGGATCGATTGGCCGTTGCCGCCGCCCGTTTCTTCAGCTGGCATCTAGCGGGGCGGGGGGCCAAGCCATTCCCCGACACGTTGGCTGCGCCGGAACCGGAGCCACTGTCACCCGTCCCTGCCGAGCGGCTGCTGTGCACTGCCAGCGGGCAAGTGCGTCGCGACTGGCCCGCCGCCCGAACCGTTCGCGACGAGAACGCTGCTCGGTGTGAACGGCTGCGCCGCATGCGTGCCGGGCTTGCGCCGGAGTCAAGGCGGGTACGCGCGCTCGGATGGCTTCGCGAGAGGGTCTGTGGCCCCCGGACGTGCTGCGAGCTGAATCCCCGCCGCATAGGGGTCGGCGAAGCGGACGGTTTGCGCGTGGAGTATTTGCTGTGGTGGTCACAGCGCGACTTGATGAACAGCGGTTATTTATTTCACGCAGACGGCACAGACGGCGCGGACTGCAGGGTGGCCGAACGGTACAGACCGGTCACGGTGGCGTTATGGCCCGGAGGAACAAGCCGCCTGTCGCGGCACTGGCCCTGGATTCGCCAGACTTGCGCGCAAGGGCGCGACGTCCTTGTGCTGAACGTCTCCGGTGTCGGTCCGCACGAGCCGCATGCGATTTACGGCAAGCCTGCCCACCGTTTTTTCGGAGTGATGCACAAGCTGACGGATGACCTGTTATGGCTTGGCGACAGCCTGGCCGCTCTGCGCACGTACGACACGATTCGTTGTCTCGATGTGCTCGCACATTTGGGCGAATGGCCCGATGAGCCGGCCGACTTCTACACAGACGGGCGGTACGGAATGTATGTCCAGCTTGCCGCCATGCTGGACAAAAGAATCGGGCGCATAACGGGGCGCGATCTCTTAGGTAGCATTTCCGATTGGGTCGAGATGCTTCATTATGAGGAAGAAGATGTCATGAGCCTTGTGTTTCCGGGAATTTTACAATATCTCGATCTTGGCGAACTGGCGAGAAAGGAAGGATACAGATGACGAAACCAATCACGGTCACTCTTGTCGGAGCGGGCCTGCGCGGGATGATTTACAGCAGTTATGCTCATCAACGGCCGGAGGAAATGCGCATTGTCGCCGTAGCCGAACCAGATGTAGCAAAGCGGGACCGGGCACGTGAACGCTTTGGCATAGCCGGGCAGCGCTGCTATACAAGCTGGGATGATTTGTTCGCGCAGCCGCAACAGTCTGATGCCGTCTTCATATGTACGCGCGACCGGGATCATTACGAACCGGCGATGAAGGCGCTGGAGGTGGGCTATCACGTACTGCTGGAGAAGCCGATGTCCCCGGACTGGCGGGAATGTATCGAGCTGGGCAAGCAAGCCGAAGCCAAGGGCCGTATTCTGACCATATGCCATGTGCTGCGGTATTCTCCTTTTTTTCAGACGATCAAGCAATTGCTGGATGAAGGCCGCATCGGTCGGCTTATGTCGATTCAGCACAACGAGAATGTAGGATATTGGCATCAGGCACACAGCTATGTTCGGGGCTATTTCAATAACGCCGAAAGATCGAGTCCCATGATTTTGGCGAAATCCTGTCATGATCTGGACATTATTCAGTGGCTGGCGGGTGGGGTATGCACAAGTGTATCATCTTACGGCCATCTGTCTTATTTCCGGCCGGAGAATGCTCCGCCGGGCGCTCCGAAATATTGTATCGACGGATGTCCGGTCGCGGACGAATGCGTGTATTATGCGCCCGATACTTATCTGGTGGAGAACGGCGGCTGGAAAGCAGAAGCGGCAAGCAGCGACCCGAGCTACGAAGCGCGGTATAAAGCGATGAAGGAAGGTCCGTTCGGCCGTTGCGTATTTCAGTGCGACAACGATGTGGTCGACCACCAGGTCGTCAGCATGGAATTCGATAATGAAGTGACGGCGGTTTTCACGATGAGCGCCTTTACGGAAAAATGCAATCGGACGCTCAAATTGATGGGAACCGAAGGTGAAATTCGCGCGACGATGGAATCGAACGAGATTGAGATCCGTCGGTTCGGAAGCGGTCGGCAGGAAGTGATCAAGCTAGTCGACCCAGAAGGCCATATCGGTCACGGGGGCGGTGATCGGAGGCTAGTCTACGATTTTGCGAAGGCGGTTCGTCGGCAAGGGACTCATCGCAGTGTTACGTCCGCGCAAGCTTCTATACAGAGTCATCTGATGGCGTTCGCGGCGGAACGTTCGCGTATAGAGAAAAGAATGGTTCGTCTGGATGAATTTCGATAGGGAGGAAACCGACAAAATGCAAATCAACATATTCGAGACAGCAGATCAGAGCGGCTTGGAAGCGGCGCTTGCCTGCAAGGAACTAATTGGGGATGCTATCCATACGAACGGCAGCGCTCGCATTGTGCTTTCAACGGGCGCTTCGCAATTTGAGTTTTTGCAGCATTTTATTACGATGAATATTGAGTGGGACAAGGTGGAGATGTTCCATTTGGACGAATATATCGCTCTGCCGGAATCTCATCCGGCAAGCTTTCGCAAATATTTGAAGGAACGGTTTTTGCAATATGTTAACGTGAAACAGGTTTGTCTTGTCAACGGTGAGGCGGAACCGCAGGCGGAACTGCGCCGTCTGAATGAAGAGATCGCCAAAGCTCCGGTCGATGTAGCCTTGATCGGCATCGGGGAAAACGCCCACATCGCCTTTAATGATCCGCCAGCCGATTTTGTAACGGAAGAGCCGTACAAAGTTGTCGATCTGGATGACACCTGCAAACAGCAGCAAGTGCGTGAAGGGTGGTTTGCTACAGTTGACGATGTCCCTAAGCAAGCGATCACAATGACGGTGAAGCAAATATTGAAGAGCCGCCACATCGTATCGGTCGTGCCGCATGAAGCAAAAGCCGCGGCAATCGCGAATACGTTCAAGCGGGAAGTGGATCCCAACTATCCGGCTACAATTTTGAAGTCGCACTCGAACTGGCGATTGTATCTGGACAAAGATTCCGCTTCGAAAATTTATGCCTGGAGCTGACGCGGTCCGAACTTGTGTCGGAAAATACACCTTCGGCAGAGCGGTGGCGAATGCAGACCGGTACAGATAAGCACGAAGACATATAATTTTTCCAGGCAAAAAAAGGGGGGGAGAGGGCTTGTCAGTTTTGCAAGGCAAGCTTGCCCGGACGGGCAAGGAGGGGAATGGGGGAGCTCCGGAGGCTCATCTGCTTCCATGCTTGTCGAATTCAGAGCAGCGGCTTCAACAGACGATGGATGATCCGGTGACGGTGGTTCAAATCGGCGAAGGCAATTTCCTCCGAGGCTTTTTCGACTGGATGATTCATGAAGCGCGCTGCCAGGGAATTTATCAAGGCAGCATTGCGGTCAGCCAGCCGCGCCCTTCCGGTAAAGCGAAGCTGGATGCACTGAAACGCCAGAACGGGCAGTACACGCTCGTCATGCGCGGTTTGAGCGATGGAGTCCCCGTAGAGCGCACCGAAATCATTTCTGTTTTTTCCCAGATGATCGATCCGTATTCGGAATGGGATCGGTTCCTCCGTCTGGCGGAGCAGCCTCATCTGCAGTTCGTCATTTCCAATACAACGGAAGCGGGGCTCGTTTTTTGCCCCGAATCGATGACCGAAGGCGAACCGGTAGAATCGTTTCCCGGGAAAATGACGTTGTTTCTGTACCGCCGATACTTGACTTTCCGCGGCGAACCGGACAAAGGCCTTATTTTTTTGCCGTGTGAGCTGCTGGAACGCAACGGGGATGAGCTTCGAGACTGCATACTGCGTTATTGCGAAGATTGGGGGCTGCCGGCTCCGTTTATCCGGTGGGTAAATGAGCATAACCGTTTTTTGAATTCGCTCGTGGACCGCATCGTAACCGGCTATCCGGATACGGAGGCGGATGCATGGTTTGCCGAATGGGGGTACCGAGATGACCTGCTCTGCACGGCCGAGCTCTATCATCTGTGGGCGATAGAAGCGGAGCCCGAACTGGAGGAGAAGCTTCCTTTGCGGCGGGCGGGTCTGAATGTTCATTGGGTGGACGACCTGACGGAATACCGTCTGCTGAAGGTGCGGCTGTTGAACGGCGCCCATACATTAATGACCCCGCTCGCACTGCTCTATGGGCTTGAACATGTGCGCGAAGTGATGGGGCATCGGGAACTCGGGGCATTCGTACGCCGGACGATCGAGGACGAGATCATTCCTTCCTTACCGGTACCTGAAGCAGAAAGCAGACGGTATGCGGAAAGTGTATACGAACGTTTTCTCAATCCGTTTATCCGTCACCGGCTATCGGATATCGCAATGAACAGCGTTAGCAAGTTCAAGGTGAGGCTCTTGCCGTCTCTGCTCTATTATCGCGATCGAGGAGAAACGCTGCCGCAAGGGCTCGTCCGGGCGTTCGCCGGATTGCTGAGGTATTACAGGGTGAGTCGAACGGAAAAAGGCTATGAAGGAATTTCCTTGAACGGAGATAAATATAGGGTAAACGACGACAGAAACGTGATGGAAACATTCGCATATGTCTGGGGGCAGGAACAAACGATGTCTTGGGTTGAACTGGCCCGCCGTTTGCTCGGACTCGAGAACCTATGGGGGACGGATCTGGCCGCAATAGCCGATCTATCGGAAGCGGTCGCCGGACATTGGGAACGAATGGAGATGAGAGGATGAAAGACTGGGTTCGCTTGCATGGAGAGGATCATGTCATCGTCGCTTTGCGGAGTTTCGCCAAGGGAGAAATATTGGAGCTGGACATGGGCGCGGTGGCGGCGAGGGGGACAGTTCGGATCGAACTTCGGGAAGACATTCCGAAAGGGCACAAGGTTCTCGTTCAGCCGGTCAGGAAGGGAGAACCCATCCGGAAATTCGGTTATTCCATTGGGAAAGCGAGAGAGGATCTGGTCCCCGGCTGCTGGGTTCATACTCATAATATGGAGACGGGGTTAAAAGGTTTCATAGATTATACATACGAGCCTACTGAGCCGGTTCAGGAAACCGAAGCGGCAGCGCCTCTTACATTCCCAGGGTATGTTAGAGAAGGCGGGGACGTCGGCGTTCGTAACGAAATCTGGATTATTAACACAGTCGGCTGCATTAATAAAACGTGCGAAACGCTCGCCAGAAGAGCCGATGCGCTCTATCGCGGCCGAATCGACGGCGTTTATCACTTTGCACATCCTTTCGGTTGTTCGCAGCTTGGTGACGATTTGAAGTATACACAAGCTCTGCTCGCATCCCTTGTCCGTCATCCGAATGCCGGCGGCGTACTCGTTGTCGGGCTGGGCTGTGAAAATAACCAAATCGATTCGTTCAAACAAGCCATCGGGGAATTCGATCCGTTGCGCATACGTTTTATGAAGGCACAGGAGGAAGAAGACGAGCTTGAGATGGGCTTGGAATTGATCGAACAACTGGTAGAGCACGCGGAACGGTTTCTGCGCGAGCCGGTTTCCATCTCGAAGCTTAGGATCGGTCTGAAATGCGGAGGGTCGGACGGGTTGTCCGGAATAACGGCCAATCCTCTGGTCGGGGCCGTCTCCGATCGGTTGACCGGCATGGGTGGAACGACGATTTTGACCGAAGTGCCGGAAATGTTCGGGGCGGAAACGATATTGATGAATCGGGCCGCAGACGAGAAGGTGTTCGATCAAATCGTACGTCTGATCAACGATTTTAAGCAATATTTTATACGGTACGATCAGGAAATTTATGAGAACCCTTCGCCGGGCAATATAGAGGGAGGCATTTCCACTTTGGAAGAAAAGTCGCTCGGCTGTACCCAAAAAGGGGGGCATGCGGTGGTCGTCGATGTCGTCGGCTACGGAGGCAGAGTAAGCAAGCCGGGGCTGAATCTGCTTGAGGCGCCTGGGAACGATCTTGTCTCCGTTACGGCGCTTGCCGCGGCGGGGGCCCATATCGTCCTGTTCACGACGGGAAGAGGGACTCCTTTCGGCGGACCCGTACCTACGGTAAAAATATCGACCAACAGCGAGCTGGCCGTTCGTAAAAAGAACTGGATCGACTTCAATGCAGGGCAGCTCCTTGAAGGAAAGCCTATGGACCGTCTGACGGACGAATTGTGGGCACTCATCGTCAGCATAGCTTCCGGAGAATCGGAAGCCCGCAATGAACAAAACGGATTTCGCGAAATCGCCATTTTTAAAGACGGCGTGATTTTGTAAAACGTAAGTCGTTGCTTGGCCGCAAAAGTGCTTTAGTTGAAGCTAGCGGACAGTAAGGCTTTATTCGATATCGGGGTTATTGTTATTGTTAATAGCTAAACCCATACCAACTAAAGACCCGCAATTATGGCGGGTTCTTGTTGGTTTTTGACATCCTTCTAAAATGTGGCGGCAAGATACTGGAGAGAAGGTACCGGGTTATGGAGTTCCAAAAGAATAAGATGAAAATCTTTTATGCAGTTACCTGGAAAATTAAGGAGGATGAATTTGACTGTTTCCATAAAATCAAACAATTAACGAAGTTAGCGGTAATATGTCTTTGGAAGGGAATCGCGAGAACGATTAATCCGAGCAAGATTCTGTCAGCACTGCGCAACTGCGTTGAAGACCCAACGTCTAATAAGGAAAAAGCGATTTTCAGTTACTTGATCCGGAAGGGGAAATGGCTATGGCCCGCTATAAGGTATTCATCAGACGTACGGCCGCTTTTCTGTTGGGCGCCTTGCTGACAAGCTCTCTTATCAATGATGACGGAGTCCAAGCAGCGGGAACGGGACTTGTCAACGAGCAGGGGGAAGAGATTAGGCTGGAAAGCCGGGTAAATGACAGCATTCTATGGCATGTTCCGCTGGAGAACATCGAGGATGTTTATTACCATGGAACGATGCTGCATGATGAGCAGGGGAATTCATATATTCTCGCGAACGGAAGCCTGGTTTCCATCGATCTCGAGGGCCGCCGGCGTTGGTCGGTCGATGTTCCAAGGCACGGAATCGCTCCGCGCGGTCTGGTCCGGGGCGAAGATGGAACGATCTATGTGCTGGAGGTTGAAGAATTTAAGGATGACCGCTATACCGACCGAACAGGCTGGATCACGGCCGTTGACCCTCTTGACGGAAAGATCAGGTGGCAAAGGGGTATGCCGGAGGGCCACAGGCTTAGTTCAAATTTCGTGACTGCGGCCAATTCCAGCGGGATCATCGTGGTTGCGGCCTCAACCGGCTCTCTACTGGCTTTTGACCGGCAGGGAAATTGGATTTGGTCCCAACCGGCCAACGAGGCTCGTTCGCTGGCCGTAGACCCAACGGGAGGGTTCGTCGCCGTCGGGTACGCTGAATCCTTCGGGAGAAGCCCCTATGTTGTTCATTGGTCGGAAGATGGTAAAGAGGATTGGAGCAGCGACGCCCTTGATATCCCGGTTAATTCCAACTCGGTAAGAGTGGCGAAAGATGGCGGAATCTATGGAATGGGATTCTGTGTCATCATTAAGTGGAACCAGGAGAAGAGAAGCTTCGATGTTGTCCAATCGGCGGATAACGAATTGCTTCGCCAGCTGGGGGTGCCTTATGATCCCGACGGAGGCCAATACTGCTTCAACGGCGGCGGGTTGTTCAAAACGCTTGGCCCCGGCCAAAATCTGTGGCAGTATCAGCCGGATCCTTCTTACACTTATGCAGCTTACGTACAAGCGGATGCGTCCGGTAATTTGTCATTCACGGATAATGGAGGAAGCTGGCATCGGGCCGATTCTGATGGAAACCCGATCAGCGAGCTAAGCGTAAGAAACCATTCGTTAACCCATTCTGCACATTGGAGTTTGGCTAACGGTACTTCGATTGTTGCGTCCAATACATTCGGCATTCTGGCCATCGGTGATGAGAACCGTCCGATTACAGTCTTTGTCCGCGGGACACGTCTTAACTCGGAGGCAGAGGCTTCGCTGGTTAACAGCCAGACCTTCGTGCCTCTTCGCGCGACGGCAACCGCTCTGGGAGCAAACGTGCAATGGAACGGGGAGGACCGGAGCGTGAAGGTGACTCTGGCCGAGCAGGTGATCACTTTATGGATCGACCGGCAGCAGGTCAAAGTAGGCGAAGAGCATTTTCTACTGGAAACCGCCCCCTTCCTCCGGGATGAGCATACGATGGTGCCTCTAAGATTCCTGTCTCAAGCTCTCGGTTACGAGGTCGATTGGGAGCCGGTCAACCGTTTCGTCCATGTTCGTTAATGTCTCTGTATTCCCCATAACTCAACTTTCGCAGCTTAATTTCGGTAGATAAGCCTTGAGGTAACTGGGCAAACCTTCAATCCATTGTTGAAGTTGTTTTGGATGAGTGTTGTGATTTTCTTGCTCGCTTTCTTTGCCATTTGGCGGATACCTCTTCTTTCAATCAAGGGGCTGCCCAAAATCCAGTTCGCGATTTTTCAGCACCGCTAGCACCGGAATTTTTCGTTTTATAGTGAATTTTTTTGGACAACCCCGGATCGTTCACCGGATGGTGTAAAAGACAAGCAAAACTGCACGTCTTTTTGGAGAAAAGTCGCCACATACCTGATTCTAGAGCAATAATGCACGTCTTTGGAGCGATTTTTTGTGAAATGGCCTCATTTTGTGAAAAAGACCTGCACATTTGAGCGTCTTTCGCCTTCTTTTTGGAAACAGGCGCGATTTTAATGTATTTTTGCTCGTCTTTGCGATGTCTTCACCGCCCCCGGATGAACGATGGCGTACAAAGACGATGCTGACGGGTATCCCCTTGCTATTTTCAAGTGTTGCAGCACTTTCAGTTCTTTGAAAGCCGGTTTAATTTCATTTGGAAGTTGATTCGGCTGTACGATTTACTCTATCATATAGAGGACACCTCTTCTTTATGGTAGTGATTGCTTGACACTCTTTACCAAACGAAGCGGTGTTTTTCTATTTTTCAACTTTTGTATTTAATCCGCTGCTTTTTCAAAATATAGAAAGTATAAGTTTTCACCTTATACCTGTTCTTACCACATTAGAAAGTTTAAGTTCATTAAATCATAAAATGGAACAAACTTTCTAATTGGCATAAAAAGCCACCTCTAATACCGGGTTATTCATCTTCGAAGAGGCTCCGTTAGGAGCTTTTTTTTTATTTCATAGGTAAACGCGCCTGTCCAAAGGACGGCGATAGCCGTTTATCCTTGGTTGTATCAAGCATTTAAACCGGTTTTCGCTCTGCGAAAGTTGAGCCCATAACAAATAAGGAAGTGTTCCTATTGAATCTTGAAAAAATCCATGAGATCGCTTTTAGAACGATGGGAAAGAGGAAATCACATTTGAACAGGGAAAGAGGGTTCATCTATTACCATTGTGAAAGAGTTGCGAAAATTTCTATTCATTTAAGAAAGGAGCTGTTTCCGGACGAATCCTCCCTGGATGACCGGATTTATGTCGGGGCTCTCTTTCACGATGTAGCCAAAGGGATCGAACCCCATCATCAAACCGGATCCTCTTTAATCCGAACATTGCTGCAGGAAGAATGCACGGGGGAAGAGCTGAACGATATAGCGGATATTATTCGGTATCATAATACCCGTCATCAGGAGGATTTGCCCTTTCATATTAGAATTGTTCAGGATGCCGACGTGCTGGACCATTTCGGTTCCCTGGAAATCTGGCTCAAATTTGTGTACTGCGGCCATACGAACGAGAGCGTATTCGATGCGATTAGGTTATGGGAAAGCGATGAATACAAGAAATATCTGGAGAGCTCAAGGCAATCTTTATATTATGAGAGGTCCAGGGAGATCTTCGACCGGAAAATCGAATTTGCAGCCCAGTTTGAAAACCGGTTTCGTTTAGAATGTGAAGGCCGGATCGAGTTTTAGAATGCATTTTCATGAAAAGCAAGGGAGAAGCGCACATGAAGCGAATTGACGTCGTTTATTCATTAATCACCAATGCGGAACGGGATCGGATTTTAATGGTTAAGAACAGGGACAACGGGCGCTGGACTCTTCCCGGCGGTAAGGTAGAAGCGGATGAAACGCTGGAAATAGCGGCTGCGAGGGAAGCGTGGGAGGAAACTGGGCTGAAAGTAGATGTGCACGGCATAGTGGCCGTTAATGAATACATAACGGAGAAGGATCAGGAGCATATTATTTTCTTTACCTTCGCGGCGGAGATCTGCGAGGGACGAGAAAAAATCGTCATGCCGGATGAAATTATGGAAATCGCGTGGATCGGTATAGAAGAGGCGGATCGTCTGATGCCCTATTACAAAGAAGGGCTTAGCGCGATCGTACGGAGAAATCAATCCGTCACTTATTTTAATGAAGGCAGGTTCTGAGGCAGGGATCTTCCCTATCGCTTGATCATTACTCCTATCAGGTATAGAGAATGCGGAATTTGGTCAATCTGAGTAAGTGAATGATTAAATCAATATAAGCCGGATTTGGTTAACAAGAATCCTGGTTACTCACAAGCACAAAGGTAAATTCGGGCAGAGTTATAGGAGGGATTTCGCTTGTCGGATACCTATGAAAAGATCCAAATGAATATTTATCAGAGTGGAGATGAGGGAGCCAGGCGATTGCCTATTTCCTATGGCGAATGGGAAGAAAGGGCAAGGCAGGTTCTGGCTGCCGGGCCGTTCGATTATGTCTATGGAGCGGCCGGTGCCGGGGATACGATGCGTGCCAATATAGATGCTTTCCAGAAATACAGGATTCGCCCGAGAATTTGCTGCGATATTTCCAATCGGGATATTTCGGTGGAGCTTTTTGGCGCCCGTTCGACCGCGCCTTTTCTCCTTGCTCCGATCGGGGTGAATTCCATACTTCATCCGGAAGCCGAGGCCGCTCCCGCCAAGGCTGCGGCGAAGCTCGGGATTCCGTACATTTTAAGCAATGTGTCCACACTCCCAATGGAAAAGGTCGCGGAAGCGATGGAAGGAGCCGTGAGGTGGTTTCAACTCTATCCTCCTAAAGACCGCAAACTGACGGACAGCTTCTTACAGCGTGCCGAAGCCGCGGGTTATTCGGCCATAGTAGTGACTATAGATTCCACTTTGCTTGGTTGGCGGGAGAGGGATTTGCGCAATACCTACCTTCCGTTCCTGTCCGGACATGGGATGGGGAATTATTTCTCGGACCCTGTATTTCTCGCCTCATTAGACAAGCCGCCGGAGGAAGACCTGCGAACCGCGGTCGAGAAGGCGCTGGATGAAGGGAATCATATTTGTTTCACTTGGAAAGAGCTGGATTATATTCGTGAGCAAACGAAGCTCCCTTTATTAATCAAAGGAATTACTCATCCCGATGACGCGGTTCTGGCGCTGGAGCATGGGGTGGACGGGATCATTGTGTCCAATCATGGAGGGCGTCAACTGGACGGAGCCGTGGCCACACTGGACGTATTGCCATCGATTAACGAAGCGGTAAACGGGAAGGTTCCTATCCTGCTTGATGGCGGGGTACGGCGGGGGGCGGATGTCCTTAAGGCTATTGCTCTCGGGGCGGCAGCCGTTCTGGTTGGCCGGCCGTATGCCTATGCATTGGCAGTGGCCGGCGAAATGGGCGTGCGGGAAATGCTTCAGAATCTGATGGCCGAAACCGATTTGCAGCTGGCGATATCCGGACGCTGTTCGATGAAGGAAGTGGACCCGAGCTTTGTTGTCAAGGTTTTCTAACGGACGGCGATAGCCGTTCATCCTTGAGCTGCCATTAATGGCCGGGTTATCAAGCCTCCGTTTCCGGGGCTCCCGGGCCAAGTACCCGGAATAAGCTTCGAAGGTCAACGTCACTTTGTAGGTATGGATAGGGCTTCGTTAAGAGCTTTTTTTGTATGCCTGCATAATAAACAGGCTGAACAATCCAAACAGCATTGCAATGCTTAGGATTGCGCGCAAGGGCTGAGGGAGCGGAAGCAGGTTAGCCAGCCATTCGGCCCCCAGAGTACCCGCCACACATAGAAGAAGGAGCAGCAATGCCCGCCGGATTGGAAAAGAGCCGGACAGAATTGTCCGCTTCTGTCTCGATATGGCTATCAGGTTCCACAGCATGGAAACTAAATCAAGGGAAAGCAGGCCGATTGCCGCTCCGGCATAAGCAAATCCGGGGATGCCAAGCAGCCCGAAGTTCAGACCGGCTGAGCATAAAATTCCTGCGGCCAGGCCGAATAGGGGCGCTTTTTGATTCCCCGAAGCCCACAGTATCACCATCGTCAATTCTTGAAGACCGGATAATAAAGGAGCGAGGAACATATAGCGGACGGGAACGGCTGCTGCTTCCTCCGAGAAAACTAACAGAGTAAGGTCGGTGGAATAATGCCAGAGAACCCAGGAAGAGCCTATTCCCCACAGGATACCAATTTGGATAGCAGAGCGGGCTCTTCTTGAGAAACGGAGAATATCCTTGTTTTTCCAATCGGCCGTAACTTTGGCCGCCAATGTAAAGGCCAGGGCGGAAGTAACCAAGGTGGGCATATATACGATCGTTGCGGCCACCCCGGCAATTTGGCCGAATACGGATGCGGCTTCCGATGCCGTCATTCCGGCATGCTGTAACCGGCTGGGGATAATGATGGCATCCATGAAATCGGAAATGGGTACAATGAGTCGGGCCGCAGAAATCGATAGGGCGCTGTAGAGGAACAATCGGAGCCCGCTGTCGGACCATGCGGATATGGAAGCCCGGGTTTCCGCGGATCTGAAGGATTGCCGGCGAAAGAATAGGAAGGCCAGTAAAAAAAGATAGGCGATTAGAGCCCCTGCAGCTGCCCCGAATACGGCTCCGCCTACGGCCTGTCCCAGGTCAGTGCGAATCCATAGAGTCACTAGCAGAAGCATGACACTGAGCCGGACAATCTGTTCCATGATTTCGGACCAGGCAATCGCTCCATAGAATTCAAGCCCTTGAAGAAAGCTGCGTAGAAGAAAAAGCAGAGGAACGAGAAAAAGAGCCGGTGCCAGGCAGCGAATAGCTGCTTCCAGTGAGGAATGGCCTAACCAGCGGGCTATGCTTGGAGCCAAATGATAGCATAACCATGCCAGCATTCCCCCAACGGAGGCCAGCAGCAGGGTAGCCGATTTATAAAGCTGCCAGCCCTTACGGTGATCCTGGGCCGTTGCCAGGGCCAGAGCGGTTGGAAAGCCTCCGGAGATAACGGTCAGGGCAAGACCGTAGAAGGAATAGGCCATCTGATATAGTCCGATCCCTTCCGCCCCAAGTAATCGGAAGAGCGGAATTCGGGCGGCAAAGCCGAGGATTTTGACAATAAAAATGGCACCCGCACGCAGTGCCATTTGCTTAGCGAATATAGGCAATCCCAAAGGGTCTCCCCTCCAAATAGATAACGGGTTATGTGCTCTACATTATATGAGCCTGTCCCGCCAAATATGAGGGGAGTTAATGTTAATCCTTGATATGGATAAGCCAATATTTCGTATATTTGTCCCAGCCCAGGTCGAAGGGAACTTGGTATCGGTCGGCCGTATGAGAATTAACCAAAGGGTAGCCGTAAACGTCGAAGCCGACAACGACCGAAAAGTGATCCACATCCCCGTCCATCTCATAGGCAATAAGATCGCCGGGCTGGATTTTGGAGAAAGCTCCATTCGGATGTTTATCGGTTTTCTTGACTACTGCATCGAACGTTCCTCGGGCTACCACGGTCCCATACCCGCTGTACAGCAGAAAATGCTTGAACGAATCGGTCCTCACCCAGCTTTCGCTTCCTCCGGCTTTAAATCGGTACCGCCAGCCGTGAGTCATTTTCAATCCGCCGCCTTCTTCCGGATCTCCAAGGACCTGGGATGCGAAATTCGTACAGTCGCCGCCCAAATCGGTATAGTCTCTATATTTTTGATTGTAGCGGTTATTATTGCCGGCACCCCATGCGAGTCCCGCATATTTATTGGCATAGCTGACTGCCCGTTCGCGTTGATAACGCCTTGCTCCGGATTTGGGCACGGACAGGCTGACCCCATCCGAACGGATAAATGGTATTCCTTCCTCAGCCGGGGCAAGCTCCGGGATCAATTTCGGATTTTCGGTCAGCGGATCTAGATAATATTCGCGGGCAACCTTCCAAACCCCATCGTTTCGTTGGAGGTTCAGCACATGGCGGGTGCCGATGCCGAAATGCTGGGGCTGCTCCGGCTTACCGTTATAAGCGTACGAAAGCTTCAGGGACTGAACCAACGACACTCGGGCATGATTTCCCGAAATCTTCACCCGGACCAAGCGTATACGGCTCTCGGCATCGGTTAATGACAGAAACCGCTTGTTGGCCCATGTCTGAATATATACCTTCCTGAGCTTCTCTTGCCGGAACGCGCCACGTGCTGCAGCCTCTGAAGTGAGATAATACTCTTCCAGGTTGTCATCAGTTGAATGCACAAGCATATGAGCCCGCTCGTCAAATAATTTGGTTATCCATTGTTCTAGCTGTTGACGTTCTATACTTTGTTCCTCGGCCAATACGGTCAGAGGGAGGAAAATAACGATAACAACTATAATGATTAATGGACCTAGCCGTTTCGGATTCAAGGTAACTCTCCTTAGATGTAATGGTTATTTTTGAATTACCCATAGAATATCCTTAAACCTCAGAGAATATCCGGCAGAGAAACTCATTAACAGCTTCTTTAGGGTGAAATATGACCGGCATGCAAGGAAATTACTGTCGGAATAGTAAACTGCCGATTGGTAATAATGACAAAGAATGAATAAACATCAGGAGGATAAACAATCATGCCATTAATTCCATACGAGCCGTTTAAACATCTGGACAATATGCGGCGGGAGCTGGATCGCTTCTTTACCCATGATTTGGGATTCAAAGGATTTGGCCATCTTAATATAGACGTCTATGAAACGGAGAATGAAGTCGTGGCCACATGCGATATCCCGGGCTTGGAGAAGAAAGAAGATGTTCAAATCGATATCGATTCTAATGTTCTGACGATAAGCGGAACCATAAATCGCTCCAACGAAATTAAGGAGGAGCATCTGCACAGACAGGAGCGGTACGTCGGAAAATTCCATCGTTCAATCAGCTTGCCGCACAACGTGGCTTCCGAAGGAATTACCGCGAGCTATAAGAACGGGGTTCTGGAAATACGAATGCCAAAGCAGCAGGCAGACAGCAAAAAAAGAATCGATGTTCAATTCCATTAGATGAAAAGGAAAAAGAGGGAGGATTCCCTCTTTTTTTAATATTTATTGCCGCTTCTTCATTTTCCTGTACTCCGTCGGAATGATTCCTTTCTTCTCGCGAAACATCCGGTAGAAAGTTTTGTAGGAACCGTAGCCAACCTCGTGAGCAATTTCCATTACGCTTAGATCCGTTGAGACAAGCAGCCCGCTGGCATGTCTGATTCGCAGGTCATGCAGAAAATGGACGAAGGTTTGGCCGGTAGCTTGCTTAATCACTTCGCTGATGCGAGACAGACTCATGGAGAACATCTGGGCAAGATCGGACAGCTGCAGCTCTTCTTGATAGTGATTATGGATAAAATGAATGATCGGCCAAACGGAGCTTTTGGTCCCTGCACTTGCTGCGGGCAGCGGAGTAGGAGCGTCCCTGTCCTGCCGGTAGCGGTCGAATCGAATGAGAATTTCCCAGAGCTTCGCCTTTAGCATCGTTGCACGCCAACGCTTCTCCTGCTCATATTCCTGATACATCTCTCGGACGAGATTATGCACCAAATTCATATCGTCATCCCGAAACTGCGCGAACGAAGGCATTTGATCCAGATCGTTGACCAATCCGCCCAGGCTGCTGCTGTTACCCGTATCCATCAATAAATCCAGGCTGAATGCGCAGTTATACAGCTTTAACACAGATCCCGGTTCGGTGAAGATTTCGTGTACCTGATAGGGAAGAATGAAGGTGAATGTCCCCGGGATCATCGGATGGGTGACGCCGTTAATCTTCTCTTCACCGCAGCCTTCCACAACATAGGAGAATTCAAGGTAATCGTGGCGATGGGCAGGGTACCCGTTCACGAGCCGGTTCAGGCTTAAGTGGAGCGGGAAGGCCGTATGCATATTAGGGTAGTTTTTTAAATATTTTGGAAAATGAGTCAAACAGGCTCCCTCCGAAAAAATGAGACATCTCCCGAAACCTTAGGTATGCAAACTATTCTTTCTTATTTTATCATATCTGTGGATATAAGAAATGAGGATGGTTTGGAGGAATGAGGATGTCTGCATCGGACAAAATCAAGCTGGGCATCATTGGTGCCGGAAATATCGGGAATGTCCATTTGAAGGAATTTTCCGACTTGAAGGATTGGTGTGAAATTACGACCGTTACGGATGTTTACGCGCCGCTGGCGGTATCCCGGGCCAAGGAGTACGGGATTGCCAATGTGACCGGCACAGCGCAGGAGCTTATCCACAGCCCCGAGGTCGATGCGGTGGTCGTCGCCGTGCCGAATCAGTTCCATGAGTCGTTAGCGGTGGAAGCATTGTCGGCCGGAAAGCATGTTCTGCTGGAGAAGCCGATGGGCATGAACGCCGAAGCGGCGAAGAACATCTATAAGGCAAGCCGGCAGACGGACCGCCGGTTAATGGTTGCGCATCAGATGCGATGGGAATCGATTCCGATGCAAATCAAGGAACAGGTGAATCGCGGGGAATTGGGCCGCATCTATACTGCGAAGACCGGTTTGTACCGGCGCAAGGGCATTCCCGGCTGGGGAACCTGGTTTACCCGTATGGATCAATCCGGCGGCGGACCGTTAATCGATATCGGCGTCCACATGCTGGATCTGGCCTTGCATTTGATGGGCAATCCCAAGCCGGTCTCGGTGTATGGTTCAACCTATGCGGAATTCGGCCCAAGGAAGAAGGGAATCGGGACCTGGGGCAAGCCCGATTGGGAAGGAATATACGATGTTGAAGATTTCGCGACGGCGCTCATCAAGATGGAGGACGGCAGCTCGTTGACGCTTGAGGTAAGCTGGGCGGTGCATATGGATACGGACAGCTCGCCGTTCCTTCATCTTATGGGAACCGACGGCGGTGCAAGCTATCGGGGAGGCTCCGGCAAGCTGTTGACGGAGAAATTCGACCGCACGTCAGAAGTGGAGCTGAAGAAGCCGGAAGAAGACGAGGGCCCCCGCAGAAGGCTCAGCCGACACTTCCTGGAGTGCATCCGGGAAGGGAAGGAGCCGCTCACTTCCGCTCTTAGCGGCTATACGAACAACCTGGTGCTGGACGCCATTTACGAATCTTCCCGCACCGGCTGCGAAGTTAAGTTAAACTGGGATCTGTAGAGAAGAGGAGGTCATCGTTCGATGAAATTTGGACTGACTCGGGCAGGGATTGGCAGCATTGGAAGCGATGAACAATGGTTGCAGGCAGCCGCTGAATTCGGTTTTCAAGTCATTGACGGTGATCCTGTTGGGCTGGTTCAGCGGCATGGCGTACAAGGTGCGGCCGAGCTATTGGCCAGGCATCAGGTGACTTTGGGCTCCTTCGGCCTGCCGGTAGACTGGAGAACGACCGATCAGGCGTTCCGTGAAGGCCTGCCCAAGCTGCTTGAAGCCGCCGAGGCGGCTGCGGCACTCGGGTGCAAGAGCTGCTGCACTTATATTCTGCCCTCGACCGATGATGCACCGGCTCCTTTCATGGCGCGGGCGGTCAAACGGCTTCGCCTGTGTGCCCAATGGCTTGGGGCATACGGCATCAAGCTTGGGCTCGAATATGTCGGTCCGCATCACTTAAGAACGCAGTGGAAGCACCCGTTCATATGGACTCAGGCGGATACGCTGGCCTTGATTGAGGCCATTGGAGAACCGAACGTCGGCTTGCTGGTGGATTCGTTCCACTGGTATACCACGGAACTTACTTATGACGATATAGCGAAGCTTCCGGCGCACCTGATTGTTCATGTGCATATCAATGACGCCCCGCCTGTCCCGGTGGAGCAAGTGCGGGATAATGAACGCTTGTACCCCGGCGAAGGCGTTATTGATTTGGCGGCATTTTTGCAGGCACTGCATAAGTCAGGATATCAAGGTGCGGTTACGCAAGAAGTGCTGACCAAGGAGCCTCCGCAGGAGGATGCCCGGGCGCTGATGGAACGGTCGAGAAAAGCGCTGGATCGGGTGCTGGCCGCAGCCGGGTTGGATCTGCTGAAGAACCGGTTATAGATCGAATACGTATTTAGCGTTAATGCGAGGCGGCTGACTGACTTTATTAAAGATTACCTAATAGTGCAGTTTAATTGAGATTTACAGGACCGGTTTTTCTACCAGAAAGCCGGTCTTTTTTTGTCGAATCCGCTAGTTGGCAGCAGGTTCCCGGAGTAAACAGCAGACATGGGAGCATGGCGGAACACGAACGCTCCCGGGCTCCCGGAAATGGTGTCGGACGTTTGTTATTCGATGAAAGAGGCAGAGAGATACCCCTTATGGAAGGAGAGAGCAAGAGCGAGGAATGACTAATAATTTTTGCCAACAAACCCGATAAATGGCTTAAGATCGGCTTCATTATGTTATAAGGAAGAGGTCTAGGCAATGGTTTTACTATAATAATGTAGAGAAAGGGGTTGTTATTAATGAACAAAGTAACGGAGCAATTTGCAGTGATTGGCTGCCAGCATGCGCATATTGAAATCTTTATTCGGGAAATGCTGGAGCTGGGGTACACCTGTGCGGGGATCTTCGATGAAGACGAAGAGGGGTTGGCCTGCACCCTGTCCGACAAATTCGGGATTCCGCTGGCGGAAGACATGGAGAGCTTATTAGGGGATTCCGTTAAAATCGTAGGCTGCGCTGCGGTCAACGAGGACAAGATCCGCATTATAGAAATATGCGAAAATCTCGGCAAGCATGTTATGGTGGATAAGCCGGCAGTGACCGGCGAGGATGGCTTGCTCCGGCTGAAAGCCGTTCTGGAACGGGGGAGGATTCAGGTCGGCATGCTGCTCACCGAACGGTTTCATCCAGCTATTTATACTTTGAAGAAACATATTGACGATGGTATTCTGGGAGAAATCGTCACCATAGGGATGCGGAAGCCCCATCGTCTTAATGCGGACAAAAGACCGGCCTGGTTTTTTTCTAAAGAACAGTCGGGAGGAATCCTGATTGACCTTCTGGTTCATGATTTTGATCTGCTTCGCTGGTTTACTGGCAAGGAGATCAACCGGATTGACGGGTATGTCAGCAAAACCATTTTATCCGAGTATCCTACGTTCTATAATGCCGTAAATGTGCATGTAGTTATGGATGATGGTATTGTAGCTCAGTTGTATGCGGATTGGCATACGCCGAACCAGAGCTGGACGTGGGGGGATGGGCGGATTTTCGTGACGGGAACGGAAGGAATGGTGGAGCTCCGGCTGCAAGGGGATCCCTTCGTTCACGAGGATGCCGTCATGATTCAACTTACCAATCAAGAGTCAGCGGTAATGGTTCCGCTCCTGTCCCCTCCGTATACGATTACGGAGGATTTTGTCCGCAGAATTCAAGGTCATGAGGCAATCTTGACTCACGAGGATATCTTGAAAACGACGGAGGCCACCATCAAGGGAGACGGTCTGGTCGTTATGCTTAACACACAGAACAGGAAAGTATAGAAAACATAGAACGGGTTCCTGTTATAACAAAACCTCTGCAAACCCCCTCCCAGGATAGGGCAGGGGATTTATACATGTATAAAGTCGGTTCCGAAAAAAGCGCCCTGCAGCCGCTCGGAATTTTCGATCGGTTACAATTAAAACCGGGTTATTCGTCTTCGAGATGGCTCCGTTAGGAGCTTTTTTTACCACAATCAGAATTTATAAGTTATTGCGTCCTGAATAACTTCAAATTCTATTTGGCGATAAAAACATCCTTTAAACGCGGTAGCTCATCCATGAAATACTCCGATAGGAGTTTTTCTTATATTTCATCGGTAAACGCGCTGTCCAAAGGACGGCGATAGCCGTTTATCCTTGTTTCACCGGGATTACTTACTTTCCTGCCGACAAGAATAAAAAAAGTTTCCTGAGGACACTCTATTTTCCAAAGGGGGGGTTATATCAGGTGCCTGACAACCGGCAAGCCGAACGAATGCAGGATGAACGACAGAGCGATTCCGGCAAGAAGCAACCGGGGAAATCTCCCGAGGGAAAGCGGCGCATCCATTCGGAGAAAGTCCGCTATGCGAACGCAGACCGTATCTATGATTGATAGTAGAGATGACAGGAGGTAATTTACTTATGCAATTGGCCGCACACGAGGCGCAGGATTTGCATGAATTGACGATGAGCTGCGTTAATTCGATCACGAACATGGCTTGCTTCCTGAACCAGGTTCAAGATGCGGAGCTTAAAGGTATCCTACAGCAGCATTTTCCGGTACACATTCAGGACTATAATATGAAGGTGGAATACCTGAGCAATGCGGAAGGAGCCAAATCCAAGCTCCAGCTTCCCGATTTGCGCCCTGTCCTGCAGTCCTTTACCCAATCACCCGCAGCACCTGTGCCGGTGACTCCGAGAACCTCGGTGCAGCAATTCAATGACCGGGAAATAGCAACCGCCTATTTGCTCACTTTGAAGCGCGCAGGAAGAGAATATGCCTGGGCCGCCATGGAAATGAGCAACCCGCAGATTCGCAGCTTTCTGGAGGATGCTTTCCGTATGTGTTCCCGTCATGCGTATGATGTCTGGCAGTGGATGGTTAAGAAGGGCTTTTATCCACTGGAGCCCGCTGCGCCGACTACTCAGACCACTTTAGGCGGCTTGTACAAGCCGGTCCAGGAACCGGTCGCTGTCCCATAAACGGCCGAGCCCTCTTAAATTGCTAAGAGGGCTTTGCACACTGAACATTACGAAGGAGGATTTCCATGGCGAGTCTTATTATGAAGATCATTGCTTGCCCCATAGGCGTCCTGATTGCCGCATGGCTGTTTCCCAACGTGGATTACGGCGCTTACTATCAAGCGATCATTGTCGGATTGATCCTGGCTGTAGTCGGAGTGCTGATGGAGTATTTGCTTTTAAAAAGAGGAACGTTATGGACCAGCACCTTGATGGATTTTATCGCATCCGTGATTATTGTGTATTTCGTATCCAACATGTTCGCGGGGGCGTCGGTTACGTTCTGGGGAGCCGTGCTAACCGGATTGCTGCTGGCCGTCATCGAATACTTCACGCATCTATGGCTGATTCGAAGCGGGAGAACCCAGAAGTCTCCTGCTTGATGTAGCGGCACCGGTATTGTCGCTGTTTGTTAGACGCCCGGGCTACTCAGGAATAAGAAGAGCTCATTCCAAGCAGGTAAGGTCTTAGAGACCTTGCCTGCTTTTTTTCTGTTTCGGGATCGGTCGGGCCGCTCAAGACGTCGGGGTCAGGCATCTGCATCGTTGAAATTGCTAAACACAAAATATTGACAGTAAAATGAGGCTTTTAATGCCATGGAGCGAGGCTTGTTGATCTGATAGCGTGATACGATTCTCCGCACTATAAAAGGCGAAAGGTAAGGCCATCCTTTATGAGGCGGCCTTACTTTTTTGGTGGTAGAGCTATTCTCAAGCCGGCGGCAGGAAGTGGGGAGCCTTAATGAATCAGTTTCATAATTAGTATGCTAGCGCTTCATTCATCTGTTCAAGCAGTGAAACGGCCTGCTTCTCCAGCCCCTTTACAGATTCCAATACCGTAACGGCACGTTCACGGTTCTCTACCGAGTTTGGATCGCCCCCTGAAGGAAAGGGGAATAGCAGAGAAAGTTCTCGCAGTTGTTCCGCCGCTTGTCGGTACAGACGCGCAGCCTCGGCATTGAGAGCACGGATGCGTTCGTCCGCTTCGTCGCCTCCCTGCCACTCTGCGTTAATTTCACTCAGGAATTCAGCAGCAAGTCGGCGGGCATCCTGAACAACTGCTATATTGTAGGCATTTCCGTTCGGCTCAATCTGGCCGCCGTGGAAAGCATTAATCCATACATCATAGGCGCGCAACCCCCGTTCTCCACGATCGGTCGGAGCCTCTTTCCCATGGTAATGATCGAGAATCATCGATAACGCATCCCGAAGCATGGAACGTAGGTCTTTCTCCGTCCGTTCCTCCAGAGACAGTATGAACAAATCCTCCAGCGTCCCCCGTCCGAGATGATCGTACGGAAGCTTGTCATCCTGCATGCATTCCATTGCCGTCAGTATCCGCTGTTCATCATCATAGCCATAGATGACTCCGAATTCCGGAATGAACAGATCCCAGGACAGAACCGGAATGCCTCTGTCGATGGAACGGTGAATCAGGTCCAGGGCGGCCGGGAGTTCTTCTTGAAGGGGCCTTTTCTCTTTGGCGGCTGCCGTAAGCAATGCAGAATCCATCAAGTTGGTATTATCTCCGGGTGCATCGCGCTTGTCTTGAGTTTCCACGATACGGCAGCTCCATCCAATGTTTTGCAAGCCCCGAGACAAAATATCCCGGAACGGGTACATCGTCGGTCCAGCAATATGGACATCGTCATGACAAATGGTAATACGAAAAGCTTGCCCGGTAAGGCCCATCACCATCGGCAAAGACAGCTTCTGATCGGTATAGCTCAACATGCGGTGGAAGGCCCAGCCTACCGTCGTCCATGTACCAGGTGCATGAAATGTCGATGTTTTCGATAATATTTTAGTTTTCAAAGCGCCCAAATCCTTTCGTTCTATCATATATTGGTCGACTTCTATACGGATTCGTTCTCGGGCCACTTTCTTCCGCGAACGGGACAGAATTTGATAGACGTTGGTGGATGATAAGCTGAACAACTTTGCGATTTCCTGCGGCGATAAATGATCGAAAAAATGAGACTCAAAAATTTGCCTCTCCCGCTTGGTTAAACAACTGAGCAGGCCAGTGATCATTTCATGCAGTTGTCGGCGCATTAAGTGTTCTTCTGGATTATCGTTAATGCATGCATTATCAGCCAGCGAACGCGAAACGCGAAGAAGAATATCATCCAAATTCGACCAAACTACGCTCGTAGAGTCCTCATTTCCCCCATTACGTTGCAGCGCCGTGAAAGACCTCTCCCGTACCACCGGGTTGCTTCTCAATCGGGAATACGCTTGATTGCGGACGATCCTGTGAAGCCATGGCAGAAACCGCGCAACATCGTCCAGCGTCCCCAAATGCAAAAAGGCACGAATCAGAGCATCCTGTACGATATCTTCTGCCAGGAAAGGCTCTCGGGTTAATGTTTGCGCGTACCCGAACATTTGCCGCCGATGTCGCCGGATCAACTCTCCGAACGCCTCTCGGTCGCCAGTCTGCGCTCGCTGCACCAGAACGCTATCTTCAAGCTTATCCAGATCATGCTCCGTCTCTTCATTTGCTGACTCTGCGCTTTTAGTCCAAATCACGTTGTTCCCGATAAATAACACCCCGCTATATCGACCTAATATAATGACTCGAAAGAAAAGAGATTTCTGACAAAATGAATAATTAATTTCCGATATCTTTCGCGACCTAGCACTCGTACCCTTTTTTGATGGAAGTGTGATTCGACCTTTTTTCATTGAAAGAGTTCTCATATCTGGTTCTTTTGGATAATTGAGGTAATTTCCTTGACAAAAAACTCGATCACAAGTAAGTTGGATGTAGCTATAACATTTGGGTGTAGCAAACTTTTGTACTGAAGAGCACCGGGAGGACCGGACTAGAAGAGTGCTATCCGGCATTTGAGAAGGATGGAACGCGGTGTGATTTTCGTTCATGATCGAGGATGGTTTTCAAGAAGGAGGTGCTTCCTTGAAATGAATACCGCAGATAGCATTGGCAAAATCAAACGGCTGCTGGCCGAGCAGGGTTACAAGCTGACGCCGCAGCGTGAGGTGACGCTGCAGGTGCTGATGGACCATAAGGAAGATCATCTGAGTGCGGAAGAAGTATACATGCTTGTGAAGAACCGCTTTCCCGACATCGGATTGGCCACCGTTTATCGTACGTTAGAGCTGTTAGTGGAATTGAAGGTGATTGTCAAGGTGATCTTCAAGGACGGCGTCGCCCATTACGATTGGCGCAGCGAAGATAACAACCATCTGAGCCATCGGTTGGTTTGCAGCAGATGCGGACATTTGCATAAAATATCCGAAGACTGGCTCTTGGAGATGGAGGAGAAATTATATCAGGAATACGGGTTTCGCGTGCTGGATCATCGTCTTGATTTTATTGGGCAGTATCTCGTCTGCCAACGGGGCGGCCATTGCCAAAGAGAGTGCAAAGAGGTGTCGTGACCCGCTGCCGACTACCCCGCAGACAAAGCTTAACTCTCCACACTTTCGCAGCTTGAAAATGCTAAACAACCTTGACGTCATCAGTCCATTTCCCTATTTATTCCCGACTTAACGTAGAGCCAAATCCGTTTTATGACGGCTTCGTTGATTCAATCGAGCAGTCGCTGCAAGACAACAGCACGGTTGATTCTGCCTAACTGGATTTCATGCAGCTAGTTTGCTCCTCTGGAGTGAAAGTCGGTAACTACCTTGAAAATCCGTCTATTTTACCGTCTGCAGGCATCGTTGCAAGCGGAGCGGCACGTCTAACTGTATTTTG
>NZ_VEGP01000033.1 GCF_007679495.1 Paenibacillus sp. 32O-W | reverse complement strand
TGGTTGGCGTCTTTCCAAGCAGGGTTCACACCTGCTACCTCACTCGACCTAGGCTTGGTCGCTCCAAAAGTGCATTAAAATCCAGCCTTTTTCCAAAAAGAAGGCGAAAGACGCTCAAATGTGCACGTCTTTTTGCCAAAATGGAGCCATTTCGCAAAAAATCGCCCCAAAGACCTGTATTATTGCTCTAGAATTAGGCATGATGCCGTTTTTTCGGAAAAAGACCTGCGCAATTGCTTTCGAATGAGCCACCGCGAGGCATTTTTTCCGAAAAAAACCTGCGCAATTGCTTTTGAATGAGCCCGCCGCGAAGCTTTTTCCGAAAAAGACCTGCAGTTTTGATCGTCTTTAACTCACTCCGGCAGACGACCGAGGCTGTCCCGAAAAGAGTTCACATAAAACGTAAGTCCCCGGTGCTGAAAAATCGCAAACTGGATATAGGGCCAGCCCTGTGAGTACAGGTGAAAATTGGGTTTCATCGGAAGCTTTTTTGCGAATCCGAAAGTTGTTCCATTTTTTATCGCTAAAAGAATTGATAAGAAAAACCCCCTCTCCCGGAGGAGAAGGGGTTGGAACGGCGGAATTTGTGGTTTCTCGCCATGAATGACCTATTTAGATTTGAACAGCATCGCCAACCCGGGCTTCCGGGGAAACGTCCAGCGAGTCCATATATTCCACCCGCTCAATTTGACAGCCGGGGCCAATCTTGACCTGCCCTCCACGAACGATTTTCGCTCTGGTGTTCTCCAGATAAACATTCGTTCCTTCAATTAAATCGGAGGTCAGCATATGCTGCCCTTGGAACAAGGACAGCAGGGCCCGGATCAAGCCGGGCTGGGAATGGTGCGAATAAACGGATATCGTCTCTCCGCCTATCTCATTGGCCCTGCAAGGCCCGTACAGGATAATGTCCGCGACATTCGCGTTCAGCTCCTTGCGAATGTTCATGCTGCCCTCCAGCCGGAACTCCTCGGTCTCGATTTTGTCGGCTTTGATGCTTCCACGTATGTGAATATCTTCGCTTCTCACCGATTGGGAACAGGTAAAGGCGCCGCTTACTTTAAGCCTCTCCATATGAACATTACCCTTCGCGCGGATAGACCCGCTTACCTCACAGGATTCTCCACCCAGATGGTCATGGAAGCTGCAGCTTCAGCTAACATTAAGCTCCTTGATGACCGCCTTGCCCTCTACGCTGCCGGAACCGGAAATTTTGACCCGGTTCGCCTCTATTTCTCCGCCGATCTTGCCGGAGCCCGAAATTTTAACTTGATTGTACCGGCCGCCCAATAGCTTGCCGCTTCCCGAAATCTTAATATCTTGTAAATCCGTCGTTGCTGTCAAAACGCTCACCTCACAGGTTGATTTAGCATCAAATTTAAATCTTTCGACAGGTCTTCCAAATCCACCTTATCGACCAGCACCGCAGCCGGATCGATCAGCAGCCTTCCTTCCTGCTCGGCAAGCAGAAACAGCAGCGTCCCGTCCTTGCTGACCACATAGACCGAGACATTCGTTCCCTTGATCCGAGGAAGCCATTCCTTGGCGCACATAACGAACCTCTCGGCTTCCTTGTCGCTTAAGGGGCATTTCTTGATCAGGGACCCGGTCAAGTGGATAAACAGTACCTCCATGAAGCTAAACCGGTCCTTCAGCAGATAATGCTCAAACCACCGTACCGCCTCCTGGTGAATTCCGGGCAGACGGCGAACCTCGGAAGCTTCGTAGGTCCGGCTTCCCGTCTCCGGCGAGAACAATTCGCTCAGCTCATCCAGGGTGTACCGATCCTTAAGTCGCTGTATCTCATCAATCCGTTTAAGAATTTGCTCCCTGGGAAAGAACGTCTCCTGACCGGTGAAAGAAGATTGTTTGATAAACCAGGCTTCCGGAATCAAATTCTGCCTCTTCCAGCGATAAAGCTGACCATAAGAGATACCGGTCGTCTTCAGCAGCTCTTTCTTAGAAATATATCCCAAAGTATCCATCGGCCATCCCTTCAATCCCTTTGTGTAACATTGTTATATTCGCATTGTAACAAAACATTGTTACATTAACAAGCCTTTTTTTTCAAACTCATATAAGGTTGGACATAGATTGCAGCTAGAATAATGCATAAATATCAAACCATCGCTCGTTCGGCGGTAGCGATTAACTGTATTTTATGTAGGTAGATTCCCAACTAATGGTAAAAAGTGATTGAGTAAATGGAAAAACTACATTTAGAATCAAGACTTTTTGCTAAAATCACTTTTTTGCACAAACTAGCTGTAGTTTTTCCACTTAGTTTCCGTCTTTTGCTCCAGAGGAGCAAACTAGCTGTATAAAATCCAGTTAGATATGCCATGTCGCTTGAGAAGGCACCGGCAGAAAATGAAAATAGACGGATTATCAAGTTAGATGCACCATTCTGTAAGTAGACTGATTGCATGGACCGGCAGAAAGTGGAAATAGATGAGTTCCAGTTAGACGCACCATTCCGTTTGCACAGCACCGGCAGAAAATGAAAATAGACGGATTATCAAGGTAGACGCCCTAGTCGGAAAAGAGTCAGCATAAGGGCCGGAATTAAACAGACAAATTTCCTAATAACGTCAAGGGTTATTGAGCAATTTCAAGCTGGGAAAGTCCGTTGTAAATTCTACAAAAAAACGGTCGGCCCACAAAACAATTAGGCCAACCGCTATAACATTCGTGAGCGGTCCTCTTCCCAGGGACAGCCCCGCTTTATTCCAATCCACGCCCCGTTTGATAATGCCGAAGAAGCCAGCTTGCCGCCTTGGGCAAATCCTGCGCCACATAATCCGGCTCCGTCTCCGCCCAAGTATGCCGATACTCTCCTAGAGACTGCTCCCCCCAGCCTGTGCGCACCAACACCTTAACTGCTCCCACCTTGGCGGCAGCCAGCATATCTGTGGAACCGACATCGCCGATCACGGCGCAGCGCCTGAGATCCAATCCGTGTTCGTCGGCCGCCTGCTCCAGCATGGCGGTTCCCGGCTTGCGGCAAAGACAGAGCTCTTCCGAAGAATGCGGACAAATGTAAGCCTGATCGAAGCCGTACCCGGCGAACTGCCTGCCGAACTCCCCCTCTGTCGCTTGGCCGCGGGAGATGCGGTGCTGATTCGTAAAGGCAAAGAGCTTCAAGCCGGCTTCTTTAAGCTGCGCCAGAGCCTGCTCCACCCCCGGATACAGCTCGAAATCCCGGGGATGAATAAAATGCCCGGTTCCGCCTAGCGTACCGTCGCGATCGATAAACACCGCTTGAAGAGTCCCATTACTCATTGTAAAGCCCCCTTGTTGATTTACTTTATGAATACTCCGCCGAAAGGAATGATTTCCCGCAGCAGCCGTTTGATCAGGCCATCGTCCTGCAAATGCTCCTCAAGCCGCAGTCCCGGTTTACCCGTCTGCATCAGCACGTATCCATGCCCGGTAATTTTCCAATGGTAATTCATGTGCTGCCCGGCCAGTTGATTTCCGTATACGCATAGATCCAGCTTGGCATTCTGCGGATAAGCGACCAAACAACCCGCATCGATATAAATCGGCGCATCGTCGGACAGCTTCATCTCGACCAGCGGCCCTTGGGATAAAATCCCGATCTCGCCTTCCCCGAAAAACTTCATCCTCACCCAATCCCGGGTGACAACCACATTTTTCATTCGCTGTATGACGCTTTTCATTTGGACACCGGATGTGTAGAACAGGACATGGCGCACATCGAACAGAAAATCCTCCTGGTCCTTGACCGGAATACTTCTTACGCTATACCCGGCGGGAAGCGACAGAACGAACCGGCAGGGTCCGGACAGATCCGACCGGAGCCACTTCTTCTTGCGAACCATTCCTTTCAAGTCCATAATCCGGTCTTCCCGCTGATGGGACGCCCCCTGGAAAGCGATGATCATTTCCGAATGAAGCATATACAGCTTCTCGTGATCCTCAAGCCGTACTTCCATGCCCAAGCTTTGTCCGTTGCCGGGATGAATATTATATATAATGTCCATAGCGTTCCCCTTGCCTTCTACTTGCTTCTCAAGAGCACCCGCATTCCCCGCGTCAGGACAAAATAGCCGATGACGAGTCCGGCGGCCGTCAGAACCAGCGTGCGAATCCGCGCTGAATGCTGCCGTCTCTCCTGCTCGGATTGCTGCAGCTCGAGGACCATTTGCAATAACTCCCTGTTCTGCTCCTGAAGCTTCTTATTATCCTCCAGAAGCGCCTGCTGCCTCTTCTCGTAGCTCTGGACAGCCTCTTCCGCATTCTGCAGACGGTTTAGAGCGGTGTCATAATTTTGGCGTACCTGCTCATAATCTTCCTTAAGCCGGTCGACTTCTTCCGGCAGCTCCATAATGCCTTTCATCGTCCCCAGAAAACCTGCATAAGCCGGAGGATGAGCGGACAACCAAAGCAGAGCTCCCCATAATGCGAGAATCGGGAGCCGGAACCTACTCCATTCTAGCCTGTTCACCGCCCCACCCCTTTCTATTCTCTTATCTATCTCTTATACGTAATCATAAACCCAATCGTTTCCAAAATAAAAGGGGTATCCCGAAATAAGATAAAATATTTCTCAGTTGCTATACTACGAATCACCTTCGACCGTTATAATACAGAATAACCTTCATGGATGTCTTTCGAGAAATGACGACAGGTAGACAGAGTAAGAAAAATGAGGAAGGCGGGGAATGCATGACCAAGTATGCGGTTGAGCTTTTTTTTGACGAGCGTACGGAGCAATATATTCGCGGGCTCTGGCGGGAGTTGGAACAGAACGGGATAACAGACAGTATGATGTCGATTGCCGAAATCCAGCCTCATCTCACCGTGGCCGTTTATGATGATTTGGAAGCCGGGGAGTTCGAGGAGGAGATAGCCTTTTTTATGCAGGGGGCTCCTTCGCTGCCGGTACGCTTCGACAGCCTTGCCTGCTTTCCGGCCTCGGGAACGCTGTTCCTCTCTCCCGCTGTCACGGCGGGTCTGATGCAGCTGCATCAACGGTTTCACAGCCGCTTCCATAAACTTCGCCCGAAGGCGGCTCCATATTATTTGCCCGGGAGCTGGAATCCGCACTGCACATTGGCCGTCAATTTATCCTCCGTACAACTTAAGGAAGCCTTCCATTACATCCTCGACCGGTTCAGCCCTTTCCAAGCCGGCCTGCAGCAAATCGGGTTGGTTCAGCTAACCTTCAACGAGGAACAATTATGCATCCGCAGCCGGACCATCTTCACCCTGCCTCTGACCGATGCATGAAGTAATCAATCGATGGATAAGGAGGAAGTCCAAGAGATGTGTGAATCAACCAACGAGCTTCTGCTGCTGGAATTTCCGGAACAATTCGAAACCGAACGGCTTATTATCCGTGCCCCGCAATGGGGAGACGGCGCCGCCGTCAATGAAGCGATAAGGGAAAGTATAAACGAGCTTCGTCAGTGGATGCCCTGGGCCTTGACAACGCCTACGGTAGAGGAGACCGAAGCCAATATTCGCAGGGCCAGGCTGCAGTTTCTGGAACGGACGGATATGCGTCTTCATCTCTATGACAAGGAAAGTGGAGAATTGCTAGGATGCAGCGGCCTGCATCGGATAAACTGGAAGATTCGCAGCTTCGAAATCGGTTACTGGCTGCGCACCTCGCAGACGGGCCGCGGCTGGATGACCGAGGCGGTACACGGCATCACCCGTTTTGCCGCCCGGCAATTGCAGGCTAACCGGATCGAGATCCGCTGCGACTCCCGCAATGAACGGAGCCGCCGGGTCGCGGAACGCTGCGGATTTACTCTGGAGGGCATTCTTAGAAGAGAAGATGCCGCCGTACATTCCCCGGCGGAAGAGGTTCCTTCCGACCGCCAGACTTCCGGGGTGTCTGACAGCGTGCCGCAACAAGCACATGTTGCCTGTCCGCAGCTGCGGGATACGATGGTCTTCTCCAAGATACGGGGCATAGAATTCTCGTAAGAAAAAGTAGAAAACAACCATCATATTTCCCAGCCGGCTTGAATATGATTCTATCAATAGCTTGTATAAGTAAGTTTGCGGTCCATAACATAGCACGGCAGGCCAAGCTCCGGTCCGGGTCATTTCATAGACCGGACCCGGAAGTTTCGGCCGGCTCGATCCGGTACACCGCGATTTCCGGCCGGCAGTTCAAGCGGATCGGCAGCTTAACGGTCCCGAGACCGCGGCTGATTCCGAAATAACGGCCATGTCCCAGACGGCTCAGCCCGATGGGATAATCGCGATAAGCTCCCCAGGTCCGGCCGAAGCATCGGATTTGTCCGCCGTGGGTATGCCCCGCTAACAGCAGGTGGAAACCGAAAGATTGCTCCTGCAGGTACCGGATTATACTGGGGCAGTGAGCCATGACTATGGAGAAGGGAGCAGTCGCAGGATCCGAAGCACCTGCGTTCGGGGCGGTAGGGATCCGTTCGTTCCCGTATACCGAATTATCCAACCCATAGAGGTGGACAAGGCTTCCCTTGCAGCGGAACGATACGGAGTCATTTTCCAGCACATTCATGCAGGATTGTAAACGGGACAAGTACCCGGGGTCGTCAATCGGTCTTTTGCGGAACAGAACAGACTCTTCCCGTTCGTAATTGCCCGGTACAAAATAAATAGCCGTCTCGCGCGGAAAGCGCCCGATCTCCCGGAGCACCCGGGGAAGCTGCCTCCTGTTCGTCGCCAAATCACCGGTGATCAGGATGAAATCCGGGACGGACTCGGACACCAGACGGCTTAGCCGTCCGTTGACCCCTGCGGTCAATCCGTGAATATCCGACAGATGAACGAAGGTAAAAGGGGCTTTCACCACATCGCTTTGTATTCGATGCTCGGAGATATCTATCCACCAAGTATGATAAACATAAAGCAAGAGAAGAAGGAGCAATACCGCCGCCATTCCAATCGCCATAGCCAATGGATCACCGTCTTCCGGAATTTTCGTTGTTCGGGCTTAAGACCTTGCAGCCTTGTAAGGAATCGGGTCCTCTAGACCGGCCTCCGCGAACCCTTTTAACCGCAGACGGCAGCTATCACAGGTTCCGCAAGCTTCTTCACTGCCGTTATAGCACGAGGTTGTCAGATGATAGGGGACACCGAGACGCGTTCCTTGTCGGATGATTTCCGCCTTGCTCCAATGGAGGAGAGGAGTCGCGATACGAATGGCTTGACCCTCGGCACCGGCCTTGGTAGCGAGCTCGATCACTTCCTCGACCTTGCGGATAAACTCGGGGCGGCAATCCGGATAGCCGCTATAATCGAGAGCATTGACCCCGATATAGATCGCTTCCGCGCCGGAAACCTCTGCGAACGAGGTGGCGATAGAGAGGAACAGCAGGTTTCTGCCGGGAACATATGTCACTGGAATGTCTTCCTCACCGCTGCCGGATGTCCCGTCTGATGCATTCGAATGGCCGGCTGGTTGGCTTACATCCGGAACATCAATCGTTTCGTCGGTCAGGGCGCTGCCGCCGAACTCCTTGAGGAAGCCGAGTGAAATGATTTTATGGCGCGAAGCGGCACCGTAAAATTCGGCCACCCGTTTGGCATTTTCTATTTCCATGCTGTGCCTTTGTCCATAATCGAAAGTGATCGGATAGATTTCATAGCCTTCTTCTTGGGCTATCCCCATACAGGTCGTGCTGTCCAGACCTCCGCTCAGAATGACAACCGCTTTTTTCACCGCTTTGTTGCTAGCCATTATCAACCATCCTTACTTAACTGTTTTCTTTGTGCATACGTGCTGATTTCTGTTGGCATCACATGGGAATCGGCCCGACGCAGCGAGCCGATCCTGTCAATTAGTCTCCATTAGACCCCTCTGGCGGCCGGGTCCCAAATAACTTTATGGAGCTGCATATTCAGCTTGACGTTAACAAGTGCATGCTTAAGCATCAATTCAACGAGCCTGGCCGGAGGCATCGTTTCCCATACCGGACTGAAGAGCGCCAGAGCTTCGGTCGGATATTGGGCCAGCACTTCGCGGGCGAAATGAAAATCGGCCTCGTCCGCAATTACGAACTTGACTTCGTCCTGCTTCCTGAGCAGGGCAAAATTGCCGTGAATCATCTGCTCCGTCTCGCCGGACCCGGGAAGCTTGTAATCCATAATATATCTGACCTTGGAGGAAGTGACCTTGCTTAGGAACGGGGCAAGATCTATCGCTCCGTTCGTCTCGATATGCACATCGACAATTTGCTCCAACGAGGATAAGGCTTCGATTAATGCAAGGGAATGTTCGCCGTACAGAAGGGGCTCCCCGCCCGTCAGACACAGATGCCGGGAAGAGTACCGGCCCACCTCCCGGACGATTTCTTCGATCGTCATCACTTTATCCGCTTTATCCGGGGGGTAACTGTATGTCGTATCGCACCAGACGCAGCGGAGATTGCAGCCGAACAAGCGGACGAAGACGGTGGGGAATCCTGCCCGGGTGCCTTCCCCCTCGACCGTCTCAAATATTTCTACCATAGGCAGCTTGACGTCTTTCATTATTCCGCTTCCTCCATCATGGACCGGGTTACGGCCGCGTAGCTTGTCGGAGTTTCCCATAACCGCAGCTCCTCCAGCTTGACGGCGGGGTAGAGCCCTTCCTGGACGAGACCCTCGTTAATCTGCTCGTACATCCAGACGATCATATTCTCCGCGGTCGTATTCATCGGAGGGAGCACTTCGTTCAAATACTGATGGTCCAGGCGGTCAATAACTCTTTCTTTGGCAATCCTTTTGATATCGCCGAAGTCAATCACGATTCCCCGTTCATCTACCCGGCCTCTCATGACAACCTGCAGCTTATACGTATGGCCGTGCAAATTTTTGCATTTGCCTTCATAGCAATGCAAATGATGGGCGCTGTCGAATGTGAATTCCTTAGAGACAAGCACCTCTTTATGATGGTATTTCAACTGGTCGGGCTGGATATCCTTCCCCAGAATTTGAACCTTGGTCGGAACGTTATAACTCATGGCCACCACCTTCACATAACTAAAAGACTGTTGAATTATATGTTACGCCAAATTAAGGCAATCGAATAGCCGCGCATATCTATAAAGAGCAGGCGGCCGCTCCAATCCTTCATTACCTTCTCTATGAAACAAACAAGAGGAGTCATGACAAACAAAAGGGACGATCGCCCCTTAACTCATCAGTCTTCAAATAAACATTATATTATTATACCATGCGGACCTTGCTTAGAAAAGAAGAGGAAGCAGAGCAGGCGGCTGTAAAGGAATGGCCCGGCTTCCTAAAGCATCCTTCCTTGCGAAGCAAAAAAACAGCAGCTTCTTTATCATTTTCCCTGCTGGAATTTAAGCCGAAAAATCGTTATCATGAAAAAAATAAATGCATCATCTATCCCGCTAAAAGGAGTTCCTCGCTTTGAGTACAACATTACCCCAAGCATATATAGATAAAATACAACGTCAATTGAAAGAAGATGCCGAAGCTTTCTTCCTGAGCTACAGCGAAGCCCGGACACACGGTCTGCGCCTGAATCCTCTCAAAGTGGAGCCGGACAGTCCATGGGCGAAACGGCTGCAGGAGCTGTTCCGGCTTGTCCCTGTTCCATGGTGCCCGACCGGCTATTACTACGAGGAGCCGCATCGGCCCGGCAAGCATCCGTATCATGCCGCTGGCCTGTATTACATCCAGGAGCCTTCCGCCATGTCCGCAGTGGAAATTCTCGACCCGCAGCCGGGAGAAACGATTCTTGATTTGGCCGCCGCACCCGGGGGGAAATCAACGCAAATCGCCGGCAAAATGAAAGGCAAAGGATTGCTGGTGGCCAATGAGATCCACCCTGCCCGGGCTAAAATATTGGCCGAAAATATCGAGCGGATGGGAATCCGCAATGCGGTAGTGACGAATGCGGCGCCGGACGTGCTGGCTGGCCGGTTCGCATCCGGCTTCGACCGGATCATGCTGGACGCGCCTTGCTCCGGTGAAGGAATGTTCCGCAAGGACCCGGATGCCGTCGGCGAATGGTCGCCCGAGCATGTCGCCATGTGCGCCGCCAGGCAGATGGACATCCTCCGGCACGCCATTCCGATGCTGAAGCCGGGCGGAAAGCTGGCCTACTCCACATGTACCTTTTCCATAGAAGAGAACGAAGAGGTGATCGCTCAGATTACGGAGCAGTTCCCCTACATGGAGGTGCTGCGAACCGAGCGGATTTGGCCTCACCTCCATAAGGGGGAGGGCCATTTCGTCGCTTTGCTGGAGAAGAGGGAGGGAGGGGAGGAGCAGTTTGCGTCCGGCCGTTCAATGAAGCCGCCTTCCACGCGCGTGAAAGGCTCCGCCAAGCATCGGATGCAGACTAAGGCTATTGCGGACGCCTGGAAGCAGTACTCCGGCTTTGCAGAAGCCTATTTGTCCAGGCAGCCGGAGCTTCCTCCGGGAGAGGCCATCCTGTTCGGGGACCAGCTTTACTGGCTGCCCCATGACACCGAAGGCCTGTGGTCGGCGTCCTCGCTGGACGGATTGAAGACGGTCCGGCCCGGACTGCATCTCGGCACCGTCAAGAAGAACCGCCTGGAGCCGGCTCACGCTTTGGCTCTCACTTTGCGGGAGGACATGTCCCGCCACCCTCTAACATTAGCCGCAGATTCTCAGGAAGCCGCTGCTTATCTCCGTGGAGAAACCTTGACGGTAAAAAGCGGCCGGGAAGGATGGGCTCTCGTAACCATTGACGGCCAGCCGTTAGGCTGGGGCAAGGTAAGCGGGGAACAGTTGAAGAACCATTATCCGAAAGGCCTGCGCTTGCCCCGTTAAGCATTGCAAAGCCCGAGCTTGGCCTGGCGTAGTTCAACGGCCAGTCCCCCGCCAGGCAAGCAAGCACACTCTAGGCCGAATGATTTTAAGCGCAACGCAAATAAGGCGGATATGTAATCAGGAGGATTGTTGACCATGGACAGCACCCAGCCATATAACCGGTGGAAAAGCACGGAATATTTACGCCGGGATACCCCGAGGCAGCAGCGGGCTTATGAAGCGCTTGCCGGTCTGCAAATCAATGAACGGCTGCAGCCGTTCGATCCGGTATTGGCCGGGACCATTCCTCTGGGGATCGATACCGAGGCCAGCGATCTGGATATCATCTGCAATGCAGTACCGTCGCTTCTGGCCGACGCCCTAAGCTCCCACTACTCCTCACTTCCCGGCTTTACACTGCACGAAACAATCAAGCAGGGCATTCCCGCTCTCGTCTGCCGCTTCCAATTCGAGGGATGGCCGATTGAAATATTCGGTCAGCCGATCCCGGTCGCCGAGCAGAACGCGTTAATTCATATGGATATCGAGCATCGCCTGCTGTGTCTCGCCGGGCCGGCGGCCAAACAGGCCATCATGCAATTCAAAAGAGAAGGCTGCAAGACCGAGCCTGCTTTTGCCCGCTTCTTTCGCATCAAAGGCGATCCTTATGAGGCTCTGCTCGTCCTGGCCCGCTGCTCCGACGAGGAGCTCCGTGTTATATTCGAGCTGTGAACGGCAAATTGCACCCAATGCGCATTAATGCAGACACCTGTAATGGCAAGGTAGATGCTTACTCAACAGCCAGAATCATTCATGTCATTCATCACCAAACGAGGGCTGATTTTCAATCCTGTTCCACTGGATTCCCGTTCTCTTGCTTCTCCCCGCTCTCTTCTATCGTAATGTTAACCGGCGACCATTCCCCGATCACGGTCTGTCCATGCACCGATACGCTGCCTTCCGGAGTTAGATCCTTCTCGGTCATGATGCCGAGCGCAACGGTAAATTGATTGAACTTGAGCTGAATGTTCCTCTCGCGGCGGACTTCATCCCCGTTAATATAGAATACTGCTTCATCGGCGGAACGATCATAGATGATTTTGTAGGTGTTGAATTCGCGAGGCTTGAAATGATCCTTCTCCTCTTTAAAAATACAGAAATATTTCGTCTTGTCCGATTCCGGAACCTGCACGCCCGGAAATGGCAGAACCGCGTAAACACTGGCATACTGATCGTTGCTCACGAAGAAATCAAGGGCGCCGCCGGTCGTAAAGTCCAGCAGGTTGAGGGAAACGTACCCGTCATATAAATCATCGGGGACCGTATTCTGCGCCCGTGCACGGATCTGCAGCTCGAAGCTGATTTTTCCGTTCTCCGGCACTTCTACCGGTTTGGCGGAATAATACATATGCTTCGCATTATCCAGAATTTGAATTTTATCATGACTTCGGCTAAGGGGCGCCCGTACGTAAAGAATTCCGTTGCGAACAATAACGACCGCTTCAGGCTCACGGTAACTCCAGAACGAGCCGTCCGGCAGCCGGAACCCGCCAATCGTCCAAACCTCACCTTCCGAAAGAATCGTATGGAAATCTCCTAACTGTATCTCTTTCCTCATCGGTCATTCTCCTATCTGTATGCTGGAATCCGGGCCACCGTTATGACCGGTGTCCGGCCGCTTTTATCTCATGAGACGGTCTAAATGCTTCTGCTCCCATTGTAACATATGAGGTGCCGCACCTCTAAACCCGGACTGCAGCTGCTTCCCAGGTAATATTCTCCATAGGACTGATTTCATACACCCTCTACTTTTTTCGACAAAGATTCTTAAATTTTCGTTTACTTTATCAGCTTGGCTTTGAAAATGCACTTAATTCTATTATTATATAAAAAGCTAATATGGAAGTTTATCGGAGAGGTTGTCGAATTCTTCTTTAGCGGAAGCTTTTTATGCGATTCGGCGCTGCTTGTCCTTCGATGTCTTTCTCAAATGCCTGCATCGTATAAAAAGCTAATATGGAAGTTGATCGGAGAGGTTGTCGAATCCTTCTTTAGAGGCTCTCAACACTCTATTAATCTACTTTATTTGGAGGAACTAACATTGGAAAGCTTATGGGAAACATTAAAATACGCCATTCTTGGACTGATCCAGGGCTTCACTGAACCTATTCCGATTTCGTCCAGCGGGCATCTGGTCATCGCCCAGCGGCTGTTCGGATTGGAAATCGAAGGGCTGAGCTTTGAGGTGCTGGTCAATTTCGCTTCGCTGCTCGCGGTATTGCTTATTTACCGGCAAGATCTCATTCGGCTCACGGTCAATGGATTCAAATATTTGACCAAACGGGACGAGAACTGCCGCGGTGATTTTATGTTCATTATTTATTTAATCATTGCGACAATTCCTGCCGGTGTCATCGGAGTCCTGTTCAACGACTTCATCTCCGATCGGCTCAAGGGCCTCAACGTTATCGGAATCACCCTGCTCATTACAGCGGTTTCGCTGTTTCTTATCCGGAATCTTCGGGGTCGCAAGGGGGATCAGCAGCTAACGCTAAAGGATGCCATTATTATCGGATTAGCGCAATCCGTTGCGTTAATTCCGGGAATCAGCCGTTCCGGTGCCACGATCGTCGCCGCCATGGCTCTTGGAATGAAACAAGAGACGGCTCTTCGCTTCTCTTTCTTCCTGTATATTCCCGTCAGTCTCGGGGGGATGGTTCTGGAAGCCAAGCATATCGCCAGCGACCCTGATTTGGATCGGCTGCTGCTGCCCTACGGAGCGGCGTTCCTGGTCGCCCTTGTGGCGTCCTATTTCTCCCTTAAATGGTTTATGAACATCATGAAGAAGGGCAATCTGCTGTACTTCTCCATTTATTGTCTCATAGCCGGTCTGGCCGTCCTTCTATTTCTGTAATCCGGCTGCTTAAAAGTTTCATGAAAACCGTTCGGCCCCCAAGCCGGACGGTTTTCTTTGACTTCGTAGAACTGCTTATTCCTTTCTCAAGAAAGAAAGTTAGCTTACATATTTTTCTCATTTCGATTATAATAATGCTAAATGGGGTGATCGGATGGAAAGTTGACGCTTAATTTCACAGTTTTTTCCGTACCGTAGTTTCTATTCTTAATTATGCGGAGGTGAATATCCAAACCCGGCTGGGGGAGGATCCTTGTTGGAAGATGGCATACCGATATTAATGAATTTATTATTGGTAATGTTTTTAGTACTGTTAAACGGTTTTTTTGTCGCATCGGAATTTGCGCTGGTTAAGGTCCGGGGCAGCCGGATCGCTCAGTTGGTGAATGAAGGCAACGCCAGAGCCAAAATTGCACAGCACGTAACCTCACGGTTGGACGCTTACTTATCAGCTTGTCAGCTTGGTATTACACTGGCATCGCTAGGTTTGGGATGGGTCGGTGAACCCGCTATTTCTCATTTGATCGTTCAGCCGATTTTAGCATACCTGAATGCACCCGAATATTTAATCACGCCGGTTTCCTTCGGAGTTGCTTTCGGTACTATAACCATACTCCATATTGTCTTGGGAGAGCTTGCTCCCAAAACAATAGCCATTGTCAAAGCGGAACAGACAGCTCTATGGCTGAGTGGCCCTTTAATGCTGTTCTACCGGATTGCGTATCCGGCCATCTGGCTGCTGAATGGAACCTCCATTCTGCTGCTTCGCTGCATTGGAATTCATCCGGCCTCCGAGCATGATGCCGGTCATACAGAAGAAGAAATCCGCATTCTCATGAAAGAAAGCCAAAAAAGCGGACATATCGATCAGGAAGAGCTTACTCTGGTCGAGAACATCTTCAACTTCTCGGAGCGTGTAGCCCGGGAGGTGATGATCCCGCGAACCATGATGGAATGCTTATATACAAATGCTTCATTCGAAGAGAATTTGGAAACCGTTATCCAAAGCAAACACTCCAGATATCCGATAGCTCAAGAGGATAAAGACCGAATAGTGGGTATTGTTCATTCTATAGATATTTATAATGCGGTTCTTAAGCAAGGCAGGGAGAACTTGCAGCTTGAGTCCATGATTCGTCCGGTCATTCATATTCCTGAAGCGATGGAAATCAGTCAGGTGCTTCGTGTTATGCAGAAGGAGAAGGTGCAGATCGTCGTTGTCGTGGATGAATACGGCGGTACGGCGGGGATCATCACTATGGAAGATATTATTGAAGAGATCGTCGGAGACATTCAAGACGAGCTCAAAATTGAAAGAGCCCAGGTGGAGATTCTGAAAGACCGCACTTCTGTGGATGGAAGGCTGCTGATCGAGAAGGTTAACGAAATGTTCGGACTGGATATCTCCGATGAAGAAGTCGATACGATTGGCGGTTGGATTTACAGCCAAATCAACGGCCAGCCCCAAATCGGACAGACGGTTTTCTATGAAGATGTACAGTTTCAAATTACGGACGTGGAGCATTTTCGGATTCATCGCGTCGATATCTTTGCTCTTCCCTTGTCCGAACGAATGGAAGACAGTCAAGAAAGCATAGCTTAGCCAAGGATAAACGGCTATCGCCGTCCTTAGGACGGGCGCGTTTACCGATGAAATACAAGAACAGGTATAGACGAAAACTTATACTTTCTTATATTTCAAAGAAGCCCGGCTGATAACCAGCCGGGCTCTCCCATTTTATCTCTCGCCAGCAATTAGTGGACGGGTGTGGATTCAATGAACATTTCTTCGATTGTCTTGTTCTTGGACAGCATCGTCAGGCTCAAGGAATCATAATCCTGCTCCTTGTCCAATTCATTCAGAAGAAGAGCGGCGATTTCCTCTGAATCTTTGGCAAGATCCGGTTCCCGAAAATCGATAAACCCGGTTAATTGCCGGCTGCCCAAGTCGACTGTCGCGGTTCCGATGGGCAGTCCCCCGTGGGACTTCTGGTAAATTTCATAAGTGAGCGTATCCCCGTCATCTCTGACGAGAAAGACGGAATAATCATCATTCAAGCCATCTTCCATCTCTTGTTCATCGTCCGGGAGAAGCGACTCGTGATCCAATTCCATCGTCGTCAGAAGCCCCTTATCATAATAATGCCTCAGGGAGAAATGATCGATTAAATTTTCATCGAAGTCGGACACAATCAATTCCGTAATATCATCAATCTCGTCCTCCGATGGAGGGGCGACCCAATGAATTTCTCCATCAACGATGTTCTGGCCTACATCCAGGAACGCCTCAACCAGCCATTCTTCCTCCTCATTGTAAACGTGATAATGGACGAATTCTTCCGATTCCTTCACCGCGACCAGCTCGTAGTAGCCCTCAGCAGCTTCGTCTTCCGCTTCGAGCTCCGCTTCCGCCGTATGATCCGAATCCAGCGCTTCCCATTCCTCCGCCGCATCCGTTTCGTCAGCCATCTTCACCTCTTCGGCATTCACTATGTGCTCATAAGGGCTATAAGTCACTATTACGCTGCATTCGGCAGCATTGACGGCATCGGTGAACGATTGAATATAATTGATGAGAAAAGGCTCCACTTCATCTTTAACCGAAGCGGGCAATGATTTCTTCTCCAATTGGACCGCACCGGACACCCTGTCATTTTCCCGGTACACCAAAGTGAAACTGCCTATAAAACGTCCATTCAACAAAATATCCCCGGTTTCTCCGCCGGCGGTCTTAAGATCAGGCCTGATGATCAGGTTTGCCATCGAGTTACCCTCCTCTAATCATTGAATCGGTTTCCTTGATAGCTTGTCCGAATTAAGGCAAGGATAACCATGACCGGCGGCAGAAAACGGGTTAGAAATTTGTCCTTATTGCGATGGATGAATAAAACATTTAATCAAAATACTTGCGAAGCGCAAGGTAGACTCCATCCTCATTGTTGGACGCAGTAACTTCGTCGGCTACTTGCTTAACCTCCTGGGGCGAATTGTCCATGGCAATTCCCAGGCCGGCGTATTCGATCATATCCATATCATTGTAATAATTACCGATAGCGATTATTTCTTCCCGGGAAATCCCGCGGACACGGGCCAACTGCTGCAATGCATTCCCTTTGCTGGCCTCCGGATGCATCCAGTCGATAAAATTCAAGTGACTGCGGATCATGCGCAGCGGGGTTTTCCATGCTCCCCATTCTTGTTCCGCCTGATCCACCTTCTCTTTCTCACTGTAAATTGTGAACTTGACGATCGGCTCCTTGAATTGCAGCAGATCTTTATAGACGATCGGGGTCATTTTGAAGCTTTCATACATCTTCTGTTCCCATTCGGTCACATGCTCCAAGTACAATTCGAACGGCGTGCAAAGATCGAAATGAAGGTTATTTTCCCGGCAAAAATGAATAAAAGGCACTACCTCTTCTATAGTAAAGGAATGCTGATAAAGAACGGCCATTTCCCTGGAAGCCACGGTTGCGGCACCGTTATGGGTAATCATAATGCCATCCAGGCCCATTTCCCTAAGATAAGGGACCGCGTTAGTCGGACTTCTTCCCGTACAGAGCACGATCTCCGCGCCCGCGTGATGAATTTCTCTTAACAATTCGGCTGTCCGCGGCGTCAGTTCATGGCGGTCATTCAGCAGGGTTCCATCTACATCCAGTGCAATAAGCTTATAGTTCATGGTTCGCGCCCCTCCCTTTGCGTCTTGTCAATCTCTGGTTTGATTCTCTTTCTTCTATAGCGTTCCGTCTTTCAATCCCTTCAACTCATCCTCTGTCAATTCTCTATAGCCACCGAGCGGCAGATGATGATCGAGGCGAAGGGTTCCCATTGAAATTCGCTGCAAATAGACTACCAGCTTGTCTACAGCTTGAAACATTCTTTTGACTTGATGAAACTTGCCTTCTCGGATCGTAAGCTCAATTTTGGAAAGCGGACGCTCTCCATCCTTAACGTCCAATATAACGAGCTCGCCGGGAAGAGTCACATAGCCGTCATCCAGCCGGACTCCCCGCTTGAATGCTTCAACGTCCTCCTCGGTGACCTTCCCCTCCACTTCCGCGTAATAGGTTTTGGGGACATGCTTTCTAGGGGAGAGCAAATTGTGAGCCAGCTTGCCGTCATTGGTCAACAGAAGCAAACCCTCCGTATCCTTATCCAGCCGACCGGCAGGAAACACGCGGAAATGACTGACCTCCGGACCGAGCAAATCGAGCACCGTCCGTTCCCTGACGTCTTCGGTGGCCGAAATAACCCCCTGCGGCTTGTTCATCATAATATAAATGAATTCCTTATACTCAACGGGTTCTCCATCTACCCGAATCTTATCCTGTTGCGGATCGATTTGCAAACCGCTGTCTTTCACTACGGTTCCGTTAACGAGAACGGCTCCCCGTTTGATCAGCTTTTTGATTTCGCTGCGTGTACCCCAGCCCGTATGTGCCAGCAGCTTATCCAGACGCTGGGTCGCTTTCATATCAAGTCATCCTCCATCCCGGCGGGTATTCATTCTTCAGTATTCCGTCCTGCCATTTTCCCCAGCCGGCAGCATAGCCGTCTATACAAACCAGACACCAGCCTTTGGCAGGACATTGGCCCGCTCTAAGTAGATCAACCTCCGCCACCGGAAGTGTATCGCCTCTTAAATAGTTGACCGCCTCCATAGATTGCGAGGATAAATTCACCCGGCGGACAGCTTCCTCCGCTTTCAATCCCATGGCCAGGGCGTGCGATGGTATAAACCGGTTGTGGCGGATCGTACCGACGTACCAACCGGGTCTCGACACTTTAAGTCCATCGAGAGCCGGTGGGTAAGCCGGTGTCAGATACAGATGGTCCCCGTACACTACGAGCTCGCCGGGCGGATGAACGGTCAGATGTTCCTTAATAAAGGCTTCCCATGCCGCATTCGCCGCCATGAGAGTCTCTATCGGTTTACCCTTGCCGTTCTTGTCCCGTCTACTGCGTCCTGCCTCGACCTCCTTATGCCCCCTCTTGCCGGGCTCTGCGGCCTTCCTTGCCAGCCTGCCTGCGGCGGCATTCACCTTAATTTGGCCTGCGCGAGAGGCCGACAAGGTATGCTCATCGGCCGAACGGATGCGGACTGATGCTTGAACGTCGCGTTCTTCCGTCGAAGCTGCGTGAGCCGCATGGGCCTTCTCGAGCACCGCTGCAAAATGCCCCTCCCCCCGCACCAGATGCGGCCACAGCCGGACAGTTCCAGGCAGTGGCGCCGGACCGGGAATGCCGCTTCCTTCCGCTGCGTCATCATTCTTCCATGAGGTAAGCCCGCTCCAGTCCGCTCTGCCGATTGAGCATCCTTCCGCCTGCACGGGAACAAGCCGAAACTCCGGATGTCTCTTCAGGAAGGAGACGATCATGGCTTCGTTCTCCTCCGGGGAGAAGGTGCAGGTGGAGTAGACGATTCTGCCTCCCTCAGTAAGCATCAAGGCCGCACTCTCCAGTATGTCCTTCTGCATCGCCGAGCAGCGCTCCACAGAATGCTTCTCCCATTGAGCGGCCATTTCCGGCTCCTTCCGGAACATTCCTTCTCCCGAGCAGGGAGCATCGATTAAAATCTTATCGAAATAATCGGCAAAGCTGGTAATCATTCTTTCCGGAAGGTCATTAAGTACAATAGCGTTGCGGATGCCGGCCATTTCCACATTTTTCACCAGCGCTTTGACTCGTTCGGCCTGATTGTCGTTAGCCACGATAAGCCCTGTTCCCTGCAGCTTGGCGGCGATTTGGGTCGTTTTCCCTCCGGGAGCCGCGCACAGATCGAGCACGCGGTCGCCGGGACGAATCTCTAGCAGCTCTACGGGAAGCATCGCGCTCGGCTCCTGAATATAGTACAGGCCGGCATGGTAATAGGGATGCTTCCCCGGCCGCTCTCCTTCCGGATAATAGAAGCCCGTCGGACACCACGGCACTCTCTCCAGGGCGAAGGGAGATATTGTGGCGAACTGTTGTGCCGCCACTTTCAACGTATTGATCCTCACCCCATAATGGCGCGGGTCATTGTAGGAGCTATAGAAATCTTGGAATTCGTCCTTGAGCAGGCTCTTCATTTTTCTTATAAAAGCTTCTGGAAGCTCTATCGTCATGGTGTTCACTCTTTCGTCAACAATTTGCTAGTTTCAGAGAAAATATAACAATAAATCATGAAAAACAGAAATCAATCATGCTATAATAGGTTACGGAAAGGTGGGAACTATGAAAAAATTAGCGATTTATCTTTCGATCATTGTTGCGGTGTTCGTTCTATTATTTGTGATTAACAAGGCCACCGTCAGCTCCAAAGATAGCAAAGCCAAGGAACTGTACGGAGTTTCGGCCAGCAAGCTGCATCCCGATACGGTTAAGCAGCTGGAGGATCCCAATTATCAGAGCATCGTTCTGCCTGAAGATCTGGCGAAAAGCGTTAACAACAAGGAATCGATGTTCGTCTATTTCTTCTCCCCGGACTGCCATTTTTGCCAGCGGGTAACGCCGATCGTTTATCCAATGTCACAGGATATGGGAATCGAATTAAAGCAGTTCAACATACTGGAGTTCAGAAATTACTTAAGCACCTATAATATCCAGTCCTGGCCAGTGCTTGCCTACTTTAAAGAGGGTGTTGAGGTAGATCGCATCGTAGGTGAAGTACCCCAAAATGAATATAAGCAATTTTTTGAAAAATATAAACAGTAAATTTTGGACCAATAAAACAACATTGCAATGTAGCGCGTAACCTTCGGAATGTATTCCGGATACTTTGGAACTTATATATTATTAAATATAGCAGCCTTGAGCTGCTTTTTTTATTTGCCCGTCTATTGGTCCGCCGGTTAATCTTCTTCGTGCAGAGGTTGGGGATTGATCGCCCAATCCGCGACCTTCTCCTTGAGCGCCGGATCCACGATACTAATCGTCAGATCGTAGAATTCGAACGGCTCCTGATCTATATTCTCCAGCTTCTCCCGATACTTCTCACTCTCGCTCAATAGCTGTCCCAAATCTATTCCCAACGAATCCGGCGGATACTTGCGCAGCTTATCGATAGCCTGCGTAAACATTTTACGGGCTCCGTTCCTATTGCCGTTGCGAAAATGATACAAGGCAACGGCAACCTGAAGCAGACCTTGGTACAAAAGGTTTCTGCCCTCTTCCAGCCAGAGCTCCTCAAGCACTTCGTGACATTCGAAATAATCTCTTTCCGTATTGAAATAGTGCAGATAAGCCAAATATAGCGGACTGTACTCCATGATTTCCCCTCCTTATATGAAAGAACCCCCTGTAATCCGGCGCCAACAGACAGATAACAGGGGGTAAATGACTTATTTGCGATCAAGCTCTTTTTTAGCCCTTGCAATCGCTTCCTCTATGGATAAGGATAGCTTTTTCAAGCTCCATATATCTTCCGCTTCCCATAGTTCGTTGAACTTGAGCTGGAATTGGACCGCTTCGCGGACCCTCCGGTAAAAATACAGCTGCTGAATATCGTTCAACACCTTGGAAACCAGTACCGACTTATCTTCGAACAGCATCTGCGATTCCATAATTTCGTCGCGAATGCTGGACATTTCCTGATCCAACAGGTAGGCCGCCTCCGCCGCCTTGCTCAAACGGCGGGTCACATCCTCCGGCAGCGCCCCTTTATATTTATAATTCAATGAATGTTCTATTGTGGCCCAGAAATTCATGGCTAGGGTTCGAATCTGAATTTCTGCCAGAACGATTTTCATCCCCAGTGCGGACTGTACCGGATATTCCACGATAATATGATAGCTCCGGTAGCCGCTGGCTTTTTTGTAGGTGATATAATCCTTGCAGTAGACAACCTTCATATCCTGACGCTGACGGATCAATTCCGTCAGTCTCTGAATGTCTTCCACAAACTGGCACATTATTCGAATGCCTGCAATGTCTTCGATCCCTGTTTCGATATCGTCCATGGAGACATTCAGCTTTTTCGCTTTCTCCAATATACTGGAGATTCGTTTAACCCTTCCAGTAACAAATTCAATGGGGGAATATTCTTCGCGACTTTTCAATTCCGAACGAAGCGTCTTAAATTTCACTTTCAGTTCTTCAACGGCTTGTTCGTAAGGAAGAAGAAATTTACTCCAATCTCTTCCATCCATTGCATTCCCTCCTCTCGCCGTCTATTCCGGTACGTCCGCACCGACAGCTTCGGATATATGGGACCATCCGTCTCTTTCCAGCAGCTCCAACAAACCGGCATTTAATCGTTTGATCAGTGCGGGGCCTTCGTAGATTAAGGCGGTATACACTTCGACCAGATTAGCCCCTGCGCGGATTTTGTCATAAGCGTCCTGCGCTGTGAAAATACCTCCGCATCCGATAATCGGAATGCGGCCGCGGGTCAGGCGGTAAATGCCGCGAATGACCTCGGTGGATCGATCCGTCAGCGGCTTGCCGCTTAATCCTCCGGTTTCGGAAGCATTCCGATGAACCAGACCTTCCCTGCGAATCGTCGTGTTCGTGGCAATAATTCCGGATACCGGGCTGGCCAGGATCGTATCCATAATATACTCCAAATCTTCCCCGGAAATGTCCGGAGCGATTTTTACAAGCACCGGCTTCTTCTGAGCACCGGATTGAGTTTGCTGATCCCGTTCTTCCATTACCGCTTCCAGAAGCTTTCGTAAATCGTCGCCATGCTGCAGCTTTCGCAGATCGGGCGTGTTAGGCGAACTGATATTAACCACAAAAAAATCCCCGTAGGGGTAGAGCTTGCGCAAACATTCGCGATAGTCCCGTTCCGCCTCTTCATTAGGGGTTATTTTGTTCTTGCCGATATTCACCGCCACCGGAATGGTTCGTTGGCCGGTTCGGCGCAAATTCTCCGCCATCTGATCGGCTCCAACATTATTAAACCCCATTCGATTAATCAATGCAAGGTCCTCCGGAAGCCGGAACAACCGCGGACGGTCATTCCCCGGCTGAGGCTTCGGAGTTACCGTACCAACCTCCATAAATCCGAAGCCGATCGATGAGAAACCAGGAACGGCCTGCCCGTTCTTATCCAATCCGGCGGCCAGTCCGATCGGATTAGGGAACTCCAGATCCCATAGCTTGACATTCAGCTTAGGTGAGGGAGGGGTTCCATATATCGTCTTCATCCAGGAAGTCATTCCCGGGATACGCGAAACCTTGTCCAGTCCGTTAACAACAAGATGGTGAGCCTTCTCCGCATCCATCCGGAAAAAGATATGTTTGCCTATAGATCGGTACAGCATATCAACAACTCCGTTCGCTAATAGTCCCAACGAACAGTTTACCTCCTTGCGAAAAAAAAAGAAAGATGCAACTTGACCCGATCCTCCGCAAGGAAGCGGACCATCCCCATCCGGCGCCGCAAGATGCCGCGAAATAGCCAATACATGCGGCATTCGCGGGCCGGGGGAATTCTCTTCTCTCTCAAATGCATATGAGGACGCTGTCAAACCGGAAAGATTGTGATAGAATATAGGCAGTATAGAAAGAAAGGTTGCTGGGAAGCGATGAAAAGAAAGCCAATGCCTTACTCGCAGCGCAAAACGAAAGAAGAAGTTAACAAAAAGGCGATTATTTGGGCAGGCGGTATTTTTGCCGCGATCGTTATTTTGATGGCTGTGCTGCTGATCGTAAACAGCTAGAGAAGCCCGGTATTTTTCTATTTCATTGTAGAGGGGACAGACCAACGGCTAGTTCAACCATTCGTAGACCTTGCCGGGATTGGTTTCATTGTCCCCTACCGGCAGTTCCATCTTGACAGCCCCTCTGACAACTTGCTCAGGAAGCCCTTCCGACACGATGGATACCTTCGTTCCCATCGGCACCATCCCGTACAATTCCTTCACATCCTCATCCAGCATCCGCACACAGCCGAGCGAGCGGTCTTCACCAATACTGGACGGCTGATTAGTGCCGTGGATTGCATATAGCGTATCGGACAAGGTCATTCCCCTGCTCCCGAATTCACCGTTCTTCTTACCCTTGGGGTCCACCACTTTCTCACTGATATAAAATTCACCTTCCGGAGTGCGGTCTCCGCCAAGACCTACCGGATAATTGCGAATGATAGTGTTTCCACTCACCAGAGCCAAACGATGATTGCTCTTATCTACAATAATTTCCAAAGGAGCCTGCGGCGATACTCCCTCTTCTTCGTCATTTTCACCGGATTCACCGGAAGTAAGGGGGGCATTTCCGGACGGAAACAGCTTGTCCCTATATTCTGCAAAAGCCGCCTCCATTCTCTTACTCGTATAGGATAATACATTGGCGGGATAATCCCCGGTCAGATCGGCCGCTTCTTCCGGCGGCTTGCCATAAAGAGACTGATAAGCGACGATTGCCGATTGCAGCACCAGCATTTCCTCTCTCTCCTTCATCCAACGCAGCAATTGGCTATGCGCGGCTGCGGATTCGACCGGCTCGCATTGGCATAGCTCGGGATCATACACTTCCAGCTCGTATTTGCCGGCGGTCCCGGACGGACGCACCCCTGCAATCACTCTGGCTTCCTCTCCCCACATTGTCCACGGGCCTGCCCTGCCCAGCTCCCCCCATACAGTTTCCTGATTATAAATCCGGATAGGAAGCCGGCCGTTCTGCCGACCGGATTCAGACTTCCCAAGCTCCTCATCCGCCTGCAGAATTACCCGTGGAAGCCGGTCCGCTTCATCCTCCTCTTCCGGCTTATCTCCTTCCGAATTCAAATCTGCGGCTTTCGCCTCAGCACCTTCCGTCTCCCCCTGCTTCTCCTGGACGAACAAATCCCCATCCAGAGAAGAGGGCAGCAGAAGAAGCAGCAGCAACAGCAGAAGCCCTGCAGTAATGCGCTTAAGCTTCCTGTTGGCTTGATCTCCTTCATTCTGCACCTCATCCGTGGCATGGGGCTGGATGGCTTTCTTTTCGAAGGCCTCGTAGATTTCCTCCGCTCTGAAATAGCAATAGCGGGCTTTGGCCGCCTTGCCTTGACTCTCGTATTCTTTGCCGAGCAAATACCATGCCATTTTGCTTGATGGATGCTGCGTTATGTATTGTTTAAGATATTGGGGAGTGTCCTCATCCACATAATCCGAAGGACCCTTGCCATCCTCGCCTTCCGGGGGCTGCCCGGACGCCTTCTCCGCAGGTTGTGCTGGTCGATGGGGCCGGCCGGGCTTGTATCCATCGGCACCGTTCTTCATAACATTAAGCCTCCTTTGCCAATGTGTTTCTCAACAATCCGGTTGCAAGGCCTTCCCAGCCGTCATGTTATAAATGATGGCCAGCGAGCGGACTGTCGCAAAATCCTCTACCCGTTATATCGGCAAATCTGGACCGGGATATAAACTAAAATAAACGGAGTACTCTTGTAGCATTATAGAAATAAAAAACCGCCCCATCTGTGAGGCGGCCAAGAAAGCCAAGAGGCAAAATTACATATCGAAGGGCTCATCCGCAACTTTAATCGAATCGGTCGGACAGCCGTCCTGAGCATCCTGAAGATCATCAAACAGATGTTCTGGGATTTCTTTAATCCCTCTGTTCTGATCATCATCATAGATGACTTCGGCAAGTCCCTCGTCATCGTAATCATAGATGTCTGGGGCAGTCGCTCCACATGCACCGCATGCAATGCATGTTTCTTTGTCCACCCAACTGTACTTACCCATTGCCAATGATTCCTCCTTAGGACTCAATCCGAATATTTCTTGATCTTGGTTAGTTATTCGATGAAATGGTTGTACGCTTCTTTCCGGGTACGGACTAATGTCCGGGCCGCTATTCTCAATACCCGCCGCTGTCGGGTTCCCGGTCTTCTTCCCGCTCAAATCACTATACTATTAAAGCTAAACTGATTGAATGTTCTCCGCTATCTTCATTGAAGTACGGATTAGTGTCATCCTTCGTCATCTGCGCTGCGCAAAAAATCGGTTTGCAGAGAAGTCCCCCGAATTTTATGATTGCGTATCAGCGAAGACGGATCCTCTCCAATCATTCCTGCCGTCAGCAGGGAGCTTTCCCCGAATTTATCCCGGATTTGGTCCATCGCTTCGTTCAGCTTGTCCTTCTTACACGATTGCTCCAATTCGAACAGATCAAGCTGGATCGCCGCCTCCGCTTTGGGCTGCAGGTTCTGCAGCGTAATGCCCAATAAGCGGACGGGCTTGCCCGTTTCCCAATTGAGCTGAAATAACCGGCAGGCTTCCTTGTAAATAAGGTCCGTATGCTCCGTAGGCTGATTTAAGGTCGTCGATCGCGTTATCGTCTTCATGTCCGGGTCGCGAATCGTAATCTGGACGGTAGTGCAGACCAGCTTCTGCCTCCGCATTCTTCTGGCGGTCTGATCGGCCAGATTGAGGAATACGCGACGGATATCCTCCGGATCGGTAAAGTTATACGGCAGTGTGGTCGTATGTCCGATCGATTTGTTCGGTTCTTTCTCCGCCTTGACCGGCGAGTCATCCAAGCCGTTGGCTGACTGCTTGAGCCATTGGCCGTAGACTCCGAACTGCCTGACCAGAATCTGTTCGTCGGCGGCGGCAAGCTCACCGATCGTGCGGATATTCAGCTTAAGAAGCTTGGAAGCCGTTTTGGAGCCGATCCCGTACAGCTCTTTGCAGGGCCTGCTCCAAAGCAGCTTAGGCACATCTCTCAAGCGGAGCACCGATATCCCGTTAGGCTTCTTCATATCCGAAGCCATCTTGGCCAACAGCTTATTGGGAGCTACACCGATAGAGCAAGGGAGCGACAGCTCCATACGGATTCTCTGCTGAATCTCCCGGGCGATTTCCAGCGGCGTGCCGAACTGGCTCGAACCGGTAATATCTACGAAGCATTCGTCAATAGACATCGTTTCGACTAACGGAGAATATTGGTACACCAACTGGATGAACTTCCGGGAAAAATCCCTGTACAGCTCGAAGTCCGGACGGATAAGAAGAAGGTCCGGGCACAGCCTGAGAGCCTGGCCAACCAGCATCCCGGTGCGGATTCCTCGTGCTCTGGCTGCGTAAGAGGACGTGACGATGATGCCTTTGCGCAGCTCGACGCTGCCGGCTACCGCGATCGGCTTGCCGGCATAGAGGTCGGGCTCTGACGCTTCGTGAACGGAGCAATAGAAGGCATTCATATCAATATGCAGAATGACCCTTCCATTGCGCGGATAATAGTCACTGGCCTTCTTCATACTCGGCGCGAACCGTGGTATATATTCCGCCCCGCACATTGAATTTGCCGGTAACCTGAAGCTTGCGCGGCTTAATAAAATCCACGAAGTCTTTCAGTATTGCATTCGTGACATCCTCATGAAAATGCCCCTCGTCACGGAAGCTCCATAAATACAGCTTCAATGACTTCAGTTCAACGATATAAGGACCGGGAATATATTTAAAAGTAATGGTCGCAAAATCCGGCTGGCCGGTAACGGGACATAATGCCGTAAATTCCGGGCATTCGATCTCAACCTCGTATTCGCGGTCAGGATGTGGATTGGGAACCGGTTCTAAAGTTCTCGTCGGTCTTGTAGACATGGTGCAGCACCTCCCTAATTTATTTTAACCATTATCAGCATACAACCAGTCGGTTCGGCGGTCAAGCTTCCGGTCCCGATGCCGCTGCAATCCTTCTTGTTATTGCTTAAAGAGGAGAAAAATCCCTGTGGGTACCTCCACAGGATGACCGGCTGAGAGGAGGTTGTCTGCAGAGGTTCGAATTTCCGATCATCACATCATCACTGCTTCTGCCGAGCCCAAACTTTGTTTCTGAATTATAAAGAGAAAGCCACTGTTTTCATACGGGACTAGATGTTATAATTAAGTGATAAAAGATTCGACTGGAATCGGAAATTCTGAGGGGGCGGACATGTCTAATCAAATTTTTGTCTTCGATACAACATTGCGGGATGGAACCCAGGGAGAAGGAATCAGTCTATCGGCTGAGGATAAATTCAAGATCGCGCTGCGTCTTAACGCTTTGGGCGTTCATTATATCGAGGGAGGCAATCCCGGCAGCAACAGCAAGGACATCGAGTTTTTCCAGAGGGTCAAGCAGCATAACTTCAATGCGAAGATCGTAGCCTTCGGCAGCACCCGACGGAAGCATTCGGTAGCCGAACATGATGCGAGCCTGAACCGGATCGTCGATTCCGGAGTCCGGGTCTCTTCTCTTGTGGGCAAGGCATGGGATTTTCATGTAACAACGGCATTGCAGACGACTTTGGAAGAAAATCTGGCGATGGTATTCGATTCGATATCCTATTTGAAGCAGAAGGGCTTGGAGGTTTCCTTCGACGCAGAGCATTTCTTCGACGGTTACAAGCATAACCCGGAGTACGCCATAGCCGTACTGGAGAAAGCTCAGGAAGCGGGAGCGGACTGGCTGGTCATGTGTGATACGAATGGGGGTACACTGCCCGGGGAAATTTTCGAAATCGTATCCAATGTGAAGAGCCGGATGAAGACCCCGCTCGGCATTCATACCCATAACGATTGTGAGCTGGCTGCAGCCAATACTCTCGCAGCCGTACAGGCTGGGGCGGTTCAGGTTCAGGGAACGATTAACGGCTACGGGGAACGGTGCGGCAATGCGAACCTGTGCTCCATCATCCCGAACCTTCAGTTGAAGCTGAACTACCGCTGTATTTCGGATAACCAGCTTCAGCAGCTAACCAGTGTGGCTCGTTACGTGAGCGAAATCGCCAACGTGAACATGCCCGTTAACCAACCGTATGTGGGAACTGCCGCTTTCGCACATAAAGGCGGAATTCACGTCTCGGCCATTCTGAAGGACCCGAAGACTTACGAGCATATTGAGCCTGAGCTGGTCGGAAACAAGCAGCGCGTGCTCGTATCCGAGCTGGCCGGTCAGAGCAATTTGCTGTTTAAAGCCCAGGAGCTTCACCTGGACATCGACCAAGATCCCGAGAAGACCAAGCTTGCGATTGAAAGGGTTAAACAGCTGGAGCACCAAGGCTATCAATTCGAGGGAGCGGATGCTTCTCTGGAGCTGCTGCTCCGTCAAGAATTCGGTGAATTGGAGGAAATTTTCACGTTGGATTCCTTCAAGATCCTGGTCGAGAAGAATGCCAATCACAAGGTGGCATCGGAAGCGATCGTCAAGCTGAATATGCACGGCAACACCGTCTATATGGCCGCCGAAGGCAACGGCCCGGTGAACGCACTGGATAACGCATTGCGCAAAGCTCTGGAGCAGTTCTATCCGGAAATCCGGAACATGCACCTGTCCGACTACAAAGTCCGGGTCATCAACGAGAAGGATGCGACCGCAAGCAAGGTCCGGGTGCTTATTGAATCTTCCGACGCCAACACCAAGTGGAGCACAATCGGCGTCTCCGAGAACGTCATCGAAGCGAGCTGGGATGCTCTTGTCGATAGTATGCGCTACGCACTGATCGGCAAACAACCGCTGGAGCCTGCGAATTCCCAACCGCCGACACGGCTCGGTCTCGTTAACCACTAAACTACCCCAAGGTTAAACGGTTATCGTCGTCCTTTGGACAGGCGCGTTTACCGATGAAACATAAGAACAGGTATAAGGTGTAACTAACTTATACCTTCTTATATTAAAAAAAGCTCCTAACGGAGCCTCTTCGAAGACGAATAACCCGGTTTTAAAGGAAGCTTTTTATGCCAATTAGAAAGTTGTTCCATTTTAATGTTTTAATGAACTTAAACTTTCTAATGTGGTTAAATAAAGCTGTCCGCCGCGAAGATTACCTCTTCCCGGCAGACAGCTTTTTTCGTGCTGCTATAGGTGTTCATAAGTCTGTTCAGCGATCGATCAGCTTTTTAATTTTGCGCTCCAGCTCCTTGGGCTCGACCAAATTAATCACCTCAGCGATGACTCCGTTCCGGTCGATCAGGAAGCTTGTCGGAATGAAATAAAACTGATAGAGCTCGCTTGCCTTGCCCTCTTCGTCCAGCAGAACCGGAAAAGTAAATTCATGCCGTTCCACGAACTTCTTGGCATTCTCCAGCTTATCGTTTCTTGTAATGTTGACTGCGTACATATCCAATTGATCTGAATACTTGTCGTATAACCTCTTCAAGTCGGGCGCTTCCATCTCGCAGGGTCCGCACCAGGAGGCCCAGAAATTCAGGAACAACGGCTTATCCCTCGCCCCGCCCACATTATATGTCTGTCCGTCCAATCCCTGGAGGCTGAAAGACGGCGCCAGAAACTCCGGCTTCGGAGCGGTTTCCGTCGGCAAAATCACTTCCTTATCCTTCGCCGCAAGATTCTGATAAATGGCCAACCCGGATAAGATAACAATTCCGATCAACACAATCCAATTTCTTTTCATTATCTCAAATCCATTTCTAAACTAGGGTATACCTAATAATATCCCAAATTGCCTTCTTTTCCATTCATAAAGCGGTACAAATGTTTGAACTTTTTGGCTTCCGGCCTCCGGAATGAATCAGGTCCATGGCGGGAAAAGTAAAATCATTACAACACTGTAGAGGAGCCCCAAGATGGAAAAAACTAAGCCGAACACTTTGGATATCACCTTCGAAAGCGACATAGAAGAACCTGTTTCCCGTCCCAAAAAACGTAAAAAGAACGGCGGCAAATCCAAAGGGAGCTTTTGGGAATTTTTCGCCATTGCTTCCATCCCCCTTGTCTTGGTTCTGGGAAATTCCATGCTTATTCCCATCCTGCCCGATATGGAGCGGGAGCTTGGGATATCGCAGTTCCAAAGCAGCTTGGTCATTACGTTGTTCTCCGTTTCGGCCGGTCTGGTCATTCCCTTCTCCGGTTATTTATCGGACCGCTTCAGCCGCAAAGCCGTAATTATCCCCTCCTTGACCTTGTACGGAGCTGCGGGGATTCTCGCAGGCTTCGGAGCAGTCTGGGAATCCTATTGGGTTATTATCGTTTCCCGGGCACTGCAGGGAATCGGCGCAGCGGGCACCGCCTCCATTGCAATGGCGTTGGTCGGCGACCTCTATGACGGCGCAACCGAGAGCAAGGTACTTGGCTTGACGGAAGCTTCCAACGGCATAGGCAAAGTGGTAAGTCCAATCATCGGTTCTCTTCTGGCCTTAATCATATGGTACGCCGCCTTCTTCGCCTTTCCGGTGTTCTGTTTCATTTCCCTCGTTTCGGTCATCTGGTTGATCAAGGAACCGGCGAGGGAGAAGGAACCGTTAAAATTCAAAGCCTATGCGCAGAAAATAGGCGGCATTATGAAAGAAAAGGCCAGTTGGCTGGTCACCGCCTTCTTCGCGGGCTCCCTGGCGCTTTTTATCCTGTTCGGAGTTCTGTTTTATTTATCTAACATACTGGAAGAACCCCCCTATTCCATCGACGGGGTGGTGAAAGGTCTCGTGCTGGCCATTCCGCTGTTAGGCATGGTGATTACCTCGTATACGACCGGGAGTGTTATTAAGAAGAACGGCATATTGATGAGATGGCTGATGAATATCGGACTCGTCTTAATGACGGTTTCATTGGCGCTCACGATATTTCTGTTTAACAATATCTACATTTTCATCGGATTGCTTACATTAAGCAGCATCGGCACAGGCCTGCTTCTTCCCTGTCTGAATACAATGATAACTGGCGCCGTATCCAAGTCGGAACGCGGAATGATCACATCCATGTACAATAGCCTGCGCTTTCTAGGCGTTGCCTTCGGTCCCCCCCTGTTTGGATGGATGATGGAGAAATCCCATTCCATTGTATTTATTACGGTGTCCGCCTTATCATTAGTGGCGCTGGGGCTCGTTTTCTTCCTGATCAAGCCCGACGCCAAGGTGAGCTAACCGCCGTAGTCCCACTAGGATAAATAATACGGAAAACGGCGGGTATACCCCCAAATAATTCACACTTTATTCAAAAGCATAACGTTTGACTGTATGGTTCATATTCATGTATCATGAAGCATAGAAGATATTAGAAAAGGGGGACAACCGGATGGGGATAACAAGCTATTTCGCATAGGAGAAATCGCTAGAATGGCGAATGTCAGCCAAAGAACAATTGATTATTATACCAAGCTTGGGCTCATCTCTCCGGAGAAGCGGTCGAACAGCAATTATCGTTATTACAGCTATGAAACCTTAAACCGTTTGAAACGTATTGAAAGTATGAAGAGAGAGAAATTCACCTTGGAAGAGATCAAGAGCAGTCTTGATTTGATCAATAAGGTCAGCAATGACGAGCAAGTGAATGACAGGCTGGCCGCTCTGCAGCTGCAGATGCAGCAATTGGAGAAGGAAGTCAAGGAGCTCAGTCCTCTGATTGACCAGCTCAAGCCGAACCAGGCCAAGAATTTGTACAAACTTCTGACTCCGCAGAGCGCCGCCGTCATCGAAGCTCTCCTGCTCTTACTCGGCAAAGGCCCTCTTCTATAACGGCTGTTCCAGACATACTGAAGCCTTAGTATGAGCTGCCAGGCCAAGCTTTTTCGAACGTTATGAACTTATCGGTTCATCTTTTTTCGTTATATCCTATAAACAGGGGGATTGTGTATGTTCTTCTTCTACTACCCATGGGACCTTTTGATTTTGGCTGCCTTCGGTCTGTCCATCTGGGCTTCCTTCCGGGTTAAGGGCACCTTCAGGAAGTGGTCCGAAGTACCGACAACGTATGGCCTGACCGGTTATGAGGCTGCCCGGAGAATGCTGGATGCCAACGGGCTGCATGATGTGCCGATCGAACCCGTTCGTGGAGCATTAACCGACCATTACGATCCGATTAATCGTGTGGTTCGCCTTTCCGAACCGGTTTATTACGAAAATTCCATATCCGCCGTTTCGGTCGCATGCCACGAGGTTGGTCATGCTATCCAGCATAAAGAAGCATACCCGATGCTGGTAGCGCGCCACCGGATGTTCCCGGCCGTCAACTTTAGCTCCGGGATTGCACCGCTGTTGATCATTGCCGGAATAATCTTTCAACAATTTAATTTCCTGCTGCTTGTCGGGATTATTTTCTTCTCGGCAGCTGTCCTGTTCCAGCTTGTTACTCTGCCGGTTGAATTCAACGCCAGCAGCCGGGCACGCAGCTTGATGGTGGCCGAAGGGTTCATCACGAACGAGGAAGAAACGGGAGTCGCCAAGGTACTGAATGCCGCTGCGCTGACCTACGTCGCCGCCGCATTGATCTCCGTCCTCGAGCTGCTTAAATACATCGCCATTTTTAACAGCCGCAATGAATAACCGCCTTAACCGGCATAGCGGTTAAAAGATTCTATAATAAAGAGCGAGGCTAGTGGTTGTCCACTAACTCTCGCTCTTTCTTTTTTATCATTTGAACATAGGTCATTTAGACTTTGTCTGGCGTTCATATCCGGCAAACGGATCCTTGATCGTCACCTTCTGTGCTTCCGCGTCACTGATGCCTGCATATAAATCCGCTGTGCCGTCCGAATGACGAATCAGCCCGCCGCTAAAAACAACATCGACCAGGTCGGGGCGCTTGGCAGGGCCCTCTACGAAGTTGGCACGCTCTGCGATAATTTCCATATCGGAATGTGTTTCGGTGTGCGGGTCAAACACGAATATCATCGGATAATAATGACGGTCCCCCCGTTCGTCAAACTGTGCAATATGGCCCAGTATGCCTAATAAACCGTTGGAGAGCAGGTGAACCTCGTTGCCTCCCCCCCATTCTTCATCAGAAAATTGCCCTTGCAGAAGAGGAGCCTGCAAAACCACTTCTTGAGACAGCTCATCGAGGGAATTGATCTTCGTGAAGCCTATTTTGCCTCTCCCTCCTTTGTCTCCCTGTGGGCGGGTGAAGATACCGATCTTACCATCCTGCAGCTGCACTAAGCGCAAATCTTTCATCTGGTCGGGACCGCTAAAGAACGGCTTCAAATCGGCCACTTTCTTCCCTCTGTAAAATACGGTCCGCCAGCTTAACTCCCCTTCACGCTGCGGATGTGGAAACGTCTCTACACCGCCGAAAATCAGCTCCCCGGAAATTTTTGTGAAGAACGGGTCCTGGAGCTCAAAGCCGGGAGCCCCCTCCCGCGGTACCCAGCGGCCATCGCGCATTACAAAAAAGTAAATTTCGGAAGCCTCGCTATTCCGCTCTTCCACCCTTCCCGCTATGACCATTTCTCCATCGTCCTCAAAAGGAGCGGATATATTGTAGACGTCCCGGTCGCCTACCCCGCCAAAAAGCAGCTTTTCAGCGTTATAGGGCTTGCTTTCCCCTTTTCTGAAGGCTTCAAGCAGAACAGAACACGATTTTAATCCGCTGTTTTTTAATTCACCCATTGTCTCCGATTTTCCTTTCAAGTCTATTATTGATCGCTTTGATCCTTTAATCGGTTTATTAACGGCTGCAGTTCAAAAGTTACACTGGCCATCGATTCGTCACAAACGCCATAGTACATCGTAACTCGATTATCACGCACCACAGCACCGCACGCAAATACGACCTGGTTAAAGAAACCACTGATTTCATATGGTGCCTCGGGAAATAAAACAGGTTCTTTCAGACGGGCGATGACCCGGCCCGGCTGCCGAAGATCCAACAGAGCGGCCCCCATGCAATACCGGTTAGCCCGGTCGGCCCCGTGATAGAGGACAAGCCAGCCGTCATCGGTTTTGATAGGAACACAGCCTGCCCCGATGCGCTGATCGTCCCACAATCCGTCCCTTAATCCCATTAAAAACTGATGATCCCCCCAATGCTTCAGATCCGAAGAAGTGGCAAGCCACATTTCAGGCGCCCCGATTCCTTCCGGAACCGGGCGGTGCAGCATGTAATAACGCCCTTCAATCCGCTCGGGAAAGATGACGGCGTCTTTGTTAGTCGGCGCCAAAATCAGCCCTTCCCGTTGGAATCGGACGAAGTCCCGGGTGGATAGCAGCCCGACGCCGACGCCCTTATCGGATACCGCGCTGTAAGTAATGTAATAATGGTTATCGAGGAAAGTAATGCGCGGATCCTCGATACCCCAGCACTCTGCCCGGCCTTCCGGCATTATACTAGGGCTTTCCTCTATCGTAAAACGCTCGCCGTCGCGGCTGCGGGCAACCCGCAGATGCGATATGGACGTCAAATACAGGGTGCGGCCGTCCCGGTCACGAACAACGCGAGGATCGCTAAAGTCGAGATTCGGATCGTTTCTGTCGAGCTTTACCGTCTTCATTCGTGTGCCCTTACCGCCATCGCAGACATCCGTGTCCAGCACGGGAACCAATAAGTGATTCGGATCCATCTGCCGGGGGGATTCCGCTACACGCAGCAATAGAATGATTTCATCATTAATCTGCGCAACTCCTGCATTAAAGGCGCCAAGCACCTCCCATTCAGGAAACGAAGGCACAATATCGCCCGGAGTAATCAAAGGATTGAGCCGACAGCGCTGCATTGTTGTTTGGCATGGTTCTACCACAAGTATCCTCCTTATCATCGGGTTTCTCTATCTATTGTGTTAATCTTTAATTCCGGTAAAAGTAATACCTTCTATGAAATAACGCTGAGCGGCAAAAAACAGCACAATAACCGGCAGGGCCACGAGCGTCGACATGGCCATCAAATAATTCCACTGAGGCGCTTCATTGACTCCGCCCATAAAGAAATACATTCCGACATTTAAAGTGTAGAGCTCCATATTGGTTAAATAGATCAGCGGACCGAGGAAGTCGTTCCAATACCCGCGAAAAGCAAAGATCGCCACAGCCAGTAATGCGGGAACGATCTGCGGCAGCATGACGTGATAAAACGTTTGGAACGTATTGGCTCCGTCTATCTCCGCCGCATCATCAAGCTCGCGCGGCAGCGTCAGAAAAAATTGCCGCAAGAGAAAGATATAGAACGGACCCCAAGCGGTCCAGGAGCGCAGTACGAGAGGATCGAACTGTCCGGTTAGCCCTAGCTTCTGCCAAATTAGAAACGTCGGAATGAGCGTCACGTGAAAAGGAAGCATCATGGTGGCAAGCAGCACTAGAAAGATGAAGTCGCTCCCCGGAAAACGGAACCGGGCAAAGCCGTAAGCCACGATAGTGGCGCTCGCCATTTCCCCGATGATTCCAAGCGTGACGATAAACAACGTATTCACTAAGTAACGGTTGAACGGCATGGCAGTCCACGCATCAATAAAATTGTGCCATTGCGGCGGATCGGGAAACCACTGCGGCGGCCAAGCGAAAATATCTCCATCTGCCTGCAGCGCGGTGGACAGCATCCAGAAGAAAGGAACGAGAATGACCGCTGCCAATAAGGTAACGACTGCATAAATGAGCGTCCGTTTTATTCGGTTTAGGCTTTTTCTGGACAAGGACCCGGTTACGGCATAAGCTCCATTCAACACGACATCACCTCCTATTTCCGCATATCGGATTCATAGTGAACCCAGGCCGGGGTTGAGCGAAAGACCAGAAGCGTAAGCACGAGGATGATAATGAACAGCACCCAGGCGATTGCTGAAGCTTCGCCCATGTGAAGAGCAGCGAAGCCCCGCTCATACACAAGCTGGTTCATGAATTTGCCTGCGGCCGAGGTTGGCCGGACAAACATCGCAATCGTGAAAATCTGCAGCGCGCCAATCATCCCCATAACCACCTGAAGCAGAATGACAGGCGAAATTTGCGGAACGGTAATGTGCCGGAACTTCGCCAACGCGTTCGCTCCATCGATTTCCGCCGCCTCATACAAGGATCTCGGAACTCCCTGCAGACCGGCCAGGAAGACAACGGTATTCGTCCCGAAAATCCCCCACACGCTCATAATGATGAAGGCGCCAAGAACGTAATTCGGGTCCCCGAACCAATTGGGTTTGTCCATCCCGAATAGCGCAAAGAACGGCGAAAGGGAGTAATTGATAATGCCCGATTCACTGTTAAACATCCATCTCCAGAGCAGCGCGACAGCCACTTCGGGCAGGACGGCCGGCAGGAAATAAATCGTTCGGAACGTACCGATCCCCTTGATCTTGTTGTTCAACAGCATCGCTACCAGCAGCGCACCGACTACCCCGATCGGCAGCGATAAAGCGGCGTACAGCAAAGTAATCCGGATCGAAGGCCAGAACTCGATATCCTTCGTGAACAAGTAAATATAATTATCCAGCCCTACCCAATTGGCCTTCCCAAATAAGCTGGAGTCGGTAAAGCTTAAATACAGGGAATTAAGCAAAGGATAGGCGGTAAAAATCAGAAATCCGACCATCCACGGGGAAACGAGCGCTACGCCCATAGCCTGCCGCTTCCTCCAGCCCAGCTTCAGAAAGATAAAATAGAGGGCGCCGGCAATAGCAAACAAGCACACTGGAACAAGCAGCCAGCGCATCAACGTTGCCGTGTAGTTTTCCATAGCGCCGCCTCCTTTCGATCGTCAAAGTCATGTGTTGGCCATTTGTTGTCTAGCAGGAATAGGAGGCAGAAACGATAACTGCCTCCCACCCTTTCCATTTATGAACCTCGGCTATTTGTTTAACACGCCATCCAGCAGCTTCTTCACCTGCGGAATGAGCTCCTCCGGATCCGTGCCCGCATTGACTATCGGATCCATCAACTGATTCCAGAATATATTGTCCCAATCTGGATAATTCGCAAAGTACCGATAAGGCCTTGCATGCTCCATCGATGCAATTATCGCCTCTAACGAGTGAGACTTCTTAGGATGCATTTCCTGCAGCTTCTTCAGATCGGCAAGCGAGGTTCGCGGCGGCATGATTTTCCAATGATGAATCGCATCGGTAAGATCGACCAAGGCTTCGAAAGCTGCATCCGGATTTTTCGTCTTGGCATTGATCCCCATGCCCAGAATATCGCCGAATGTCGCTTTAATTCCTCCCGGCCCCGCCGGCACCCGATAGGCCTGCACATGATCTATCGTTGAATCCAGATCGTCGGCTGCACCTCCCATAAACATTGCTACCTGACCGCTCCTGAACATTTGATCGAAACCGCGGTCGCGGATAACCTGCTGGGAAGGAGTCAGCGGGCCGTTAATCAAATCAGCATAGAATCGGAAAGCTTCCAGCGACTCGGGAGAATCGATCGGAGATTCCCGGAAATCCTCCGTAATTACCTCCCCTCCATTCTGCCAAATGAACATTTGGACCGGCGGCCAGCCATTGACCGTGAATCCCCATTGAGCTACTGCATTAGCGTTGAACGCAGGATCATCCGCTGTTGCTCCGCTTGTATCCTTGGTCAATTTTTTGGCTGCATGGATAAAGTCATCCCAGTTCCAAGACTCGTCGGGATAGTCGATGCCCGCTTCATCGAACAGAGCTTTGTTCACATACAGCATAATAGGCTGCTGCAGCCAAGGAAGCCCGTAGATCCTGTCCTTATATGTGAAAGGCTGCAGTGAAGCTTCATAATAATCCTCTGTATTGGCCGCGGGATGATCCGACCCTTTAAGACGCTCCGTAATATCCAGCATCACATTCTGAGAAGAGAACTGTGCGGCCCGCTGCGCGCTTATCCAGAGCAGATCGGGCCCGGATTGCCCTGTAAGCTGGGTCAGAAGACGGGTATCATATTCTGCAGGATTGGAATCTTGAATGATTTGATATGTAGATGATTGATTGTTCAGCTTGTCGAGTATCTGCTGCAGTTCTTTAGCTTCATCCGCCCCCGCCCATGTAGCCAGCCGGATTGTAACCTTGCCGCTACCTTCTCCGGACGATTGGCCTCCGCCGCCGCTGTCTCCATTACCGCTGCCGCTTCCGGAAGAACATGCGGTTATCGCGAGAGTAAGAATAATTGCACAAACAGACTTAAATAAGGAAAATGGTTTCAATTGACTCGCCCCCTGTAAAATCAATTTACCTAACAGCCATTCAAAAACATCATCCCAAACAGCCACCCGGCTGCCTTGTTGAACCTTATAAGACCAACGACGGCTTATTCAAGGCTCCTTCCAATGTTCTACGTGACTATTGTTATCTGTCCGCCATCTCCACCTTCTTTAAAGATAGTCGACTTCCCACTGCTAAGTGGCAAAGAATCGAAACTCAACATTACACGTAAAATAGTAATCCAATTTGTAATGTTGATTTGTCCATTACAAAATCATTATCACCTTAACTGGCAACGCTGTCAATTAATATTTTGTAAATTTGTCCGTACTTTTTTCTGCAAAAAAGCGTTTTCGATTTACAATACAGCGATTCTCCTGTATAGTGTATTTTGTAACGTTACAAGAAAATGAAGGGTTAGGTTGCAGAGAGAGGTTTTTAATTATGCGTAAAAAAGTCGTTATGCAGGATATTGCCGATCGCATGAACATATCCAAAAACTCGGTCTCCCAAGCGCTCTCAGGCAAGGACGGGGTAAGTGAGGAAACACGGCAGAAAATTATTAAAACCGCCGAGGAAATGGGTTACCGCTATAAGAAAAAAACGAGGCCGTCAGACCGACAGCAGGTTAAGACTATCGGGCTTATTGCCTCGGAATTCGCATTTTCGATGCAAAACTTCTTCGGACAGATTTACCTTGCCATCGAAAGCGAAGCACAACGACACGGTATCAATCTGTTGATCCAATCGATTACACCGGCTGCAAGGGACAGCTTAGTCCTGCCCTCCTTTATCGATAACTATAATGTGGACGGCATCCTCATTCTGTCGCATATTAGTACGGATTATATCAATAAGGTGATCGATCAGGGGATACCGACCGTGCTCATCGATCATCATCACCCGCTGATTCAAGCGGATGCGGTTCTCACTAACAACCGGTTCGGCGCTTACACCGCTGTCAAGCATCTCCTGGACCTCGGCCATCAGGATATCGCCATCATCGGGAATGTCAATTTTTCGCCCAGTTACCAGGAACGGTGGGAAGGATATATGCTGGCTCTGAGGGAGCACGGCATCGAGCCCCAAGCGGAGCGCATGTTTATCGATGTGCAGGAGGACGGGGAGCTTATTGACGAACTGGTCACCTCCCTCGATCGGCAGCCGAACGCCTGGTTTTGTCTGAACGATGGGTACGGTTTCTTCGTCTGCTCCTCCTTGGGAAAAGCAGGCTTCCGGATCCCCGAAGACATTTCCGTCTGCGGCTTCGACAACAGCGATTTCTCCCAAATGTCCGTTCCTAAGATTACAACGATTGACATCGATCTCAGCCGTTTTGCCCATAAAGCCTTCTCCCAGTTGATGTGGCGCATTCAGCATCCGGAAGAAGTTCATGTGGAAATATTGCTGCCTACTCACCTGATTACCCGCAAATCTACCGGGAAGCGCAGCAGCGGCGTCATGCAGCTTAAGAAATAATGCTCTATGCTTGCTGAGAGCCTGGACAGGCCGCCACATAGCCATGCGGTCTTCCTAGCGATTCACGGTATCGTTCAATCACATGTATGAGGTGATTCTCCGGAATGTCCTCTTCACGCCCATCATTTAGCAAAAATTATGGTGTATACAAAGAAACCGTCTCCTTTTTGTAAATGGTTGTTGATCCTTCCAATTTACATAAGAGACGGCTTTTTTTTGCTTTTCAATTGGCGAAACAGGGCGGTTCCATCATCTTCAATGACTTACGGACAGCGCTGTGCTCATGCCTTTACTGATTCCGATCATGGCCGAAGTAGTCCAGCAAGAATTCTCGGAAGGCCTGCACGACGGGAGACAGCTTCTCGCTTTTGCGGCGGATCAGGCCGATCGTCCGGGTAACCGTCGGCTCAATGACACGAACCCTGGCCGGCTGCAGCTTGGAAGTTTCCATCAGAGCCATCTCGGGCATCAAGCTGACCCCCAGGCCGGCAGCGACCAGCCCGCGAATCGTATCCGTCTCCTCCCCCTCGAAGCCGATTTGGGGGACGAAGCCCGCCTTCTTGCAGGCTTGCAGAACGATCGTTCTAAGCGAGTAGGCATCGCTGAACATAACGAACGGTTCGTCCTTCAATTGATCCAACCGGATCGTAGCCTCCCCCGCCAGAGGATGGGTATCCGGAAGAATTCCGAACAATTCTTCCGTCAGCAGAATTTCTCCCGATACATAGTTATGAGATTCGGGGAACGGGGAGATGAACGAAAGATCGATTTCGCCTTCGATCACATCACGAATGAGGCTGAAGAAAGTTCCCTGTCTCAGCTTGAATTTAACATCAGGGTAGTGCTGTCGGAACTTGGCTATGACGGTTGGCAGCAAGGCTATACCCAAGCTGTGCGGGAAGCCGATTCTGATCTCGCCGCGTGTAGGATCCAGAAATTCCTTGACCTCCACCACTGCCCGGTCCAGTTCGTTTAATATTTCTTCAATCCGGGACAGAAACAGCTTGCCGACCGGAGTTATTTGCAGGTTCCTCCCTTTTTGCACAAAGAGAGTGACCCCCAGCTCCTGCTCCAGCTGACGAATTTGTCTGCTTACTGCCGATTGCGCAACATGCAGCTCTTCCGATGCCTGCGTCACATGCTGCTTCTTGGCTACCTTAACAAAATAATGCAATTGTCTAAGCTCCACTTTTCCATTCCCTACCCTTTCCCCGGACCCAGCCGTTCCCGCCGTCAGCACAAGCCCGCTATTAAGCGTCTTTACATGTTCGTTATTGGACAAGTATCAATTACTCATATTATAATAGGATGAAGCAAAAGCCAAATTTTAGGTTTCCCTAAAGGAGGAATTGTTCATTATGGCTCAAGAACGCGCCAATGCCGCAACTTTGAAAGGCAATCCGATTACTCTGATCGGCAGCGAATTAAAGGTGGGAGATCAGGCTCCTGATTTCACTCTTAACCAAAGTCTTGTTGATACGGCTTCCTTGTCCGACTATGCGGGCAAAATCAAGCTGATCAGTGTCGTTCCTTCTCTGGACACCGGCGTCTGTGATGCGCAAACCCGCAGATTCAATGAAGAGGCCGGCAAATTGGGAGACAACGTCGTCATCCTTACAGTCAGCGTAGACCTGCCGATGGCTCAAGCCCGTTGGTGCGGCGCGGCCGGTGTGGATAAAGTGGTCACCTTATCCGACTATAAAACACGCTCATTTGGCGAAGCCTACGGCGTGCTGATCAAAGAGCTTCAATTATTGATGCGCTCTATCTTCGTTCTCGATGCGGACAACAAGATCCAATATGTTGAATACCTGAGTGAGATGACCGAGCATCCTAACTATGAAGCGGCTATCGAAGCCGTCAAGAAACTGGTCTGATTGCGATAAATTCCATACGAAAAGCGGGGGAAAACGAATTTTCCCCCGCTTTTCGTATACTCAGATGCCGCTGGGGTCCAGCCGGCCGGCGGCCGGCTCAAGAAATTTTATAAGCCGACAGCCTGCGATCCAACGCATTGTAAATATCGAGGATAGTCCGGTAATTGGAGCCAAGGTCCCCGAGCGACCCGCGGGAAGCGGAATAGATATCGACGGCGCTTTTAACCGGAGTGATGGCAAACAGGGTCAGGGTAATGTCCTGCCGACGTCCCGTAATCGTTTTCTTCTCGACCACGATTTCCCCGACATTAGGGACTTCATGCAGAATTTTGTACCCGTTGATTTTCTTGAGCGTACTTACGACCTCTTCCCAAAGCTTGTCTTTGGAAAGCTTGTAGTACCTTGTTTTTAACAAAGGATCTTTCGCTTTTTCTCCTGTTTGCTCGTGGCTCCGCAGCAATCCGACCAATGTTCTTTTCAACAAGTGTCCTGCCCCCCCAAAATGACAAATGTCGGTCTTCATCCGACAGTACTTTAGTCCATATTACCATTCTTTTGCTTGAAGAAAAAGAGAAAGGTGAAAACATATTCCCAAAATAAAGAGCTTTCATGAAATTTCACCCTCCTCTATAATCAATCCTCCGGTTCATCCGGCCGAAGAACGTATCTCAACCCCAGAATCCCGGAGATTACAGAAGCTCGATACTAACCTCGGCGATCAGCCTTTGCACATCATCCAGCCGCACGTTACCGGCCTCTTCCGTCAAAGCGTTAGCCGAACCCGAGGCGGTGGCCAGACGAAGGCATTCTTCAACAGGCAGACCGCGGGCTACACCTACGGCCATGCCGGCAACGAAGGAATCTCCGCAGCCAACCGTATTAACCGCTTCAATGCGGGGAGCTTTAACGCGGTATAATTGTCCTTCCACTCCTGCCAACGAGCCGTTCTCGCCAAGTGACACAACCACACAGGCTATCCCCCGCTCCATCAGCCCTTGAACACTGTCATACAAATCACTTTCCTTCTCCAGCGGATGACCGATGATCTTGGCCACTTCGTCCTCGTTAGGCTTAATGAAATACGGCACTGCTTCGATGCCGGCAAGAAGGGCGTCCCCGCTCGTATCCAGAAAAACTTTGGCCCCGGCTGATTTCGCCGTTGCGATCAAGCGGGCATAGAAGTCCGTGGGCACCCCTGCAAGCAGACTGCCGGAGAAGCATAATATGCCGGAACGCTCCGCCAGCTCCTTCACCTTCGCTTCCATCGCTGTCTGGTCCATCTGGGCCGCAGTCGGTCCCTGCTCCAAAATTTCGGTAGATTCCCCTGAAGAACGATCAATAATATTCAAGCAAATACGGGACTCGCCTTCAATCGTGACAAAATCATGGGAGATCCCCTGCTCGGTTAGTTTCTTCTCGATGAATCGGCCATTGCTGCCGGCAATGAATCCGGTTGCAAGTGAAGATTCCCCGAGCAGATGGATGACTCTGGCTACGTTGATGCCTTTGCCTCCCGGAAGAGCATGCATTTTCGGAACTCTCGTCACTTTCCCCAATTCAAACCGGTCTACGTAATATGTTTTGTCAATCGCCGCATTGAGCGTTACTGTTGTTATCATGGTCCACCCTTCTTTGTTCAGTGCATAAGCTTCTTCGTTGCGTAGCACCTTGAGTAATCGTATTTATTTGAACTATAGCATTGCTGGTTGGCTGCACACAAAGGGGCCGTAAAGAACTTCGTCGCCCCGTCTGTGCGGCTATCGGTCGTTTTATCGGAGCACAAACCCGGCATGGAACATAAAGCTGCGAAAAGCGTCCTTGCCTGCGCTATTCCGTTTGAACACACCCGCATCCTCGAGTACCTGCATATACTTTCGGCCAACCTCCTGCCGAAGGACGGCAGCCGCTTCCGCCTCGCTCATCCGCGTTCCATGCTCTTGTGCCAGCTGCCGGATCCAAGCTTGATGCGGCTGCAGGGGATGCCCTTCCGGCCATTCTGCCACTGGAGCTTGCCCGCTAAGGATGCCGCTGATCATGCGGAGCTCCTGCTGCAAGCGTCCGGGTAGAACGGCGAGTCCCATAACCTCGATCAGCCCGATGTTCTCCTTCTTAATATGATGCAATTCCCGGTGAGGATGGAATATTCCCAGCGGATGCTCCGGAGACGTTCGATTGTTGCGGAGCACCAGATCGAATTCCCATTCCCCCTGGGCATTCCTGCGGGCGATCGGTGTGATGGTGTTATGAGGGGTAAGTGTACCGTCTTCCTCCCGGCTGAACGCAAGGATATCGGCGGATTCATCGCTGTACCCCCGCCAGACTTCCAGCAGCGTATAAGCTAAATCAGTCAACTCTCCGGAATTCGGGCCGGAAATGCGGATCACCGACATAGGCCACTTCACGATGGCCGCCCGGATGCCCGGATAGCGCGGATGTACGAATTCCTCCTCGCGCGCGGCCACCTCCATCGCGAACCGGTGACGTCCCCCTTGAAAATGATCGTGGCTGAGAATCGAACCGCCCACGATCGGCAGGTCGGCGTTGGACCCGATGAAATAATGCGGAAACTGCTCAGTAAATTCCGCCAGCCGGATAAAGGTATCCTTAGTCAGCTTCATGGGAACATGCTGTCCGCTTAAAATAATGCAGTGTTCATTGTAATAGACATAAGGAGAATATTGAAAAAACCAGGATTGGCCTGCAAGCTTCACCGGAATGATCCGGTGGTTCTGTCTGGCCGGATGATTGACCCTCCCGGCATAGCCGACATTCTCCGCACAGAGCAGACATTTCGGATACCGGCTCTGCGGCATGCTCCGTTCCAGCGCAATTTGCTTGGGGTCCTTCTCCGGTTTGGACAGGTTGATCGTTATTTCCAAATCGCCATAGTCTGTCGATGCCTGCCAATATTCATTCTGGCGGATCCGATCCATCCGGATATAATTGGAATGCTTGGAAAGGCTGTAGAACCAATGTGTCGCCGCTTCGGGCCCTTTCTGCTCCAGCAAACGGGAGAACTCCCGGATGATCTCGGATTGCCGGGGCATCAGCAGCCCCATCATCCTGGCATCCAACAAATCCCGATAAGTCACCGTGTTATCCGACAGCAGCCCCTGCCCGGCAGCATAATCCAGGAGAGGATTCAGCAGCGGCATCGGGCTGTCTCCAGCCAGATCTTCTTCAGGAGGAAATAAAGTATCCAGGTCACCATCGCAAGGCTCCTCAATCTGCAGCAGATCGAGAAGAGCATTCGTTACAGGAATCCGATCCTCTTCTTCAATAAGCCCCTTCGCTTCCCCGAAGCGGACAAGCCGCGCCAACCATTGGGCTGCCTCCGTTTTGCTTATGTGGCCGTTGTTGTTATGCATCGATCCTGCCTTCTTTCCTCACATGATCATAAATATTGTAACTTAGCCGGTCGCATCCGGTCATAGACCGGCTTTAAGCTTGACAACGGATCCTTCTATTCCGTGAACCCATCCGGGTGCTGACGATGCCAGTTCCAGGCGGATTCTACGATCTCTTCCAGATTGTCCCTCCGCGGGCTCCAGTTCAATTCGCGCTTGGCCTTCGCCGATGAAGCTATCAGCACTGCCGGGTCTCCGGCTCTCCTCGGTTCGAGCACGGCAGGAATCGGATGCCCGGTCACTTTCCTGGCCACGTCGATCATTTCCTTGACGGAAAATCCTTTGCCGCTTCCCAAGTTATAAACCGAGCTCTCCCCGCCGCTTCGCAGTCTCTCCAAAGCGAGCAGGTGAGCATCCGCCAAATCGGATACATGCAGGTAATCCCGGATACAAGTACCGTCCTCAGTCGGATAGTCATCACCAAAGATGGATACATGCTCCCGCTTACCAAGCGGAACCTGAAGGATAAGCGGGACCAGATGAGTCTCCGGAGAATGGTCTTCCCCGATCCGGCCGCTATGATGAGCTCCTGCCGCATTGAAATAACGCAGCGCGACATATTTGATGCCATGAGCCGCATCGAACCACTTCATCATTTTCTCCATAGAGAGCTTCGTCTCTCCATAAGTATTCGTCGGCTGTGTCGGTGCGGTTTCCTCAATCGGCACCGTCTGCGGCTCGCCGTAGGTAGCTGCCGTTGAGGAGAAGACGATGCGTTTCGTTCCGTACTTCTTCATAATTTCCAACAGGCGCTGCGTACCATAGACGTTATTGTCGTAATATTTGGCCGGATTCTGCATGCTCTCTCCAACAAGAGAGTATGCGGCGAAATGAATGACGGATTCGATGTCGTTTTCCTTGAACACCGTTTCCATGAATTCCTCATCGCGTATATCTCCCACATAAAGCTTGCCGCCCAGCAGCGCTTGCCGGTGTCCTTGACTGAGATTATCGACGACGACTACTTCTTCCTTGGCATCAATAAGTTCTGCAACCGTATGGGAGCCTATGTAGCCGGCTCCGCCCGTGACCAATACCGCCATTTGCGTATTCCCTCCGTTCTGTATACGTCATGGCACTATAACCTCTTAAGCCCGTTTACCTATACCGATGGGAGTGAGATTCCAGGTGCCCTATCATTCTGCTTGTGCCGCAACGAAATTGGTACTGTTATTCCTTATTACAGCTCGCTCACTCCATTGCCTATGTTCCCCACATAGAAGGACGCTTCCAATCCGGTACGCTCGCGGTAAGAGGCCCCTACCCGCTCAATGAATCCGTCTACGGCATCCTCCCGGACCAGCGATACGGTGCAGCCGCCGAAGCCTGCTCCCGTCATACGGGAACCCAGCACTCCCTCTACCCCCAGAGCCTCTTCCACCATGACATCCAGCTCAAGGCAAGTGACTTCATACAGATCACGCAAGGAATTGTGGGAAGCGGTCATCAATCGGCCGAACTGCTGCAGGTCGTTCCGCTTCAGGGCATTCACGGATTTCAGCACACGGTCATTTTCTTCAATGACATGCTGCGCTCTTCTTCGAACGCCCTCGTCCCGGATCAGCGATTGAGAGGACCGGAATTGAGCCAGATCCAGCTCTCCCAGCAGCTTGAGCCCGGGATACTCCGCCCGCAGCTCTTGTACCGCCTGCTCGCACTGACCTCTTCTCGTATTATACTCCGAATCGACCAGTCCTCTGCGCTTGTTCGTATTTCCGATAACGAGCTTATAGCCTTCACTGTCGAAGGGAACATGCTCATATTCGAGGGTGCTGCATTTCAATAGAAGGGCGTGGTCCTCTTTCCCCATGGCTACGGTAAATTGATCCATGATCCCGCACTGCACTCCGAGAAATTCATTCTCGGATCGCTGGGCGACGAGCGCCAGCTCCACCCTGTCGATCGGATGTCCTTCCATGCTCATGAATCCGAAAGCGGTGACCAATTGAAGCGAAGCAGAAGAGGATAATCCGGCTCCATTCGGAATATCGCCGTAATAATAGACGTCATAGCCGCTGAAGGAATAACCGTTCTTCCGCAGATGAACGAGAATTCCTTTCGGATAATTGATCCAATCCTCCTCCTGCACATATTTCGCCTGATCCAAATCAATGATCCCGCGCACCTCGAAGTTAGCGGATGCAAGATGAATCTCCCGATCCTGCCTCGGCCGAATCAGCATTGTAGTACCGAAGGTTAGCGCTGCCGGAAAAACATAGCCTCCGTTGTAATCCGTATGCTCTCCAATCAAATTCACCCGCCCGGGTGCATAAAAACAACGGATTGATTCGGAGGAATCTCCGAACAATCCGATAAATTGATCAATCAAGTCTTGGCGGTTCATTAGCTCACCGTCCCGTCAAATCTCGTGCTTTGCCAATGCAGCCGCACAGACGCATCTTTTCAATAGCCGCTTCCTTCAATGCCTTCTTGGCCGGCACCATATAGGATCTCGGATCATTCTCCTCCGGATTGGCAGCGAAAACGGCCTTAATTGCATCGGAGAATACGATTCTAAGCTCGGTAGCCACATTCATCTTGGCCATTCCCAAGGATACGCAGCGCTTGACCTGCTCCTCCGGAATGCCCGATCCGCCGTGCAGCACGAGCGGCACGTCCACTTTATCGGCAATTCGCTTGATCCGGTCGAAATCGATCTTGGGCTCCCCTTTATAAATACCGTGTGCCGTGCCGATAGCCGGGGCTAACGTCGGAACTCCGGTCAGTTCCACAAACTTGGCGCATTCGTCCGGGTCGGCCATCAGCGCTTCATGTTCGGCCACGACGATATCGTCTTCCACGCCTCCGACCTTGCCAAGCTCGGCTTCAATGTTGACGCCGGCCGCCTTGGCCACCTCGACAACCTTCAAGGTTTGTCTCACATTTTCTTCAAAAGGAAACTTGGAAGCGTCAATCATAACGGAAGTATATCCGGCGCGGATACAGCGGACGATCAAATCAAAATCGGTGCAGTGATCCAAATGCAGGGCAATCGGAACGCTGGACAGATTCGAGGCGACCGTAGCGGCCGCAGCAATATATTCGGGGCCGAGATGCTTGACGGTGCCTACCGTCGATTGAATAATTAACGGAGATTGAGTCTCCTCCGCGGCCTCTACCACCGCTTGAAGCATCTCCAGCGTATGGACGTTAAAGGCTCCTATACAGTAGCCGTTCGCTCTGGCTTCTTGAAGCATTGGAGTGGATGAAACTAATGGCATGATAAGTCCCCCTTATAGTATTAAGTGATGCAGTGCTCTTGCTCATGAAATGTTACAAGGTTTTACAGCTTTGCTGTCATGCAAGCGGAATGCTATTGGCAGCTATTCGCGGATAGGAAAGACAGGTTCCGGAATTAGCCTGACGGACCAACGATCTTTCTTTTGTGACAATTTGCTTTCGTTTACTTTCATTTATATTGTACTGCAATTCAGGCGGAGTGACAATGATTTTTTGTCCGCGCGCCATGTCTGGAGCCCCTTTTTCTATACGAGGATAAGCTCGATGCCGAGGTCCTCGATCCGCCGAGCATCCTCATCGGACAACTGCTTGTCGGTAATTACCGTGTGCACAACATCCAACGGCGCGATGTGGGAGAACATCACCTTGCCGAACTTGCTGCGGTCAGCCACCACAATGACTTGCTTAGCAATAGCAATCATCTGCCGGTTCACGCTTGCCTCCAACAGATTCGGAGTCGTCAGCCCTTCCGCGAAGTCGAACCCGTCCACCCCCATGAACAGCTTGTCGACGTTCAGCTTGGCCAGCGACTGTTCGGCTATCGGACCGACCATCGCAAACGATTTGGCCCGCAGCTTGCCGCCGGTCAGAATTACGTCCCATCCGGGAGGACTTCCGAGCTGCAGGGCGATGTTGACCGCATTGGTCACGACCGTTAAATCGGTCTTCCCCGTCAGCTTGCGGGAAAGCAGCATATTCGTGGTCCCCGGTGTCAACAGAACCGATTCCTCATCCCCGACGAGCTTCGCTGCCGCTTCGGCAATCCGTTCCTTCTCCGCCGCGTAAGCCCCCGCCTTCTCGGAGAAGGATAGCTCGCGGGCCGTTTCCGGAAAAGCCGACTTCAAGGCCATGGCTCCTCCATGGGTTCGCACGAGCAGCTCTTTCTCCTCCAGCCTCTCCAAATCTCTTCTGACCGTTACCGGGGAAACCCCCAGCGCTTTGCTCACCTGGGCTACCGTCACCTTCCCTTGGCGGTTGACCATCTCGACTATTTTAATTTGCCGTTCTTCCGCAAACATCCGTTACCTCCTGATCCAATTCCAGCCTTAAATGATCGTTTGTGATTATTACTATTCGTTTGTGATCTTTTTTCTACTTCCCATTATAACGTATTCAAAAAATAAAGACAGGTATATTAAAGAAATTTTTAATATACCTGCCCCAATTTATTTTAAGCAATCGTATGGAGTTTCTGCAGATTCACTTCGCCATCCATCGGCTCCCGGTTGAGGAAACGGCGGATTTCGTCAACGGAATATTGTCCCATTCTTTGCTTTCCGTTATTGACCGCTCCGGCAATATGAGGAATCAGAATGACATTCGGCAGACGCCGGAACGGATGGTCCTGCCGGGGAGGCTCCGGATCGGTCACGTCGATGCAGGCTGTAAACCTGCCCTTCTCCAGCTCTTCCGCAAGAGCATCCTCATCAATCAGACTGCCGCGGGAAGTATTGATCAGTACCGCATCATCTTTCATCAGAGCCAGCGTTTCCCGGTTAAACATCTTATCCGTCTCGGGAATTGAAGGGGCATGGATCGAAACGACATCGGAACGAACCAGCAAATCCTCCAGGCTGACTTTCGTCGTTCCCATCGCTTCCGCCTCCTCCTGGCTTACGAATGGATCATACAGAAGGATGTCGACATGGAAATTTCTCATCAGATGGATATAATGGCGGCCTGCCCGGCCTGCTCCCACGACTCCTATCGTTACCCCGTAGAGCTCGCGGATTTTATCCTTATCTTTGTTCCATTCGCCTTCCCTGGTATTTCTGGCAAGCTGCCACATGTTCTTAAGCGAGGTAATCGTTAATCCCAACGCGGTCTCCGCTACACCGATCCCAAGCGCCCCATTGGCGCTGCTTACCCTTATGCCCTTGGCCGCCATTTCGGGACTGACAATCCCTTTAACGGTTCCCGCTGCGTGCATCACAAGCTTCAAATCGGGCGCGTAAGCAAGAATCTCCTCGTTTATTCGCGGACTGCCCCAAGTTGTAATAACGATATCCGCCCCTTTAATCCATTCCTTCGCCTCTTCGGGAGTCGGACTGTGCTTGGCTTGGCTTTCCCTTAACGTTCCCAGCTGACGAAGCTGGTCCAAATGATTTGGCGTAAAAATCCCGCTCAACACTTCACTGCCCGCCAGCATTACTATTTGGCTCATCTGCTTTAGCTCCTTCTTTGGCTTAATGTATCACCTGGGTCATACTTGACCTATATCTATCACAACCTCATCATAATGTAGACTAGAAACGAATGTCAATCCCGTATGGAAATAAATCAAAATATTCATTTTCTTCACTAGTGTATATGTAATGCATTTTCTTATAAAGTAGATTTCTGACCGAAGTCTGATGCTTTATTCCTTTCGCACAAAGCCTTGTGGACCGGCGAGACAAAACCAATGCTCCTGAATAGCTAAAATATCAAGCCCCTCCGTTCCTATGTAAACCCGACGCCCTCCCTATTGCGAGTAATATCCTCCCTATTGCGAGTAATATCATTTCAGGATATACTAAACACAAATTCGGTCGTGAAGAACACGCCGCTTCGATACATCGTATCGGGGCGGCGTGTTCTTTTATCCTGTGATTTAAAGGAGTGAACTGATGTGTCAAGATTTCTGCAAAAATATGAGGAATGGATGCAAAAAAACATTATACAAGAAACCAATCAACGAAGGCGTGAACGGCTTGAGAAGAGCCTGGGCCACGGCACGATGGAATTTTTGCGTTCCGTTTGGTTTCCAGCGGTTCAAAATTTTGACAACCTGTATCCCGAATGGGAGGTGTGCGATTTCCATAATGGTTACCGCTATATTGATTTGGCCTATATGCCGGGAGGCGTCAAAGGGGGCATCGAAATCCAAGGCTACGGTTCTCACGCCAGGGATCTTGATGTCAAACGGTTTAAAGATTTATGCTGGCGTCATTGTTTGCTAGCGCTGGACGGCTGGGTATTCTTACCAATCGCTTATCCTTCTATTCAGGATGAACCTTGGCGATGCCAGCAGCTCGTTCTTTCCTTCATCGGAAAATTCATATCCATAGATACGCCCTTCCAATTGGCGTATCTCGAAGCAGAAGCCGTACGCTTCGCCCGGCGTTCGCTGCGTCCGTTCACCCCTCGGGAATTGGCCGAACATTTGCGGATTACGGACCGTCATTCCAGACGAATTTTGCATAAGTTGGTTGATCTGGGGCTCCTAAGAGTAACCAGCGGAAACATGAGGTATCGGATGTACGGCTTGCGGACTGAGTGAGGTGTCGATTCATTGTGGAAAAGGGTACAACAGGATGATTGTACAGGATTGATTGTACTTGTGAAAAGTCCATAAACGAAAATGTAACGGACCTGGGAGATCCTATTTCGTTAAAATAGGCCGGCTTTTTTAGACTAACGGACCCAGTTGCTCTTATTGCATTGAATTCTCCTACTTTCGCACGCATTTCTTGAGAATAAGGTCATTCGAGTCCGTTAAAATTACACGAAAGGCCTTCTGGAGCAATTAAGGTCTCTCGGGTCCGTTAAAACCGAAGCGCGCAGGGAATACATAAATCCAGGCCGGTTGTTGGCATCTATCTAGAATATCGCACAACTGCGTATCAACTGGGGGTTGAGCTACAGCTGCTCTCAAGCCGCTAACCACTCAGGCATCGCTCCAGACTCTCGCACAGCTGCTGTTCGTCGCATAACCCCGACCAATACATTTTGGCCTGCTGAGTCATCCTCACAATGTCATCGTTGGACAATCCAAGCTCATCATAGAAGCTGAAGGTCGGCGCCACCTCCCGATACAGATGAAATCTCTGCGGCCGGTAATGGGAATCGGGGCCGGTCCATTCCGCTGCCGGCTTCAGGGCGGGAATGCTTAATGTGTTCTTCCGCACAGCCAATTGCGCAGGGTATGAGGTCAAGAAATCGATCAGCTTGCGGGCGGCCTCCTTGCGGGAAGAATTCCTATTCACAATCAACCCTATGACAAGCAGCAAGGTTTTGCCGTTGCGAAGGTGAGGGAGAGGGGCAATGTCCCAATCTCCCTTCATCGATCTGAGCCTATTCATGGCGAAATAACTGGTCATAATCATCGAAGCTTTGCCCTGCCGGAACAATTCCTCTGCATCGGACTCCTGGTCGAACATAGGCATAGTCCGCTGATTGACAATCAGGTCGCGGCAAACCTTAAATCCCTCCATCCAATCGGTGCCGCAGATTATCGGCCGACCGTCCGGTTCCTTACGCAGCGAGCCTCCGCTTTGCAGCAAGAAGACCGGCCACCGATTGCGGGATTGCAAATGAAAATAAAACCCCAGCCTTTCGTTCGGCCGAGTCAATTGGGAAGCGACCTGCGACAAATCCTGCCAGGACCAGCCGCTGTCCGGCTCAAGCAGCCCGTTCGCCCGTATATGCTCCCGGTTATAGCACAGGACCAGGGGAGAGAACAGAAACGGCTTCGCCATGAGTAAACCGTCTGCCGTAAAAGCATGGGTTACGTAAGGATACATGGAGGGATCGGGGGTCTGCTCCTCCAGCCAATCCCTTTCCTTCCCATCCAGGATCGATTGATAGGTCGGATAATTGACGGTTGCTGCATCCAGCAAGCCTGCCTCCAGGTATTCCTTGATTCCGACATCGCCCGCAATGGGAACGGCCTGCACCCGGATTTGCGGATATTGCTCCTGAAACAAGGTCAAGAGGTGATGAAGATCAGCTTCATAAGCCATCGATTTATAATAGCCAAACCTAACCGTTAATGTCCCGCTATCGTCGGGCCGAGTCACCCGGTTGCCCACTTTGGGCACCTTTACGATCAGCCCTTCCCGAACTAAGACCTCCAGCCCTTTACGAACGGACCGGTTGCTTAGATGGAACTGCTCACCGAGCGATTTCTCGGAAGGCAAATAATCTCCGGTCTGCAGCTTGGAGGTAAGAATATCTTCTTTTAATCGGTTTACCATTTCATCCAGCCGAAGATGAAAGGTTTTACGGCTTGGTTTATCTGCCATGAGTTCTGTTCACCATCCACTTCAAAGATCCGGGAAATAACTGAATCCTTCACTTGACTTCAACATTACATAAACAGGCCAACGATAGTCAAAAGAATGGTCATTCCGGTTAACGAGAATCAAGTAAAGGCCATTCGGATGTGCTAGGCTATCCCTAGGAATCAGATCCTTCACAGGATGCCAAATGACTTATTGAAGAGGTGAATGGGCATGAGAAAGCTAAGATTTGCCATCGTGGGCGCAGGAGTGATCGCTCCCTTCCACGCCAAGGCGATAACGTCCAACCCGCAAGCCGAGCTGGTAGCCATTGCTGATGTAGAGGAGCCCAAAGCAAAGAAGCTCGCTGAGGAATTTTCCGTTAAAGACATTTATACCGATTACGAAATCATGCTGCAGAGAGAAGATATCGATGCGGTTTCCATCTGCGTTCCCAGCGGACTGCATGCGGAGGTTGCCATCGCTGCCGCCGAAGCAGGCAAGCATATATTTTGCGAGAAGCCGCTTGATATTACCGTTGACAAAATGGATCGGATGATCCGCACGGCAAGGGAGCGCCAGGTCAAGCTCGGGGTTGTCTATCAGCGGCGCACCTTTCCCGCTGCCATCGCAACCCGCAAGGCGATTCAGGAAGGCAAGCTGGGCAAGCTGGTGCTGGGCGATGCCTACCTGAAATATTACCGCAGTCCGGAATATTACCGGAGCGCCGGCTGGCGGGGTACTTGGGAGCTGGACGGAGGAGGAGCCTTGATGAATCAGGGAGTTCACGGAGTGGATTTGATTCAATGGATGGTCGGGGACGTCGAGTCGGTCTTCGCCTATTCCGCGCCGCTCGTTCGCTCGATTGAGGTCGAGGATACGGCTGTTGCCGCCATCAAGTATAAAAATGGCGCCTTCGGGGTTATTCAAGGAACGACCTCCGTTTATCCCGGAATGGAAACACGCTTCGAGATCCATGGAGAGAACGGAACGATCATCTTCGGAGACAGCGGGATCAAGCAATGGAGCTTCGCCGACTCCCAGGAGGAAGCCCCGCAGGTAGAAGGAACTTTGGCCGCCAGCAGCAGTGCCACGAATATTTCTAACGACGGCCATTTCGTACTGGTCGATGATCTGATTCAAGCGATCCGGGAGGACCGCGACCCGATGATTACCGGGGAAGAAGCGAGCAAAGCCGTCAAGCTCATTCTGGCCATTTACGAATCAGCCCGCACAGGTCGGGAAATCAAACTCGATTATTGATTATGCTCGCAGCAGGAGCTCCATGATGGCCCCCTTCCGATGAATTTGTAGTATAATAAGTCCCAAACGGGATAGATTTCGCGGCGGAAATTCAGGCAAGATTTGTTCATCGCTGCCGTCTTAAGGAATCTGCCATTCATCGGGAGGATCCATATGTCCAGCGCTTCTTATCCATACCCGCTCCTTAACGGATTTGTCTATCGAAACAACAGGCCGATCATTCGGCCTTCTTTCCATTCCCACAGCCAATATGAAATTTATTATTTTCACAGCGGCCGCTGCAGCTATATGTTGGGAGATCAGGTCATCGACCTGGTTTCGGGCGATTTTATACTGATGAACGGAATGACGCCGCATTGTCCCAAAATAGACCCGAGTGAAGAATACGTAAGGAGCAATCTATCATTTGATCCTTTCTTCATAAATATACTGGAGGAGAAACCGCGTAATCTGGAGCTGCTGAAGCCGTTTCAAATTTTGAGAAACCATCATCTTCGTCTGAACGGTCACCTCAAGTCCGCAATGGAAGAGCTTCTGCAGCGCCTTCACTGCCATTACGGCCGAACCGATTTATTCTCCTATCACCGGCTGAGACTGACCTTTATCGAGCTTCTTCTGTTCATTTATGAAATGTGTCAGGAGGAAATGAACAAGCGTATGGAGGCGCCGCAGGAGAAAGAAAAGATCGTGCAGAGCATTCTTGCCTTCATTGAAAGCCGTTACACAGAAAATATTCATCTGGATCAACTGGAAGATGCACTGCATCTGAATAAGTATTATTTGGCCAAGTTGTTCCGTGAGGTGACCGGACAGACGATCTTTACCTATCTGTATCAGAGGAGAATCAACCAAGCGAAAATGCTGTTCATGCTGGATCGCAACCAATCGGTCACAGAGGTCGGATACCTCGTCGGGTTCAAGCATCCGGCTCATTTCAGCCGTCTCTTCAAACAGCAGGTGGGCATGACCCCCGATCAATATCGCAAAAAAATTAAATAACCGGTTGTTGAAACTATAATCCGATTTTGACCGAACGTCCATGACCTTCACACCTTTCAGCGGCTCAAACACGAGCAAGGACGTCGCAAAAGACGAGGTCGAGTAGGCGGGGCCTTTCCTTCGAGGATTGTGCCCCTTACCCCTCACAGATCCGTACGTGCGCAA
>NZ_VEGP01000032.1 GCF_007679495.1 Paenibacillus sp. 32O-W | reverse complement strand
CATTTCCGATGCTCCGAATGGTAGTTCTTAGCGAGCTGCAAGCACATATTCCAAACCCGGGCAGATTCGCGATTACAAGCATACAGTCGCTCGATATCTCGTTTCGAGGCATGGAAACGTACAATTTGAGCACGAATCATGGAAACACCCCCTTCTTATCGGAACACTTGTTCCACATCCCCATTATATCACACATTCGTTCCTTTTCGGGCATCAAAGTGACTAGAACAAACACATGCTTTTTCCAACATATCTCCAGCGAATATGTTCGAGAAAGGCGTCATTCATCTCCCACCTGCTTCGCTGAGGAAGGAGACTTTTGACGCAAGTTGTTAAATCCAATTCAATGGCAGATGGACCACGCCAACGGCTACGATATTATCCGGCTTTCATACCATGTATACAAGGCCGTCGACTTAATGGCTGCCTTGAAGGCTTTAGCTATTCCATCCGGCCCTTTGCAAAATCTGTTCCACAAATTCGCTCTTGGCATTTGTATATGCCTTACGGTCATTATGGAATCGTTGGGCAAGCTCCAGCTTTAGCTCACCGTACTTTTCGGAATCGTCAGGATGGGACCTCAAATAATCGCGAAAGAGGATATGACGTTTATATTCGTCGTTTTCTTGAGTGCATACATACAAATGATGCCGGGGCAAGTGATCAGGAGGGATGAAAGCCTCCCGCCCGGCGATCCCCAAATCGCCTTCATGAATGTAGCCAAGAGTTGAAAGCCTTTGAATGGCTATATGCACATCCGCTTGAGAAGGCACGATCACATCCATATCGACAATCGGTTTCGCTGCTAATCCCGGAACAGATGTACTCCCGGCATGTTCTATCGTGACGATGAGGTCGCTCACAACCGGGAGAACAAACTCCCGCAACTTTTCAAATAACTGAACCCAATCGGGGTCATAGGGTACGACGACTACACTTGAATTTGAACCCATGAAAGAAATACCTCCGTTATTTCGCTCTCTCAACCATCAAAGCATGATAGTTGACGACTTTTAAACCTCTTGACGTAGCATTCTGGCGGAATATTTCCTCCACATCGTTTAGGCATTCCCGCCAGACCATTTTCTTCAATGCTTCACTCTGACCAAAACACTTTTTGTGCAGTACATCCTCGGGCCTCGAAAGGTATTCCACCTCTTCAAAGATCACTAATTCGGCTTCCTCTAGGCTGCTTTCGGAAAGCTGGTGTTCGAATTTCACTTTAACTTCATTCAGGTAATTTTCCGGGAAAGGAGTGTACAGTCCGGGGAAGAGGTTTCTAAGTCCCCCATCTGTCCCACAATGATACAATGCCAGCACTATGCCCCCAGACTTGATAACCCTACGGCCCTCCTGGCTTCCCTCGTGAAATAGCCATGGCCCTTTTTTCGTATAGACAACATCAAAGAAACTGTCGGGAAAAGGCAGCTGTTTGTCCGCATCCACAACAAAAAATTTAACGGATTCTCCGGTCTTCTTTTTGTTGGCCGATGCAATATAGCCCTCAATGACATCAATGCCTACGACCTCTTTTGCTTTATGGGCAAACGTCGACGTGAATTCACCATGGCCGCAGCCAACGTCCAGCATTCGTGTATCTTCATTGATATAGGTCGCAATTTTGTCTGCAAAAATAATCTCGGCTCCCGGCTCATCGAATTCCGACTTCCATGGGTATTGGTATCCCCCAGTTTCTATCGCTAAATTTGCGTACCACTCTACAGTCTGTGGCTGAATCCATTCGGGGTGCTTCATCGGGTCAAAAAATAGTTTCGACACGCCAACAACTCCTTTTCCAAATGATCCATCCCTGAACAGGTCGTGTAAGCACTTTCATTTTGCACTGCTAAATTGCTTAAAGTTAAATTCGGTGAAAGCCCAGCAGGATGGAACCGCAAGTCTCAACCGCTATTCTTTTCAAGCTAGACCAGACTAAAATCGGGGGTAATCACACGTTCTTTAAAGACTCTATAATCTTGCTTTTTATATAAGGCAATATTCTTTTCGCTTTTACTTCCCGTAAACAATTCATAGCGAGATTTCGGGAAAAGAGCTTCTATGGCATGCATCAACATTTTGCCTATTCCTTTATTTTGGTAGTTCGGATTCACCATAAGCTTACCGATGCGGCATGTTCCGTCTTGCTCATTTGCCCTTACAGAACCAATGATTGCGCCATCGCTCGCAGCTTTAAGTATAATGTGATCTTCAAACTGTTGTTGTAACTGCCCGAGAATCTGAACAAGAGGTTCGATACTAAAATCGTTGTATATTTCTGCTTCGCTTTTATAAGCAATCTTTTGCAAAAACAGGATTTTCTCGGAATCCGCTGCGGAAGCTCTCTCAATTTTAATATTCATTTCAACTCATCCTTTCTGTTCTCAGCTCATCTGTACTCTTCTCATCCACCTAATCCCAATTTTACAATACACTCTTATTACACTCTACTGCCTAGGCAGCTTCACCCGTATTGGGCGGCAGCATATATAATCCAATTCGAGAGAGCTTTATTTGCGAGGTAGATCCTTTTATGACCGCATCCATTACCAGTGCTTTTCCATAGCTTCTTCGCATAGAGAAAAGCCATTTCTTGAATAAAACTGAGTACTGTTGCTGCTTGGCCATACAATAAGAAATTCGACTTTATTTTCTTTAGACCATTTTTCCATGGCGGTATGAATCTCGGTTCCGATCCCTTGACTTCTAAAAGCAGGACGGGTATAGACATTGGTAACGTAACCGAAATAAGGGTCTGGGGATTTGCCCGGTCTCGGCACTTTATGGATTAATTGCAGATACATATGTGAAACTATCTTATTCTCAACTTCCGCGATCCAAATGTACCAATCTCCGCTTTCCAATGCTTTAACCAAAAATTCACTGCAAATCCGGTGAAACTCCTCAAAACCGACCGAACTACTGGCCTCCTCTTCCGAGAAGTCCCAACGCATCTGAACAAGTTCATCAACATCGTCTAATGCAGCAATCGCACCAATGCCATATTTTCATTCCCCTTCAAGTATTATGTAAAATTTCTTGCGTAGCCCACCCGTTTCATCTCAAAACCGTTTTCAAAATAGCTCCTCCATAGGTCAGGGGAATGCTTCAAACGGGACAACGAGTGTACCAGTCCGGAGCGCCATTATTATGGAAATCATGTGTTTCTATAATGGATCGGGTTCTTTCTTGAACATAAGCCAGATTATTTGAGATTACGCCGCCAAGCTGGCTCGCATGCTGGTTTAAGGCGACGAACAAATTATATTTCCGCCAAAAGGTTTCGGGTATTTTATGATCGAAATATCCATCCACTTGGCCTTTCGCAAAGGACACGCTTAAATAAATTGTATATTTGGGCAACTTGAAAAATTCTTCGAATGGGTCGCCCCAATCATAGGAGTCGAAATCTATAATCGCAATCGTTCCATCCGATTTAACAATCATATTCTGAGGGTGAAAATCATCATGTTGAAACGTAACCGGGCTGTCTTTTAACCAATGAATGTTCTCTTGAATGTACTGTTCAATAAAATCCTGCCTATAAAGGTTAGCCCACGTCTCTTACATTCATCAACTTTATCCCGATACTTCTGGGTTCGCTTATGATACCAATCGTAAGGCTTCGCCGGGGTTACCCGATGAATTGTCTTCAATTCCTTCCCCGCTAACACTCCTAGAGTATATTGCTCTTCCACACTCTTGCTGGGTATGGACTTGTCCCCGCTCTCGCCTTGAACATACGACAATACTATGTAGCATACTTGGAGTTCGTCATGGATCCCGAATTGGATCGGCCTTTGACAGGAAACGGCATTATCGAAATGCCGTTTTAACAAATCAAATTTTATTTTGCATCTCTCTGCTTTATCCATACCGTATATTTTCAAGAGATACTGCGATGCGTCATCCTTTGAATAGAGTACATATTTTTGCGCGGTCGAAAAGCCCTTACTCAGCTCTTCAAAACGAGTTATATTTAAACCTCGTAATTCTTCCATAAGCTCTAGGACGATGTTCATAAGGAAACACCTGACTGGATGGCTATTGCAATCATCCCTTTCTATCTTGCTAATTGCCATTCAAATGATAGATTAGCCGCACAACGCCAGAGGAGAAAGTTCTTGTATCAACCAATTTTAAATTCAACCTCTGGTTTAAATCAATAAATAACGGTTTTCCTTCTCCCAAAACAACAGGATGAACAGATAATCTAAATTCATCAACCAGCCCTAAACGGATAAAAGTTGTAATAAGACTCGCTCCGCCATACAGCCACATGTCTTTACCAGGCTTATTCTTTATTCTGTTTACTTCTCACATCATCCAGCATAGCGTCTATGACATTCAATATCCTTTTTTGCTCGCTTACACTTCTACTTCGGAGCCTATCCACTATTTCCGCGAGCGTAGATTCGTTTCTTTCCTTGCTCACGGGTTGCACATTTAAAAAACTCAACCATCGAGCTGAAAAGGGGACAGTCTTATTATATCGAAATAATCCCTTTAGAATATATTTATTGAAAATAATCCCTATAGTCTCTTGGAGCAATCAACTGGCTGGTCTATGGTTTGATTAGGTGGATGCTATGAGTGATTTTTGAGATGGGTGGCGGGGCATTCGGCACTTTCGAAAATTACGTGGATTAAGCCAGGAGGAACTTGCAATAAATATATATCTATTCAACTAATCCTCGCATTTGTGCGGGGTAACTCCATGTCAGAAAGGAATGAATCCCATGAGAGTAATGTGCATATTCCCCGACGACTCAACGACGGATATTTACGTTTCAGAAATTGGAGACTTTCTTCATCTTACTAAATTGGTAAATGGAATAACAATGAGAGGAATCAATTACAGTGTAGTCAGTACAGAGCTAATTGTTGAAAAAGAGGCTTTCTATATATCAATGTTATTGAAACATAAGCACGCACCATAGACTCACTATTTTTCGCCGTCACTTATGATACGGTTCCCCACGATAAAGGACCTGGCAGCGAAAATGAAAAGCGCAAAGCCTGCCGACAAAGCCAAAAAGGCCTCCATCCCCAGAAGTCGGGACGAAGGCCTCTTAACGCATTTATATTTGTTTATTTCCTAGTGGGCGGGCTGAAGTTCCTTCTTTAATCCGAGCGCCTGTGCTGTATAAGTGTGAATTTCATCGATCAGCCCCGGATTTTTCAATAATGACACGCCATAAGAAGGAATCATTTGCTTGATTTTCGGCTCCCACTCTTTCAGATGCTGCGGGAAGCATTTTTCGATGACCTCAAGCATGACGGAAACGGCGGTAGAAGCACCCGGAGAGGCGCCGAGCAATGCAGCTATCGAACCGTCAGAGGCACTAACCACCTCCGTACCAAACTGAAGCGTTCCTTTGCCGGCAGCCGTATCTTTGATCACCTGCACACGTTGGCCGGCCACCAACAGATCCCAATCTTCACTCTTGGCATTCGGGATAAACTCCCGCAGCTCTTCCATGCGCTGCTCTTTCGATAACATAACCTGCTGAATCAGGTATTTGGTCAAGGCCATGTTTTTGGCGCCCGCCGCCAACATCGTTATTACATTATTCGGTTTGACAGAACCTAACAAATCAAACATGGAGCCGGTTTTTAAGAACTTGGGTGAGAAACCGGCAAACGGTCCAAAGAGCAGCGATTTCTTGTTATCGATAAATCTTGTGTCCAGATGCGGAACCGACATTGGAGGCGCTCCAACCTTGGCCTTGCCGTACACCTTGGCATGGTGCTGGGCGACAACTTCCGGATTAGTGCACACCATAAATAGTCCGCTGACCGGGAAACCTCCAATATGTTTTCCCTCGGGAATACCGGACTTTTGCAGTAGGGGCAGGCTTCCTCCCCCGCCGCCGATAAAGACGAATTTGGCCGTATGGCGTTCCACGCTGCCGCTGTCGAGATTCCGTACTTTCAATTCCCACAAGCCGTCGCTGGTACGTTTAATGCCGCCAACCTTATGTTTGAATTTAATGTCAACGTCTTTACGTTTCAAATGGTCGAACAGCATACGCGTTAAAGCGCCAAAGTTGACGTCCGTACCGGATTCGATTCTTGTTGCCGCTATAGGTTCGTTCAATGTCCGGTCCTGCATGATGAGCGGAATCCATTCCATCAACTTGTTCGGGTCATCGGAGAATTCCATCCCTTGGAACAGAGGGTTGCTCGACATCGCCTCGAAACGTTTTTTCAGAAACGCTACATTCTGTTCCCCTTGAACTAAACTCATATGAGGCAGCGGCATGATAAAGTCCTGCGGGTTGCGAATCAGATTGCTGTTGACAAGATATGACCAGAACTGCATGGAAACCTGAAACTGCTCGTTAACCTTAATCGCTTTGCTAATATCTATGGATCCGTCCGGTTTTTCCGTTGTGTAGTTAAGCTCGCACAGAGCAGCATGCCCCGTTCCCGCATTATTCAATTCGTTAGAGCTTTCCTCTCCCGCGCTTGCCAGCTTTTCCAACACAGTGATTTTCCAATCGGGAACCAATTCTTTCAATATTGTCCCCAAAGTTGCACTCATGATTCCGGCGCCAATCAAGATAACGTCTGTTTCGTTTTGTCTGTCACTCATTTTTACCGTCCCTAACACGCTAGTATTTGAAGAAAAGATGGAACCTCCTCCGCCCAGCCCATAGCAAGACAGGGTACGAACTGAGTTCACACCTTCTCCGGATCAATGAAAATCTTGATTATAGTGTAACACTATTATTGATAGATTAACATACTTACTATTATATGATAGTTATTCTCTATTTAAAAGCTGGTAATTTCAGTGATGATATCCTTTTGCAGTTAATAAAATGGGGATCTGAGCCAATTTTCTAGCTTTTTAGAATATGTACGTGTGAGAAAATAAAAAGACCGCCCCTAAAACTTGCTCAAGAGGCGGCCTCTGATCGCTGACTGTTCCCCAGCCTAGGATAAATTTAATCGTGCTCGTTCGGAAAAATGGAAGTGTGTGACCCATTCCCCCATTGGCTTTCCCCTCCTTTATTCACTCCATCCCTCGCCAAAACTGTTCCGGATTTTCAATAGTTATATCATCATATTTACAAATAATCTCTTGCAGTCCGACTGGTGCATCCATATCCATCTCGTGCCATGGATTCATATCCGGCGGGCCAAAGCTAACCTTCAGCTTCTTTTCCGCCACATGGATGTCAAATATCATCGGCATTTCTTCACGTTATTTTCCATATTTGCCAATTCCTCATTCTATATTTGTTGCAATCCTAACATATTAAAAAAATTAGGTCTACTGGATTATTGATTATAGAATGAAAAAAGCTGCCTCTATTGTTAGGCAGCTAATATCAAGCTAAAATCAGTTGATCGTTTCTTGGAAAGTAGCGGTCGCTGTTAAATCGGTGACGCTTATTTTTCAGCTCCTTATGACTAGAATATCTTGGATACCGTCCACTTTCCATCGGTGTAGACAAGGTTTAAATTCAACAATTCATCATTGTCTATGTCATCAACGTCTCCGTCCGATATCGTCAAAGCATAAAATGCGTGAATCCCTGTAACCTGGACAAAAAAGTGCTTCTTCTCGCGATCATAAAAAGCTGCTACATGATCGGCCGGATCTTCCGAACCCGTGAAACGGAATTCCTGAAGCTTTACCGACTGCAAGGTATTGTCCGACCCCCAGGGGTAGTACATATCCTCCATATCCGCCTCGACCATCTGCAACAAATCGCCTTCGAAGTTGGGATATAACTTCTCCAGTTCGCTAATGTCTTTCGAACCGTAAGCTTCTGCACGTGTCTCCAAGAACAACGTTACAAAATCAAGCACTTCCTTCCGCGTCTGCTCCTGCAAAGGCGGCGTAATATCATAATTGTCGGACAAATCATCAATCACGACGGGTTCGCTCTTGGATTCTCCCCAAGGGAACTTGGCAACGCCGTAAATCTTCTGCGATCCGTCGCTGAATGCGGGATAGAAATAATCGCCGGAGGAATCATCCATGTAGCTTCGCTGGATAAAAGGAGTCAGCTGGTCATTGACATAGGCCTGCACCTCTCCCAATCGGCTGTTAATCCTCACCTGATCTCCGGTCACCATTTTCGAGTAATCGGTTTCCGATTCCATTCCGAGCAGACTGACCGGTTCGCTTTCGGTAATCTCTTTGCCGACGTAATCGAACTTGGTTTTGAAATCAACCTGGTACTCCCCCGGAAAGAGCGGCCCAAGCTTGACCGAATGATTGCCCTTGCTTACTTCGTGGGTTTCTTTGCCGTCCACCGTGATCGTGCCGTTATCGTTTTCCAGCGTGATGTTTAATACTGAGGGCGGACACCGATGGTGTAAGAATCGGACCAAAACCCCTTCTTTTTCTTTAAATACAGCTCTCCGGAATTCAATAGTTGGTCAGGCGACATCTTATCCAGCAAACCGGTATTGACATACTCCGCTTCTTCCAGCAGCGCTTGCTGACCCATCATGATTTGAAGCGTAGCTTCGTAATAATCGCGCTCTTCCTTGGCGTATTGAATCAATTGGCGCAAGCGTTCATCCGTCATTTCCATAGCCTCGTCATCGACGGAGAGCAGCTTCTTCAACGCCTCGGTATCTTCTGCGGCAATGGCATTCTCAAACTTCCGGATCACCTCGGATGCCTGCTTATCCCCGCCCGAGCTCGATGAGAATAAAAGCAGCAAAATCAAACCGATCACAAGAAGGAAGGCAATGATCATGACGGGTTTATTTTTCAATATCCTTCTCTCCGCTTGTGGTCTCATCCCATGATTGGGCGCCTGGCTCATAAATTCCCTCCAATTTGGCAAAGCAAGAGACCGGAACACGTTTCGATCTGCTTGTTCGCAATTTGCAATATAGATACCAACTAGTCGGTATATACTAGAACATTATATTAAAGCAGATATGTTATAATCAATAGGACATCAGAATTATAAAAAGGGGATTTTTGGATGGGAAATCTGGAGCAATCGCAGCAAACAATCCAAAAGCTAATGAAGTCCGGCGTGGAGTTGTTTTCTCGAAAAGGCTACTCCAATACAAGCATAGATCAAATTGTAAAGCATGCCGGGTACTCCAAAGGGGGATTCTATGCTCATTTCAACAGCAAAGAGGAGTTTCTGCTTAAAATCATAAAAGACGGTATCGATTTTTACTTTGACGATCTTAAATCCGCCCTGGAACACAAGGAGCGGAATTTGCTTGAAAATTTCCTGAATTATTCGCTTCGCTTGGTGAACGAGGCGTACGAGCAAGGGGCCTCGCTGCTCTTGATCCAAGGATGCATGAACTCCAACGACCTTCCCATGGTTAAGGACCGGCTCATCACGCAAATGGAGGAGTGGAGGCAATTTCTCGCTCGTTTTATCCAGGTCATGAAGGATGAAGGCATTGCGAAGAGCCCTTTGGATGCTAGAACCTTGTCTACAGCTTGCATGGCGATTTTTAACGGATACAATCTGCAGCATTTTGTCGATGAACGGATTCCGTTGGAGGAGATGATGACCGTCGTCCTTGAGCTGCTTCAAATCGAGAATCCCAAAACTGGAAGGAAGTAACAAATTTCTATCGGTTCTGCAACTATAATTGGGCAATGTTCCTATTTAGTCTAAAAACCTACTGCGAAGACGGCGCGGGACTCCCATATCAGGACAGGAAATTCTGATCAAACCAACCAGCCATACAGCATCACATCATCGTTGCCAATAATAAATGGCCAATTGCGTCCGATCGCGAAGTTCTAATTTATCTAATATGATAGACAGCATATTTCGAACAGTACCGGCACTCAGAAAAAGCTGATCAGCTATTTCTTTATTCGACAGGCCTTGAGCAACTAATTCAACAATGTCCCTTTCACGATCCGTTAACCCTGCAAGTTTTATTCCGTCCGGTTCTACGATGGCTTTTAGAACATCGGCATCTAGTATCGTCGATCCGGCTTTTAACGCTCTTATTTGCTGTGCCATGTTTTCAATCGATGTCGATTTCAGCAAGTATCCTTCCGCCCCTGCTTTCAAGGCCATTCGAATATTATGCTCATCCCGAAACGTGGTCAACATCATGATCTGGATAGAAGGCCACTGTTGCTTGATCCTCTTCAAGCATTCAATTCCATCCATCACCGGCATTTGGATGTCCATCAGTATCACATCCGGCAGTTCCAGTTGACATATTTCTATCGCCGCTTGTCCATTTCCTGCGGTGTTCACCACTTCAAAGTCTTCTTCCTTGACAAGCAGCAACTGCAAACTCCGGCACACCAGCGGATCATCATCTACGATCAGAAGCCTCATCCTGCTAACCCTCCTTGTCTAACGGGATGACACCAACCAGCAAGAATCCGTTGTCTCGACTAACGGATAAGCTTCCCCCCAATGAGCGGGCTCGCATTTGCAATCCCCTTAGCCCGCTGCCTGTCGAATTGTTGGTTTGAACTGTGCCATTATCTCCAATCAACAAGCGCACAATCGAATCCGTTGCCTGTAAATCAATTTCGACTTTCGTGGCATTGCTATGTCTGGCCACATTCGTTAAAGCCTCCTTTAAGCATGCTTCTAACCATCCCCAGATGTGCGCAGGAACTCGCAGCATATCACCGGATTTATGAAATTCGATATTAAGCTGTTGGAATTGATCCACAATGTTCTCAAAGCTATCAACACCGATTAACATCGTTGGGGTCATATTATGAACGGTTTCCCTTAAATGGATCGTGCTTCGTTCTAACCGGTTTCTCACTTCTTGCAGCAGTTGATTCGCCTCTTCGGGGTTCTTCACATACTCGTAAGCTCGTAAGGCAAGAGAAGCGCCGGTTAAATCATGACCCAGATGATCATGAAGTTCTCTGGATATACGATACCTTTCCAATAATTCTGCGTGATGAGAAGCTTTCTTGTTTGCCTCTAATAAATCAAGCTTAATTCGTTCTAGCTCGTACCGAGCCTGACGTTGCTCATCCGCTTCCAGTATATATTTTTGCTGATTTTTCAATGCGATCCATGAGAAAGTGCCGAAAAAGAACCCCTGGAAATAGTACCAAAATAAAAAACTCGAAGCAGACGGAGTAAAGAATAAGCTAGCAAAAAGCAGGGACGAAAAATACCATTTCCCTCTAAAGGCCAACTCAAAAATCGGCAGCACCAATCCATAATAGCTAATATCTGTAATCGGAAAGTACAAAAAACATATCATCACATCCAAGCCTACGGACCACACTGGCATGCGATAGCGCCATCTCAGACTGATCATTACGAGTAAAAGGAGAATCATGATAAAAGAACTTACCCTAGATCCCTCTAATATCCATAAATGAAAGAGCACGCCTGCTTGAAGAAAGCGCCATCCCTTCACAAACAGCATGGGCTCCAATATCGTCTTCATCCTTCACCTCAGCAACGTCAATGAATTTTCCGTATGCTTCCAATAATCAAGAAGATTAGGGTATACAGCCATAATACAGCATTAATCAGAAGAAAATCGAGGAGGTTTACTCCGAATACAACCCAATTCAGCCCTTCCGCGAGCCAAAAAGTTGGAAATAATAGCGCAATCTTTTTTAACAGTGCAGGAAAGATATCTAACGGAATCATCAATCCTCCCAGTATGACCAACAAAAAAATGAGCGACATATATACAAGAAATGCTGTGTCCTTGCTGCGGCAAAACGAAATCCATGCCAATGCGATCGCTATAGCGGTAAAACTGAAGGAAGTATATAATACCAGCAGCCATAACGGCTGGTACAATTCATGGCCAACAAGGACACCGCCCATAACGATGATCACACATTGCATGACTAATAGGACGGAAAACCCCAGAAGATTTTGACCCAAATATTGTGCATAACTAATGGGAGCGACAGCCAAGCGCTTGACGACTCCTTTCGCGCGATCTTCCAGCAGAATCGATGTCAGACGAATACCAGCAAACAGAATGACAATGCCAAAATACTGGTATCCATATGGAAGATGCGGCCAATCTTCTCCTTCAGGGAAAAAAATACAGACAATGGGAAGGAGCAAAAGGAAGACAACATTCGTCTTATTACCGAAGCTTCTTTTGATGGCGAAGCGAAAAATCGTCACGCCAATTTCCTCCTCCCAACAACAAGCATCACAATAAACAAAACGCATATCACTGCTAATAAAATGTTAGCTAAGAACCATGCTTCACTCGGATTAGATTCATTCATCTCACCGATCGACATGAGAGCTATGACCAGCGGATTCCCGTAAGAACCCATGAAGTCAAAGAAAGCATTGTCAGGCATAGGGAAAAATAATCCGGCCAATAGGATCAGTCCAACACCGTACGCATCAACTAATCGTTCGGCCAATTTATTATTTTTAACGGTGAAGGCAAAAATTAAGGAAACAATGATCGATAAAACAGCCAGCAAGCAAATGTTATAGATAATCCACGGCCAATTTCCCCATTCCACTCCCAAGACAAATTGTGTATACAGCATCAGTATAATGCCAAGGAATACAGAGAAAACAACTCCGCACATCATAATCGAAAAAGCATACATTGATTGATTAAATGGCAACGTATACATCCTCGTCCTATTTGCCGCGAATAGATCATTGTGGACCAGATACATGACAATCGAACCGCCAAAAAGTTGAAAACAAAGCACCAACGTCATGGCATTTTCATTAATATAGGGCACTCCCGATTCTGTTACCATTCCTGAAAGGATAAAGGAGAAAAGAGTAATGAGAATAATAGGAACCACAAGCAGCAGTAATAATACGATATAGTTTCTTACCATTCTAAGAGCAGTAAATCTGACCGTTGAAAGAACTCTCATCATTCTTTCCCCTCATCTCTTAGTTGCTTTCCTGTAAGCGTTAAGAAGACATCTTCAAGATTGGGCTTCTCCGCGTGGATCCCAATCAGTCCCGCCTGCTCTTTCACAACCGATACTATTCTATCTAAATTGCCAGAACCAACCGCAGATATTACCGTTACTTTTCTTCCTGATACTTCAACCTTTCTCACTCCGGCAATATTTTCTATTCTAGTCATCGAGACACGATCGGGCTCCGTGACTTCGATCGTTACCTTTTCTTCATGCTGCACAGTTTGAACCAGCTCGTCTACAGTACCTTCTTTAATGATTTGGCCTTGATCCATGATAACCACTCTGGAAGCAATGGCCTGTACTTCCTCCACATAGTGGGTTGTATATAAGATAGTCGTGCCATCCTTTCTTAATTTCCTTACCGCTTCCAGAATATGATTTCTTGACTGCGGATCAATTCCAACCGTCGGTTCATCCATAATGAGGAATTGGGGCCGATGTGTTAACGCACAGGCAATATTCAACCTGCGCTTCATGCCCCCGGAAAATTTATATGGTGTCTTATTCCCCTTATCTCCTAAGCCGACAAATTCCAGTGCTTCTTCCACTCGTTTTTTCTTCTCTTCTCCTTTTAGACCGTAGATCCCGGCAAAAAACTGCAAATTCTCCTTCGCTGTCAGTTCGTCAAACACCGTTATTTCCTGCGTAACTAACCCAAGTTTCTCCTTATTTTGATTCGAGAATGGATGCTTTGACTGTCCGAAGAGCGCCACCGTCCCCCGTTCAGCAGTCTTTAAGCCGGACAAAGTTTGAATTAGTGTAGTTTTACCCGCACCGTTGGGACCTAGCAAGCCAACAATTTCCCCTTCCTGGATATCCAGATCAATATAGTCCAACGCAACATGGGTTCCATACCTTACGACAACCCCTTGCAACGAAGCAACCGTCATCTATTTCACACACCCTTCTTATTTCTTGCCTCAATTATCGCCAATTCCATTTTTCATCAATAGTTACATTTGTCATTATATCAGTCTGTTCCTTCACATCATTCGCGTGAAATCACCTTTTAATCATGACTGCCGTTATCTCAATTTCAGAACACCTAAATATATTAAGGCTCAAAACCATAATCAGTGCTTGAAAGAAATCCGTGGCTCCAAAATAACTATATAACGGGCAAAGGATTGGGTTGAACATATTGGTTTTGATGCTGGGCCATCCGATCATGCCCTGCTCTTTATGAAGCAGGATGTGGCGGGGTAACATTTCACTCCAACGTGTGCGGCGGAGTATGGGATAAACAAAATGCATTTTGTTACGAAACCTGGAAACGTTATTCGGGCAAAACGGCTCTTTTCCATTTTCTTACGAAACTCCATATCGCTATTGACCAAAAAAGAAGGCTATGGAGCAGGATTTCGCCCAAATAACGATTGTGAGTTTCGTTATATTTGAAACGGCATCATTTTTAAATCAATAACGTTACCCAGATTCGTTAGCGAGATTGAAACCGGACGGGAGCCGGGCAGATGACCAGTTAGTTATTCCGCAGGTAGAAAATCAAGTACTGATTTTGAGATTGAGCCTATATTAATTGTAATTTTTTTCTTTATGACTGACATAATGCTGTCATATATGCCTGGGTGTTAGATGTGGTATTAAGAACAAATAAAACTGGATGGATCATAGCGGGGCTTTTGCTTTCGATTCTTATGGCATCGATGGACAATACGATATTGGCTACATCGATGGGAACCATCGTAGGAGATCTTGGCGGGATGCATCAATTCGTGTGGGTTATATCTGCCTATATGATCGCAGAAATGGCGGGGATGCCGATCTTCGGCAAATTGTCCGATATGTACGGTCGCAAACGTTTCTTCATTTTCGGCATTTTGATGTTCATTATCGGCTCTGCACTGTGCGGTACAGCCGACTCCATCACAGAGCTCTCAGCTGCACCTCTGCGGACCTCAATTGCCTTTCAACCTCTCGTTTTTGCCCCCGGAAAGCTGTTTCAGAATGTCCATTCGAGTTCCCCCTAATCTTTTTTGAAAATAAAAAAACAACCCTTCATCCCGAAAAGGGACGAGAGGTTGTCTCGCGGTACCACCCTAATTAAAGAAGCTTCTTAACTTCTTTCACTCATTTAATCATAACGGCATTATGATTATGCCGGGAAAAGTTACCGGGATTGAATCATTTTCACTTTTCCAACTCCGGATTGTATTTCAGAAAGAAGACTGCACCGGTTCCCACCCGCCACCGGCTCTCTGAAGGCACTCGTTCCACTTTCTTACTACGGTGTTTAACCGTTATCCATCATTGCTTTATCTGGTATTAATTTTTTTCCATTTAATCACATAACTGGAACTATGTCAACTATGTTATCCATTACGCAGTGAAGCATTCGTCACACACGCAACCCTCAGCAGTTCAACCTATCAACCTTTATGGGATGGCTCCTATATATGGATGACTGAACTTCCGTTAGTTGAGCCCATCATTTGATTTAAGATAATCCAACACAATATCGATTCTTTCTTTAACCGAATAATCTCCCTCAATCCTCAATATCGGACAAGATAAATCAGACATCCACTGCTCGTGCAAAGCTTTGCTTCTAACCTCCAAGCCAGCTTCATCATATAGCGAAGCCCACTCTATAAAAGTCCTTGATTGCTCGAACTTACTTCCCCCTGGTAATATGGCATCGCCATATCTTTGAAATTCCCTTTCTTTTAATCTTTGAAGCCTTATTTCTTTAGGGATAAAAAGAAAAATAACCAGATATCATCCCCCCAACCACACACTGCCCCGGAAAGAATCCATTGATTATACTTCGAAAGGTCTTCTTTCAATAACTGGATTCTATCTTTTTGCTCCCTCTGCTTGGAAAATTTTTCAGCCCAAAAATAATCATCGCTATCCAAAATAGCATAAGGTAGAAGTAAAGATAGTTCGCTTCCAAGAGTCGATGTTCCTGAACCCGAAGCCCCCAAGATATGTATTCGATTACTCATATCAATACCCCCCGTTCGAGTTTGAATCGGCCAAAGCGGGATTGCAAACCAGTTAATTTTGCACCGTACTTGATTAGAGGTTACTTGTCCGTTAACAAAACGAGGCCGCAACTTTTCTCGCAGCAGCCTCGTAATTGTGTACTTATTGAGGCTCGACCCATTGTGGGAAAGGTGTCCAACAGGACGTTGTACTAGTAATAAGTCCAACAGCGAAAATGTAACGGACCTGGGAGACCCTATTTCGTCAAAATAGGCCGTTTTTTTAGACTAACGGAAACAGTTGCGCCTATTGCTTAGAATTCTCCTACTTTCGCGAGCATTTCTTGGGAATAAGGTCATCTTGTTCCGTTAAAATGACCGAAAGGCCCTTCTGGAGCAAATAAGGTCTCTAGGTTCCGTTAAAACCAAACCGTGTAGGTTTTCGTATAATCTTTGGTTGTACACCATTAATCGACAGCCTCTTATTATCCGTTAGCCCAAAGGTTTTTTGCTTAATTCTTGAGTCTTCTCACATGCGGTCCTACCCTTATTTAATCCACGTTCCAATTGGCTATCATCCCTCTCGCCATTTCCATATCGGCTTCTTTCCCTGTAGTAAGTGCGAACTTGGCTACTAGGGCCGGGTAAGCGGCCCATTGTTCGGCGACATGCTCAGACATACGCGGCCAAGTATTGCCCCCTGCTTTCTCATAACGCCTAAGCAAATCCCGCAGCCCCTCATGACCAAAAAGCGCATAAAGGATTACAAAATCTTTGCCCGGGTCTGCAATTTCGGCTTCCGTCCAATCAATTAAGCCCGTTACTTGTTGATTATCATCAACGATAATATGAGGAGGATGCAGATCGCCATGATGAAGCACTGTATACTCCGGCCAGTACGTATCCGTAGATAACCATGCCTTCCATCGATCATACAGCTTGGCGGGAATATTGAAGCTTTGCCGTACTTCCTCGATGTTCGCGGCGAAAGCTTCTCGTGTTTCCGTCGGTGTTTTGTAACGAACACCTGCCCTTGTCGCTTCGCTATGATCGATGTTATGCAATGCCGCTAAGGTGTTTGCTAAAGAATTAAAAAATACATCGGATAATGAATCCTGAGGGAACTTCCATACATAACCGCCCCCCGCCGGATCAACCGTCGCAATGGGATGCCCGCTAAGCAGAGGATAAGCAATAAGCCCGGGAGTAAAGATACGCCAGTTGGGCACATCCACGGGAAGATGTTTGCCAACCACTTTCAGCACCTTCTGCTCATTCCCCGCCCGCTCCCATACGTCCTTACGTCTTGGTTTGCGAAGAACCCACTCCTGGCCATGCTCATCCTTTGCAAATGCGACAAGGAAATCCATGCCGGATTCGTTTATCTCGAAATAATCGGCGTTCAATTGTAGACCATTTTGCTTCGCTATGGTTAGGAGCTCATGCCTTAGATCTCGACCATCGTTAGGTTGTTGTCTTGTCATTAAGAGAACACTCTCCTTTTCGGAAGAAAAAAAAACACAGACATTGTGATGTCTGTGCAGAGGTAAGCGAAATATTGAGTGCCTATGCGTCCGTTAAAGCAAATCCCTTTATAATACGCAAAAATAACCACTCTTAAACAGAGTGACCATTACGAAAAGGCGGACTCACGCGAAGCAGGCAAACCATCCCGGCTACTCTGCACAAGACAGAGGAGAAATAACCATTACAATTATTCGCAATGATTTCTCAAACCAGGATTAATCTACCACACGTAACCCTCCATTCGTAATATAACACCATATTATCATATTCAGCTCAAGCTATCCAACATTTTTATAACACCACACCAGCTGATTTGATCGCGGCCCACTGTTCATTAAGAGCGGCTACCACCATCAAAGAAATCCATACTTGTTTGAAATAGTTGTTGCGACACATCTACTTAAGGAGCTGTCGCGCCGCGACAAGCTCCTAGAAAACTCTATCCATTAGATTAGCCAACGGTATCCAGCCTCGCAGGAGTGCACCGCCGTCTGAATGGTTGCCTACGACCAGGTCGCCTCCGTGTCGCCTGATGATTTTCCGGGAAATGGTCAAGCCTAAACCGACGCCTCCCGTTGAACGATTCCTCGATGCTTCGCCACGATATAGGGGTTCAAAAACTCGTTGAAGCTCCTCCGGTGAGAAACCCTCCCCTGTATCCTGAATTGCAAAGGTCACTTGGCTGCCATCCCTTAAGCATTGGATAAAAATCTTGCCATGGCAAGGGGTATGCCTGACCGCATTATCCAACAAGTTGTTCATGGCTCGCTCCAATAAGTGCGAATCGCCCATGACTACGCAGTCCTGTCCAAAATGCTCCACGATTATAGAAATGTGCTTCTGCCTTGCCAGAGGATTCAGGCTGTCTATAGACTTCTGTAATACAAGGGGAAGATCAACCGTGCTCTCTTGGAGCTCCGCCTCCAAATATTCTGTCTTAGTGAAAGTAAAAAGCTCCTCCACCAGGCGGTCCAATTGGGCCGACTTTTCCTTACAAACCGCCACATACTTTGCGATTTTATCCGGGGAGTGAGCAATGCCTTGCTCCAGACCATCCAAATAACCTCGTAAAGCGAATAAGGGCGTCCGTAAATCATGGGCAACCGCAGTAATGACAAATCGGCGTTCTTCTTCCAATGCCACTTGTTTCTGAATGGATTCTTGGAGACTCTCTACCATCTGTATAAATCCGTCACGGACTTCAGTAATTTCGGTGACCCGGAACAAAGGCAGGCGGACATCCAAATCTCCATCCGCGATTTGCCGAACCCCCAGGCTCATTTGCTCAAGAGGCTTGAGAATGAACCTTCGCATCGCATAACCGACAATAATAAAGGCCAGCAGCAATCCGGCGAATGCCGCGATCATCTGAACCCCCCTTGAATTCGGCTGGTAAATGATTACCCTTCCGAGTACGCGTCCGTCCTGAAGGATCGAAAATTGTTCCGTTCGAAGTAATGAACGTTTCCGTTCCGGGGTGAATTGAACAATTTCCTGATTGGATTCGGATAAAATAGCCACACCCATGCCGCTTTCCTGCAACTGTCCTCTCAATTGGTCCTGCCAAACAGGGTCGGCCCAGTTTTCCACATTCGTTTCTATGAGACGGATCGTCTCGGCCAAGTCTCTTTTTTGAGAATCATTCATGTCGAAGCTGAGCGTCTTTGTTTCAATCAAGTGTGCGGTTACGTAAAATAACCATGGCAGCAGGAGGATCAAGAACAAGCTGAGAATGGTAAACGTACGAATGCGAATTGTCTTCATTTCATTCTCCTCTGAAGCGGTAGCCTATACCCCATACGTTGACTATATATTGTGGGTGGACCGGGTCGGGTTCCATTTTCTCACGAAGTCTACTAATGTGAACTCGAACGGTATGCTTGTCACCCACTCCATCCCAAAATTTGTCTAGTAATTGGTCGTATGAAAAAACATATTGCGGATGTTCGGCAAACAATCGCAGCAATTCATATTCTTTCGGTGTAAGCGCGATGCTCTGCCCGTCCACGAAAACTTCTCTCGTAGATAAATCCAAAGTAAGGCGTCCATAGTCCAAGACCCTCCTATTGGATTCCATCGGAGAACTGGAGCGTCGTAATACAGCCTTCACTCTGGCCACAATCTCTCCCGGCGAAGCGGTTTTAACTATATAGTCATCTCCTCCAATGGCCAGACCGCGAATCTTGTCTACATCATCGCTGCGAGCACTCAGGAAAAGAATAGGTATGTTGCTTTCCGTGCGAATCTCCCTACATAACTCGAAACCGTTTTGTCCAGGCATCATAATGTCCAGTACGATGCAATGAATGGTCCTCTGCTTAAGTACAGCCAATGCCTGAGCGGCATCATAAGAAGTTTCCACACGAAAACCGTCATTCTCCAGGAAGTCCCTCAATAGTTCGGCAATGCTTTGGTCATCATCGACGACTAGAACCGTCTGTAATTCCTTCATGAACTTCCCCCACCTTTCCCTCCGATGACACTCCCCGTTTACTATCCATCCATCCAAGTTCATTTTTAGTTTATCATTTTTTCAATAGGGGAATTAGCAACGTTAAAGTTTTATGAATGGATTGTGATGGTTTTGTGATAGTTTCGGACCATCGTTTGAGACAATTAAAGGTTATTGTTTCATTATGAATCGATCGTCGGATATCCGCTGCGAATCGAATGCAATGCAATGTTTCGCCTGCATGAAAGGAGAGAACAGATCATGAATGTGCAAATTGTTTTGTTTGATGGATTTGATTTATTGGATGCTCTTGCACCCTATGAAGTATTTACTGCCGCTGCCATGTACTCCAACGAGGAAATAACCGTTGACCTTGTGTCCGCTGAAGGGGCGCGAATGGTAACAAGCGGAGTCAATCAGTTACAGCTTCGAGCAAGCAGTAAACTTGATTTATCCCGCAAAGGGATCATCCTTGTTCCGGGAGCCTCCGGCCCTGTTAATGATAATGGACCCGATTCCATCCCGGTCAAATTAAAAAAAGCCTCTGAGACTGAACTAAGTAATCTTCTACAAGAAGCCATCAAGAGATCCGATCTCTTACTTTCCACAGTTTGTGGCGGCTCTCTCATTTTAGCAATGAACGGTTTATTAGAGGGCCGACATGCCGTTACGCATCATATGGGAATGGGCGTTTTGAGTGCTGCTAACGCTATTCCAGTCAACGCCCGTATTGTAGATGATGGCGATCTCGTCACGGGAGGCGGCGTTACTTCGGGGCTCGATGTTGCCCTTTACCTGGTTGAACGAGAATTAGGCCCACGTATAGCACTCGCTGTGGAACAATTATTTGAATATGAACGGAGGGGGACGGTTTGGAAAGCTGAAGGTAATGAGCCGAAAGAAAGTCAACAAGAAACTCCCCTTGAAGCGATAAGGGAGCCTTCCTCTGTCCAAACCGATAAGAATGTTAATGTTCAAGGGAAATGGGATACTACCATCTCCACTCCTATTGGAAAGCTTTCCGTTGAATTAGATATAACTTCTGAAGATGGACAAATAGCTGGAACGGCAAAGCAAGGAGAAGAAATTGTCCCTATGGACAAACCTGTGTTAGTAGGGAATCAATTAACGTGGTCCATGAAAGTTACCAAGCCCATGCGTCTTACTTTAAAATTTACCGTGTCTATAGATGGAAATAAGATGCACGGTGAAGCCAAAGCCGGAGTCCTTCCCTCATCCAAATTAATTGGACATCGTATTTCTTAAGATGAAGCTTCTCTAACATTCAACGGAGGAATAAGCCTAATGAAAAAAACCATTGGAATAACCATTCTAATCATCCCGATCATGTGGGTACTTCATACATTTTCAAAAAACTTTATGATTGATCCTGTTTTCGAAAAATTTATTTCTAATAAAGATCTGATTCTCGCAGATCCATCCCTATGGATATTCATGATTCGTATTCATATATTGCTGGCTATTCTTTCTCTTCTTACGGGACCATTAGGAGTGATTAGAAGAATACGGGTTAAATCTATCCGGTTCCATCGCTGGAATGGCCGATTGTACGTCTTGTCCATCCTTTTAAATTTCATTCCCGGAGTCTATGTTTCGTTCTTTGCCACAGGGGGATGGCCCAGTACAATAGGGTTTCTAATTTTAAATACATTATGGCTTGGAACTACTATTCTTGGTTATTGGTATATCAAGAGACGACAAGTCATCTTGCATAGTCGGTGGATCACTCGAAGCTTCTTTCTCTGCTTTGCGAATATGACGATTTATATCATTGTAGCCATTGCTCATAACGCAATGAATTTCTCCTATGGGACTGCTTATACGATAGCGGTCTGGTTAAGCTGGGTTCTAAATCTGCTTATAGCCGAACTCATAATAAGACAAAAAACATTCTTATAACAACCGACTCTCTGCTTTGCCATTGTTAAGGACGTTGTTTAATTTTTTTTAGCGTTTCTATATCTCCGCTTACGATCGCGCCAATATACTGATTGATGAGCTCGATATCGAAGTCCCACCATTTAATCTCCAAAAATTCTTGAATGACTTCTTGCGAGAAACGTTGTTTTATTTCCCTGGCCGGATTTCCACCGACAACGGTATAGGGTTCAACATCCTTCACGACCACCGCTTCTGCACTGACGATAGACCCGTCACCGATTCGCACCCCCGGCATAATCGTGGCGCGTCTGCCGATCCAGACGTCATTACCGACAACCGTATCTCCTTTTATCGACAATTGATTTAGAGAAGGGGTGTGTTTCTCCCACCCATGTCCGAAAATATTAAACGGAAAGGTAGATCCATCCATCCTGTGGTTGCCGCCATCCATAAGAAATCTGACTTCAGGAGCGATCGAACAGAACTTCCCGATGATCAATTTTGTCCCGATGACCTCATAATGGTACAATACTTGATCTTCGAACAGCTCTCCATCTAATGCATCGTAATAGGAATAGTCCCCTACAATAATGTTAGGCTTTGTGATTGTGTTCTTAATAAACTGTAAGTTGCGATTTCCCGGTATCGGATACTTTTCATTGGGATTTGGCCCTATCATAAGCATGATCTCCTTCACGATTATTTTTATTCCTTGATCCGTCGAATTCCTCGCACGATTTGATCCCTCTCACACTCTTTCAGTGAACCTGAATCCGTGATCTTGCTTTAATAGCGAGTTGCCAATCGAGGAATTTCGCGGGCTCCGAGGGTAGTTTAACGGAAATATTGACGTCATCGAATGACCATAAACAGCTATTCAGCCTGCTTCATTTGTTTTTTGACATGCCAAATAAACCTGGTTTTTTACAGGGATTCCATTGGTTATGAAAGTCGCGTGGTGAAAGTCGCCCGGCCTTTTTTAAGCCAATCCTTGATAGATGCGTCTTGCGGTGAGAAACCACGGACTGTTGCAGCCAAAGTTAAAAGCGATTCTACCCGCATGACGGACATATCGCGCCGCCATGTAGATTATGTTCTGGATCACGGTTCGAATACGTCTGCGTTTCACATTGCCCCGAATCGGCGCATCGTCTTCACGGAGGCTTTCTTGACCCATGATGCGCAAGAGATTGTAAGCGAACACGCCTGCGTGCAACACCAGATCATTCGTCGCGAATTTTCCGGCTGGAAGGCGTTCCAGGTCCAGATCGGTTTTGATTTCGCTGTGAAATTGCTCGCTTGTGCCATGATCACGGTAAAGTTCAATCACGCGCCAAGGCGCACACCGAAGGGATGTCCAGTACACATGAACTTCTATTTCGGGCACGAGCAGCAGTTGACCGTCTGGGTCCATCGTCCGTTCGATCACGTGAAAGACTTGCCGCAGCTTGCGGTCGAACCCTTTTTGCGCAAACTCGATCGCGCCGACATACTCGGTCTTGCCTTCTCGCTGCTGGCACGCGATTCCTTTTGTTTTGGCGATGGAAAGCCATGCTTCTTTTGTCGATTTACGCCGGTTGACTTTGATAATGTAATCGGTGTCCGGATGCCGGTGACAGACGTGCAAATTGTCCAGGCTGTCATTTCCCGCATCCATCCGGACGAGCAGCTTGCGGTCCGTGATACGCCGGGCGTACCGAATGCTTTGTTCCAGGAATACATCCGTTTCCTTTTGGCAATGCACGCTGCCTTCCCGCAATTCCACGTTGATGCCGTATCCTTCTTGACCGAGATAGGCGAAGATGGGAGCATAGCCATCCGTCCCTTTATAGGTACGTGATACCCCTTCCTTCTTGGTACCGGAATTGTCGAAAGGGGAAACATCCAGGTCGAGCGGGATATAGCTTTCTCCGCCGGCGGACAGACCGGTCAACGGAGCCTGGATGTTGCGAAGGAGATCGGCAGACTCCTCCAGCAAGATCCGGTTCCAGTCCGCTTTCCCGGAGGATGCGGCCGCATCCAGGCGCTGGCGGAGGGTAGGACTGGACGGCACCTTTTTCACCTGCATGCAAATGGAAAAGACATCGTCCTTGCGAAAGGGTTCGATATGGTCGAAGTCACTTTTGCCTTGACAGAGCAACCCCAAGTAGCTTTTCATCACATCCGCATGGGAGTGAATCGGGTGCTCAACATCCTTAACAACAGTATGATTCAAGCGCTTCGATAACTTTGTATGAGCAAGCAGGGCGCCGACTGTAGCCAGCCCTGCGTGTGTGGTCAGAATGAGTTCTTTGGAGCGGACAAATTGGATTTTCATATATGCACCTCGATGGTGAGAAGTAGAATTCCACTATTATCCTACTTTTTCTCCATCAATCATTCATTTCCTTCTATTATCTCACAATTTCGATTTGATGGATCACGGTTTCAGGGTGAATATAGTACAGGTGCCATAGGAATGTCGAACTTCAGATGAGAATGAGGGATTTCCGTCAATAAAGTTCCAATGGGTTGTTGACTATTCTTACTACGTATAACATTCCAGAAAATTCTGGACCTATTTGCCTCGGTCCCCCACTTTTCAAGCGAGTTGCGAAATAGCAGACATGTCCCGATTACGAAATCATTCTCCTTGAGGGGCTCCGTTGCTTCGAACCCGGCGTCTTCAAGGCTATCGAAGAGTGCAGGCATCAACTGGTCCACATAGCGCCCATAGGCAGCATCCTCGATTTCACGAAAAGCGATCGTTAGCTCATCAAGCATCGAATCGTATAATGTCTTCCATACCGATTCGATATACTGATTACCTGCCCCGCCAATCTCCTCAATGGTCATGTCGTAACGGAATACTGGTTTTACTGCCATACATACTCCCCCTTAATTGGATTATCTCCATCATACAACATGAAAGCCAATTGTAAGGTTCAGGGGATAAATTTGCAGGAAATCAATGAATAATCCAGAATAACATTACAACGGTTTTAATGTTTGCGCATTTTGTTACGAAGGTGGAATAACATGGGCTTACGACCAAAAAAACTGGCAGAAAAATACGGATTAAGCGGCAGCACCCTGCGGAACTACGAAGCGAAGGGGTTAATACCTCCTGCAGATCGATCCGCAAATGGATATCGTATGTATACGGAACGGCATGAAGCTTATCTGGCATGTATTCAAGCCATGGCTGCCGCATTCGGTATGGAAGTAACGAGCGAGGTGATGCATTGTCTTGGGCGAAATGAGTTGGACGATGCATTGTGGATCGTCAGGGATAGGGAGGTCATGCTGCATCGGGAAAAAGCAAGATTAGATCAACTGGTAAGGGAGTTGAAATCGTATTCTGAAGTCAGTCAAGCTTACGATTTTAACCAACATTTCAGCATCCACGAGGTTTCCAGACGGACAGGGGCACCTAAATCGGCAATCCGTTACTGGGAGAAAAGCGGCCTGTTCACTACTGAGCGAGACCCTGATAACGAATACCGTCTTTACAATGAAGCGCATCTCTTTAAAATTAGGATGATTCAGGTACTGCAGAGCTCTGTTTATTCCGAGGAAACCGTAAATTTAAAACAATCCATTGCACTCTTAGATGTAGAGAACATCGAGCATGCGATGAAGCTTGCTGAAAGTATCCAAGCTCACCTGCACAAAACGATCAAACTCCAGATGCGGGCTCTCTACTTTCTATATCGCTTGATTCAAACATTAGGCTTTACGGAAACAACCGAGGCCCATCTTTAATCGTGTCTCCAGTGCTGGATCAAAAGTCCTCTCTGTACAATTCAATATACTTCATTAGTTCAGCTACACCCTTAAATTGTGCCCTTAGTTTATGGTTTAATCTTTGGAGCGCAAACCGGAACGATTGATCTATTTTTGTTAAACGATTGGTTTCCAGGTCATTTAGAAGGTCTTTCAAGTTTTCAATATAATAAATGGTTTTTCTTAAGCTGCTAATCACCAAGATCTTACGCAGCTCTGATACGGTGAACATTCTATACCCATTTTCTTTATCCCGAGTTGAGGTATAATCAATCCTTCCTTTTCCCAATGCCTGATAGCGGAGGTGTTGACTCCGGCCATTTCCGCTACCTTTCCTATAGTCATTGAGTCCGTCAACTTAACATTTCTATATTGATTGAAATCAGCCTTCTTGACCATACCCAGTATTTCTTCAACTCTTTGTTTCTCTAATTGAATAAGGTGCAGTTGATTATTCACCATCCAAAGTGCATTCGTTATATCGCCATTCTTGATTTGCCTCATGGCATCATAGACCACCGGTATATCATATCCAATCAATAAAGATCGAATGGCAGCAAAAGCTTGAAAATGCACGAGCGTATAGTATCTATGGTTGCCTGCCGTTCTCGGTACATCAGGAATTAAGCCCTGCTCCTCGTATCTCCTTAATGTGGTAGTGCTTACGTTCAATTCATTAGCCACTTGAGTAGGCGTATATGTACTTTCCATAGTCTCCCCCTTCAAAAATTAAAGTGAAACCTTCAAGTGCTACGTTAACATACAAACTTCAAATCTCTAATCCTATCGTTGGCTCGACATGAAAAACCGAAAGATTGCATCAATGTTGTATGTTATTAGTATAAACAAGTTGGGAGGGATCCTGATGAAAAAAATGATAACCTTAAATGATGGCTCCAAATTAGAGGTTGGCTTAACTGGAAATTCCTCCGGTAAAGTAATTATGCTGCCCATAGCGAAAAGGTCCGTTTATGGTCAGGAAGCTGAAAACTTAAAGTGGTGGGGCGTAGATCCTGAGCTGGGAAAAAACTTTGTTGATGGGCTCTCTGATGAGTTTCAGGTTCTGTATTTTGATTATGAAGGTCACCGTTTAGAGCATCCACAGCCACATGACCTGACACCGGAAAATATTTCAAAAGATTTAATGCACATAGCCGATGAAATGGATGTCGGGAAATTTAGCTATTATGGCTACTCCTGGCTGGCTTTAGTTGGATTACAGCTGGCCGTCCGAACCAATCGATTGGAAAGTTTAATTATGGGAGGATTCCCGCCGTATGAAGGACCGTATAAAGAGATGATGGCCGTAACGACAAAGACTTACGAGCAAGCCTTAAGTAATCGAACCGACAATCAACCCATCTCTGAATATCAAATGGAGGAAAATGCCCCTGGAGAATTCGACTGGGATAATATCCAGGTTCAGATGGATCCAGATCAAACTAAACAATTTTTCACAATGTATAGAAGCTTAATGAATTTCGATGACAAGAAAATTCAAAATGAACTGAGCATTCCCAGACTTACATTCGCCGGAGAAAAAGATACGATTGTTTACGGAGAGAACTTTGGCAATGTAACTGTCGATATCATCGGTTTATTGCAAAAAAATGAAAAGATATTAAAACAGCTTGGCTGGGACGTAGAAATATTAAGGGGAGAGGACATGGACCATACAAAAGCAATGCAGCCTGCAGCCGTTCTGCCCTTGATTAAACCTTGGTTAATTGACAAGTTGATGACCTAGTGCAGTTCAGTAAAGAGCTAATCGGTTTTAATATCGACGTAGCTCTTTCCGCATTCTCCACTGGGCTTGGGTCATTATGATGAAAATGGATGGATTTTCAAGGAAGAATAGAGTTAAATTGCTTCAATGTTGTGAAATTAGAAAACTAGATGGATTTCATACAGTTAGATTTCTATATTCGGAAGAAATATGGAAACTAACTGGAAAACCTACAGCTAGTTTGCGCCAAAACAGCCGTTTCGCCCAAAGTTGCCCATTTTAACTGTAGTTTATCCAGTTAGTTTGATCATTTTCGCCCATTCGCTTGAATCTACCTGTACAAAATACAGTTAGACGCCCGCTCCGCTTGCTATGATGCCTGCAGACGGTAAAATAGACGGATTTTAAGGTAGTTGTCAGTAATTATTATTTTCGTCTCCCGCTAGTTGACGATTATGGAGTATTCAGCAGCTTAAATTACTCCATAATCGTATAATCTGCATATGGCCTCTAGGGTAATTCGACCACGCCACTCCAATTCGGAAGCAGGCCCTGGAGCTTCCCAACTAATAGGCCACCCGCCATCCGGCAATTGTTGTTTCGTAAGTGCTTCAAGATGATTGTCGATCTGGCTTTGAGTGAACAATGGTCGACATATTGAGTCTGGTTTACTTGCGAAATGAAGGGGTGTCAGGCCATAAGCTTCTGAAGAAACATCTAACTTAAAAAATCTAGCCCGTGGAAGTGCTGTTGCGATTACATCCAGCAGATTTTCTGCCGTTACTTTATCGGGTATATACTCTGCCAGTTTAACTGCACATAAAAGAGAGTGTGCTTCAAGAGGAGGTTTATCGAAAAGCACTTTTAAGCAGGTCTCTGTTGCCAATGTAAGCCATTCGTTCTCAACCCCCTGATAATGAAGAAGTCCACAAATTTCGGCTGTAGGGTTAATACCGGGAGATATAGTAGAATTTATCCAATGACTTGCCATAGGTGACTGGTATGCAGAGTCTGTGAAAAATGAGACAAAACCATTCTCGTCAGAGACAGACCGAAGATAGTTACAAGTAGAAATTGCAAATTCTACGTCACGATACCCTGCTTCTTCTAATGCTCCAAGGCCAAATGAAGTTAAAAGCGGTTGGCTTTCCGCACAACGAATATCGGGTTCTAACGCATGCCCTAATCCGCCATCATCATTTTGATATGCACGCACAACACGACCTACGAAAACGGGAGATGTACCTTCAAAGTGAACCTCAAACAATCTTCGTTCCAATAAACGAGCATGTGTAAACATGAACGTTCGTGCTTTCACCAGCATTTCATTCATAAAAATTTAACCCACCTTTCAACATAATTGGTCTATCCTTATCCGCTTCCGCTTGGATTTCACCGAATACTTCCAAACCATGTAAGTATTCTCTTATTGTATCATTAAGCTTAACTGCCTGTTAGTTCAGAAAGGGGATTGCATAAATAGACGCCGAGGCACTGCCGCCCCTTGATATCTCGACGCATCTAGATCTCTTATCCAACCCCGTTGAAATAGGCATTGTCCGGCTCCTCTATGTGTGCTAGAATGGGTACTTATTAAAGAAGTTTAATAAGTTATGGTGGTGAAGATCATCAAGCGGCCTTTTGTTAATCCGAAAATGATGGGCGAAATGATTCGCCAACAGATTCGAGCGACACTCTACCGCGTTAAGGAATCGACCAAGGTTGAGCTTGCTCAGAGCACGGGCATCAGCTTTCCTACCATCAGTAAGACACTCGATGAAATGAATGATTCCGGAGAGGTGCTGCTAACGGGGTTGGGCTTGTCCAGCGGCGGCAGACGGCCGAGAACTTATAAGTTGAATCCCGATTATATGACGGGTCTTGCCGTATGCCTGGAGAAAGATTTCTCCTCCTACTTAATACTCAACTACGAGGGAGACATCATCGGCCGGGAGACGCTTCCCGGTGTGCTGCAAGCCGGTCCGGAGCTCTTGACCGAACAAATCGGGATATTTCTGGCACGGTTCCCCTCCATGCGTGTTCTTACGCTGGGCGTCCCCGGCGCGGTGAATAATGGCCGCGTGTCCCACATGCCAGATTACGAGAGGTTTAAAGATTTCAACTTCAGGACCTTTTACGAAGAGCGGTTTTCCCTTCGGGTCCAGGTTGAAAATGACATGAATACCACGGTTATCGGCTATTATGACTCCATAGGCAGCGATGACTCGCTCTCTCTTGTGTACTTATACTTGGGCAAGAACGGACCGGGTGCCGGTATTATTGTAAATGGGCATGTTGTGAGAGGCGGAACCTTTTTTTCAGGTGAGGTTTCCTACGTGCCGCTATCCGATACGCAGAACTTCATGCAGATGATTGATGCTGCTTCTGCCATACAGGACAGCAATCAGAGCCGTTCGAAGCTTATGGAGGCTATAAGTCGTCTCGTCGCCGTCTTCACAGCCACTATCAATCCGCATATCATCATTTTCTGCAGCACGGAGCTAACTAACCTTGATCTGGTGCAAATCCGAAACAGGGGCGCTTCGCTGGTGCCGGAAGAGAATCTGCCGAAGCTTGTTGTTAGCGACTGGAAGCAGGATTATTTTCACGGACTGCATCAATTAACCGTAGGAAGTATGCTGGCAGCGGATTAAGGACTGCCGGTTTAGGAGGAAATACATGAACCATTCATTAGACCGTCATCAAATTCATTTATGGCGTATCGCCATTTATTTCATTTTTGCACTGCCCGGGTTCACCATAGCATCATGGGTTTCGCGTACGCCGGCGATTCGGGATACTCTAGGGGCAACAACGGCGCAGATGGGCTGGATTATTTTTGGAATGGCCGTTGGCTCTATCATCGGTCTACTGGTTGCCAGTCATCTTATTGCTCATAAGGGCGGACGCTTTGTCATGGTCGCGGGCTTGATGATCAGCTGCGTTGGACTTGTAGTCATAGGTCTGGGCGAGTCATGGCTGGCTAACGGCATCACCGTGTTTGTCGGGTTGGCCGTCTTCGGCTTCGGGAACGGAATATGCGATGTGGCGATGAACGTTGAGGGAACGGCCGTGGAGAGAGCTGCTCATAAGTCGCTCCTAACCGGTTTTCATGCCGCCTTCAGCGTAGGTACGCTGCTTGGCGCATTGGCCGGATCGGCTGCCATTAAGGCCGGTATATCGGTCCCTGTCCACATGGCGATTGCCGTGGTAGTTATCATTCTGTCGATTCTATTTCTATACCGTCTCGTACCTGCGGGCACCGGGAAGGAGACTGCCGGCGATACGATGGCTCCGCCAATGAGCGCCAGGGAACGCATGTCCGTATGGAAAGAGCGGCGTACGGTTCTGATCGGAATCATTGTGTTTGGAATGGCTTTTGCGGAGGGCTCCGCCAATGACTGGCTGCCGCTTATTATGGTGGACGGCTACAAGACTACGCCTGCCATGGGATCATTCGCTTTCGGCCTATTTGTGGCCGCGATGACGATTGGCCGGGCATCAGGCGACATGCTGCTTGACCGGTTCGGCAGAGTGGCCGTTCTGCGGGCATCTGCGCTTCTAGCGATTGCGGGACTGCTTGTCGTTATTTTGGGGCAGAGTTACGCAGTAGCCGCGATCGGAATTGTGCTTTGGGGACTTGGCGCGGCATTTGGCTTTCCGGTGGGGTTATCCGCTGCCGGAGACGATCCGCGCGGAGTTGCGGCAAGAGTAAGCGCAGTAGCGACGGTCGGTTACCTCGCATCCCTGGTCGGGCCGCCTTTTCTGGGGCTTATCGGCGAATCGGTCGGCCTGCTTCGCGCCCTGTTTATTGTGCTTATCGCGGTAACCGCCGCCGGCTTGCTGTCACAAGCGGCGAAGCCCATTGGTGAGCAGAAGCAAAATCCATGAAACGGGAATCGGACGGGTTAGTTAAGAAAAGGCAGCTGATCAAAAAAGGTCGGCTGCCTTCAATGTTTTTAAACCTTCAAGAGGGTAAGGATTGTTGAAGCGTCAATTACTCAAACTGCTAAACGGTCCATTTATGCTACATCTGAATCGACTCAATCATCTCTTGAACGGCCTTCTGCCAATCGTCCTTCTCATTGGCTGGAGCAGTAAAATCAATCTCAAGAAGTGCGCCGTCTAATTCTGCCCAAGCCACGAAATGATAAGTACCTTCACCCTTCTTGGAGGGAATAATGACTTCATTGATCGCAATGTGCTTCCCATGAACGAGCTGCGTCTCATCCTTCAACCACTCTAGCTTTTCTCCTTCACTGTCTTGTTCCACAATTGCCCTCATTTTCAATCGTGCCCCATCGATTCCAGCATCGCTCATCATTTGCTCCGGATCATGCTTCATCTCTAGCTTAACTTTCTTATAGCTATCCGTATAGACAAGCTTCGCGTTCGATGTCTCATTCGATTGTACCTCTAATCCTTGTGGGAGCTTCAGTGACATCTTGTTCGAGAACACTTTGGTCATTCCTGGCTCAGCAGCCTCATTTTCCGTATGGTTATTATCTTTTTCCTCTTGACCTTGCTCCTGTTGCTCATGCTCCGCAGTCAATGCGGCCCTGTTCTCCCCAGCCTCCTTCTCTTGGCTGCCTGGGAAACTGCAAGCAGAAATACTTGCTGTTATAACGGCGGTTATCAAACATACAGCTATCCATTTTCTCACTTTGAATTATTCCTTTCTTTTCGGATTTCAATTTGGAATTTGAATTGCCGTCTACTCATTTAAGTAGGTTGTTACACGGTTTGCGACCAAATCCGCAACCGCTTGTGCCGATTTCTGACCGCTATAGTAAGCCTTCGCTTCCTCTTCAATGATTTGTTGGATCTTCGAATCATTTTTTTGCGGCGTGATCGCATCGGCCAGCATCTGCTTGATCATGTCGATGTCTGCCTTCTGGACCGGAATCACGGATCCCAAGGGCGACTCGATAGTGCCTTTGTCTTCAAGATCCTTTAACGTCTTCTCGTTTACCTTTTTATTGAGAGAAAACCCTTGTAATCCAGGCATGGTCTGCATTTCTTCGGACAATAAGAACTTCAAGAAATCCCACGCTTCTGTCTGCACTTTCGAATTCCTATTTATTCCTAAGTTCTTATGCATCAAGAAGGTGACTCCAGCCTGCTGCCCGGCAGCGAGCGGCTTGCGATAGATCTTCCCTTGCTCATAGAACATCGCAGGCCCTTCGAAATAATCTTCAGGCGATAGGATCAAAGCGGGTGCAAAAAAATAATCTCCTGCATTAACTTCCGCATCCGTAACCACCTTTTCCGCATACATCGTTTTCACTTGCTCCATCAGTCCAACGAATGCACTGGTATCGAAGCTGGCAGGGCGCTTCTCTTCATGGACAATGCGAGTATAGTTGTCGACGAACAGAATGTTCAACATCCGCTCAGGCGGCGTATTCCCCATCGAATACGTGTGCCCGCCGGATGCCGCCAGACGTTTGCCCACCTCTGTGAACTCCCCCCATGTCCACGTGCTGTCATCGAATTTCACGCCGGATTGCTCAATTGCCTTAGCATCGCCCATAAGACTGTCCAGGAAGAACCGCAGTGGCAGCGAATAGAGCCCCCCTCTCATCTTGGCCCCGTCCAGGATATTCATCTCATACAAGTTGGAATCAAAGTCAGGGTCCTGCTTCATCAACTCGCTCAAGTTCACAAGCGCTTGCTTGTCTACGTATTTCTCAACCGGCAGACCGCTCACATCCAGGGCGATCAAATCGGCCCCTTTGCCGGACAATAGCTCTGTATTGGTGGTCTTCACATATTTCTCGAGATCACCTTCTTGATTGGAGCCCTCCCCTCCGCCGTATTCCTTGATTTGAATATCCACATCGGGATGCTGCTCTTCATACTTTTTCTCTGCCAGAGAATACATAGGATCCGCTTGCAATACGGAAAAGACAACGATTTTCTTCCCGTTTTGTTCCTGCTGACCTTCTCGCTTCGCCTCACCGGCCTGTCCGCCGGCACATGCCGCCAACGTCATCGTTATTACAACGATTAAGCTAAGTACACCGCTTTTTTTCATCCTAACCACTCCTCTACATTCTCTATGCGATCGACCGATACGGCCCAAGCGCATTAGACCCTTACGCGTTGACCTTCTGCTAGCGGTTCACTGCTCTCGACAATGATGCGATCCTTCACGGATATCCCTTGTAATACCAGGGTTTCTTGGCCATTCGTCCCCCCTAATTGGACGGGAGCCTTACGAACAATAAAGGTATTGCCCAGCGGACCTGAATGCTCATCGATAACAAGCACATAGCTGTCCTTCCCTTCCCGATGAATCGCTTGGTTCAATACGAGCATGCCACCATCGGTCTTCTCCGATTGTGTCAATTCCACGCTCACGAGGTCATTCGCTTGAACATTCGGATGTTGGACCTTCACAACGACCCGTTGACCCGAATCCGTCTGAGATACAGCCCCTCCCGCTCCCTCTTGGAGGGGAGTCCCTCCATCAATGCCTGTCATCGGACGAATATCGGTAATGATTCCTTCAACTGGGACACTTACCCCCTCATGCTCGATCTGAACGTTCATCTTCTCTTCGGTACGCAATTTCCGACCCATGGCATCCGGGATGACAATCTCGAATTGATAGCCTTGCTGGCTACTCGCTACGCTGATATCCGGCCCGCCTCTCCCCGACGGCAGCTCCGGCGTCGCACGTATCTGTGTCACGATACCGTCGAAAGGCGCGATGATGCGTTTGCGATCAAGCGCCTCCGATTGCATCGCGCTCAATTTCCGCTCCTGAACACCAATGGCTAATCGCGCACTTTCTAATTCCCGCTTCGAGCGGCGTGCCTGTATCTCGTCGTTATTTTGTACGGCTTCAATATAATCATCTTGCAAGTCAACTAACGTTAGCTGCTGTTGTGCAAGGCCTGCCTGTATATCCAGGATTTCCCGCTCAGCAGCAGGATTCTCATAGGTGATTAACGTCTGCCCCTTCGCCACGTGATCCCCCTCTTTCACATGAACCTCCTTAATGGACCATTCCGCCCGGTTCGATAAATCGACATGCTGCCGAGGCATCAGCCTGGCCGTGCCACGCCACGTGGTTACTAACGCTCCTTCCCTCGCTAGTTCCGTTCGCACCTTCGGCAGATTTAACGTCAACAATGTATTGCTCGCGAGGGTAAGGAAAAGGAGCACGCTGAAGAACAGACCGGAGAGCCACACTAGTTTTCGTTTCTTTCTTGCTTCGACCGCTTCTGTAAACCCTGCAGCCATCCTATCCCTCCTCTCCTGAGCTACCCTTTGATCCCCGACATCTGAATCCCTTCGATAAAATAAGACTCCGCATATAAAAACAGGAGAACCATCGGCGTCATATAGATTAGCGATGCGGCAAAGCCGATGCCTTGGGCTTCCTTATGAATTCTGGATAAATAAGCGATAATGGCTGCTTAAACGCATCCTCCAAGAAAATTAAGGGCTGCTCGACCATATTCCAATAATCAACGAAGAGCAAGACGATCAGCGCAGCAATCCCCGGCTTCATCAAAGGCAGCATAATCCGATAGAAAATGCGGTAATGACCGGCGCCATCGAGCTGTGCCGCTTCAACCAGCGCATAGGGAATCGACAGCATAAATTGTCTCAGCATGAACACACCGAATGCCGCGAATATCCCCGGCAGAATAATCGCGCTAGCCATGTTCAGCAATCCCAGCTTGTCGGCAATAATATAATTCGGAACCAAGGTCACCTGGGGAAAGGCATTAACATCGTCACCAAGTAAACCCGAAACCAGCCTTCTCTCCCCTTGAACCGGAGCTTGGCAAAAGCGTACGCTGCCAGCGCACTTACAACCGTCTGTCCCGCAATGATCGCCACGACCATCGCGACGGAATTCCATAACATGAACAAATACGTCGGCGTATCCAGCAGCACGTTCCCGTACTGCTCGAAGGACAGCCAATCCGGGATGAGCTTCAGATTCACGAATTGTGCAGGCTCCCCTTGCGTAGTGACCGGCATCTTACCAACCAGTTCGTAATTACCGCGAATTTCATGCTCCGTCATGAGCGAGTTTGTGAAAGTAATCACAATAGGAAAAAGCATCATGAGCCCGATACACGCCATCACCAGCGTGACCGGTAGGTTCCGAACGAACCCCCTGTTTTTCATTCTTCCTCCCGTATCATTCCATAAATTGTGTATACCGCTTCTCTAACCGAAGAAGCATAGTCACGATGATATAGATACCTATCGCCATAAGCGTCGCAGCCGCAGACAGCTTCTGTACATCCATCGCGAGGAACATATTGTTCATAAAATGCTGAAGCGTATAGATGCTGTCATGCGGATAATCTCCTGCGATCAGGTACGTTTCACGGAATATTTTGAACGTATTCATAATCGACATCAGGACGACGAAGACCATCGTCGGCGTCAAATAAACAAGTGTTATTCCATAACATTGGAACCACTAGTACTGGGCATTAAACGCGGACAATGACATTTTCGTAAGGACGGGAGGGGATCGCATCAAAAAAATCCATTGTCCATTCCTTGGGGCAACGATGCTTTAGCAAATTGGGATATTGTATTTGTCGAGAAAAATGAAGATTTACCACCCATGATGACAAAACTAAATTATTATAATGGCATTCATACGGGTACCCATCCAGATTTCACCGCAACTTTGTCATAGGGAGTGGGGAAAACCTTGCAGATGAAAATGATGACGATGCAGCCGCCCTCCAGCCGCTTCTGATTCAGTATGAAGTCAGATTCTCCAGAGCGCCGTCGTTGATTATAGCTTTCGTACGAATCGTATAGGAGAACGAACAAGCTGATAATTGTATATGCACTGGTAAGCATTGCGTAACAACGGCTTTAGTTTTTCGAGCTCATCATCATAACTTATCCATCACGCTCGATAAGACGCAGTGGAAACTTAACGACTCCAAAATATAGCTGGTCCTCCTTCATAACATCATGCAGAATGGGAGCCACTTTTCGGGTGAGCAGCAGATAGCACTGAATCCATTCCTCGAGCATTCCGGCATTCGCATATTGTACAGCTGATTCTATAGTCGGAGAATAGATTAAATGTCTGTCATTTTTCTTCGAATAGATGATTTTCTTAATGGAATCCAGGATAGTGCCTGTAGCCTCCGTCGAGAGGTGTGATCTCCGTATTCTACCTATGGAAACATATCGGCTACAACATTATCTTATTCCTTGCAGGGCTGCAAAGCATCCCGCGAGACTACTATGAGACGGCCGATTTGGAGGGAGCGGGCACCAGGCCGATTTCATCCAGTCTATCTGTTCAAGTCCGGCAGCATGCATCCAGGCGTTAAGTGATCCATTCCAATCAAAAAGCACTTGCCACACCAACATGATCTCCGTCGGTTCGCCTGGCTGATCTATGTTGTCAGCATTCACGAGTGCAGTATTTTGGATCGTCTGGCCACCTTGTCCCGTTTGAATGACGGCCTGGAACTCCAGCGTATGCCATCTCGTATCCGTCACATCGCCAAACCAACCGTATACTTGCCCCGTCACGGAATGTATTCGTCCGCAAGCTCCGAAACCGTAATCCCGTTGGCATACTTATTGCGAATCATCAGGTTGCGCCTCTGCAATTGATCCCGGTATCCGGACATTTCGCCCCATGCCCTTTTTTCCTCCCCGGAAGGGATATAGAGCAGTTTTCCTGCCGCATATTTCTGAATTTCTTTCAATAATTCCTCCGGCAACACATCGCCGGCATTTTCATATTTCATACCATCACCATCTATAGGGCGTATAGTCGATCCTTCAGTTCACTGACAGATTTCATTATAGACATGCAGGATTCCGTATCATCAATCGATGCATGCCAACGCAAGACATCGATTCCTTTATAATAAGCCATACATAAGTATCTTTCTTGAAAATCCGGTATGACGATGTCCCTTTGCTTGCAATACTCCACCAACAATTCCGGTATTTTTAAGTAAGGCTTATTCAGGTCCATAATGGAAAAATCCAACAGGAGATCGCAAATACCGGATCTGCTCCAGTCAGGGAAACCAACCGTTGTCTTCCCATCCGTAATCATATTGACGAAAAATGTATTATTATTAACCAAATAACGCTTGCCTTCGCAATAATGAATTCTGTCCTCCATTTCCTTAAAGTATTTTTCGAAAAATTCACGTTCCAAAACCGTCGTTTCAAACATTTCCCTCCAGTTGTACCAATACCCCTCTTTATCCTCCGCAAAGGTATCGATCAGAAATTCCCTGCAGGTCCTATAATTTGTTTGACAATCCTCATTAAACTCACCATAGCCTTCTACTCCCGATATATCCGATGAACTAATTTCGAAAATCTTGTCAAAAAACAACTCGTGGCAATCCGCAAACTGCTTCGGGCTTAATTGGTCTGCAACAAACCCATTCGGCGTCATACTTACCTTTGCAGAAAGCATCGATTGAATGATGTGGTCCTTACCCATCTTTTGATCCCCTTTTCCATTTTCCAATTGATCAGCTGCGCATCTGATATATGAAGATCATAGCAACGAAAACAGGTGGAATATAGGCAATAAATATCTTAAACCAACTTTACATATTGGTATGGTTAAAGGATGGATTCTAAATGCTCAACAGATGCCAAATCTGCAATTTGATATTGCCCGTTTTCATAAATTAGCGTGGTTATAGAACACTCGGGAATTAACTGGCTTTGTACGGCAATGAAATTGGGATGCCATAGATCAAGTTGATCCCCGGGGAATGTATTTACAAGAAAGTCCGTTATTAATCCTCCATGCGTAACCATTACAATATGACTTTGGAACGGATGTTTCTGTGCTAATTCTGTTAAAAATGAAGATAAACGTTCCCCGGCTTGCTTTGCTGAATCGCCTACAGGCGGTATATATTCGGGTTCAGACGTGCACCGCTCCCACATGGCAACAAACTCATCAAAGGTTTGGCCTGGAAGGTCGCCCCAATTAGCACGTTCCCGCAAACGACTATCCACTTGAATAGTAGATTTAGTTTCTAATGCAATATACCCGGCGGTTTCAAACTTATGGGGCCCATGACTTAATAGATTTGCCTTAGGGTAAAAATATACGGTACACATACTTATGAATTGCATCTTAATCTAGTAGAAAGACCGCCTTCTCAACAACCATGCCTATTAATCTTCTATTGTGCGGCCAACCATTACGGGCCTCACCGTTCCTACATAAATTAGTTAAGAACAACCAAGAAAGGAATGATAGATCATGCGGTTAAGGAGAAAGAGCGTAAAGCTTACATCAGGACCTTTTATCGTGCCATCATCTGTTGACGGTACCCGTAGGGGAGCGGTAAGGGTATTACAAATCGGGCTTAAAAATATTTCGAACCGTAGATCCACTGTCATTATATCCGTTCATGTTTGTAGAGAGAGCATTATTCCCGGCTACTCCTCCAGAAATTAGAATATTCCGGCGAAGAGTTACAATACCTGCAGGAAACTGTGCATTTCTAAGAGTACCCTCGGGACCCAATACCTTCCGTGGTAACAACATGCTCCGTGTGGTGATGGAAGGGGATACGAGTAAAAATGCGAACGGCGTTGTAATTGCCCTGTCGGGTACTACAGCGAATGGACGTACAGCAACCCCGATGATTTTCAAACATGAGGAATTTATTAAAGTTAAATAATCTATAGCAGGTGAACATTGAACAATCCTCGTCTGGCGTCAGATGAGGATTGTCTTTACTTATTAGAAACGTTACGTTTACTGGCTTTTTACACTCAATAGCTTGCCCTTGTATTAGAGTACGGTTCAGCTTAACAGGTCTATCGGCAAGGAATGTGAAAGGAGCCGCCTGCGGCGACTCCTTAGTTTATTGGCCCTATGTTTCACAGAAAAACAGCCCTTTGGGGTACCTTGATCTATCCTTACGAAGCGCTCCTAACCGTTAGAGAGCAATCAGTTAGTGGTATTACGGCTAAATCGATTCACTGCACTGAACAGAGCTTTGACAGATGAGGTCATAATGTCAACGTCAATGCCGCAACCCCAATATACGCTTCCGTCTGAAGCCGTGATGCCGATATAAGAGACTGCTTGTGATTTAGACCCTGCCTCCAGAGCGTGTTCTGTATAGATCAAATCGCTGTAATTCAATCCGAGTTCGGTTTGCAGCGCATGGCTGATCGCATCGAGTCTTCCGTTTCCGGTGCCTTCAATTTCCTTGACTTCCGTGCCGGTCCGTATCGTGACAACGGTGTGAAAATCATCATTATCTGTAAAGCGGTATTTGACAAACTCGACAGGCGTTTTTATATTCACATATTCCTTCACGAAAATATCGTATATTTCTTCGGGCATCAGCTCCTTCTGCTGCTGATCCGATACGTTTTTCACGAAGTATCCGAAGTTTTCGCGCATCTTCGCCGGTAGATCCAGTCCGTACTTCAGCTGCAGCACGTACCCGATTCCGCCTTTACCGGACTGGCTGTTAATGCGGATAATATCGCCTTCATACTCCCTGCCGATGTCCTTGGGATCAATCAGCAGATAAGGGACCGACCAATGCCGAGGCTCCTTCTCCTCACGCCATTTCATTCCTTTGGCAATGGCATCCTGATGTGAACCGGAGAAAGCGGTGAATACCAGCTCGCCTCCATAAGGATGTCTTTCGCCTACTTTCATTTTGGTCATTCGTTCATACACGGAGATGATCTCAGGAATGTTCTCAAAATTCAGCTTCGGATCGACCCCGTGGGAGTACATGTTTAGCGCCAGCGTCACAATATCGACGTTCCCCGTTCGTTCCCCGTTTCCGAACAATGTGCCTTCAACGCGCTGGGCGCCGGCCAGCATTGCCAGCTCCGCATCCGCTACGCCCGTTCCTCTGTCGTTATGCGGATGGACCGACAAAATCACGTGCTCCCGGTAATTCAGATGCTCGCTCATATACTCGATCTGGCTGGCGTAGACGTGAGGCATCGACATGGACACCGTTGCAGGAAGATTGATGATGACCGGGTTCTCCGCCGTCGGCTGCCATACGTCGAGTACGCTATTGCAGATCTCCAGTGCAAAATCGATCTCCGTACCGGTAAAGCTCTCCGGCGAATACTGGAACTGAAAGTTCCCTTCCGTCTCCTGAGCGCATTCCTTCAACAGCTTGGCGCCGCTCACGGCGATGTCGATAATCTCTTCCTTGGACTTGCGGAATACCTGCTCCCGCTGCGCCACGGAGGTCGAGTTGTACAAATGGACTACGGCTTTTTTCGCGCCTTTGAGCGATTCGAAGGTTTTGCGGATAATATGCTCTCTCGATTGGGTAAGCACTTGGATCGTTACATCGTCCGGGATCAAATCCTGCTCGATCAATGTGCGCAGAAAGGCGAACTCCGTTTCCGAAGCTGCGGGAAATCCAACCTCGATCTCCTTGAATCCGATATCTACAAGCAATTTGAAGTATTCCAGCTTTTCCTCTAAATTCATCGGAACGATTAATGCCTGATTTCCGTCACGAAGATCGACGCTGCACCAAATCGGCGCTTCTGTAATATATTCCTTCTGGGTCCATTTCAAGCTTGTTACCGGCGGCATAAAATATCCTCTGGCGTATTTTTCAACATTTTTCATGGATATCCTTCCTTTCATCGATTTCCTGTGCTTATCTGCAATAAGATCGGACGCGCAAAAAAAGCCTTCCATCTCCAATAACAGAGACGAAAGACTTTGACATCTTACGCGGTACCACTCCGAATTCATGCCGTAATCGGCATGCACTCTACGGATACAGGGTTACAACAAACACGGACAAACCTTGTATCCTCCTGATGATAACGGTCAGGCTCCGGCTCCGCCTACTTCACGGGTTCAGCGGGCAACTCCAAGGCGAGTTCCGGTTTTCTCCACGGCTGTTTCACACCGACCAACAGCTCTCTGTTCGCTTAGATAACCGTACTATTCCTTTTCAACGTTTTAAATATTAGAAACAATGTATACCACCCATTGTGGTGATGTCAAGTGCAATTTGCCCTTTTACATATAGTGGAAATAGGGACATCAGAATATATTGGGTTAGGGGCCAAAGTATTAACTACAAAATCATTGTATTTCGCATAACTACAATAGTCCCTTTATCAATTAAAGTGAATTAGATTGACAATCACAATACCATATGTTACTTTTAACCTATGTTAATAACAACGGGGTGTAATTATGTCAATCCAAATGGCAATATTAGGCATTCTGAGTTGGAAGTCCTCAACAGGGTATGAGCTAAAAAAGATTTTTGAGGATTCCTCCTTCATGTATTGGTCCGGAAATAATAATCAAATTTACAAGGCCCTTCTGAACTTGGAAAATGAAGATTTGGTTACCAGTGAAGTGGTCCATCAGGATAACTCTCCTTCTAAGAAAATATATACCATAACAGAAGAAGGACTTAAGGAACTAAAAAATTGGCTTGTGTCATCACCAGAAGCTCCTGAGATCAAAAAAACATTTTTGGTGCAGCTTGCATGGTCAGACATGTTAAGTAATCAAGAATTAAGTGACGTACTCTCAAAATATGAAAATGAAATCAAACTGCAATTGGCTATGCAGAAGGAAAAATACAGACGTGCTCTTCATTCACCTAATAGAAGCACTAGGGAAAGCTTAATATGGGAGATGATTTCAGAAAACATTATTTCAACCTATAATAATGAACTTAATTGGGTCCGTGAAACCCGTAAGAAGTTGTTTGAAAATGAAGGTATGGAAGAAAAAGACAAAATGAACTATCAAATTAGAGAAATAGAGAATAAAAAATATATTGAACTGATTTCTGCTGCTGAACCTTTAGGTACAGAGAATGATGCACTTGATCTCATAGCTTTATGCTGGGAACATGGGATAAATGCGCTTATGATACACTATACAGCCTTATCGGAAGACTTCTTCAAACTTAAAACCAAATCAGCCGGCAATATTATTCAGAAATTCATAAACTATGGGATAAAAGCTGCTGCTATTATTCCTCGGGAGACCATTCAAAAAGGCAGATTTAAAGAAATGGCCATGGAAACGAACAAAGGCAATCATTTTAGATTGTATGAAAGTAAAGAAGAAGCTGAAAAATGGCTTCTGAAATAGAAAGATAGGCGAATTGGAGAAGCAGGATTATCAGCGGCACGCCGACCAAGCTACGAAAGTGGTGCCTATGCTCTATGGCTGAATGAAACAATAAATGCACTTGGATTAAGCACCTGTTCAATTGTAGCTATGTCATTAGGCGGCTGGATGGCATTGAGTTTCGCCACCACCTATCCGGATAAGGTTGATAAATTGGTTTTGCTTTGTCCCGGAGGGCTTGCACATGAAAAAACCAGTTTCCTATGGAAAGCAGTTTTTTTCTCACTACTTGGAAAATGGGGTCAGCTACAAACACTCAAATTAGTGGGTGGTAATATTTCTTCATCATCGATATCCGGATTGGGAGAAGATCTTGCATTCGCATCACTTACCTTCAAACATTTCAAACCACGAACGGCAAAAATGCCACTATTTAGTGATCAGTCACTTCATCAATTAACTATGCCGATTTTAATGCTTTTTGGCGATTCTGATCAATTAATACCTGCCGGCAAGAGTATTAATCGACTTAAACAATTTGCACAACAAGCTAAGATCGAGCTGCTGCCTGATACGGGCCACCTAATTGTCAACCAAGCAGATAGGATGCTAAAATTTTTGAACCTTCAGGGCAGGTGATATGTTGATATGTTACAAGCAAACAATAAAATTAAGGATTTCCCGACATTAGCACCTCCGGCCTAACAGCCGAGAGAAAAACTCAATGTCTGGAAACCCTTTGTTTATGAGCATTTTCAGCCCTGCTATTTATCTACCCTCGATAGAGAATGGCCCATTCTTGAAATAGCTTTGTTCAACCATATCCATTAACGATCTTCCATTTTCTGAAGCACCTTCTTAAAAACCACCCTGTTTCCACCACGACCATCATAATTAATAAATACAGGAACACCTTCATATTCTTGTTCCTGAGGTTCGATGATAAATCCCATTCGTGTATGAAATGCGATAGAATCCTTCTTTCCTGGAGCTGTTACACATCGAACCACACTTCTTCCCAGCATTCCTACACGTTTGAAAAACTCCTCATAAAGTGCTCGTCCAACACCTTTTCCTCGTATTGCCGGGTCAACCATTACGATTCTAATATAAGACTCATTTGGCTCCGATTGCGATAAGAATCCAATAAGAAATCCTGCCATCTTCCCGTTTTCTTCAGCTAAGAGGCAAGTATCCCGAAAATGATGGATATACCACTTTGAAATCATATCACTTGAATAATTGCTTCCCCACCAATCTGATGCTACCTCAAAAATTGCATTACAGTCATCTGGTTCAATATGTCTTATATTCAAAAAATCGCCTCTCAATCGGCGCAGCCTCCCGATTCTCATTCTTCTCCCGTTGCAATCAGATTCTCAGGGTATCTCCCGCCTACAACTTTACTCCAACACATCAAATAACTCACGAAGATAATCCCTGCGTCCATGCAAAATACGGTGGATAATAACCCAATTATCGATAAGCCGATAGAAAATCAAATGAGGGTCAACTACGATAAAACGGTATCCGCGTTGGATCAGTGAAAAGTCATCGTCCGAGAGAACAGAACCCATATTCGGAAAATCAGCCAGTTTGGAAACGGCCGTATTTATTCGGTCCAGCATGTTTTCTGCGGCTACAACATTATCTTGCGTGATGTATGAAAAAATTTCATCCATATCATCCACGGCCGCGGGGGCATATTTGATTTTACCCTTTGACGGCATCAATTTTCCTCCGCATTCTTGCTACCACTTGTTCATGATCAAGCAGCGGGGTTCCTTCCGCGATCTGCTTTTCTGCAACCAAAAGCTTGGACTGCAGTTTAATGCGAGCCTCCATTCGCCGGTAAGCCTCGTGACTCATCACTACCAGATCCGCTTCACCGTTGCGCGTTAGAATCACTGGTTCATCAAGTTCATGGCAATATTTCGAAAATCCGTTGTAATCCTGTCTAATTGTCGTTGACGGTTTAATATGCACGCTGTTCAACCCTTTCCGATGACATTATTCTGACTATATTATATCATTATAATAAATGTATATGCCACCAATCTTTTTCCAGTGTGATTTTTCTGAGCGTAATCATGCAGAGCTCCTCCCTTCATTATCACGGAGATGTTCAATTTGCATCCGTTGACCTCCCTCACTGTGCCACGCCAAAAACAAAAAATGGCGTCCGATTGGACGCCAGAGGATATTAGTGAGTTTCCGTATAGTTTTTGAAATTGTCCATAATCGCTTGCCAACCTGCTTGTTGATATTCAACGGGGTGAGTGCCTTCCGCGTCGAACGTTTCGACGACCTTCGTTTCGTTTCCTTGAGCAATGAAGGTGATATCAACCTTTCTCCCGTCCCCCATTGTGTATGAAATTTCCTCATGCAATTTCACAACATCGTAAATTCCGCCAAAATCAAAACCCATGCTGCCATCTTTCGCTTCCATCCTTGTAACAAACTTGCCGCCGACCCGCAAATCATTCTCCGCTCTTGGCGAGTGCCAATCATCCGATGCTTGATTCCATTTCGTGATGTGTTCCGGCTCCGTCCAATACTTCCATACTTTTTCCACCGGCGCTTGAATGACTGCCTGTACGGTTACTCTTGTTGGATTGTTCGTTCCCATTTTATAAGGACACCTCTTTCATAATAATCATAATTTTGTCTCTCATATGGTTAGACGAAATGAATTTACGAAATTCATCGGTGGATTTGTTCGGGAAGCCCAAATCGGGTAAATAATTTTGTGTTAATGAAATTTTGGATGTGCAAAATTTTACCGTCTTTTATTTCAACGACGTGAATGCCCCAAGGCACTAAGATGGATTTATTGTCACTTGGCATATATTGCGCAAATGCGGGATAACCGCCATTCACCGTAACCGGCAAAAATCGGGAACCTTCGCAATGCCAACGAGTTAGCGTAAAAAACTTGAACAAATTGTCCTTGCCGCGGACCCACATCTCGAAAGGCGGCATGGATAGGCATCCCTCTTCATGAAACAACGCCACTAATGCAGAGATATCAAATTGCTCAAAAGCATCCACATAACGTGAGAGCAGCTCATGATCCGGTACAGCATCCATCATGCAGAGCTCTTCGGAGCGAAGCTCGGCCCGGCCCATCGTCTCTCTCGCTCTTTGCAAGGCGCTGTTCACGGCTGCATGCGTCATACCTAGCGTCTCCGCAATCTGCTTGGAGGACCACTCGAACACATCCTTCAAAATAAGCACTGCACGTTGACGGGGAGGTAACGTTTGTAAAAGGGCAATAAAGCAAAGTTGAAGCGTATCTTTCCGCACGACAATATGTTCCGGGTCATCTGCAAAATCCGGAGCAGGCCAAATCCATGACGATTCGGGCAACGTCTCGCGAGGTTCGATGATGGAAACAGCCGGGTCAAATATGTCAACAGGAAGGGCGCGGCGTTTAGCTTGCCTCAGCTTGTCTATACATACGTTTGACGCGATGCGGTAGATCCACGTTCTGCGCGAAGATTGTTGCCTGAATGAGTTCCAGCTCTGCCAAACGCGAATGTAGGTTTCCTGAACGGCATCGTCCGCGTCTACGATAGATCCCAGCATCCTATAGCAGAACGATGTTAACTCCGGTTTTAACTTCTCAAATATTTCAAGATCAAGTGCGGCTTCGTTCATCTTAGCCCCCTTCATGAGCGATTGCCTGATGACGGTCTAACATCATACTACATTCGACAAAAACCGGCGATTTCCTTTGAAAATCCCCGGCGAATATGCGTGAAACATTTTAACATTAATATACGCCTCTTTCTTCGACCGCCCGAATATAGTGCCCGTCCGGATCATAAAAGGTGAAATAACCGAAATCATTAGTAAATACGGGTTCTTTATCTATATCGGTTCCCGCTTGTTTAATCCGTTCATGCAGCGCAAGCAAATCATTCGTTAATAACTCAACCATCGTCACGTGCCCCGTGCTGCTTGTGACAAAGAATGAACGAGGAAATACAAACTTCAATTGGGTAACATCTTCCGGCTTGGTTTCCATCAAAAAAATACCCGGACCGTTCCCATTTTTCAACGCAAGATGTGCCTCTCCAAACTGATAATCAGCCGAAATCAATTCAAAGCCTAACACATTACAATAAAAATCTACCGACCTTTTCAAATCCGTGACTGGAAATCTCATGCAGCAGTAACCGATCACATCCGCATCATTCGTTTTTTTGCTCTGCATATTTTACATCCTCCTTTTTTAAATAGCTGTTTTTCGTTCCGTCTTTCTTCCCTTGCGGATTCAGTGCGGCCTCCCGGCCACGGTTACGAAGCGACTTTGATTTTATTTCTGTAGCTATTAGATAATTTCATAGCGATGAGCTGCGGAATTAAATTCAAAAAACTAACCAAAATTAACAATTGATTTGGAGATAGTGGCTTAAAATAGCCGCCCCATCGTTCGTTCCCTGACATCTCTCCTAAGAAATAATATGAAATGATTAGTGACAGTATATTACCAATAACAAGAAAGATCGGATTACTAAAAAGTGTGCCAACGAAAGCGAGAAGCGAAGTCGCTACAATCATAACTAAATAGCCGAGCATAGAATGGTTGGCAAAATCTTGGTACATTGAAAAATAAACAAAAGGAAAACAGTATAAAAAGACTATTAGAATACCAATTACTATCTTTCTCATATTTCCGCCCCTTTGTATACTTATATAAGGTAATTATCAAGATATTCTGTAGCCGATTCATTCCCAAAATGGGGTGCCTGTAAATAGCCCTTCTGAATGAGTTCGATCAATCCTAAACCAATAATATCCTGAGAAGGTGTTGCCGCCCTAGCAATCCTTAAGCGGAATGGAAAATTCAACGTAAAAAGGATGAAGTTCTTCATTCAAGCAAAACTCGATTCTTTGCTTGAAATTTCCCCATGTTACCATCTCTAATGCTGTTTCGATTGGAAAAAATCCTACTTCTAAAGACTCTGGGGTAGTTGTTAATTCTCCTCCGACGGGTCTGCCTAAAAATAAAGTGTTACAAATACTAGCGCTTACATTTTGAAAAATACCGCAAAACTTGGTCACTTCTATATCTATACCGCTCTCTTCCTTTGTTTCCCTTATCGCAGCATCTTTCAAAGATTCACCTTCTTCAACCTGCCCTCCCGGCATTTCCCATCCTCGTCTAGGTCCTTTTATCAATAATATTTCGTTTCGCTCATTAACTACAATCGTTGCCGCTGAAACTATATGTTTTGGAGCCACTTCATCGTCCTCCCCAATTTAAATTAATAAAACCAGATTACTACATTTTCCCATTACTGTATACTGCCGGTCAGCTTAAAAAGGTTCGAGCAATTTGAGTACATCTATCCTATTCGTGATTAAGGGCCAAGACCTTCGAGGGGCATTTTCTTTTTCAGGAGGTTATGTAGAATGAGATTAACAATACGAAGCAGGATATGGTCACTTTGCTTGCGCGGAGGTACTGCAATACGGTACCCCTTGATCAGGGGCAGGACTTGCTTCTGCTTGTTCGTCGGCTCCATAATGGCTAGGAGAAGATAAAAAATACGGGTTCGTTTAGGAAGGACAGAGCGAGCATGATTTCAAGAGAACAATTAGAAATGAATCAAGTATGGCTCTATGCTCTGGCATTAATATTTTCAAGGGGGTTTATGAATGAGGAGAATCCAACTTGCCAATGGGACGACGGTAGAAGTTGAATGCCTAAGCTGCGCTCTAACTGCCGGTTTAATTGAACCAACTGGAGGCGTAATTTACGAAGATGAATTCTTCCATGCTCACCAGGATGTCGCTTATCCTATCCCCGGACTAGTTATCCTTGCTTCTAAAAGACACTTTTATTGTATGGATGAACTAACTGAGGATGAATCGAACAGGTATATGAAATTAGTTAGAGAAATACGTAATGCCCAAAGGAAAGAACTGGGGATCGACTATGTTTACTATTTTTACAATGAGGATACTACTCATCATTTTCATCTTTGGATGGTTCCGAGATATGAGTGGATGAAACCATTTGGAAACTCCGTTGAATCATTAAGACCAGCACTTCTACATTCAAGAAATGCGATGAATGATGAAACAAACATTAAACACGTAATTGAGTGTATAGAAAAACTAAGGAGGGCTTTAAATTGACATCAGACCGTCTATTTAGTTCAAGTTTGCATCTACACAGCTAAGCACTGCGTCCCCGTCTCATGTGGAAGTAAAATACAGTGCATCCTGTTGGTCCTTCATCATATTCTGCTATGCCAATTTTCAGAGAAGGAAAGTGAAATTCCATTTTTTTCGTACTTTTTGGGTAGTGCTGGTGTTAATTTAATCGTGTCGTTGGATACTTTTTTATTCATGACAATCCCCTCCTAGACCGAATGTATGTCCCCCCCTATTATAGTTGATTATTTAACAAACTGGAAATCCCTTCTTCTTCTACTAGGTTCAAAATCTAACTTTGTCTTCCCCGAGAAGATTTCCCTTACGAATAAATTAAGGAAGATCCATCCATTCTAAATCATGAATCTTATCTCAGAGGAGTGCACACTTATGGATTTAGCTTGGATTTGGAAGTCCGCAATCCTAGTCATCGCGGGAATGGTACTTTTACGTATAGCAGGAAGAAAATCGATCTCCCAAATGAGCGTAGCTACGACCGTTATCATGATTTCTATTGGTACGACCATTGTTCAACCGCTTGCCAATAAATCAACTATGGACAGCAATCGGCTCGGCAGCGGTTTTCATTATTACACTAATAATCATTGAATTTTTACAGCTGAAATTTGATTGGTTCGAAAAACTCATGAGTGGGAGATCCAAGGTGATCATTGAGAACGGACAAATCGTGCAGAAGAACCTTCGGAGCATTCGTATGACTGTCGATCAGCTTGAAATACGTTTAAGACAAAATGGCATTGCTAATATTAGTGATGTCAAAACCGCTACAATTGAACCCAATGGTCAAGTTGGTTACGAATTAATGAGGCACGCCAAACCAGTAACTGTCGGAGAATTAGAACGAATACTTGGCTTGAAGCCCGAGACAACTATGGAACAAAGCATCCTTTTCCAGGAAGTAAGCACAAACCACCATCCGACCCCAATTGACCCTAACCTGCAATAAGCTCTTTACGCTTCATTGCCATACCCGTTTCATCCAGGAACATTAGCGGAGCGAGCAGTATTTATCCTATTTGCTTTTCCTCAATTCGATACCATAACTCACAATATTCATAACCGTCTTTGTCTGTACAATACATCTCGAAATTACCGCCATCCAGAACATTAAAATTTGATGTGGGCAGCCATTCCGAAAATATTCGATTCTTTAAGGATCGCAGATCATAGTTGCCGCTCCCATTCCCATCATTTAACGTTGAAAATACCGCCCAAGTCGATGCCGGAACATCAACAACTGTATATCCATTGACCTTGCTATTCTCCGATTTGTAACACCCGATAAGATAAGGGAAAGTGGTATTGCTTGTGAACTTGTAGGAATCGTATGCAAAAACGGCTCCAAGTTCCTTGCTGAAATTTCCTTCGTGCCACCAATCCCCGGTTACCGATTTGCGTAATCTGTCAAACTCGCCATTCTTGCCTATGTTTTGCCAAACCTCCGGGATAGATATTCCTTGTTGGTTCGCAATATCATCGTAATTGTATATATCCTCCAACCCATAAACTTGAAAAGCATCCCGTTTCTCAATCCGATAATTCATCCCGACAACTCCTTTTAAAATAATTTGAAAGGAGATGCGAGGATAGGCTTTCAACTGACTTCCGGCATTGCGTGCTGTTGTAGGAGTCAATCCATGCAGATCCTCGCCTTCCAGGTTGTCCAGCCAGAGGCTGTTTTGGTTTTTGATAGGCGTGTGGATATTTTCTATAAAAAGCCCCGCTTCTCGCGCAATCTGCGGCCCGCTGCGGTAATCGTTCCGATTAAAGTCTTCACTCCACCATAATAAAACGCCATCAAATCCGGCCTCTTTTATTAACTGATAACGTTCTTTGATCGGCAATTCGTAGCCAAACCAATCATAAATGGTAATCATAAGCCTCTTCCTTTCTTACATTTTCCGGAGTTTCGTATTGCAGACGGGTTCGTTGTCGCCATTTCTATCATTTAAGAATCCTGCGGCTGCTAGAAGCAATGCCCCTGTACAGACAGATACTTTGTACTGTACATCACGAGCGCTTTGCATGAAACAAATTCGATATCATATATCTCAACTCTCTATTAGACATACCACCAGGAATAATATCAGATCATATCCGAACAAATCAGGGCAAACATGGTTATCCCATATTGATGATTTGGTAAAAGCGGCACCAACCTAGTCATCTATCCGTATAGAAAAGGGAAGTATTCGCAAGGGAGAGAGGCTGCTCGCATGAAGCGGAATGGAATAATGATTGCGGTGATAGGCATTCTATTTTTGGGAGCCCTCACGCTTCTTGGCGGATGGGGAAAGTACATATTAATTCTGTTGACGTTATTTCTTATGCTTTATTCGGCTCTATTGATCCATGAGCTGGGGCATTTTGTTGTCGGTCGATGGCTCGGATATTCGTTTCGCTTTTTGATTATCGGTCCGGTGCATCTCACTAAGGAAAAGGGCAAGCTGACCATAGCTTCGAATACGAATTCAAGCAACTGGGGACAGTGCGCTATGCAGGTAAAGTTTAGTGATTATGAAACGGATCGCCATAGGCTCGTCTGGTATTTGGCAGGCGGAAGCCTGGCTAATCTGGTGATCGTGCTGGTTGGTTGCATATTATATGCAATCACTGGCAGTATGCTGTGGCTATTGCTTGTGTTGTTTCATTTTGCTTTTGGCCTTGTGGCGATTGTTCCCTTGAAGGCGGAGGGCGGAGCTTATAGCGATGGGCTTGGCATTCGATTGCTGCGGCGAAATGGCCGTTCCGGCAGACTGTTTTATGCTTTGTTTAAGCTCTCATACGAGTATGCGTTTGCGTCGGATAAGGAGGAGCTTCATGGCCTTCCGCAGGGGAATGTCATCGAGCTGGAGGAGGAGTTGCAGAATGAAGCATGGCTTCAGTGCAATGATCGTTATGAACTCGACATGATCATGAATTTGCTCTATTTCGTCGCTGCATGGCAGACGATGAATGAAAGGTTTCACAGAACCGTTCAACTGCTGCGGCCATGGATCGAGCAAGACCGTTTAACGGGTGCTATGAAAGAGGAGCTTCTTCTATCCTACTCGTTTGCCAAGCTGGCGACAGGTGGAGATATCGGGACTGTGCCGGAGAAAATAACAGTTCGTCATCCTGCCATGCTGAACCTTCTCACGACCAAAATCGAAGCGCTTCGTTATTGCCGCAAGGGTAATGTAGAGCAAGCGATCGCTGTATTGCAGCACGCCAAGAACGATATCCTCGCAAACAAACCATATCTGCTTGGAAAAGCAGCGGACGCCGCGGTGTTGGACAAATATATTCAAGTTGTTCGCAATTATGCGGCAAGCCGGTAGCAACAATTATTTGCCCGGCTTGTCGGCTTGCAGCAGGTCGGGGGGCGCATTCATAAATGCTGCCATAATCGAAGCGTCCAGTCCGCAAGCTCTGCAATGTGGAGTTTACCGAAGCGCTCGCTCGTATTCGTCCCGATCAAAATTTGGACCATCCGAATACCGGCCTCATCATTTTGCGAATCCAATAAGCGATGATCGTCCCTGCAGTCCATGAACTGCGATTCTGCAAGTACTCCATGTATTGGTCGTTGATAATATAAGTCCAAGTGGAAGTTGGGATCTTCAGCCCGAACTTTTCCCACTGCGCCGGATCATTCGAACCTCCGAGCTTTGCGAGCATATTCGTCGACTCACGATTGATTTTAGCCGGAATTTGCTCGTAGGCTTGAATGATTTGCGCATGAAATTCGTCAATCGGATTGCGGTTAACAAGGCTTGTCAAATGGATGCTTTCGCGAATGTAAGATACGTCTTCTAGATGGTCAGCCCAGAACTTGTCGATATAATAAAGCCGTACCCGCTGCTCCGAAGGGCTCATCGGCGTCTCGCCTGTCAAAATTTCGAGCCGCTGCACGTATAGAATTCGCCGCTGTTCCTCCACCATATCCGAATAACGGTTCAGTTCCTGGCGGATATGGAAGTTTTGGCCCATCATAACGCGCTGAATATACTCAATTTTACTGTAGAGCACCGACTCTTCGAGAGCCTCATCCTGTCTGAGATCGCGATAAGCGGGCGGAATCACTTTATCGATGCCGAACCTTTGCATCAACTCGTCCTCCAAGCTTACGAAAAATACGGAAGCTCCCGGGTCTCCTTGGCGGCCAGAACGCCCGCGCAGTTGGTTGTCGATCCGCACGCTTTCGTGCACATGCGTACCAATCACGTACAACCCGCCCAGCTTGGCGACAACTTCCGCCTGAGCGGGGTTGCCGCCGCCGAGCCGAATGTCGACGCCGCGTCCGGCCATATTCGTAGATACCGTCACGGCGCCGATTTCTCCCGCTTTGGCGATGATCTCGGCTTCTTTTGCATCGTTTTTCGCATTCAGAACATGGCACGGTACGCCCGCTGCCGCTAGCGCCTCCGCCAGCATGTCAGACTCCCCGACGCTTGACGTACCAATGAGAATCGGGCGTCCCGTCGCATGAACGGACGATACTTCTTGTACAAGCGCCTTAAGCTTGGCTTCTTTATGGGTATAAATCCGGTGCGGATGGTCAATTCGTATGTTTGGCCGGTTCGGCGGAATTTGCACGACCTGCAGCGCATAAATATCTTCGAATTCCATTGCGGAAGCTTGCGCGGTAGCTGTCATTCCGCAAATCTTCGGATATAGGCTAAGGAAGTGTTGAAGGGTGATCGTACCGAGAATTTTCCCGCCGGCTACAGACTGCAGTCCTTCTTTGGCCGCAAGTGCGGCTTGCAGCCCGTCCGGCAAATGCCTGTTCCCCGCCACTCGGCCGGTATACTCGTCGATCAGCTCGATTTTACCGTCTCGGACGATGTAATCGACGTCTTTTTTCAATAACGATTCCGCATGCAGCGCGCAATTTAACGACGATAACAAATGACTATTATGGCTTTCGTACAAATTGCCGCATCCCAGCAGCGATTCCGCTTTCGCAGTGCCCGCTTCATTCAAATAAACATTGCGCTTGAACTCGTCGAACTCGTAGTGCTCACCTTGCTCGAGCTGCCTGGCCACTTCTGCGAAACGAATGCCGTCGCTCTTGGAAGAGCCCGGCTCGCCGGCGATGACTAGCGGCACCCGCGCTTCGTCAAGAAGCAGTGAATCTGCTTCATCGACGATGACGTAGTGGAAAGGACGATGCACGGTATCGGCTTCGTCCAGCGCAATCGTGTCGCGCAAATAATCGAATCCCGCCTCTTTGGCCGTAACATAGGTTATATCTGCGGCATTCGCTTCCCGTTTCTCGGACAAGCTCATGCCCGCTTGAACCGATTTTACCGTTAATCCGAGGAAACGATAGATCGGGCCCATCCACTCCGCATCTCGATGTGCCAAATAATCGTTGAAAGTCAGAACATGAACGCCTTCGCCGGTTAGCGCATTCAGATAAGCAGGCATAACAGCAGAGAGCGTTTTTCCTTCGCCGGTATGCTGCTCGATCACAAATCCCTCGTGCAGAGCGATGGCCGCCATGATCTGAACATCGTAGGGATGTAACCCGAGTGTTCTCTTGGCTGCCTCACAAACTAGCGCATAGGCATCGACAAGCAGCTCGTCCAAAAGCGTACCCGATTTTGCTTCCTTTTTCAGCCGGAGAGATTCCGCTTGGAACTGCTTTTCGTCCCAAGTTTCCAAATTCCGTTTCCTGATAAGCTCCGCTTTGTCCCGATAGCCTTGCAGCTTATGCCGGGTTTCGCGGTCTTTGAATTTCCGCATCAACTTGACGGCTAAATTCATCGGAAAATGATCCCTCCTCCGTAGAAATACGCGATTCTATCCTACTCATCCTTTAACCGCCGTTGATACAAAGCAACCGATACGATCGTCAATACAACCGTCCATGCCAAAATAATGAGGAGGGGTTTTAATAAATCTCCCGTCGTAAAGTCTGTATTGCTTATATTTAGCAAATACACAAGTTGAATACTTGGTGCATATTCCAGCACTTTGAAAATCGGATAATCATCCGCCAGTAACATTCCTCCATATGGCGCCCCAGTGAATACGATCGATACGGGAATTATAGATAAAGACGCATCAAGTAACGTCTTGGAGAATAAACCGCATATCGTGCCGGCAGCTGTGTATAGAATAATCGAAAGAATAATTGCAGCCACAAGCGCCCATATACTAGCTGGTACATAGCCCATTATATACGTGGCAATACCCAGAACTACAGCAGACATGGCAAAGACTAAAGCACTTTTACCGATTAGAACATCCATGGTTGTGGCCGGAGTCATCATTAATGATCGTAAGGTGTTACGCTCCTTTTCTTCCGCAATCAGGCATGCTTGTGCAAAACTCGTCAGTATCACAAACGAAAAATTTAGAACATAACCGAGAGCTCCGGGCAGAGACGGGCCTGCACCACGGAGGAGAAATGCGAGGACAATTGGGAAAATCAGCATAATAGAAATCGCATAATTGCGTGAAAACTCTTTGTAATCCTTCACAAATATCGCTTGAGCACGTTTTAATGAGATACTCATAGTAAGAACCAGAATACTTAAAGCGTTGGTGGGGTACCCATGGATGGGAACTGCCTGTTTGCAACATCGATTTTCGACCAGGCGGTGTTTGGCATTACTGCATGAAGTGTGTGGATCAAAATCAGGAAGAGTATGGTATGGAATCTTGGAACAAGACAATTTATAAGGAAATTGTGGAGCCAGAGAAAATTGTCTACACTGATTATTTCTCAGATAAAGATGGCAATATTAATGAAGCTATGCCCGCACCTGAAGTGACAATGGAATTCATTGATTTGGGAGCAGAAACAAAATTGGTCAGTCGTTCAGTATTCGATTCAGAGGAATCTCTCCAAGCGGTTCTCGACATGGGATTGCTGGAAGGCATTACTCAAACCTGGGATCGCTTGAACGAGCTTGTAGAAACACTGAAGAAAAATTAAAGTTCGCATTATAAATAGATTGGTAGAAAAGGAGCACCGCAGAAAGGTGCTCCTTTCGAACTGGTCATCCGTTTTAAACTGTTCCGCCGTTTTCGTCAGGTCAAGCATAGAGTGATTCAGTTCATCTGACTTACCCGCCACACGGCTCTTCTCCACCCTCCAAGACCCGGGGGATCGCCATCACTTATGATACGGTTCACCGTATCACTTGATATGGTAAACTAAACAGAAAAGGAGGGGCAAAGTTTCCGCCTCTCCCTAAATAATGGTGTTTGTGTTAATTTGTCATTGTCATATCATTGCCCTTACTCTCCAAGGCTAGCATTTAACTTACGAAGCATTTCAAAGGTATTCATGTAATCAACCCCCATAGCTCTACAGGCATTAGGGATCAAAATTCTTTTCCTAGCATCCCTACTATATTGTTCTTGAGTAACAACAACACAATTATAAGCTTTAGCAAAAGCAACTACCCAGCTATCCGCAACATCTGCAAACTCTGTTTTGGCATAGTCATGGTACTGATCTTCTCCGATAGACCAGTCAATTAACTCACGATATGCTTCGAATACCTCTTCATTTTCAGTTGAGGCAAACCAACGATCAAATTCGGAGAGTGCCCACTTATTTAAGGCGTCTTCTTGACCTGAATTCATTAACTCGTCCTTAACTCTATCAATACTTACTATATGACCTCTATCTGCTAACTCCAACAGGACACGCCAAAAACAAGGTGCGATGTCAAAGGCATAGTACCTCCTATGTGCTTCAACTATATAAGTGGCACTTAAGATTTAGAGTTGGATACAAAGGCGATCAATTACCTTCTGAGGCGACTTGTTAATTT
>NZ_VEGP01000031.1:5075-58651 GCF_007679495.1 Paenibacillus sp. 32O-W | reverse complement strand
CGATTATGGGGGTGTTTCTCAAAAGTCAAGAGGTTTTCGTGATATTTAGCGAAATATTTTCTAACAATTGACGTTATGACTGATTACCAATTACTTACTTGAACTGCATAGGTCATGCTATATAAAATACAGTTAAATCCTCGTTACTGCGAGTAGACCAGTCAAATCAAACCTTTTCGCTCTGCGAAAGTTAAGTCTTAAGTTCCAGGCTCCCCGCAAAGTACCTGTAATACCCCTCGAAGGTTATGCTTCACTTCGCGGGATTTTAATTTGTACGTCCACGTACGGCACGTGTGAAGCGCTCCAGCCCCTCCAGCAGCAGAGAGCGGGGGCAGGCGATATTGACGCGCAGATAGCCCTCGCCTTCCGCACCGAATCCGGAGCCTTCGCTGAAGGCTACCCGGGCTTGCCGGAACATAAGATCCTTCAATACAGAGGCTTGCGGCGAGATGTTCCGGCAGTCCAGCCAGACGAGGTAGGTTCCTTCGGGACGATAGGCTTTAATTTCGGGGAGCTCCTTCTCTACATACCTGAGAACCGTCTCCACGTTTTCTGCCAAATACTCCAGAAGCTGATCGAGCCAGGCTTCGCCGTAGTTGTAGCAGCATTCGACGGCCGCAACGGCGAAATAATTTTCCGATTGGAGCGCCAGCGATCTTTGCTTGCGCTTAAATAGTCTGCGCCATTCCGGATTCGGAATAATCGCGCTGGAGGATTGTAACCCGGCAATGTTGAAGGTCTTGCTGGGGGCGATACAGGTCACGGATTGCTGCGCAAACGCCTCGGAAAGCGAGGCAAAAGGAGTATGTCGGTGTCCGCGATAAATAATGTCGCCATGGACTTCATCAGACAATACGATAACATTGTATTTCAAACATAGCTGCCCTAAAGTATGAAGCTCCTCCTTGGTCCAGACGCGGCCGACCGGATTGTGCGGGTTGCACAGAAGCAGCATTTTGACCTGTTCCTCCGCCATCTGACGCTCCATAAGCTCGAAATCCATCTTGTAGCTTCCGTCTTCAATCTTCAGCGGATTGCGGACGATGACGCGGTCATTCAGCGTAATAATATCGTAGAACGGGGGATAGATCGGCACCTGAAGCATAATGCGGTCCCCGGGCCGGGTCAGGACTTCAATCAGCATGCCAAGCGACGTCACTACTCCCGGGCTGCTGCAGATCCAGTCCTGCTTCAGGCTCCAGCCGTGGCGCCGCTGCTGCCAGCCGATAATTGCATCGTAGTAAGATTGAGGACGGATGGTATAGCCATAGACGCCGTGCTCCGCCCTGCGGATCAGAGCCTCTTTAACCTCCGGCGGGGATTCGAAATCCATGTCGGCCACCCACATCGGAAGGATGTCCGGATATCCGAACAGCTTCTCCGCCTCGTCCCATTTGCTGCAAGCCGTACCGATCCGGTTAATCACTTGATCGAAATTGTATTTCACCATGCTCGTCCTCCTTGTTTTTCAGTGGGTCAATATATTTGATATAAATATTCCAAATAAACGATTGAAATATCGATTTTTCCAGAAAACACTCGATGGTGATTCATTGAATATTATAAAGGAACGAATCCTTTATTCAAAGGGATTGTTCCAGAGCTATCAGAGGATGGAAATATATGTTTGGTAATCATGTACAAATATAGATATGATGGAAAATTGGAGTTATATATATTGTACATATGGAGAGAGACAATGCATGAGAAAATGGATCTTGTTTTGCATGATCATGTGGGGCAGTCTGGCCATTCTGACCGGCTGTGCGAAAGGGCCGTCCCTTCAAGGAACTCAGGCATCGACAGGTGTTGAGAGCCAAACCGGATCGGGCTCCCTTGCCCAAGAAGGGGATGAGGACCAAGCCCGCCGGATTCCTGCGCAAATTGTTCGGGTAGTGGACGGGGATACCGTAGAAGTCAGTATTGACGGCAAGCAGGAGAAGGTTCGTCTCTTGCTGGTCGATACGCCGGAAACCGTTCATCCGAACAAACCGGTCGAGCCTTTCGGTCCCGAAGCGTCCCAGTTTGCCAAAGATACGCTGACGGATAAGGAAGTTCAGTTGGAAATGGACGTATCGGAAAGGGATAAATACGGCAGGCTGCTTGCTTATCTGTGGGTGGACGATCAAATGTTTAATGAAATGCTGCTTGAGAAAGGGCTGGCCCGTGTCGCTTACGTCTATCCGCCTAATGTGAAGCATGTCGACCGGTTCAGAGAAATTCAAAAGCAGGCTCAGGAGAAGGGCATCGGCATCTGGTCTATTGAAAATTATGCCCTGGAAGACGGGTTTAATCAGAAGGCTGCTGCCAAGGCGGAGCAGAGCGAGGCCGACGGTCAGGGCACAGCCGGGAAATCCCCCGAGCCATCCCCATCCGCTAAACCGCCTAAATCCTCAGATCAGATCAAAGCTGAGGAGCCGGTCAAGGAAGAAGAGTCTTCTTCCGCTGTCGCCGCCGGGGAGCCGGCTGCGGCCTGTGAAGAGCCGACCATTAAAGGTAACCATAGCTCCTCAGGAGATTGGATCTATCATGTTCCGGGCGGCCAATTTTACGAAAAGACCAAGGCGGAGGAAATGTTTTGTACGGAAGAAGAGGCTGTCGCCGCCGGATATCGAAAATCAAAAAGATGACGAGCAAGCACATTCGCTTGCTCGTTAATTCTTGTCGGCCCCGGCGGCAAGCTCGGTAAGCTTATCCCTCAGCTTGCTCTCAAATTGTTCATCGATGTCTAATTGATCGGTGGCCACGCCGGCAAGCAGGGGATGATTGCCTACCAGCACCGAGCGGGCCGCCTGACGGAACAACGGAAGATCGTTCGTATCGTTGCCGAAGCAAACGGTGCTGCCGGACGACAGGCCGAAAGCTGCGACGGCATTCCACTTGTCTACGCCGCAATCGGTAATATCGAGCACTTCTTCTAACGAATGATTGTGAAGGTTAATGTCCAGAGCCTTCACTTCTTCTTTCAGCCGCTGCGGATCGGCGCTTTCCGTAACCAATATTTTGACCGGCTGCCGGACCTCATCCAGACGAATGCGATTTGCTTGCTTCAAAGGATCGACCCTGGACAAGAAGGAATGATCCTCCGCTCCTTTATAAGCATAATCCCATTCGGTGTCGATCAAGTAGGAGGCTTGGAAGCGATCCAGCAATTGAGTGATGCGCTGAAAGAGCGGACCGGGAATAGGACAAGCCCGGATCAGCTTGCCTTCGTAATAAGTGACGGCCCCGTTTCCTCCGATCAGCAGGTGATGATGAAACCTTTCGTCGAGAACCGGAAGAATATCGCGGCTGTGCCTGGCAGAGGCAAAGGCAATGAAGTGACCTTGTCGCTCCAGCTCGCAGAGGGCATCCAGAATACCGCGTGACACAGGCTTTCCATGGAAGCAGATGGTACCATCTATATCGAATACAAAATTCATGGCAGTTTAGTCTCCCTTTCAATAATATCCTCACGAATGACGGCAATGGCTCTTTAAGGGAGGCTTCCGCTTGCAATTCGCAAGACTTGGTTTGTAACGATCTCCCTAGGCGCAGGTATAAAATTTAGTAATCAACCCACGTATAAGCAGTGTGCCGTCATGTGAAGAGCGGCTAAGGAAATCATAGCCTGTCATGCGAGAAGTTGAAAAGGGACAGTTTCATCCGGGCTCACCGGGACAAGGCTTTAAGAAAACCAAGCTTTTGCCAGCCTTTGGATCCCGTCTTTAATCTGTTTTTCCTCCATGGCCCCATATCCAAGAAGTACGGTGGGGTACGAGGCAGGATCCCGGAACCAGTACCGGGAAGTTTCGTAAACTCTGATCCCGGCCCGCAATGCCGCGTCGATCAGCTCTTCTTCCGAACGTTCCGTCCTGACGGTCAGAAAAAGATGCAGCCCGGAATCCTTTCCTCTCATGATCGCATGATCGCCCATATATTCGGTGACGGCCTGGAAGAACAGCTCTCTCTTGCGGGCATAGCTCTTCCTCATTCTCTGCACGTGCCGGAACCAATATCCGGTTTGCAGAAAGTGGCTGAAAGTCAACTGATCGATAACCGAAACCGGCTGATCATATTCCGGCATCCGTTCTTTAAAAACGGGTACCAGGGAAGGCGGAAGCACCATGTAACCGAGATTAAAGACGGGAAGCAGCGCTTTGGAAATCGAGCCGAGATAAAGAACTTTACCCGTAGAATCCAAGCTGTGGATGGAAGGGATAGGGTGTTCGTCATATTTGAATTCCCACTCGTAATCATCCTCGATCAGATAGCTCGCTTTCTGCAGCCACTGGACGAGCTCCCTTCTCTTGGACAGAGGCATAACCATCTTATGGATAAACTGTTGGGAAGGGCTGACATAGGCAATATTGGCCGAGCTGCTGCGGAGGGCCTCCATCTCCATCCCATTGTCCGTGAGAGGGATCCCTTTGACGGTAAATCCATAGTTGATAAAAGTATTGCGGGAGCCGTCATATCCCGGATTTTCTACCGCTATTATCGAAGTGTCCCGGTTCAGAATTTGGCAGATCAGCGTCACCAGCTGCTGCGGTGTCGCACCGATAACGATTTGCTCCGGCGTGGCGGCGATTCCTCTGGAGGAATGCAGAAGATGGAGGATTTCCTGCCTTAACACAGCTTCACCCTGGGAGTTGCCCACTACACTGTATTCGTCCATGCAGCCGTGGATAAGCTCATTGCGGAGCCTGTTCCAGTTGGCGAAAGGGAAGTCGCTCAGCTTGCAGTTCCCGTATCGGAAGTCGTAGACGATCGGATGCGCAGAATCCTCCTGAGCAATCTCCGGAAGAGCAGAGGGAGCGGCCGTCAAGGTTCTTTCCAACACCTTATAACCTTTGCGGGGAATGTTGTCCACGTAACCTTCGGACTGGAGAAGCTGGTAGGCGACCTCTACCGTATTTTTGCTAACCCCCAGCGATTCCGCGCATTTTCTGATGGAAGGTAGCAGAACCCCCGGAGCGAGATGGCCCTCGTCTATCTCCGTCTTAAAATAGTCGTAGATTTGGTAAAATAGTGGTCCGTTCTCTGACTGCAAGTGGATAGCATGATCGGTCACCGCTCTCACCTCGATAAACTTTTAAATAGATTCAGTGTATTGTATTATATTATCAAATATAATAATATTACTATATACGATAATAAAATTGGATGTCTGGAAATTCACGCCACTTGCCTTGAATTAGAGCGATATCAATTTTGATAATAGTCGTGGAGCCAATTCATTTCCCGTACAAGCACCGCGCGCGATGGGAGATGATATGGTATGCTCCATTATATATTATATAATAACAGGTTGCCGGTCGGACTGACGGATGCTATCCTCAGTATGACCGTTTGATGAGAGAGAGGGAACAGGAATTATGGCGGAAAACAAAGCGGAGGTCGTTCTCCATCCGATCCGTATGAGAATTATTCAGTGCCTGGCCGATGGAGAGCAGTTAACCGCCCAACAATTAAACGAGAGAATGCCGGACGTGCCTCCGGCTACCCTATACCGGCATCTCAAGAAGCTGCAGGAGGCGGAATTGCTGGTCATTGCGGAAGAACGCCCCAATCGCGGCACATTGGAGAGAGTCTACATGCTTCCGGAGCATGCGGAAGGCATGTCGGTGGAAGAACTGAAGCAAGCCGGTCCGGAGGATCATTTGTCCTATTTTATTAATTTTATGGCCCAAATTATCGGGGATTACGCACGCTATGTACGCCATCCGTCCTTCGATCTGTTTCAAGATGGCGTCATTTACAGACAGATGCCGCTCTATTTATCCGACCAGGAGAATCTGGAATTGCTTCACAGAATTCGGGAGCTGATGCTTCAGGCGGCAGAGAATGAGCCGACGCCGGAGCGGCGTCAACGGTTGGTGACAACGATCGTCTTTCCGGAGCCGGGTCCGGACGCGGAAGGCAGTGAATAGCTGGTCCGGACATTTATCGTTTTGGAAAATCTATAATTTTTACACGAAATTTATAAATTTTCCCAGTAGAATGCGCAAGCCTCACTCCAATATAATTGGAATAAGCAAGTTCCCGTATATTGGATGAGGATGTTGTTTAGTTTGGAATGGAAGCGTTACCAATATCCTTTATCGAGGAACGAGGCTGAGGATATGTTTACTAGAAGACGCCTTTTTACAAGCATCGGCAACAAGATGTTTCTGATCGCTTTCCTGTCGGTGCTGTCCGGTTTAATCATGATCGGGGTGTTTGCCTACTCTACGGTTTATGTATTGATAAAGGAGAATCAGGAGAAATCGCTGCAATCTTCAGTCGTGCATGTAGAAGACTACTTGAAATGGTACATGTTGAATATCCAGTCCCAGCTGCTTTACTTTTCCAATGTCGATATTTTTGAGTCGCTGAGCCGTGAAAATTACATGCTGTTGATGAATAATTTTATCACCTTGTATTCCAACGATATTAATGCGGCTTATGTTATTGAGCAGGGGGAGCTGCTGGCGATATCGCCGGAGCTGTATAAACATTCCGTTCCACGTCAATGGCTGGAGGAGGTTGACAAGCAGGCGTCGCAGTGGGGCTTCTGGTGGAGTGATCCTTTCGACTCCGGATTCGGGCGGGCGGTGACGGTAGCCAAATCTTTCCGCTCCTCCGACAAAACGAGAACGATAACGGTTGCCCTGGAACTGAATGTGGAATCGTTCGCCAGCTTGGGGGAATCCCGGCCTACGGACAAAACGATTTATATTTTCTCCAGAAGCGGGAAGTTTGTCGCCTCCAACACACCTATAGACCATTACTCGCAAAAACTGCAGCGGGACGAGATGGTGCGGATTCTGGGGGAAACACTGATTGAAAAAGGGAAGGACTTTAATACGATCCATACACCGCAGGGCGATTTCAAAATTTTAAGAAGCGACAACAACCGATGGGATTGGATTGTGTTCTCGGTCGTTAACGAAGCCAAGGCCTATCCGCTGTTAACTTCATTGCAAAAACAGTTTTTGCTCATTTTGCTTATTTGGATCACCATCTCGCTTATCATATCTTATCGCTTGGCCGCCTATATCAAGAAGCCGATCCGAACGATCATCCGCCAGATGAATGCCGGTTCACTGGGCCGATTGGATACGCGCATCGAAATCAAGCGCAATGACGAATTTGGCTTGATTGCCACGCATTTTAACAAAATGATGCTGAACCTGAACGACCTGTTCAACAATTTGAAAGAGGCCGAAGAAAGAAAACGGGTGCAGGAAATGAAAGTACTGCAGTCGCAAATCCAGCCTCATTTTTTGTACAACACCTTAAACGCGTTCTACTGGCTGAGCGAAACCGAGCGTTCCCGCGAGATCGGACCTTTGATTCAGGCATTAATGGGCTTGTTGAAATATTCCATCGATAAGGTAGGGGATGTCGTCCCTCTGGAGGAGGAGGTCAGGCAGCTGCATAATTATGCGGAGCTGATGAAGCTTCGGTACGGTCCTGTATTTGATCTGGACATCGTCATTCCGGATTCCATTGCGGCTCAAGCGACGATCCCGAAGCTAACCTTGATCACTCTGGTAGAGAACAGCATTTTCTATGGGCTGAGCAAGCCGAATCACCGCAACCATATCATTATTTCTTCGGCGGAATCGGATGCGGGCCAATTGCTTCTGGAAGTGAGCGATACCGGCCCGGGAATGAAAGAGGATGCCATTAGGGATTTGTTCAAGAAGCAGGAGACCCGCTCGACCTTCAAAGGGCTGAACAATCTGGGCATTCGCAATATCCAGGAGAGAATTCAGCTGTATTACGGGTACGAATACGGGTTGAGCATTGAAAATGATGAGGAGGAAGGGCTGCTGGTCAAAATTCGGCTGCCGTTTCCGAGCATAAGCTGATCTTGCGACAGAACATCAGCCAAGTCGAAAAGATGTGGACATCGCATTCAGGGGGGCCTTCTATGGAAAAGCTGAAAACGATGGTCGTGGACGACGAGCATTTTGTCAGAGAGCATTTTGAACGGAGAATTCCTTGGGAGGATGCCGGCTTTATCTGGTTGGGAGCGGCCCAGAACGGGCGGGAAGCCATCGAGATGATGGAGCGGGAGCTTCCTCACATCGTATTGACAGATATAACGATGCCGGTCATGGACGGACTGGAATTTGCGAAGTATGTCCGGGACCGATGGCCGAAGGTGAAGGTCATATTCTTAACCGCGCACGATGAATTTGCCTATGCTCAGAAGGCATTGGTGCTCGGAGCCAAAAATTATTTGCTCAAGATGGGACTGTCTAAAGAAGAGATTCTTCAAGCCTGTACCCAAGTCGCGGAAGAAATCAAGCAGGAACGGGACCAGGAGGAGCATATTCACTTCCTTAAAGCAGAGTATAGCGAAAAGGAGTGGTCCGCCAGACGGCAACTGGTTCAACGTCTGCTGGAGGGAAGTGCGGCCGGCAGCGAGCTCCTGCGTCATCTTAACGGGGCCATCGCTTTAAACGGCCGATACTATGCCGTTCTGTCCTTCGGCTGGGACGGCTATTCCGTAAGTGCGGAACAGGCCTGCGAGGCACATACGCTTGAAGAAACGCTGGATCAAAGGCAAAAGCAGACCGGCCAGGCGATCGAGCAATGGGAAGGGATGTCCGGGGAACCGGATATTCAGGCCGCCGTCTTTCCGTATAAACGCTGCCAATTGTTTATCATGCTTACTTGTCCCGTTCACCGGGGCTATGCCTTTTTCCAATGCAAGCTTAATGAGTTCGTTCATAACCGGCTGTCCCTGTTCAAGCAAAGATTAGGCACAGACTGCTTTGTATACGTCGGCCCGATAACAACCGAACCGGAGCAGTTTTCGAAGTTGGTCAGAGAGGCACTGGCCCGGATTCAGGAACATTTCTATACCGGTCTGAGCGTCATGTCGGGTCCGGACACAGGTTCCTTCTATGAACCGGGGAAGGTGGGGCGGCTTGAAATCATTGCCGAACTGACCCGCTCCCTGCATGCCCGCAACTGGCAGACATTCGCCGAGCATGTGCAGCAGTTAACACAACTGCGCAATCCGCCCTATTCGCCGAATTTTCTGTTAGGTGTAGCGGAAGCGGTTCTCGATACCGTCATGGAAGGCAGCGAAGCGGACATGCATGATTTGAAGCTGCAGTTGGAATTGATTGTTTCCTGGGAGCAGTACGGCTGGTGGTGGCAGCAAGTTAAGGAGCGGCTGGCGGTCATCTACGGGCTGCAGGGGGAGAACCGGAAGGTGCGCAGGGAAATCCAGGCCATCTGCCAGATGGTATCGGAACAATATGGCAAGAACTGGAGTATGGCTGATTTGGCCAAGGCCGTCAATCTCAACCCGGCTTATGTCGGACAGCTTTTTAAACAGGAGACGGGCGAATATTTGACCGACTACATCAGCCGGGTGCGGCTGCATAAGGCTAAGGAACTGCTGGAGCGGACCGACATGAAAATTTACGAGGTGGCCCAGACGGTAGGCATAACGGATTACCGGTATTTTTGTAAAATGTTCAAAAACATGGTCGGAGTGACGCCAACCGAATATAAGAAGTCCATTTAGCTTCGTGGCTGAATGACGCTTGAGGGGAGAATCCTAAGATTGCTTGGGGTTCTCCCATTTTTTCTGCCTCCATTGTCCGCTGCATGGAAGTCCCTGTTACTTAGCTTCCAAGCGGTAATTTGATCGGTATCCGGTAAGTTACTATTCATTGTAAGTCAGCATTTTGCTGGATAACCCCTGAAGTTCTTTTGCAAACGCAGGAACGATTTCGCGCACTTGAAAGATTTCGATCTCCCAACACATCCTAAAAATCCGGATGATCACCTGAGCAGTCAGGCTAATGTCTGTCGATAGGATCGCAAGTCATTTGTTCTTCTTGGAACGATGACGGATAGACACGACCGGATCAAGCTTCGTCTTGATTTGGCGAAGAATGATTCCGATGTGTGCCTAAAACGTGCCAGCATTTCAACAGCTTTGCCCCGGTTCCGTTCAAACATCGAATCGTCAAGACGAACGCTCTGTACTCTACTGCTGAGGTTAGTTTCTCAGCAGGCGCTATAGTGTCGCTGCTTGGCGAATAACAAAAAATGCGTTGCCACGCATATCCGCCATGATTCAAGGAGCGGTAGAAAGCGTCTTCTCCGGGAAACGTGCCACAATTTCCGAGAAAAGGAAATGTCCCATTCTCATGGTATCCCTCTATCTGCTGACCGTCAAGGTCATTTTGACACTGAAATCGGAATTTTCCAATCCACAGCTGAATCATTTGTTCACTTTGGTCCATGGCATCAAATCTCTGTGTCGGACGTAGAAATATCACACAGATTCAGCACGAATGGCGGTTCCCGAAGAATCGTGTTCCCGATCGTAGATGATACCTGCTGTAAGAAAGACCGAACGACTAAGAAAATGGAGGCATTTAGCTTTCAGTATTCACATGAAGAAGGAAAATTCGTCTGGTTTCACAATCTCGTTACTACGCATGTCGTCTGCGATGACCAGCCATACGTCTATGATTTTCCACCTTGCTATCGAAGCGAATATTGTAAAACGAATCACCTTTAAAAGCAAGAACGATTTGGCCGTCGAAATGATTGAAGTCTTCCCGGCAAATCATGATGAGCGCGTTTATGTCCTGATGGACAGTTGGTATACCAGCGAGAAAGTCGTGAATGATTGCAACTGCAAAGGGTTCCATGACATTGCAACCATCAAGACGAACCGACTGATCTGACCGTCCGGTATTACGATCGAGATAAACTATTTCGCTGAGCAGTACATTCGCAAATCTGATCTCCGCTCCGTTACAGGTGGAAGGTCAGGGCATGTACTGGGTTTGTATCTACGAGGGACCAGTCAACGAAATCGAAACGTCAGACTGCTACTTTCTGCTTTCTTGCAAAGATGAGTACCACATCGAGCAAACCGCAGGTTCGTCTTCTGTGAAGAGATCCGACGTTGGATATTGTTACCATTCAACGTTACTATTACGTACGCTGGAACATCGAGACCAGGTATCGTTATTACAAGGAAATTGCTGGGCTTTGGCCAATATCAATTGCTTTCGTTTCACGGTATTCAGCGATTCTGTGCCATTCAGTTCCTGACGCAGAAATTCATGGAGTTTCAGCGTCAGGAGTGGATGAACGGAGGTACTGAATTGACACTTGGTAAAGTGGTACATCGCATCCGAGAAGAATCTTTGGGTAAAGTGTCGCATATGTTATCAACAAGCCTTGGAAAGGAAATTTTGCATCTTCTCAAGCACTCAGCCTAAATCGCTACTTTACCGTTCACGCTACAGGTCTGCCCTTTTTATGATAAAATACCGAAATCGCAAGACTCTATATAAGTTGAACTAATGATTTACTAAATGTCCCGACTCCAATCGGATGCAAAGTCGATCAATGATCTTCATAGGGTTGAGCATGATATTCTCCATAAAGGCACGAACATTCTTGCGAATGTCATCAACAGTGTGGTAGAACACGTTATTGATCACATCGGATTTTAGCCACTTCCAAAGCCCTTCAACAATATTGAGTTGCGGGCTGTACGCAGGCAAGAAGACAAAGCGTAAGCGAGAATTTTCTTCCAAAAAGGGTTGAAGCAGCTTGGCATGATGGATCCGGGCATTATCTAAAATCATCACGATTTTACCAGTAGGATAGGCCTCTAGAACTTGTTTGAGGAATGTTAAAAACGTTTCAGCAGTGTACTCCTCGTCTTCACGCCAAACAATCTTGCCCGTCGCATAATCTACTGTGGATAGCAATTTTACACCACGATGCTTACCCGTTGTTTGAATCATGCGCTGTTGACCTTTGGGAACCAAGTCCGCTGCAAGGCTTGATAATCACGAATCATGCTTTCATCTTCAAACAATAAATGATCAATTTCGCCATTATCGTAGTTTTTTTAACCTTGGAAAGGTTTCTTCGACAAATTCTCTTTGCTTTTCTTCATCGGCTGCTGCTAATGTGTAAGTTGGTTTGGTATAACTCATGCCGATTCGGTGCATGAGTTTGGATACGCCGCGAATCGAATAGGTATGCCCAAACTCACGACGAATATAGGACGCAATGATTTCCAAAGTCCAGTTGAATTTTCCTGTAAAGCCCAATTCATGAGGAACGTGATCGATAATCGTTTGTTTGAGCTGGGTTTGCTGGTCCTTGCTTAAACGTGTGGGCTTTCCTGTTGATTGTTTCATGATTAATCCGTTAAGTCCGAGTTTGTTGTAGGTGTCAATATAAGCTTTGATTGTTTTGCTCGTTCTGCCCAAAATGAGAGCAATCTGACTAGTGGTATTCCCCAGAAGATGAAGCCGGATGGTTTGGTATCGTTCATACATCCGCCGGTCTTTTATTTGTTTGATTCGTTCCTCGACTGCATTTAATTCTGTTTTTGTATTCTCCAAGTTAGATCACCCGCTCAAATGAGATTTGATATTCTCATTCGACGTACAGGGTTGGAAAATCCTTCTAAAGAAAATCGTAAGTTCAACTTATATAGTAAGTTAAATAATTAATTTAGAGAAATCGGCGAACGAGTTTATGTCCTCTGCAACGTTGGTTATCAAAATGAGTCGATTTTGTCGCACTTCCTCATCTTCATCCATAACCATTACCGACTCAAAAAAACAAGCGATTGGCTTGCTCAATGAAGATAATGCCTTGAAAGCATCATCCATTCTGTATTCATTGACAGCATCAACAAATTGCTTATGAGCAATGAGCCAGCATTTATAAAGATCCATTTCTGATGATTCGTTAAAAAGTCTTTTATCCACTAATTTGGAGTCGATATTTACAGCTATATTACAAACGCGATTGAAGGATTCTATTGTCAGACGAAGCCTTTCTATATCTTGATCTGTAACAGCAGCCGCAAGTACATTAGCTCTTAGAATCGTGCTTCGTAGATCTTCCGCACCAGTTCCGAGTACTGCATCGATAATATCATTTCGGATTCCATTCTCCATTAGGGCAGTTTTGACGCGCAGCGAAAAAAAATCCCGTAAATCATTGTAGACATCGAATGCCTTGCGTCTCATCCTACAATTTGAATGGATTTCAAGTGCAATTTCAAAAATCTCCGATAACTTTAGTGGCATTTCATGCGAGATCAGAATACTTACAATCCCAGTTGCTTGACGTCTTAGCGCATAAGGATCCTTCGAGCCATTTGGAACTAATCCGATCGAAAAACAGCCTGTAATTGTGTCGATTTTATCAGCTAAGCCAATTATTGCGCCAATTAATGATTTAGGGGGTGTATCACCTGACTTACGCGGCATATAATGCTCTCTAATTGCTTGTGCTACACTTGCTTTCTCACCCGCCATACTCGCATAGTTTTCACCTATAATTCCTTGTAGTTCAGGAAATTCGGATACCATTTGAGTGACCAAATCGAATTTACATATCTCGGCTGCACGATTTAGGTCAATCAATATTGGATTTTCAACTCGTAAACGATGTGCTATAGCCACAGCGATTTTATTAATGCGTCTTACCTTATCTGCCATTGTACCAAGTTCTTCGTGATAAACGATACTTTCTAGTTTCGCCATAGCGTCTGCAATGACTAGTTTTTTGTCCTCCTCATAAAAAAACTTCGCATCTGCCAAACGAGCACGGAGCACTTTCTCGTTCCCTTTTATAATCACGTCTAAAGATTTTATGTCTCCATTTCTTATTGTAACAAAGTGAGGCAGTAACCGACCTTCAGAATCCAACACTGGAAAATATTTTTGATGTTCCCTCATTGAGGTAATTAGAACCTCTTGTGGGATGTTTAGAAAAGAAGAATCAAACGAACCAGCCAATACCGTAGGGTATTCTACTAAGAATAGTACCTCTTCCATCAGATCGTCATTTAAGTCAATAACCCATCCACGATCTGAGGATAATGATTGGATACCTGTAATTATCGCTTTGCGGCGTTCTTCAACATCTGCGATCACGTATTGTTCTTTCAACTGATCTTCGTAGAGCAATGGTTCCTTTATTAGAGTGTCCTTCCCTAGAAACCGGTGGCCACGAGTCACATTCCCCGATTTTACATTAGAAATTTGGAAATTAATTACATCCCCTCCGAAGAGCGCAACAAGCCATCGAATAGGCCTAGCATACCTAAGTTCGTGATCACCCCATCTCATACTCTTTGGGAAATTTATTGAAGTAACAAGATGGGGGAGTACCTTTGATAAAAGTGCCGAGGTCTCTGCACCTTTCTTTTTTTTCGATGTATATAAATAATCTACATCCCCGTGTTGACGAAAATACAGTTCCTCCAGTTTAACACCCTGCTTTTTGGCGAAGCCGACTGCAGCCATAGTCCATTTACCAAACTCGTCAAGCGCAAACTCTCGTCTAGGTCCCTTTACTTCTTCACTGGTATCTTTTTGCTTCTCAGAGAGATTAGCGACCAGGACAGCGAGACGTCGGGGTGTTGCGTAAGTTTTTATTCCCTCATGACAAAGTCGACTTTCTTTTAGCCAACTTTCTGTCATAACCTTCAACTGCAATATTGCGGATCGCACAAAGCGTGCAGGCAATTCCTCGACCCCTATCTCAAGTAAAAAATTTTTAGTCATTCACATTGCTCCTTCCTTGAGTAATGGAAAACCAAGCCGTTCCCGCTCTTTTAAAAATATTGATGCAACAGATCTTGCTAAATTTCGAACCCGTCCTATGTAACCCGTTCGCTCGGTCACACTTAATGCACCACGAGCCTCCAACAGATTAAATGTATGTGAACATTTTAGCACGTAATCGTATGCTGGAAACACCAGATTGAGTTCTAAAGCCCGCATGGCTTCCGTTTCATAAGTCGAAAATAGAAGAAAGAGCATGGAGACATCTGACACTTCAAAAGTGTACTTGGAATGTTCATACTCAGGTTGTAAAAATATATCGCCGTATGTAACGCCTGCAACCCATTCCAGATCAAAAATATTTTCTTTTTCTTGTATATAGGAGGCTAGCCGCTCCATTCCATATGTAATTTCCACCGCCACTGGATGACAATCGATTCCGCCAACCTGTTGAAAATAAGTGAACTGTGTGATTTCCATCCCGTCAAGCCAAACCTCCCATCCTAGCCCCCAAGCGCCAAGAGTTGGAGACTCCCAGTTATCCTCGACAAACCTAATGTCATGTCTTTGAGGATCGATCCCAAGTCGTCCGAGGCTCTCCAAATAAAGTTCCTGGATGTTATCTGGGGAAGGTTTCATGATGACCTGAAATTGGTGGTGTTGATACAGGCGATTTGGATTTTCGCCATACCGGCCATCGGCAGGTCTACGTGAAGGTTCAACGTAGACAACATTCCATGGCTCCGGTCCAATTGTACGAAGGAAAGTCATCGGATTCATGGTGCCCGCTCCCTTTTCAGTATCATAAGGCTGCACGGCGATACAATTTTGTTCCGTCCAAAACTCAAGCAACGTAAATGTCATTTGTTGAAAGTTCATGAATAGAATTCACTCCTTGATGAAAGGAATTTCATTATTTGATAATGCCAATACAAGAAAGCCCCCCGTCCCTAAGTCTGTAAATTGTAGACTTAGGGACGGGGGCTTAAGCCCTCGCGGTTCCACCATACTTGGCCTTTTAAAATAAAAAGCCAACTTCAAGACACTTCTCTTAAGAGTGCTTTTTTAACACGATCTTCACATCCGGGCTTCCACTATCCCCCTCCTGTTTCACAGATTATGCCTTAAGTTATCAGCTATTTAACATTAATTATAACCGTATTTTAGATGATCGGAACACAAATGTCAAATTTGCCCAGTATATACTTAGGCGCGGTTATTTTAACCAACCTTTCCTAATCTTTCTTTTGCACAAAATTATTGGTTAATAAAATAAAGGTTGTTTTTTGTGTAAGAAGCAAAGAGTTTATTTAGTACAAACACAGAATAAAGAAGCCTGACGAGCAGTGTCAAAAAGTTTTCGAGGCTATTTTTTGGGGGGATAAAATGGCAATCTAAAAGAAAATAGATTATGAACATCAAGTTGTTAATGTTCCGGGATTATCCTGATTTATCTGTAGAGGAATTCTGGATTGGTTTAAGGAAAGTATTGTTTGAAACTTTGCCTGGACATATCAAATTACACCAAATGATTTACACACTTTAGTTAACAAGCTCCTGGTCTAAACCCACTGACTTTCAGTCAGTGGGTCCTTCCAGGACTAGCAGACACTTCAGTGTCCTAAATCTTTGCTATACTGTAGCAGGGTGAAGAAAATGGGTTATATCAATATGGCAGTCATACGGTATTTGACATTCAGTATCACGTTGTGTGGACGACGAAGTATCGATACAAGGTGCTGCAAGGGAAGGTGGCAGAACGACTGCGAATATTGATCCGCCAAGGATGCGAAGCATGAAACATTCAAATCGTACGAGGAAGCATAGGAAAAGAACATGTGCACCTGCTCATATCATGCCCGCCAACGCTGGCGCCAAGCAAGATCATGCAATATCTGAAAGGGCGATCATCAAAAATGCTGCAAGATGAATTCCAGGAGCTAAAGAAACGCTACTGGGGCCAGCATCTATGGGTGCCAGGGTATTTCTGTAGAACAGTAGGCACAGTAACGGAAGAAATCATCAAAGAGTACATCGAAAACCAAGGACAGGATCGAGACGACGAAGTATTCAAAATAGAAGAGTGAGTTTCAGTCACGAACTTCATTTTGCTTTAGCAAGAGGGCTTTTCAGTGCACTTCAGTGCAAAGGACGACGATCAGTCGAAAACTTTAGCTGGCTTTAGCCTGAACGGCGACTTTCAGTCGCCTTAAAAATCCCCTGCACTTTAGTGCAGGGTCGTTTAGAATTCTTGTCTTAAATTATTTATGCTCTAGATTAGAGACATTTGTTTCTCGAACAGTTTTTTCATTTCTTATTTACAGATTATTGTTGATTCTATTACACGGTTATAAAAACATCGAATAATTGGGAAAAAGAGGTGTTTACTTCAAGACAAAAATGGTATAAAATCCATACTATAACATAAAATGCCCAATATTACCCATTATTCATCAAACTTGGTAATTCTATTCTAGTAGAAATGTCGAGGGAGGAGCTGATTTGACGAATAATGTGAGATTATTGTTGGTTGTATTTTAACTTAAAAAAGATTATGAAGAGGTGAGTGAGTTGGTTTCTATTATTAGTACTGATTCAACTTTCCCTGATACTATTGGACAAATCCTAAACAGATGTCTTTCGGGTGAAGAGGGCAAAATTATTATTGAGAGGGATGACAATTTTAAAAGTTATTCAAATATGGATTCATGGTTGTCCCAAAACCCGGTTATAAATGAATTTGAAATAGAGTTATTGGATAACACTATTGGCCCACGTGTCCTTGATATTGGTTGTGGAACTGGGAGGCATGTGCGTTTTTTATCAAGTCGTGGTTTAGATGCGCATGGTATCGATATTTCTCAAGGAGTTATTGATATCGGTAAGAAACTAGGTACAAAGAATATAAAGCATGGATCTTTATGGGACTTTCCGGAAAGGGACAAATTTGACACCATTGTATTTATGGATGGATCTCTTGGCATGATTGGGAGGATAAGCAGACTCTCAGAAATGTTTGAAAAAATAAACAAGATACTTAGTATAAACGGTCAGATTGTAATAATGGGGATTGATTGGCGAGATAGTAACAACCCGATTCATATCAAGTACAATCAAAAAAACCATGAAGCAAATAAATACGGGGGTGAAATAAAAATAAGGTTACGTTTTAATGACATCGTAGGAGAATGGTTTGAATGGGTATGGGTTGATCCTGATACTTTAATGCAATTAGCAATTGCCAGCGGATATAAAATTAAATGGTTCAAACAAATAGGGAATAAATTTGGGGTTATATTACAATTGAAAGAGAATCGGTTAGTCAATAGAGGAGAAGATGAATGGATAATTGGTAAAATAAATTATCCAATAAGAAATCAGGCGGAAATTTCATTCGGTAATTCTTATAAAGGTATGAGAACTGAACAAATTGGTCCTTATATAGTTGCCTTCCCTGTTCAAGACAGTTACGAAAAAAAATTATCGCTTTCTATTGTTACAGACATATGCAAGTTTATCTCAGAAAGAATTGATCTACCTGTTTTTGTGGGGGGGTCACATTCGCCTTTATCATGTAATAAACATCCCTTTGAGTACTCTGATTTAGATTTATATATATGTGTTAGGGATTTTAATGTGCATAATTCTGAATTAAAAAATAAAATATTAACAATATCATCAGAAATATGTAACCGTTTTAATTTTAAACATGAGATTTCGATTGGAGTTATTAAAAAAGAATGGTTGAAAATGCCCTATTTTTGTGAATGTTTAAACCCTTTGGATGCATTTGAGCGAAAATGGTGGAATTCATTACCCGAGGAACGTGAACAGGAGGCAGAACGGCGAATAAATAATGCATTGAATTATATGAGGAATTTATCTCTTGATGAAATTACTAATCAAATTCAATCGCTCATAGGCAAAAAGCTTGCAAGAGAACAGATTGGAAGGGTAATCTTAACGCCAAGGTGGAAGTCAATTACTGAGTTTAAATTAAATCGAATTCGTACTTTGATTGAAGAGCAGTAAATGTTTTTCACAATAGAAACTAAATGTTTCTTTTATAGAAGTATTTCCAAATTATTTTTCGATGGAGAGTATTTATGGGAATAGCCGCGTGTGTTCTTGTTAAAGATGAATCACAACTTTTAAAAGAATGTTTAGATTCTTTAATAGGAGAAGTTGATGAGATTATCGTGGTAGATAACGGGTCTACTGATGATAGTCTTCAAGTTGCTAGACATTTCGGTGTAACAATCATTGAATGTCCTAATATGTTGTTCGATGAAGCAAGGAATGCTTATCTTGAAGCAGCTACCGCTGATTGGATATTGGTCTTAGATGTGGACGAACGCATAACACGACAATCTATTAAAATAATAAGGGATACAATTGTAAACACTCCAAATAACGTAATGGCGTTTAATCTTCCTTGTTATAATTATTGCGGACAAGGTCAATGGGCAACTATACGTATATGTCGATTATTTAGGAATAGTCCATTAATTAGATATAACAACACTTCTATGCATGCTTCCGTAGTCCCTAGCATTAAGAAGATTGGTGGCGCATTTATGGACATAAGCACACCAATCCATCACCTAGATACGTTAATTTATGGTCGTGCAAAAAGGAAACGTGAAAGAAATACCCAAAAATTAATATCTGAAATTCAAAAAGGGAAATGTCAGGCAAATTTGTTTTACTTTTTAGGTTTGGAATATTCTGCCCTAGGGTTATTTGATGAGGCCGAGAAATACTATTTCAAAGCTATTGATCTTAATGTCGAATCTTCTTCATTTGCGAGGTTGCTCTTGGCACAGCACTATTTGTTAAAAAATCAAATAACTGATGCCCACAGAGAAGCATTAAAAGTGCTTATAGAACAACCATATTTAAACGATAGTGCATCGTTAGTTTTAGCGGAGGTTGCTGTAAGAACTGGGGATCTCACACAAGCAAAGCAAATATGTACAACTTTAAAAGAGAAATATCCTGATGAACCTCACGTATATATTAACTTAGCTTCACTAATATCTGAAGAAGACCGTTTAACCGCTAATATGTATATAGAAAAAGCGATAGATTTAAACCCATATTTAACACTTCCTATAATCTATAAAGCCGGCGAACAACCAAATATTTTTAAACAACAGGTTTCTTTTTTAACGACTAGTAAATCAATATTTGATACACTGATTCCCCAGCAAAGGACAAATACTTAAGGATTAGATAAGAGAAGGAAACGATTCTTTTATAAAATGGGAGGATGGATCAACTTTGACAATAAAAACAATTAATGTATATGCTGGCGATCGGTTTGTTTTCGAAACACATATTAATGAATTCCTAATAAGACGCGAAGAAACTAGATTTTCTGAAGCATTTTTGGTAATAATCCCACCTAATATGTCTACTCATTGTCATGTGCATCATGAAATGGAACAGATGTTTTTTGTATTATCAGGTAAAGGTATGTTGAAAACAGGGATTGAAAGAAGTAACCTGGACAACTCTTGTAATCTAAAAGTAAATGATCTTGTTACAATTCCGACAAGCACGTGGCATATGATAATAAACGAGAATGAAGAACCACTTAAGTATTTATGTATAAACTCATTTGAATCTGAGTTGATTAAAAATCGAAAAACTTCTCTTGACCATGCAGAAAGTGTTCTGAGGGATTATGCTCTAAATAAAAATACAACGCTTTTAGGAAATCAACGACCAATTCTAATAGTTGGTGCTGCTGGTTTCGTTGGATATAACCTAACCCTAGAGTTATTAGAGAAAGGAATACCCGTTTGGGCATACGACAAAATTCCATTCCCGGTGAATAAAGTCCGAAAAGACTTATTGAATTTGTTACATTGTAATATTGTGGATATTTCAAATGAATCAGAATTTAATTACCACCTAAGTAATGATATTCGGGAACAGTCAGTAACACCTAAAGTTTTATTGACAACATTGGGAACATCAGATACCAGGTCCCATATATTTAATATGAGTATAGAAAAGTTCAGAGAGCAAATAGATGAACATTTAGTTAATTACTTTATTTCGGCAAAAACATTCTCTAAAATTCTTGTTGATAATGATTGTGAAGGATCATTGGTGTTTATCGGATCAGTTGGAGCAAATAGAGCACATAGAGAACAATGTGCTTATGATGCTGCAAAGGGAGGTATTGAGTCTTTAACAAGATCTTTAGCACTTGATTTAGCACCTTACAAAATTAATGTTAACACTATTGCACTGGGTCCAATAGAAGAATCACCTACAAGTATAGATGATTATTGTATTTTACAAAACCCAAATGATTTAAGACAAATAGTTCCGATTCAAAGATATCCTACAATTTCGGAGATCACACATTTTATCCGAAGTTTTTTAACTAATTCAAGCCTATCTATTACTGGTCAAGTTATTACTATAGATGGTGGGTTAACTGCACAATTGCGTCCTGTAACTATCGAACGACTCTCAGAAAGGAATATGTATTTTGTAAATGCCTTTGCAAAAGAATAAGCTTTATTAGTGTTTTATAAGCAAGGGAAGTTTCCTCCCTTTACTTATTACTATAAACGGAGGCGTGGTTGATAAGTGTCTATTGATTTAATTGACTTAATCAAAAAAGTTCCTTGGTGGGTCCCTTCTGAAGATATCGATATAAGGTTAATAGACGCAGTAAATAATGCTTCTGCTAAGATTTGTACTTCAACGCATAGTCCAAGGGATAATTTTGTTTTTTTGTTGCAGTTAAATGATGAAAATTCCATTAATTCTCGAGTGTTCTTGGAATTAATTGATTATTTATTTGAAGTAAAGAGAGCTTGTGCAGAAAATTATAAGCTACTTTTATTTGCTAAGCAACCAATTGTTAATAGTTCTGTGCTTAAGTACAAATTTGATAGTTTTTTCGATGTATTAGCTGATCAGTTTTCCTTAGGCAAACCAGAGATTATTATCTTAGATGATTATATGGAATGCGGTGTAATAATACGTGATGCTTGCGATCTACTAAGAACCATGAATGGGAAATTAGTGCCTAATAAATTCTTAGATGCAATATTAAGAATTGTGCTTTTAAGATTAGGTTCAGAAATAGTTTATTTAGGTGGTGGATACCTACCAAGTGATCTACTCAGGCATTCTGAATTATTATTCATAGGGGTATTTCATATTACTAAATGGGAGGAGCCTTTTACAACCTGCCCAGAATATGCCAAACTACCTCCTGCAGGTGCATGTGCCAAATCCTCAATTTTATTTGCTTTAGAAAAGGATGATTTACTGACGTGCAAATGCAAATCAAAAAATGAGAGTGTCGAGTCTTCTATAAGACTTTTGTGGAAATTATTTTTGGAAATTAGAAGGGTTCTCATTAAAAAGAAAACTGATAAATTTAAATTTTTTATTAAACCTAAAGTGAATTTTCATTCAACAAAATTTCAAAAATATAAGGAAAAACAATATGCAGTGATGTTATTTGGTTCTCCCTCGATTTCCATATCGAACATCGCTTTGTGTTCGTTGACTAGTTCTTTGAGTAAGGACGGGAAAGGGGTTTTATTGGTAGAGGATGAAATTTCTAGGAAGTTATATAAAAATTATGATGTACCTGCGGTAAAAAAGATGTACCACGATTTAGCGGATTTATTTGATTTGCAGGTAACCTTCACATCCGAAAGGGAAAATTTTGCAACTTCTATTGTGAAATGGCTTGAAAATTTGAAAGTATCTGATGTGATAAGAGCTATCCCTTATGGGCGTACTAATAGGTCAAGAGGGACTATAACTGTATATGATGCAATCCATTTAGCTACAATGGCAGCTACATTAGAGGAATATCCTGAACATAGTTTGGTTTTGCATGCTAAAAATGTTGCAGCGCTGAATGCTTTTTTAAAACCGTTAAGAGTGCCGGGATATATTGCATGCCATAACTTTTTTGATAGTGGAGTAAGATTAGCCCCTTATGATGATATTAGAAAATCTTTATCTAAGCAATTAGTAGAGAAAATGGATTATAAAACTGAACAATTAATAAAAGTGGCAAAATTGGACGAAAAAATTAATATTCCATATGTGGACAGTATTATTGGAGAGAAATTAAAGACGTTAGAAATCGACGAATTTGCCGGTGAAGTTTTCCAAATTCCTGATTATATTTTACGAAGTACTACCACATCGAATAATGACTTTTATCTAAGTGTTGACGATATAGGGACTAACGTATCAGGATTAAAGTACGGAGGGCCAAGGCTTAAGATACTCCAAGTAGGGACTAATATTTTTGTGGAACACCTGCGTCAAAAAATTATCAATAATATCTCTACAAGCGATATAGTTGTATGTGCTAATAATTACATATATGAGTTTATTATAAATCAGATAAATTTACGGGAAAATATCTTTGTCGTACCTATAGGTGTTGATGAAACTTATATGAATAAACCATATACACATTTTATTCCTAATCGAATAATTGCTTATGGGCCAAATATAAGACAAGATTCTGGAATCATAAAGGACTTAATCAACTCATCAAAATATTTATATCATAAGGAGTATATTCATGAATTAATTATTGTTGATACAAATAAAAAATCAAAAGAAAGATACCAAAATAACATTTCAAATCATATAAAACTAATTAAAACTAATAGCTTAGAAGAGTTGGAATTACTTCAGAGTGGTCAGATATTGTATTGTCTTTCCAATCTGGATTCAGGAGTAAGCTATAAAAAAGCTGGCTTACTGCATAGAGTTGTAATTGCCTCGCAAGGAGGGACAGCTGACGAGTTTGTTAATAACGGGAAAAATGGTATTATTTTCGGAGGCGAAGGGTGGTATAACTTAGCTTTTACGCTCGCGTATTTGCTTACACGGCCGGACGAGTGCGATAGAATGGGAAAAAATGGTCATAATTCCTTTTGCGATAGTAATTGGGAAAAATACTATGAGGAAATAGTAAGAATAGCTGAGTCTTTTTCATCTAGTTTAAATGTATAAATCAAAATAAGCACCAAATGAATTGCTTAGCCTATTCTAGTAATACTCTGAATCGAGGGGATACTTTGGAAATAAAGAAAATTGAAGTAATTCATATTCCAGAGGTTTGCTATTATAATACCTTTATTGAAATAATCACACAAATACAGAGAAATACTAATATTGATGTACTAGTGCCAGGGATATTGCACGATGTACCTAATGCACCTGAGCCATTCTTTAAAAATTCGATTAAATATTTTAGTAGGGATGCTAAAAAAATAGTACATTTTCATTGGCCAGAAAAACTATATCGTAGGATAAACCACACAGAATTTATCAATGAACTCGATAATTTAAAAAAAGAAAACGTTATCTTAGTAAAAACCATCCATAATTTAAAGCCCCATGAGATTAATGATGAAAAGGAAAATAGACTGGAGCAAGTTTTTAATAGCATGATAGACAAATTTATTCTTTTTTCAAATGCGCAACTTAACCAATTTGTTAACGAATATCCGCAATATAGGCATAAATGTGAAATCATCCCACATCCCAACTATTTCACCAATGTTGTAAAAAACGAGGATAATATCAATTGGCGTTGTAGAGTAAGAGCTAAATATAACATTCCTCATAATACTCTCTGTTTTCTGGCTATAGGGAGGTTAAGACATTATAAACGAATAGATGTTTTACTTGATGCCTTAAGATTAATTAAATTATCAAATATTAGACTTGTTATTGTTGGAAATCCGGATGAGTTAGCAATACATGAACTAATCCAGACCAGAGCTGCTAAGGATACTCGTATAATCTATATTTCAAAGTTTGTTGAGGAGAAGGATATCCAAGAACTATTACTTGCATGTGATATAGTAACTTTACCATATGAAAAACCTTGGTCGAGTGGAGTTGCGATATTGGCTTCAAACTATGGAAAACCTATATTAGGTTCAGTTCCATTAATGTTTGATCTAGAGCATTCAGAGTATGAAGATGTGGGGTTTATTTCAACACAAATTAATATTACAGCTGAAATTATTTCAGAACTTATGAGAAAAGCCCACTCGGTAAACAACGAAGGATTAATAAGCATGGGCGCGAATTTTAAAAAAATGACTGGCCGATATAATAATGAAGAAATAGGTGAGATGTACCATAAGTTATATCAAAACCTATAATAAAACAATTTACTGAAAATTCGAAAGAAGGACTCTAAATGAAAATTCTGTACATCTATAAATACTGCATACTTGGTGGGGTAACAACACAATTAGTGAATAGATTGAATTATTTATCTCAAATGTGTACACCATATTTTGTGTTTTTGAGTGACCATGGCGGGCGTTCAGCGTTCAATGGTTACCCACATATCTATATTTTAGATAATAAACAAAAAATGATTAATTTCTTGAACCAGAATAAATTTGATCTAATAGTAACAATTGATACTTATGAAATCTATGAGGTTATCGATGAATTAAAAATCAATGTAACAGTGATTCATGAAGTACATTCAACATATATTACCACACTTATGAAATTAAAGGAAGTATTAGCTAAGTCTGAAATAGCTGCTATTATTACTCCGTCAGAATATTTAAAAAACAAAATCATAATGAACTATTCTGAAAAATCAAATATCCCTATTTATTGTGTTGAAAATTGCCTTGATACAAGTCTTTTTTCGTACAAAGACGTTATATATGAAAGTCTTAATAATGAGAGAATGTTATTATGGGTAGGTAAGTTAGACGATCACAAAAATTGGAAATTTTTTATTGAGGTGGCAGTAGACTTAAAGGCGCATTTAAAGGGTGACGTTATTTTCCAGTTAGTGGGAGGGCATACGGCGCCTGATAGTATTAAAAACGAGTTTATTAGAACTATTAGCAAATATAAAATAGATGGTTTTTTTAATTGGATACCTTTTGTAGATTATAAAAATATGCCTGAAATATACTCTAAAGTGGCTAAAAGTGGAGGTCTATGTATTAGCACATCAATTGATGAATCTTTTGGCATGTCATTAATTGAAGCAATTTCTTGTAACTGTCCGGTTATTGCACCGAAAGTAGGTGCTATACCGGAGATACTAGATGGCAATCTTAGTCAATACTTATATGAAGTTAATAATAAGGAAGACTGCATTAACAAAATTATCCGAAGATTGGAAATAATCAGCATGGATGAGGACTATATAACAAAGTACGGCAATTCCTTTATTTTTTCTAATTACAATATTCCCAAAATAGGAAACAAATATTTGGAAGTAATATTAAAAACAGTGACGGGGTAGAAAAAAATGAAAATAAATGTTCTAGGTTTAGGGTACATAGGCTTACCTACTGCAGTTTTATTTGCAAGCAAAGGATTTGATGTACATGGGGTGGATGGCAACCCTGAAATAATCGAAAGTCTTAGAAGAAAAGAAATAAATATTAAAGAGAAAGGTTTACATGAGCTGCTTATTGATGTTTTTAATAATCAGAAGATTAAGTTTTCTACAACTCCTGTCGAGAGTGATGTCTTTATAATTGCAGTTCCTACTCCTACAAATATAGATAAGACAGCCAATTTAAACTATGTACTTAATGCTATCAATTCCATTTTGAAATATCTGAGAAAAGGAAATTTAATTATTATAGAATCTACAGTTCCCCCTGGTACTATTGAAACGAAAATAATACCTTTATTGGAATCAACCAAATTATCTGTTGGAGAGGATCTTTTTATTTCACATTGTCCGGAACGTATTCTTCCGGGAAATTTACTTCAAGAAATGATCAAAAATGATAGAGTTGTTGGAGGAATTAATGAAATTTCAGCGAGTATGACAGTAGAATTATACAAATGCTATTCAGAGGGGAAAATCCACGTTACAGATCTTACAACAGCTGAAATGGTAAAACTAATGGAAAACGCATACCGAGATGTGAATATTGCTTTTGCAAATGAGGTAGCGCGAATAGCTGAAAAAATAAATGTAGACATATGGGAAGCTATAAAAATTGCAAATTCCCATCCGAGAGTAAATATATTACAACCAGGGCCCGGAGTAGGAGGGCATTGTATTGCCGTTGATCCTTATTTTTTAATTCAAATTGCTCCAAAAGAAGCTAAAGTAATTGCTGCAGCAAGAGATACGAACAACAATACATCCAATTATATAGTAGAACTGATAAAAAAATCGATCGAGCATATAGAAAATCCCCTAATATCAATTTTTGGACTAACTTATAAAGCTGGAGTTGCAGATATAAGAGAGAGTCCAGCAATTAAAATTGTAAATTCATTATTAGATCAAAAATATCGACTTAGCATTTACGATCCATTAGTTAACGTTTATGATAAAATTCAAAAACCGACTGTGGAGGAAGCAGCAAACGAATCCGATTGTTTAGTATTTATTACAGATCATGCCGAGTTCAAAAGATTAGATTTTTCAAAAATTAAAGAAAGGGTTAGGACAAAAATAATTGTTGATACAAGAAATGTTATTAAAGAAAACATTACAACTGACGGATTTATGCATATCAGATTAGGCGCATTGAAGTTATAACAAAAAGTGTTAAGGGGAAGGGATATTAAAATGACAAAAATGATAGACATTAAAGAAAAAATAAATCAGATTTCCTTTGAAACAACAACATCTAATACAAACAGACCGGATATTAGAGTAGCAGCAATTCTCGACCCTTTTAGTTATGAATGTTTTAGATATGAGTGTACTCTTTCTCAAATTTCTGAGCAAAATTGGATGCAAGAAATAAATTCTATTAACCCGGATTTTTTATTTGTTGAATCTGTTTGGGAAGCTTGGGATTTCTCAACTGTAGTTGAGGATGATGATCATGAGTTAAGAAAGTTAATATCTTATTGCAATAGATGTAACATTAAGACGGTATTCTGGAATAAAGAGGATTCTATTAATTACAATAATTTCATAGGAATTGCAAAGCTGTTCGATCTTGTTTTTACATCAGATATTAATTGTATAGATCAATATAAGATTGATTTAGGCCATGATAACATTTTTCCACTTCCATTTGCTGCACAACCAAGAATACATAATCCTATTGATTCATTTAAATTTAAAAAAATGGACACAGCATTTGCCGGTGCATGGTACAACTTAAATGTTTTTAATGAGCGCCAAAAAGACATGTGGTTTCTACTAAATGGAGCCGTGGAATTTAATTTAAATATTTTTGATAGAAAATTTCATAGTACATCGGTAAATTTTCAGTTTCCAGACAAATTTAAACCATATATTGTCGGAAATCTTAATTATCAGGATATGATCAAGGCATATAAGTTATATAAAGTGTTTCTTAACGTGAATTCTATTAAAAATAGTTCCACAATGTTTTCACGAAGAGTATTTGAACTGCTAGCTTCTGGAACCAATGTTGTAAGTGCATATTCAAAAGGAATAAGTGAGATGTTTGACGGTATAGTATCTTTGGTTTCGACCGAATCTGAGACAAAGAAAGAATTGTCTTTGCTATATTCAGATGAAGAATATCGTAGAAGAAAGAGTGTTTTAGGGATAAGAGAGATTCATAAGAAGCATCTATATCAACATAGATTTGAGTATATTCTTGAGAAACTGAATATACGTGCAACTAGGAACTGTGAAATAGGAGTTTCGATTATCTGTATTCCCAATATAAATAACATTAAAAACGTGATAAAAAACTACGATAGTCAAAAAATACTGTACAAGGAACTATTGCTGGTTATTGTAGGAGATAAAAATAACATGTATGAAATGATAGGAGAGAGAGAAGATATTAAGTTTATCTATGCTAGCTGTGTAAAAACAGTTTATTTAGATGCTTTAAATGAAGCGAAATATGAGTATGTGTCTTTCTTTAACGGTAACGACTATTATGCATCAAATTATCTTTTAGATTTAATTGATACATTTAACTATTCTAAATCACCCTTAACAGGTAAGATGTCCTATTTTAGTTATGATCAGGAATGCGATGAACTTGTATTAAATAATACTGGCGAAGAATATAAATACGTAAATGCTATTTCAATAGATAGCCTTATTGCCAGAAAACAATGTTTTAAAAAAGTCATAACTGGTGAGAGCGATCTTTTCACCTTGGATAATAATGATACGATTTTATCAATCACCAATGTCCCTAATTTGTATTCATCGGATCGATACAACTATATTAAAGTAAAGTTAATCAACAATTGTGGAAACGGTTTCTTGTGTGAAGTTCCGGATAAATTTATTTCAAAAGTAACAATATAATATTAAGTTTTCTTTTTAACTTACTTTCGGAAATCGGCATAATTGCATGATGTGACTGAAAACCGAAAGAGTCTGAATTGTCAGTCCTTACCGGCGGAGTATCAGTGGCGACATGGAGGGAATGAAGGTGTGGAAAATGGAGAAGCCTTCTGTATTCGGTGAATCTAATTGAGGGAGGTCATCCCTTTAACGTGATTAGGAATTGGGATAGGCAGGTACCAGGATGGCGGACCTCCCTTCATGAAGCATGTCAACATGTGAAGGCGGAAAAAGCATTGCTGACGTGGAACTCGAAGGAGTCATTCCGTTTGTTAAAAAGTATCCAAGCCGGGCTTCAAGTAGAAACATACCGACCGGAGACCAACCGCAGATTAGATATTCCGGAGGCAAACGGTAAAATGAGAACATTGCAAATTCCCAACATTCGAGATCGTGTGTTGAAGGGGCATTGAAACCGATTTTGGAGTCGATCTTTGAGGTAGACTTTTGATCGTACTCTTATGGATCACTTCAGAGTGGGAAACTTTAGTCGTACATTCAGCGAAGTACGCGACTACATAGAGATTTTGACGAAGTTAACGGGGTGAGTTACTTGAGGGAAAAACCTCATGAGTAGTTCTTATGGGGGGGATCTATTGTAACGCGCTAGTCCTTAACCGACAGGTTTTCTTCAAATGTTCGAAATCCTTGCTGTGCCTGCAGGTAGTGTTTCAAGGATGTTCTTACGATTCATTGATTAGTCGTATTATAATTGTCTTTTTACATCACAACTTGCTAGCATGGCAACATCGACAAAGCACCGACAAACCGCACGTTGGGAGTCCTGTTATTTTTGTCGTGCGATGAGGTAGGTCAACTTATAGCAACCAACCAGTGGGACCGAAAGTAAGTATCTATAAGTAATCCTTGATTTCGTATGAAGAACAAGGGGGGAATATTATGAATGTAATTGAAGTTGTGGGCTTAACAAAAACCTATAAACATGCCATAAAACAACCTGGAATAATAGGCTCATTAAAACATTTAGTTAATCAAAAGTATGTTGAAAAAACAGCAGTTGATCATATCGATATGTTTATTAACTCAGGTGAATCTGTTGCGTACGTAGGGCCAAATGGAGCTGGGAAATCCACAACTATAAAAATGTTAACTGGGATATTAGTACCTACATCAGGATCGGTTCGTGTAAATGGAATGATACCATATGAAAATCGAATTCAAAATGCTAAAGATATTGGAGTCGTATTTGGTCAACGGACCCAGCTTTGGTGGGATTTACCTATTAGTGAATCGTTTTCGCTATTAAAAGATATTTATGAAATACCTGATTATATTTACAAAGAAAACCTAGATACTTTTACTTCATTACTTAATCTAAATGATTTCGTTAACTTGCCGGCTAGAAAAGTATCACTCGGCCAAAGAATGAGGGCAGATTTAGCAGCTGCCCTCTTGCATAACCCAAAAATATTATTTTTGGACGAACCAACAATTGGATTAGATATTTCAGTAAAAAAACGCATTAGAGAATTTATAAAAAAAATTAATGTAGAACGAAAAACAACCATACTGCTTACTACACATGACCTTGAAGATATTAAAGAAATATGTCAAAGGCTTATTATTATTGACGACGGAAAAGTTATCTACGATGGAAATTTGGATGCTATTAAAAATGCATTTTCGAGAGAAGTAATTATCCACTTTCAACTAAGAGAACCTAGTACTAATATTAAATCAAAATTAAGATTGCCGAAAGTATATATTGAAAGTAAAACAGACATAAATTTTTGCATTCGTTTTAATCGATTAGAATATTCTACTGCGGAAATAGTTAGCCTTGTTATGAATGCTTTTGATGTTGTTGATTTTAAAATAGATGAGCCTTCAGTTGATACCATTATTCGAAAAGTGTACGACGGGCAAATAGAGTTATCTATATAGAGGGGGAAGTGGTAATTATGATTTCTTCAAGAAAATACTACTCGCTCTTTAAGATGTCAGTACAGACTTCATTGGCATATCGATTAAATTTCTTGATAAATTCTATATCAGGAATTGTATTTATTACAGTTTTATATTATTTATGGAAAGCGATTTACGTTGAAAATACCGAGGTAGGTCAAATGACATGGGATGACATGAAGTGCTATTTAGTAATTGTTTTTATTTCTAACACTCTATTATCTTGGTACTCGGAATCGGCGCTATCAAAAAGAATTCTCGATGGAAGTGTCTCTATGGATTTATTGAAACCATTAAACTTTCATATAGCTCGTTTTTTTGAAACAATGGGTACAAGTATGGTTGAAGGCGGAGTGAGTGTATTTTTAGCAATTATTTGGGTAATTGTAATTAACGGAATCAAGATGCCTGAGGATAATTGGTTTATTTTTCTTTTTTCGATAAGTTTATGCCTATCGTTAATTTTGAAATATTGTGTAGTTTATCTTGCTAGTTTATTTTGTTTCTGGACTTCCAGTTCACAGGGGATCGCCTGGGCACGTACAGCGATTACAAATTTATTCTCGGGAGCATTGATTCCACTTTCTCTTTTTCCTGACTGGTTAGCCACTATAGCAAAATGGTTACCTTTTCAGGGAATTGTTTATATTCCGGCATCTATATATTTAGGACATATGAGTATTATCAAAGCGATACAACAAATGGTTCTACAACTATTCTGGATATTATTATTGTGGGGAACAGTCCTTTTTATTTGGCGGTGGGCTATTAGAAAAGTCATAATTCATGGAGGGTGATGGATTATGAAGTTAAAGCGTTCAATTTACATCTATTTTCGTTTTTTAATTCAACAAGTAAAGGCGATTCTAGAATATCAGTCAGATTTTTTTATTGCTATGGCCGCAGGATTGTTGACGCAAAGCCTTGGTTTAATTTTTATTTGGGCTATATTTGAACGTATCCCCCATATTAATGGCTGGAGTTTATGGGAGATTGTTTTTATGTATTCACTCATTTTTATTGCTGAGGGAGTATCTTCATTCTTGTTTAATGGGATATGGTTAATAAATGGGTTTGTAAATAGGGGCGAGCTAGATAGATTCCTACTAAGACCAGTATCACCATTATTACAGGTTATGTCCTCAGCATTTGGTTTGAACGGGATTGTAAATATAATTTTGGGGCTAGTATTTTTATTGGAGTCAATCAATAAAACCGATACAGATTGGGGTTTTTTGAAGTTACTAGCATTAATTATTTTTATTATTTCAGGCGTAGGTATAAGGATAGCAGTGAACTTGATTGCGAATTCCGCCTCATTTTGGACACAGGGACCTCGAAATTCTCTTCCGGTAATGGTTCATAGCGCAATTGATTTTTGCAGGTACCCTATAACTATTTATTCTATGGGTATACAGATCATTATTTCAATCTTTATACCGTATGCGTTTATAAGCTACTTTCCCACATCATTTATATTTGGTAAAGATCAATGGTCAATTATAGGATTACTTACGCCAATCGTTTCTATCTTTTTTTTATACCTTTCAATTAGAATATTTTATCGAGGAATAAAAAAATATGAAAGTGTTGGAAATTAATTGGGGGAGCTATAATTAATATGAGACTTATATTATTATCAGGAGGATCTGGACAACGTTTATGGCCTATATCTAGCGAGATTAAGTCTAAACAATTCATAAAGCTGATAAAAAATCAATATGGACATCAAGAATCAATGCTGCAACGAATATGGGGACAAATTGTAGAAGTTGGATTAGAAAAAGAAACATTAATAGTAACGAGAGAAAACCAAGTTGAATTAATATATAATCAAATAGGAAATGGGAAATCAGTAGTAATTGAACCGGAGAGAAGAGATACTTTCCCAGCGATTGCTCTAACTGCGGCTTTTCTATATTCAGAAATTGGAATAGAACTAAGTGAGGTAGTTATAACGCTTCCAGTTGATACGTACGTTGAAAATAATTTTTTTATGGTAATCAAACAACTGGAAGAATTACTTCAAGATAATTGTTTTTCCCTTGCTTTAATAGGAGTGCCTCCCAAAATGCCCTCCTCGCAATATGGTTATATACTAACAGATACGCTTGGAGAAAAACGTTTATTTCACAGGGTTTCACACTTTGTTGAGAAACCATCAAAAGAAATAGCTGAAAGTCTAGTGAACAGTGGTTTAGCTCTTTGGAATTGTGGCGTATATGCCTTTAAGTTGGAATATGTTATAAATATACTTCGTCAGAAAGGTATTCCCACAACCTTTAGAGAACTTCGGGATTATTATAGTGAATTGCCAATAGTAAGTTTTGACTATGAAATTGCTGAGCGTGAAAGTAATATTGCTGTGGTCCCTTATGAAGGATATTGGAAAGACCTTGGTTCGTGGGGGACTTTCACTGAGGAGCTTGTATCTAACACCATAGGAAAAGGATTTTTAAGCGATGATTGTATAAATAGCCATATGATAAATGAATTAGATATACCGGTTGTAGTGCTTGGTATATCCAATGTTGTTGTAGCTGTGACGTCGAATGGGATTCTGATTTTAGATAAGAACAATAAAGCAAATATAAAAGACTATCTTTTTTTAATTGATAACGAGAGTACTGAAAAACGCATACATATTTTATAACCAAAACACAAACACCAGCTGACCAAGTTTATTGTTAATATGTGTATCTTGGGGTATCTATCAGGGCGTGAATGTATCTTTAGGGGGCCGGAAGCAAAAGCACTGGAGTAAGGAAAATGTTATTAAATATAGTATTCGGTTGTGATCCTACAAATGGTTCGGTATGAGTAGAGGGCGACGTTTATATCTGGGGAGGCCTATAGAATATGTGAAGAACTTCGCAACGGAGTTAGAAAGGTATGTTATGATATGTATTGAAGGTGCGGGAATATCAAACATACCAAATACCCCATCAGGCTACCTTAATCCCGTTTTTGAAGGCGCAGTAGCTTTTGGATTTGGCGTTCTTATTACGCCAATAGTGGGAATCGGGGTAGAAACAAAAGAACGTAGTGGAGCAAGTGGCACTCGATGCGATTCAGTCATGACGAACAAGTTGATGTAAAGAAAAGCTCCATATTGTCTTCTGCCGGAAACTCTCTTACTTTCACCGTTTTATGGATGTTAAAATTGTCCAGCACAATATAAAGCCGCTCGGAACGATGGTACCGGCGGCGAAGAACTTGAAGGCTTCGACAAGAAGTCACGGCCCTTTATTGTTTTCGATATTCCCGTAGAGAGTGTTACTTTTTAGATCATAAGCAGCGAAAAGATAGCGAACAAGCGTTTCTGCGTGTAAACGGTAGGCATATCTGCCCAATGATACAAAGGACGCAATGTCTTTAATTCTTCATTTTTTGCGAGACGCTAGCAATATGTGAGCTCTCCGCACAGCAAAGCCGGATGTATTTTGGCGAGCAACCCGAAGTAAGTTTTGACCTTCTTGGTTCGTTAGTTCACGGACAAAAAGCATAGAAAATCCCCCCCCTGATTAACAGAGGAAAGTCGCCGGCAATAAAATCACTCTGTATACATATATGAAAACTGAACAGAGTGATTAATCCGGTCTGGCTGGGAAATTGCAGAAGTATTGAGATCGAAATCAAATTGATAGCCATAACCTTCAGTCATCAGAGGGCTACAGCAAATAATCGATTCTCCTGCTAGCGGATCTAATATGACCGTTCAACTGTGTTGAAAAAACAAACTTGGCTAAATAAAGGAAGCTTCCGATGTTTCATGGAAACGTGTTGGACGTTTACAAGAGTCCCTATAAACTCAAACGTCCATTATTTTCCTGATAATATGAGGCAACTCATCAAGATGTTTTCTGAAATCGAGAAGATTGTGCTTGTGATACCAATTTTTTGATAGTCAGTTTGCAGTAAGTAGCAAGGGGCTAGCCCCCTTGCTACTTACTCGGTGTGCGGCGAACGGACTTAGCATCGTAATTTAAATACTCACCATATATTTGTCCGGTGGACATATTTATATTATGCAGGATGATGTAACCCGATCCATCTCCAATCAGCCTTGTATAGGTATTCCCGAAATAAATTCCAAACCTCCCCCGAAATGTAGATCGTAATGGCCATCCCCTAGATAAATGGCCGTTTTACCTCCACGTTACTGACTGGTAGGCCGTAATTTGTTGTTGATGGCCCACACCCCCCACTTTTTCTCTAGAGTCAAGTTATTCTATTATTTTGCCTAGTTTAACGTTACACTTGTCGTTGCCACTAATTGAAAAAAACTATAGTGTACTACAAGTTAGCCCCTATGCCGCTTAGTTCCCTAAGGAAAACCTCACAAGTACCGTTATTTTAATATAATTTTTACACAGGTTATAAAATTTTTCCCGTAGAGGAGGGTGGAGTCACGAAGCTATAATTAAGTCAGACCAAAATTGTAAGCGCTTTACAAAGAGAAAGTGGGAGTGAGAGAATGGCGGATATTACTTTGAAAAAAGACCTGGCGCCAGCTTCGAACAAGAAAAAGACGTGGCGGACGAGATTCGTCCGAACCATCAAAGAATACAAGTGGATGTATTTGATGCTGATTCCCGGCATGCTTTACTACCTATGCTTTAAATATTTGCCCATGTTCGGCCTGATCATAGCATTCAAGGATTACAACATCATGAAGGGTGTGTTTGACAGTCCATGGGTGGGCTTCAAGCATTTCGAGGAGATTTTCCAAAGCGCAGATTTCTATCTTCTGCTTCGCAACACGTTGGTGATCAGCGTATTCAAAATTATATTGGGCATGGTCCCCGACATAATGCTTGCTCTTATTTTAAATGAAATCGGTTCCAGGTGGTTCAAGCGGACCATTCAGACCATCTCATATATGCCTCACTTTTTATCCTGGGTTATCATTTATGGGCTTGCGTTAGCGTTTCTGGCTCCGGCGGATGGCTTGATTAACGAGTTTTTGAAATTTCTAGGCAAAGAACCGGTCGATTTCCTCACCTCCAAGAGCTGGTTCCGGCCCATTCTGTATATTACCGAGATATGGAAAGAAGTCGGCTTCGGGGCGATTATTTACCTGGCGTCGCTATCCTCCATCGATCCGAGTCTGTATGAAGCGGCGGTAGTTGATGGAGCGGGCCGCTGGCGCAAGATATGGCACGTCACCCTGCCGGGAATCCGAAGCGTCATCGTACTCCTTCTGATTATTCGACTGGGAGGCATTCTGGACGCCGGCTTCGGCCAGATCTACATCTTCCTGAACGCGAGAGTTTACGAGGTAGGGGATATTATCGACACCTGGGTTTTCCGGCGGGGGCTGGAGGAGATGCAGTTCAGCTTCGCGGCTGCGGTCGGGTTCTTCAAATCATTCGTAGGCCTTATACTGGTGCTCAGCGCCAATAAAATTGCCAAGAAGTTCGGCGATTCCGGCATTTGGTAGGAGGGAAGCTTCATGAACACACAGATCAAAACAACGGGAGACCGGCTAATCGACGCTTTGTTCTACACCATCCTGACCTTGATCGGCTTGGCGACTCTGTTTCCGATGTATTATGTCGTCATCATGTCCATTACACCGCTTAAGGAGACGATTCGCAACGGAGGCTTCGTTCTCTTCCCGTCGGAAGTGACGTTCAGCGCCTATCGTGCCATATTCGAGAGTCCGAGATTGCCGCAATCGCTGAAAATAACGACTTTGATTACGGTCCTCGGGACCTTCCTTAACCTGGTTTTTACCTTGCTTCTGGCCTATCCGCTGTCACGCAAGCAGATGCCCGGGCGCAAGCTGTGCCTGTTCCTGATCGTATTTACGATGGTTTTTAACGGAGGGCTGATCCCGAATTATCTGGTGGTTAAGGAATTCGGTTTGCTAGACTCTATCTGGGCGCTCATCATTCCCAGCCTGATAGCGACCTTCAACCTGCTGATTGCCAAGACATTCTTCGAGAATATGTCGATTGAAATTCAGGAGGCGGCCAAGATCGATGGCTGCAACGATTTGCAGACGCTGTTCTGGGTCGTACTGCCGCTGTCCAAGGCCATCATTGCGACGATTGGATTGTTCTATGCGGTAGCCCACTGGAACGAATTTTTCGCAGGGATCATGTTCATTACGAACGATAAGCTGTATCCTCTTCAGGTCATCTTGCGGGATATGCTGCAGCAGCCCAATATGAGCGTGGAAATGATGAGCCAGGTTCAGGGCTTGGAGGCCGAGCTTCCTCCATTCTCCATTCGGATGGCTATGGTCGTAGCTACGACGTTGCCTATATTATTTGTTTATCCGTTTGTCCAGAAGTATTTCACGAAGGGGGTTATGCTGGGAGCGATCAAAGGTTGATGAAGGCTAACTACGATATGCAATAGCTAAAAAGCCATTTTACAAAAACATGGAAAGGGGAAGTCCAATGCGCATTAAACCAATAGCAGGAGGATCTTTATCCATTATTATGGGGGCTATGCTTGTGCTTACCGGGTGCGGCAAGTCGGAACCGGCACCGGCGGCCAACCCGTCACCGGATGCCTCTGCATCCACACAGCCTTCGGAGGCACCCAAGACGGATGATATGGGGAAAAAGTATGATATTGAGTTTTTTGTCCCAACCGGTACGGGAGGGTCGCTTCCAAGTGAAGATAAAGATTTCGTCAAGAAAACGATCGATGAGAAATTTAATGTCAATCTGAAAATCACCCATATGGCGGCCGGACCGGACTCGACCAATAAAGTCAATGTAAGGTTCGCCTCCAATACTCCGCCGGATTTGGCAGTCGTCGGCGGGAGGGATTCCCAAACCTACGCCAAAGACGGTCTGGTGGCCGATCTGCGCCCATTCATGACTAAAGAGGCGATGCCCAATTACTATAAATGGATTAGCGATAACGAATTCAAAGGCTATTATACGATTGAAGGGGTAGACGACGGCCTGCGGGCGCCGACTCCATTTGATCTTACAGCGTACAGCGCTTGGTATATTCGTAAGGATTGGCTGGATAAATTAGGCCTTCCGGTGCCGACCAATTATGAGGAAATGCTGGAAGCGATGCGGCAATTTACTTTTAACGATCCCGACGGGAACGGCAAAAATGACACCTACGGCTTCACCACTTCCGGCAATGGGGCCAATGTCGGATTCGATTGGCCTCATTGGGTCAAGAACGGCTTCTACGCCTCCATGTATATTGACGAAGGAAAGCTGGTGGACGCCGGTTCCCACCCGGATACGGTCAAGGTACTGCAGGAAATCAAAGATACTATTGCGGAAGGTATTGTCGATCCCAACTGGTTCTTGAATAAGGGGTCGGAGCATCTCAATAAGATCATCGAAGGCAAGGCGGGAATCGTTAAAGCCGGTGGCCGCGATTTTGCGCTGGAGAGTGTGGAGACGAGCGCGGTGAGCCGGGCAAGACAAATCAATCCGGAAGCGGATATCGTTCCGTTCAATCCTTTCCCTGATGCCAAAGGGATCAAGACGGATCCGCAAGGCTCCTTCGGCTTTGTTGTTCCCAAGCAGCTGGCCGAGCAAGAACCGGATAAGGTGAAAAGAATGATGGCCATCCTCGATTATCTGGCCAGTCCGGAAGGTTTCCTGCTGACGCATTACGGCCTGGAGAACGAGTCCTATACGAGAGAAGGCAACAAGGTCACGTTAAAACCGGACGTCATCCAAAAGATCAACGAAGAGAACGGTAAATTCCTGCAGATTTACGATTTCTTCACCCGGGTTTCCGATACTAGTCCAATCGGACTGGAAATCATCAATCCGAAAGAAACGGAACGGGACCGCGCTATCGTGGAAGAATTGCTCAGCTATAAATCGGTTCCTTACACTGGAGGACCTTATGTGACACCGCCGGCCGGCATCAATATTGCCGATTACCGGAAGGAAATGAACTCGACTCATGCGAAAATCGTCTTCGGCGATCTGCCGGCCGACAAGTGGCCCGAGTATTTGGAGGAGCTGATGACCAAGCATAAGGGAAGAGAAATTTTCGAAAACTACACGAAACAAATTCGCGAAGGCGGCGGGTTTGACGCTGTGAAATAACCCCAATAACGTAAGTATGAGCTCTCAGCATCGGGCTAAATGAGCATTCCCCTGCAATAGCGGGGGAATGCTGCGTTTCACCGAAATAGGCCCGATGGGCCAATTGACAAACCGGAAGCACTCCACTACGATAAGACTCAAGCAATGAAAAAACTGCATATTCATTCAAATGCACTAGGGGTGCCGTAATCGGCTGAGACGGACGCTGTCCGATCCCTTTGGACCCGATCTAGGTAATGCTAGCGTGGGGAAGTGTAGCTGCACAACGTTATTTTAGCCTTGTGTTTAAACTGCATCTTGCCCGGGTGCAGTTTTTTTATTTGCTCAAAACCATTTACATGGAGGGTGTTCGCAAATGGAACAGACAGGTTGTGGAGCCAGTCGGATCGTCGGCTGCCGGTTCTCTCTTTATCCCATGTCGGACCGGTTCGTAGAAATCATTATGGGCGTGTTGGAGAAGGTGGATCGATCTAAAGTATGGATGAGCACGGATGATATCAGCACCTGCATTCGGGGGAAGGCCGAGCATGTCTTCGATGTGGCCAAGGCGGTTTACATTCAGACTGCTGTCTCCGAGTTGCATGTCGTATGGAACGGGACCTTCTCTATAGGCTGTCCGGGCGATAGTGAAGGAGACGTCTATTTGTCTGAGGATGAGGAGAGGATGAATGAGGCCGGTTTGCGGCAGCATTCGGTCGAGACGGCTTGCCAGTTCGCCCTGTATCCTCTCGGGAACCCCGACTATATGAAAATCATTTATGACCAAATCGAACGGGCCAAAGCGCGAGGAACCTTCAGCGGCGGTGTTCACTATGCGAGCCGATTGGACGGGGATGCCCATGAAGTGTTTGCCTCTTTGGAAGAATCGTTCGTGAATGCGAGCAAGCTCGCTTCCCATGTGACCATGACGGCCGTGCTTTCTGCGAACAGCCCTTCCAGGAAGCCGGACAGAGTGTAGAGGGGGCTGCCGTAATGAAGCGCTGGAAGCTTCGCGAGGTGGTAGTGCTTGCCGCGTTATCGGTCGTTTTTGCCGTAGTCTATCTGGCTTTCCTACAATTCGGCAATGTCTTGGTCGGCCTGATGGGCCCGATTGGCTACGAGTTTATCTTCGGCATCTGGTTCATTGTATCCATCATCGCCGCTTACATTATCCGCAAACCGGGGGCGGCTTTCGTGTCCGAGACGATTACCGCAGCCATCGAGCTGCTGATGGGCAATGTGGCCGGCCCCAGACTGCTGCTGTCGGGGATGATTCAGGGGCTCGGGGCGGAGGCTGTATTTGCCGCTACCGGCTGGCAGCGCTATTCGACCTGGGTGCTGGTCTGCGCGGGAATGGGCTCGGCGGTGTTCAGCTTCGTGTGGGGCTTCTTCGTCTCGGGCTATGCGGCTCTTCACCCGGGATACGTCACGGCCATGTTCATTCTTCGCCTCATCAGCGGGGCTGTTCTGGCCGGCCTGTTGGGCAAAGGGGTGGCGGACGGCCTGGCCAAGACCGGGGTGCTGAGAGGCTTTGCCATTGCCAAATCCGCAAGAAAGAGAGAGCATCATGACATTGCAGGCTAACTCCCGTCTGCTGGAGGTGCGCCGGTGGACGTTTGCTTACGATGAAGAGTCGGCTCCGGTCATCGATAACGTCAGCTTCGAAGTAGCGGAGAACGATGCGGTTCTTCTGCTGGGGCCGAGCGGCTCGGGCAAGAGCACGCTCGCTTACTGTATGAACGGCCTGTATCCGGAGGCGGTGGATGGTCATTCTGACGGAACAATTCTGCTGCAGGGCCGGGAAATAAGCTCTTACAGCCGTTCGGAAATTAGCCGCCGCATCGGAATGGTCTTCCAGGATCCGGAGAGTCAGTTCTGTATGGTGACTGTCGAGGATGAGGTGGCCTTCGGCCTGGAAAACCTGGCGGTCCCTCCGGAGGAGATGGACGCGCGAATCGACCGGGCACTGAATTGGACAGGGCTTGCGGAATACAGAAGGTCCAAGCTCCATCAGCTCTCCGGCGGAATGAAGCAGAAGCTGGCCCTGGCATGCGTTCTGGCTATGGAGCCCGGCGTCCTCATTCTGGATGAGCCGACGGCCAATCTGGATCCGCTGTCGACCCGGGAATTCGTCTGCATGATAGACCGTTTGCGGAAGAGAAGCTCATTGACGCTCGTAATTATCGAGCATAAGCTGGATGACTGGATGACGGTCGCCAATCGGGCTGTGGCGATGGATCGCCGGGGGAAGCTGGTGTACCAGGGAGGATTGAGGGATTTCTTCCACAGGCATGAAGAATGGAGCCGGGAGGAAGGGATATGGTGGCCGACGGCCTACAGGATGGGGAAGGATTGGCGGGCTCAAGGCATCTATGCCGGCAGTCATGATCCGCTGACGGAGCGGGAGCTGCTGGCGGGAATTCAGGAGCCCTACCGGGGATGGGCGGAATTGGCGGCTGCGCTTCGCTGTCCGGATGCCGGGGTGGAGGGGGACCCGGCAGCCAGCGGGGCCGTACCGCCCCGATGTGGGCAGGAGCAAGCTCTTGCTGCGAAGTCCCCTCTTATGACGCTAAATCAATTTTCCTATTCCCGCAAAGACAAGCCTGTTCTGCAGGAACTGAGCCTGGAGCTTTATCCGGGCGAACTGCTCGCCATTGTAGGACCTAACGGTGCTGGGAAAACGACCCTATCTCATGCATTGGCAGGGATTTTATCCGGTCCTTCTCAAGGGGAGATTGCGCTCTATGGTCGTCCCTTATCTTCTTGGAACGAGAGAGAGCTGCGCCGGCAAGTCGGGCTTGTATTCCAGAATCCCGAGCACCAGTTCGTCACCTCATCGGTATTTGAAGAGGTGGCCTTAAGCCTGCGGATTCAAGGAATGCCGGAGCGGGAAATTAGCGAGCGGGTACAAGAGTCGCTGCGTATGTTTCGTTTGGCGGAGTTGGCCGAAGAGAACCCGTTTGCCCTCAGCCAGGGGCAGAAGAGAAGGCTCAGCGTGGCCTCCATGCTCGCCGACGAGCAGAGGATACTGGTGCTGGACGAGCCGACCTTCGGTCAGGACGCATACACGGCAGGGCAGCTTATGAATCTGTTGGTTCAGTTGAAGGAACAGGGCAAATCGGTTGTCATGATTACTCATGACATGGAGCTGGTGCGGCAGTATGCGGACCGGGTTGCCGTGTTGATAGCCGGCCGTCTTCGTTTTGCGGGCACGCCGTTTGAGCTGTGGGACTATTCCTCCGATCTGCTGGAGGAGGCCCGGCTCTTGCTGCCGATACCGGTTTCCGTATGGAAGGTGCTCGGTGAGCAGGTTCATCTTACCGATCAGGAGAGGCTGCCTTATGGTATTACAGAGCATTAATCCGGGGATCAAGGTGGCTGCCGTTCTGCTTTGCGTCTGTTTGCTTGCTCTCGTGTTCGATCCCCTTACTCCTCTCCTCTTTTTGTCCTGGACGATCGGGATCACTTTTATATTCGGCCGGGTCCCGGCCAAGAAGTGGCTGCTGTTTTTCTCTCCCTTCCTGATCGTTGCTTTGGGCTATATTTGGACGGCGATACTATTTGCCAAGGTGCCGGAGGGAGGAGCTGAGACGATACTTCTGCGGTTGGGATGGCTGGAGGTTACCCAAGAGGCCTTGATTCGCGGAGCTTCGTTGGCCGCACGGATGCTAAGCTTCGCAGCCCTGTCTCTGATGTTCGTCTTCACGACCGATTCCACCCGCTTGATGCTTAGCCTGATGCAGCAGTTCAAGCTGTCCCCCAAGCTGGCCTACAGCATTATGGCGGGCTATCGCTTCCTTCCGCTATTCAAGGAGGAGCTGCAAATATTGCAGAATGCCCATCGAGTAAGGGGGATCAACCGAAGCGGAGGGTTTCGTGGGAAGCTGAAGCAAATCCGCCGTTACGTCATCCCTCTGTTGGCCAGCGCCATACGCAAGGCGGAGAGAACAGCCGTAGCGATGGAATCCAAAGGGTTTACCGGTTCACGCGACCGGACCTTCTATCAGAAGGTTAAGGTGCAGGCCCGGGATTGGATTTTCCTGGGGAGTATGCTTGCCGCCCTGCTGCTTTCCTTCTATATTTCCTGGAGGCTCGGTTTGCTGCAGTGGTACGCCGGGCAATTGTAAATGACCGGTGTCATGGGTGATGCTATGGCGATGCAATGGCCGATGTGCAATGATCGATGTAACGACCGATGTTATGGGTGATGCCATGACGATGTAATGGCCGAAGTGCGTTGATCGATGCAATGATTGATGCAATGACCGATGCGTGGATTCCCCGCGGCCGCTTTCATCCTCTCTGGATGGGGGCGGCTTTTTTTGCATAGTTTGTAACTCAACTTTCGGTGCGGCCAAGCGAAAATGCGCGAAGATTATTGCGATCGAGCGCGTTTCATATAAATCGACGCACAAGTTAAAATTGCCATCTCTATCCAATTTCCTTTATTTTCAGTATACTGATGATTATAGACATGAAAATGGGGGATAGACTTGTGAAGAAATTAACCTGCTTCCTGCTCTTATTATGTTTACTATTGAGCCCGGTCATGGTCTGGGCGGCAAATACTCCTGTGAAGAATGGAACGGTGCAGGACCAGGCGGGCATGTTTCGTGAGGAAGCGCTGGCCTCGTTGGAGCAGGCGGCTCAAGGCCCCCTCTATACTTTCTATATTTTAACGATCGACAGCTTGCAGGGTGAAGATCCGTTCGATTATACGACACGCGTATTTAATGAATGGGGTTTGCAAAATAATGAAATATTGCTGCTGATATCCAGTCAGGACCGGCGGATTGAAATGAATTTGGTCAGCGAGGAGCTCCAGCGGAGCGCCCGATCCTTTTATGGCGGCGGCGATGTCGGTGAACTGATTGGAAGGCTGACGGAGGAGTATTTCATTCCCGCGGCTAAAGAAGGGGATTTCGCTCAGGCCAGCTTGAACCTGATGAATGCGGTTCATGAACTGGCGGCAGAAGACGCCGAGGCGGTCCAGCCTGCCTCTGTCCCTGATCCGGAGCCGGAGGCTCCCGCTGCCGATCCTGAACCGCAGGCGGGGGACATGAGCCCGGCCGAAACCTCTGCCGATGTTGACAAGAAACCTTTAATACCTCCTCTGAGCCAGTGGAACTGGACTCTGATCGCTATCGTTCTCACCTCGGTTGTTCTGGCATGGATATTACTATATGGAATGATTCTCAAAATCCAGTGGTCCAAGCTGCGGTCCCGAGCGAATCAACTGCTGATTGAGGTCAGTCATGCCAACGAAGAACTGAAGCCTTATGTCGGGCTGGTTCAAGGACAGACCGAGAAGCTGGTCAACCAGCTTAACGAACTTGTCACACTGCTGTTGATTGATCTAGGCAAGCTGCAGCAGGACATGGAGGCGAAGATCCTTTTTATCAGGCTGCTCGCTCTTCGCCAGGGAATTCGTAAAGGCAGATTAACAGTAGCGAATTGTCAGGCTGTCTTCGAGAAGATTTATCCGGAAATTGTCCGGGTGGGGGAAACCGAACGTCAAGTGACTAGAAAGGTCGAGGACCTATCCGGGAAGCTGGAAGCCGCTCAATCGACGGTTCAACGGCTTGCGGAGAAGCACTCCTTTCCGTTAACCTGCATGACGGAGGAATTGACCGAGTTGGAAGCGGAACTTAGTCGGGTGCGCGATCTGAAGGTGTTCGATCCTTTAAGAGCGAGCGAAGCGGCCGCCGGGTTAACGCAGCCCATGGAGAAAGCGTTCAAGGAGGCAGAAGAACTGCCCCAATGGTTGAATAAGTATAACGCCTTTCCTCAAACGTTGTCGGAATGCAGACAAGAGCTGGAGCGTTGGATAAACGAGCATTGCCTGAAATTGGTCGGAATCGATCCGTACTCCAAGCTGGATGAGGCGCAGAGGAATATGGAGCCCTTATCGGCAGAGCTGCGGGTCGGAAATATGCCTAATATTCGCCAGATATCCGGAAGAATGGACGAACTGCTGGCGGAAGCACTGGAGATGACGAAGAGGCATGCTTATTTGCGGGGCAAGAACCAGGAGGATATTCGATTCATCAAGCAGAAAATAGCGGAGTTCGCGAAGGTCGAGGCCGATCTGGAGCAGATATTGAGTGATCTGAGGGAGGCTTTCGTTAAGGAGCATTGGGTGGACCTGGCCGTTTCCCTGGAGGCTGCCAAACGGATGATGCAGGATACGGCCGTTCAGCTTCCCAATGTAATCAAGCTGACGGATGATGATCACCAACACTTTGAGGAGGCTCGTCTAAAGCTGGATGAGATGCTTCAGTGGCTTGACGGGGTGGATCAAATTTCAAGCCATTGCCAGTCGATTTCCATGCAATTGAACGAAGCTATGGATGATCTGCGAACGGTCGTGAATGAGAGCTGGAAGCAATTCATGGAATCTGCGCAGTTGGCCAGAAATGAAAAGCTAATCTTCTTGGAGGGGGCAGGGCCGGACGAAACCTACCCCATTATCTATCCCATGTTTCAAAAGTTGAAATCGATGCTCCATACTACCCCATACTCTTTACAGGAACTTGAGCGGCATGTCCGCGAATTTTCCGGCAGGATCGACGATTTCGTGATCCATGTCGAATTCGTATTAGGGGAAAAGAACTATGCTCTGGAAGCGATCAGCTTTATGGAATCAAGCTTCCAATCTGCAGTGGCCAGGACCCGGAGGAAGATCCGGGTGAGAAAATATGAGAAGAACTACCGCAATATTCTTTATGAAGTGAACAACCTGATGGCCTCCGGCTTCTATATGGATGCAGCCGAGAAGGTTAACGAGGTTCAATATCTTATTGACGAAATGGATAACGAATATCAGCGTAAGCTATATTCAGAGCGGACAGCGGCCTCCTCTTCAAGCTGGGGGTCCAGTTCCTCGGAAACCTCTATATGGGGTTCCAGCTCGTCGCGCAAGCCTTCCGGAAGCTCTATATGGGGTTACGGCTCGTCTCGGAATACCTCCGGGAGCTCTACAAGGGATTCCAGCTCCTCGCAGAATACGTCCGGAGGGTCTTCTTGGAGTTCAACCTCTTCGCGGAATACGTCCGGAGGCTCTACATGGGGTTCGAGCTCCTCAGCGAACAAATCCGGCGGTTCCTCCTGGGGTTCCGGCTCAAACAACAATAATAAATCCGGGGGCTCCAATTGGTAGTTCACCCGGACATGCGAACAGCACGATCCTAAGCGGATCGTGCTTTTATTGTGCTCAATAGCTGCACATGGATTATGAACCATGGGCACCAAATAGGCGGTAGTTCCATAGAGTATAAGCAGAATCTCATGGAAAGGAGGAACTAAGGATGAAAGGGAATCGTTACGGGAGCTCTCCAATTCTATGGGGAGGAAGCTGGGTATATCCGCCATATAGCGCAGGTCCTTCGTACAATACCCGGCTGCAAGCCGGACCCGCAGCCGATACGGATACTGCCTCGTTGATCCGGGAGCTGGCCAAAGCGATCAATGGAGAATACAACGCTATCCGGACATATGAATGGCTGGCCAGAGAAGCTCCTGACGAAGAATTTCGTAAAATAATTTCAGACATAAAGCAGGATGAGGAACACCACTTCCGGCTATTTTCCAGCTATTATTCCCAGCTGACAGGCGGTCGCAAGCCGGAAATTAAGGCGGGTCCACTCCCGGAATCTTTCGTTAAGGGTGTAGAGGAATCCATTAAGGACGAGCTGGAGGATTCGAAGAGCTATCAGCGATTGTCGGAGATTGTGCCTTTGCCTCTGCGCAGAGGGCTGATCAACGCCTCGCATGACGAGCAGCGGCATGCCACCTGGTTCTCTTACATTTGGAACAGGACCAGATAATCCGACCCCATAGGCCGACGTCAACATGCGGCTGGGCGATTGGGCAGCCGCATGGCAGGACGCAGGCGAAGCCTCATCATTCGTGATGAGGCTTGGGCGATGCTCTCTAACGAGAAAGTTAATCGTTCTTATGTTCGAATAAATAGAGATACTCTCCGTAGCCTTCTTCCTCCAGTCTTTCCTTCGGAATAAAGCGTAAAGAAGCGGAGTTGATACAATAACGAAGCCCGGTGGGTGCCGGCCCATCGTTGAAGACATGGCCGAGATGCGAGTCGGCTACCCGGCTTCTGACCTCCGTTCGAACCATCGAATGCTTCAGGTCCAGCTTCTCCTTGATGCTGTGTGACTGCAGCGGTTTCGTAAAGCTGGGCCACCCGCACCCGGAATCAAATTTATCCAGGGAACTGAAGAGAGGCTCTCCCGATATAATATCGACATAGATGCCTTCTTCCTTGGAATCCCAAAATTCATTTTGGAAAGGCGGTTCTGTAGCTTCGTTTTGAGTAACCTCATACTGCATAGGGGTGAGGCGAGTTTTTAAGCTGTCCCGATCTATCTTGCGGCTCCAATGCCGTTCGATAAAATCCTCCCTGCCGGAGCCTTGCCGATAACGACGGTAATGGGCGGGATTTTTGCGATGGTAATTCTGATGGTAATCCTCTGCCGGGTAGAAAGGAGCCGCCGGAATAATCGGGGTCACGATCGGCTTGTCGAAGCGGCCGCTATCTTCCAGCTCCTTCTTGGATTGCTCGGCTTCTTCCCTCTGCTTCTCATTGTGATAGAAGATGGCCGTCCGGTAAGAGCTTCCCCGGTCATAGAATTGTCCTCCCTCATCGGTCGGATCGATCTGCATCCAGTAGATTTCCAACAGCTTGCGATAAGGGAAAATCTCGGGGTCATAGGTGATCTGAACCGCTTCATAATGCCCGGTTGTGTCCGAACAGACCTGTTCATAGGTCGGGTTTTCCAGAGTCCCGCCGGTATATCCGGATACGACTTGAATGATGCCGGGCAATTCCTCGAATGGGGAAACCATGCACCAGAAGCATCCGCCGGCGAAAGTGGCCAGTTCATAGTTACGTTCTTCTTGCGGGGCCATGGTGTGTCCTCCTTCATATACTATTTGTCAGGGTGAAACGGATTGAGATGATTCTTATTGTAATTATCCTTCTCGGCATTGGCAAATGTATGGCGAATGACGTAACGAAGGAATGTCGAATATCGGCGGCTTCGTTCCATGGGTTTAATCCGGGCTGCTGCAGGCTTGGACGAAGGCTTCGAACAATTTGGCGGACAAGCTGTCCGTAAGCGCGGTATGTTCGGGATGCCATTGGACGCCAAGAACGAACTTGGAACCGGGATGCTCGACCGATTCAATGACTCCGTCGGGCGCCCGGGAGGAAACCCGGAAGCCGGGGGCTTCCTGCTTGACCGCCTGATGGTGAAAGCTGTTGACCTTGACCTGTTCTGTGCCGGCAATGCTATGAAGAAGCGTGCCTTCCAGAATGGTGATCTTGTGGCTCCTATGCGATCGGGGAGCTTTCTGGGCATGCTGGATAGAGGGATGCTGCGAACCCAGATCCTGATATAGGCTTCCCCCGAAGGCCGCATTTAACACCTGGCAGCCGCGGCAAATGGCAAATACCGGTTTGTTCAGCGCGAGAAAGCGGCGGGCCAGGTGAATCTCGCTCCAGTCTCTTGCCGGGGTCACAGTGCCCAGTCCGGGGATAGGGTCCTCTCCGTACCACTCCGGATCGATGTCTTCCCCTCCAGATAACAGTAAGCCGTCCAGAGTTTCGGCTAATTGCTCCACATCCTGCAGCTCCCGAATGACCGGAATAGCAACAGGCAATCCCCCGGATCTCAGTATCGTATCCGAATATACATGTCCGAGATAAACCTGCTCTTCATTCATATAACAAGTAATTCCCACAAGCGGTTTAATCGCAAAGACCACCTTTCGTCCTTAGTTTGATTCCATTGTACTCCTTCTTCTTCCAGGTTAGAAGAGGCCGGGGCTTAGGAGATTTCAGGGGAAAATGTCGAATTTGGAATTCCTTTGTCATACTTTGTAATACTAAATATTACTTGTCGGAAGAATGAAGCTATTTAATAGAAAGAAAAACAAGTATAGCTTTTGCTAGATTCGGGAAAACTGAGTGTGAGAAGAACTAATAAAAGTCTATTTTTTAAAGATGGGGTGATTAAGAATGTCTTTCAGATCGCCATTTTCTATTAATCGACTGGCACTTATCACTATTTTCCTTATTTTGTTAGGGGTATGGGGGCAATTTCGCGTGTTTGCCGATGTTACGGCAGCCGAAGACCCATGGCGGGAACTGATGAACTTAACCGATTCTTTATATGATGAAGCTAATCTGGTAATCTATCAGGAGAGTGTTTTTAACACTTATAGCGATCCGGCGGAATTCACAGCTATAGGCCGCGAGACCGCAGAGAGGCTTCAATTGCCGGAAGGAAGCCTGAACGCACTCCCGGATGGACGCCTCTGCTATGAGACCGCCGCACCTATGTCCGGCGGTCAGGTAACGATGAGACTAGTCGCCCTGGATGATGGTGTTACGGCTTATCTGACCGTGCGTTGGGATGGGGCTGTCCGGGAATTTCCGCAGGCTTTGGAGTGGCGGGAATCGATGCCGGAAAGCGATGGAGCTAGATGGAATATAGGGATTCAGGGGATGGTACGGGATAGCTTGCAGGCGAACTCCGGCAAGGAAGAGGTTATCCTGAGCGTACAGAATAAGCTGCAGGCTCAGCGCATTGACCGTTATGAAGATGCCGGAAGCTTGAGCGTTTCATTGTCCTCCCCGCTGCTTAATGAATATATCATAAGCGGACAGCATAAAATTCATGCGCAAGCCGCTGTGCACCAAGTGACCGAAAGCGGCAAATGGAGGCTGACCCTCGGTTTTCCGGCAATCACGATGGAGTATTAGCACGGCATAATTGTTTATAGCGAACGCCGTGCAAGCGGCTGTCAGTATAAGGCCGCGAAGAGATGGGAGGGAAGGTTTTCTCGAATGAGAGGATCGATGAAAATCTTTTTGGCAGTGCTTTTTTTTGTAGCGGTCGTCATTTATATTGTAATTTCCCAAGGAGGCTTGTCCTGGTTCGCCAGTAAGAATGTATTTCAAGAGCAATCAGTGGACGCTGACAAAATAGAAAGAATCAATATTAATACCAGCAGTGCAGATGTGCAAATGGTCTCCGGCGACGCTGAGCAGATTGTGATTAAGCTGGAGGGGAAGGCAAACCAAAGCTACCGGAAGAAGACGGCTCTGCGGGTCAAAGAGGCCGGAGACACTCTGAATGTTGAGGTGAATCTGCCTAACGGCATCAGCTTCGGCTTCGCGCCAAACGATGTTAATCTCAAGGTAGAGCTCCCCGAGAAGATTTATAAAGAATTGAAGCTGGAGAGCTCAAGCGGAGACCTCAGCCTCGATTCGGTGAATGCGGTCTATATGCAGTTAAGAAGCTCTTCCGGGGACATTCAGGTCAGCCGGTTCTCCGCCGATCTGATTGAGTTCCGGGCATCCAGCGGAGATATCAGCATTCTCGACGGATCGGCTGAGCTCCAGGGAGAAACCAGTTCGGGGGAAATTTCGATAGAGCTGGGTGAGCTGGGACAAGACATGAATCTGGAAACGTCCAGCGGGGATATCGACATCCGGCTAAGCGACTGGCCTTCGGGGCTGGACCTCGATTTCCGTTCCGGTTCGGGGGATGGCAGAGTCGGACTGGAGGGCTTCGAATACGAAACGGATAAATCCAACCGGATTGTCGGCAAGATAGGTGAGGGGAAGATCAAGATGAAGGTAAGGACAAGCTCGGGTGATTTTTCTCTGACGAGGTGAACTCGGGCACAGATCCGCGACGGGGTCCAATAAATAATGGGCGTTGGTCCCTATCCTTTGTTCGGGCGAATGCATAGGATATAGCAGCCTAAGGATCAACCCGATAAAGGAGTGTTACTTTCAGTGAGTTATTTTGATACGGGAATCCCCTATGGATCTCCCCAGCCGTTATACCCATCTCCGTCTTACCCGTCGTATCCGTCCTATCCATCCTATCCTTCTTATCCTGAAGGACCAGGAGTTTTACCCGCTTTTGCCCAGCCATCGATTCGCCCCCGGGAGCTGATTGCCCGCTTCCGCCCGCTGGTGAATTACGGATTAAAGGAGGCGCAAACGACGGGTACCCGACATGCCATGACGGAAGTAGTATTAATAGCGTATTTAATGGGAAGAGGATATCCTCTTCAGAAGGCCCATCAGTTGGTGGAGTCTTGGGAAGTGGATGAGACGTTTCCCCGAACGGAAAATGGGGAAGTATAGCAGCATAAGGGAACCGGCAGAACCAACTGCCGGTTCTTGGCTTATTAGTATGTTTGTGGGCAACCGGGTCATGTGACCCGGGTCCAGTCGAGCGAAACAAGCTTCAATCCGTTTGAAGACTATCCGCTGACCGAATTCGTGTTAGGTGAGAAAGGAACCGAAGAAGTAAGTTTCCGGCCTGGAAAAGCGCCGGCGTTCGCCTCGTTATCCCAGGATTTCAACCTTCAAAAAATAGATTCCCAAGAAATCTGAGAATAACAGCGATTGGATGTCTAAACTTGTCTCGTTGGACAGGCTCCATGGATCAGTATGGGAAAAAATCAGAAGGCGGTGAAGAGAATGGATTTTCAAGCGACCAGTTGGCAGGAGGAACCGGCTCCTCCCCATGCCATAAATTGCAGCAATTGCGAGTTAGCCGGACAGCGCACCCGGGTGATTTGGGGAGAGGGGAATCCGCAAGCATCCGTTCTAATTTTGTTGGACAACCCCGGGGAGAGGGAGAACCGGGACGGAGAGCCGTATGTTTGCGGCGCCCGGCAAACGTTACAGAAGGCCGCATGGGAGGCGGGCTTCACCGAGAACGATCTCTATGTAACCTATTTATTGAAATGCCGGCCGAAGAGAGCCTACAATAAAGAAAAGGCAAGAGCGGCCTGCAGGGAGCATTTGCAGCTGCAGTTAGATCAGAAGCTTCCACGGTTTATTTTTTGCTTGGGAAATACGGCTGTGCAGTCTTTTCTCGGAAATCCGGAGGCCGAGGTTAAGGAACTGCGGGGGAAGTGGCTTGAAGCCGACGGGCGCCATCTTCTGGTTTCTTACCATCCTCTGGCGGTTCGGAGAAGACCTAATTTATACCCCCGCTTTGCCGCCGATTGGAAAATGCTGTTTGACCGTTATCGGCAAGAGCATGCCGGAACCGGGGCGCTCACAAGTAAGTAACGCATGGTTGGCTCTAACAGCGTACCGCGTCTGATTTGACTTGCTATAATTGACTCTTAGGCAAACACACATCCTGGGCGCAAGCATATATTATCCATATAGAGGCAAGAGTGATGCAACCGAAAGGAGTGGCTAATCGATGCGAGGTCAGGCGAAGTCTTATTTTATTGTCGGAAATACAGCGAAAGGTCCTCACAGCCTGTTTGATTCGGCTTACAGCAATGTGAAGAGCCTCTATGTTCTTACAGGAGGGCCCGGTACGGGGAAATCCGCCATCATTCGAAATTTGGCGAATACAATGCAGGAACGGGGCTGGGATGTGGAGCTTTATCATTCCTCCCTCGACAGTGAAGACCTGGACGGGATGATCGTTGCCGGCTTGCAGGCCGGTTTGATTGACGGCACGGCTTGTCCGGAAGCTTTGCAATCCGGTGTAGGGAATACGCTTGAGGTATTCGATTTGGATGAAGCGGTGGATCGTAATTTATTGCAGGCGGATGAGAGCCGGATGTCCGAACTGCAGCAGGAAATAGAGCATTGGTATAATAAAGCGATAGATACTTATAACAAGGGCTTGCAAATCCATGATGAATGGGAAAAGATCTATATCGATAACATGGATCATGCTGCAGCCGATCGAATTACCCGGGAATTGGCCGATTCTTTATTTGGAGTAAGGAAGGATTCGAAACCGGCCAAGGTCATTCACCGCTATCTTGGAGCGGCGACATCCAGAGGCCCTGTTGATTTCATCATGCCTCTGACAGAGGGACTCCCCAGACGGATTTTCGTTAAGGGACGCCCGGGCTCGGGGAAATCGACGATGATGAAGAAGCTGGCCGCCGAGGCGGAAAGACAAGGGTACGATGTGGAAATGTTCCATTGCGGCTTCGACCCAAACAGTCTCGATATGCTGATTTTTCCGGATATCAATGTGGCCATTTTCGATAGTACGGCTCCCCATGAGCATTTTCCTTCCCGGGCAGGGGATGAAATTTTGGATATGTATGAGAAAACCTTTCCGCCAGGAATAGATGAAAAATATGCGGATTCGATTGCGGAGATCCGTGCCCGCTATACTTCGGCAATGAGTGAAGCCAATGCATGCTTGGCCAAGGTGAAAAGTTTGCGCGATGAATGGAAGAGGCTTTACCGCAAAGGTGTAGATTCCGCCAAGGTTGCTGAGATCGAGAGCCGAATCCGGGGGGCTTTCGAGAAGCAAGTCCATAAAATTTAATCCTATTGCAGGGACTATCTGATCAGGTAGTCCCTGTAATTTAGTGCTACTGTTTTCTCACCTCTTCGAAAAGACTTCGTTAAAAGCTTTTTTTACCACATTGGAAAGTTTAAGTTCATTAAAGTATTGAAATGGAGCGACTTTCTAATTGGCATAAAAAGCTTCCGCTAATACCGGGTTATTCATCTTCGAAAAAACTTCGTTAAAAGCTTTTTTTACCACATTGGAAAGTTTAAGTTCATTAAAGTATTGAAATGGAGTGACTTTCCAATTGGCATAAAAAGCCACCTCTAGTACCGGGTTATCCATCTTTGAAAAAACTTCGTTAAAAGCTTTTTTTACCACATTGGAAAGTTTAAGTTCATTAAAGTATTGAAATGGAGTGACTTTC
>NZ_VEGP01000031.1:0-4978 GCF_007679495.1 Paenibacillus sp. 32O-W | reverse complement strand
TTCTAATTGGCATAAAAAGCTTCCGCTAATACCGGGTTATTCATCTTCGCAAAAACTTCGTTAAAAGCTTTTTTTACCACATTGAAAAGTTTAAGTTCATTAAAGTATTGAAATGGAGCGACTTTCCAATTGGCATAAAAAGCTTCCGCTAATACCGGGTTATTCATCTTCGAAAAAACTTCGTTAAAAGCTTTTTTTACAAATAAAGGAGGATTCTGAACGGGATTAATACTATAATAAGATTAAGAGCAAAAGCAGGAAATTTGGTTGAAGACATCGGGAGGCGTTGAAGAATGATTAATTTGACAGAGGAACGCAGGAGACAGCTGGAGTATGTAGGCATCCGCGATGCGGATTTGTCCTTGCTGAAATCGAAGAAAGCGGAGTTTCAACAAATTGTGGAAAGCTTGGTGGACGAGCTTTATGACCATATTATGGCGCATCCCGAATTGAAGGAAGTTATTGAGAAGCATAGTACGATGGAGCGTCTGAAAGAAACTCAAAGATGGTATTTCATGTCGATGACCGAAGGGGTTATTGACGAGGAGTATATTCAGAAGCGTATGCATGTAGGCTCTGTTCATTCTAGAATCGGATTGGATTCCAACTGGTATTTGGGAACGTATATGATTTATCTGGACATAGCTTCCGTCCGTTTTCAACAAACCATGCCCCAAGATTGGGTGAAGGTGATCCATTCCTTGACCAAGATGTTTAATTTCGACTCCCAATTGGTTCTGGAAGCATACGAGAAGCTGGAGAAGGCAAAACTGGAAGCGGTCAGTATGGAACAAAGCAAGATGCTGCAAGGAATTAATGCCTCCATTCAGGATCTTGTGGGCATGATGGTTCAGCTTGGAGCAAGCAGTCAGTCTGTGGCCGAGATGGCGGAGAATACCGTCAACTCCCAGGAAAAGGCGAATCATCTGCTGTACGAGCTGGATAAGGAAATTCAGTACATAAATGAAATGGGTACCTTGATGCAGGAAGTTTCCGATCAGACCCATTTGCTCGGTCTTAACGCAGCCATTGAAGCCGCACGTGCAGGAGAAGAGGGGCGGGGCTTCGAGGTCGTGGCCAACGAGGTCCGTAAGCTGGCTTCCCGTTCCAGAGAAGCCCTGGATCAAATCCGGCTCAAGCTGACGTCCGTTCATCGTTTTCTGCGCCAGGTAGAAGAAGAATCGAAGCGGACTTCGAACTATGCCAAGAATCAATCGGTCAGTTCCCAAGAGCTGGCTTCCTTCGTTAATATGATTGAAAAGGTTACCTCCGAACTGGAAAGATTGAAGACGGCGAAAACCGGCTGATGGGTATAAAGAGGAGCGTCTCCATTAGGGAAGACGCTCTTGCTGCTGGATTGGCCCTTTCATGCGGCAGGATTCTATATGTAAGGGGGATTTGGTATGGGCAAGATCTCGGTCATACGGATCTATGACAAGCAGGCGCCGACGGACGGACTTAGAATTTTGGTAGACCGGCTTTGGCCAAGAGGCATGACTAAAGAAGCCGCACACCTGGATGAATGGATGAAGGAGGCGGCTCCCAGCCGAGCGCTGCGCCAATGGTTTGCCCACAATCCGGATAGATTTGAATCGTTCAAAGAACAATATATGCAAGAATTGGACCAGGCCGACGGGGAAGCTGGCCGGACCCTGCATAAGCTTAGACAAATGGTCAGGGGCAAGGAGCCTGTCACCCTTCTATATGCGGCCAAAGATGAAAGATATAATCAAGCGGTTGTCTTGAAGGAATGGCTGGAAGAGAAAGAGGGAATGAATAAACAAAGCTAGCCCTGACCCGCAAGGGATATAGGGGCGGATATTATGGGGCCGGATTCCGGGTGTCCTTCAGAAATAAAAATGCTTTCCGTTAGCTATAAAATATTTCTATTGAGCGGTTCGTTGTGATGATGTTAATTTTATTGATATAATGTTTCAAAGCACGAACTTGTATTACAGGAAATATAAATCTTCTGGTCACAGAAATGAGGGAAATCATATGGAACATAAAATAACTGTCGGTATTGTAGGCTACGGGAATCTGGGTAAAGGTGTAGAGCTTGCACTCAAACAAAACCCTGATTTCCAACTGGAGGCCATCTTCACAAGAAGAAAACCGGAAGAGCTCACAGCAGGCTCCAAGCTGGTCCATATTTCTGAAGTGCAGGCTTATCAAGATAAGATCGATGTAATGATTCTATGCGGGGGATCCGCGACCGATCTGCCTGTCCAGGGGCCCGAATTTGCCGCTATGTTTAACACGGTGGACAGCTTCGATACCCATGCCCGCATTCCTGAATATTTCGCCAAGGTAGACGCCGAAGCGCGTAAGTCCGGGCACGTCAGTGTCATCTCTACCGGCTGGGATCCCGGCTTGTTTTCCCTGAACCGTCTGCTCGGGGAAGCCATTCTTCCCGAGGGTAAGGAATATACTTTCTGGGGTAAGGGAGTCAGCCAAGGACACTCGGATGCGGTTCGCCGGGTAGAAGGAGTCAAGCTCGGCATCCAATATACGATTCCAAGCGAAACGGCCGTATCGAGAGTTCGCGCCGGAGAGAATCCGGAGCTGTCGACCCGGGACAAGCATCTGCGGGAATGCTTTATTGTACCCGAGGAAGGCGCCGATCGCGATCGGATCGAGGCGGAGATCAAGTCGATGCCGAATTACTTCGCCGATTACGAGACGATCGTTCACTTCATTTCGGAAGAAGAGATGAAGGCCAACCACTCGGCTATGCCTCACGGCGGTCATGTGCTTCGTTCCGGGAAGACCGGAGCGGACAGCACTCAATTGATCGAGTTCGGGCTGAAGCTGGGCAGCAATCCCGAATTTACGGCGAGCGTGCTGGTCGCTTATGCCAGAGCGGCTTATAGACTGGCCAAGGAAGGACAAACCGGGGCCAAGACGGTGTTTGATATTCCGTTTGGTGCCCTGTCCCCCAAATCTCCTGAACAGCTGCGCAAAGAGCTTTTGTAAGCAAACGATAATATGGAACAACCAACCCGTAAGCCGGGAGCATCGGCTGCGGGAGGAATAGGACAAGCCTGCGGATGGATCATTCTGCAGGCTTGTTTTTTTGTGCTTGATGCAGTGAAGAGGCCCGGGAGATTATGCTACAATTCTATTAAACTTAATTTTCATACAAGGAAGGTAAGTAGAATGGCTATTTTGAAGAACGATTGGGCACCGCTGCTTGAGGATGAATTTGCCAAGCCTTATTATCTCCGTTTAAGAGAGTTTCTCGTTCAGGAGTATAAAACTTATACCGTATATCCGGATATGCACCATATATATTCGGCCTTGCATTCAACGCCATATGAGAATACGAAGGTGGTCATTATCGGCCAGGATCCGTATCACGGTCCCGGTCAGGCTCACGGCTTAAGCTTCTCGGTCTTGCCGGGCATCCAGCCTCCCCCATCTCTGCAAAATATCTATAAAGAGCTTCGCGACGATCTGGGCTGTAAAATTCCGAATAATGGCTATTTGCAAAGCTGGGCGGAGCAGGGGGTGCTCATGCTGAATTCGGTGCTGACGGTCAGAAGGGGGATGGCTAATTCCCATCAAGGACAGGGATGGGAAGGTTTCACGGATCGGGTGATCGAGCTGCTTAACGAACGGGAGAAGCCGCTTGTCTTCTTGTTATGGGGGAAATATGCCCAGGAGAAAGCGGCGCAGATTACATCGGACAAGCACTGCATCATCAAGTCCCCGCATCCGAGCCCGTTCTCGGCGAATCGGGGATTTTTCGGCAGCAGGCCGTTCTCCAGAGCCAACCGCTTCCTGCGGGAGAACGGGATCGCCGAGATAGATTGGCAGATCCCGGATCTGTAAGCTGCTTCAGATGGACCTCGGAGATTGCAAGGACGGACTCTGTTATTTATCCGGGATAATAATCTACCTCGAGTAATATTAGTGCGATTAAAGATTCTCGAAGGAAAAGCTCAGCTGAACCGGCTGTTCTTCCGCCTCCTGCGGGTCTAGGCGGAGCTCCGTCTTGTGAATATGGGAATTGTCTTTAGGCCCCGAATGGGAAGTCTGCAGATGGTGCCGGGCAAGCTGCTCTTTGATGAAATACATTTTCTCCTCGCGGTATTCGGACGGGATATAGCCCGAATGCCGGTAGAGACGGGCATAGCGGGCGAGCAGCTCCGGATAGGTCTGTTCCAGGGTGGCGAAGAACCAAACCTTCACTTCGGCTGTGCTCAACCGCAGATAGGACGGTATGACATAACAAGGATTGTACGAAGGAACGGTATCGACGAATTCCTGCAGCTCTTCCGGGGTATCCGTCAAATAGGGAAGGATCGGCGCCATGAAAATTCCGGCCTCTATTCCGGCTTCCCTCAACTGCTTGACGGTTTCCAGTCTTTTGACCGGGGACGGGGTGGAGGGCTCCAACTGTCTCCATAGCTTCCGGTTCAATGTATTGACGCTCAGGTTAACCGATACATGAGGCAGCTTCTTCAGCAAGTCAAGGTCTCTCAGGATAAGCGGGGATCGGGTCGTTATACTGGCCGGTACCCCATATTCAATCAGGACCTCCAGGCATTGCCGAGTCAGACGGGCCCGGCTCTCGATAGGCTGATAAGGATCGGTCGCGGTGCCTATGGCGATGCTCCCCAGTGCTTCCAAACCTTTCTTCGAACGGGCGGCGGCTGCAAGCTGCCGCTTCAATGCTTCCGCCGCATTCTCCTTCAAATAGATATGCTTCTGAAACGTATCGTCCGCCTTCTCTCCCAGGTAGGAATGAGTGCTGCGGGCATAGCAGAAGCTGCATCCATGCTGACATCCTCTGTACGGATTTAGAGACCAGTCAAAAGGCATGGAGGGCGCCTTGACCGAATTGAGCATGGTCTTGGCTGTTATGGGCTCGTACTGAATTGGGCCGGACAATCTTCTCCCGTTGCCAAGAACTTATAAAAGTCTATAAATCCTTGTTTGCTTCCTGTTTCGCCGTGTCCGCTTTTGCCGGAAC
>NZ_VEGP01000030.1 GCF_007679495.1 Paenibacillus sp. 32O-W | reverse complement strand
TGCGCACGTACGGATCTGTGAGGGGTAAGGGGCACAATCCTCGAAGGAAAGGCCCCGCCTACTCGACCTCGTCTTTGGGCATCCTTGTCCGAGGATTCGCATCCAAACGATGCAGAGCAATCAGGCGATCCGCAGATTGGCCCGGGCGGGCGTAAGAATGCCTTTGTATGTCGGCGCCTCCAGATTTGGGACGATCCCTTATTTGCTCCGATTCGCTTTCACGTGCTTCAACTGTGCCACGATAATGACGCTGATGATGACAAGGAGAAACCACGAGCTGATTTTGCCAAAGCCTACGAGCTGCCATGTTTCTTGTTGGTTCGGATATTTCCATGCCCCGAAGTAGGTTGCGATGTTTTCTGCCAGCCAGATGAAAAAGCCGACGAGCAGGAAGGCTGCCGTAAGCGGCATCCGGTAAGTCGTAGTGCGAACGGTGTACCAAATCCATGTTTTCCAAAAAACAACAGGCACGAGCGCCATGAGGAGCCAGCGAAAATCGGGAATGAAATGATGGGTGAAGAAGTTCGCATAAATCGCCGCGCCAAGCACGACGGCAGGCACCATTCCCGGCCAGCCGGACATATCCATCTTGAGCCGCCTCCATACTTGTCACATGTAGCTCGCCACACTGGCGTACATAAAACCGCTATATAGCGGAACACCGAGCCATTTCGTATACCCCGGTTCGGGATAGGACCAGGAGCCCATATGAACTTTATACAGCTCCAACATCAGGCCGATGATATGGAATACGCAAATAACCTTGATTTCTTCGAGAGTTTCCAAGCGGCTGCGATACATCAAGTATTGTACGATAATCAGCACGAGTAAAATGAGATCATATCTATGGATGAACGGTACATCAATCCATTTGGAGACGGCCAACGTTCCGAAAATCGCCACCGGGAATATGCAGCTCATCGCCTGCTGATAACCGAAATGAAGCAACTGCAGGAAGGACTGGGTATAGGTTCGGCGCTGAGTCTTTGCTCCTGCGCGCTTCAATTGTTCTGTTTGCATTAGCGCCTCCTATGAAATGTTTAGATGTCTTCAGGAGCATCCTTGGAATACTCCAGGATATCCCCGGGCTGACAATCCAGCACTTCGCATATTTTTTCTAAAGTGGAAAAGCGAACCGCCTTCGCCTTTCCATTTTTCAGTATGGAAAGGTTTGCCATAGTGATCCCTACCTTTTCTGAAAGCTCGGTGACGCTCATTTTTCTTTTTGCCAGCATGACATCGATATGGATAAGAATGGCCATATGTACACCTCAGACGGTCAAATCGTTTTCCGATTTGATTTCTAATGCATTTGTTAACAGTTCCTGGAGAACGGCTGCGAAGACGGCTACAGCAGAAGTAGCAAAGATAACGATGGCTCCAATGATTGCAATGGAATAATGGAAGGCGATCTGGAATCTAAGGAGCGCAAAACCGACGGCATACAATAGAATTATCGCAACGGCGCAATATTTAATAGATTTCAATGAAGCTATGGCATGTTCAGAGAACGCATTATTGTTTTCAATGTAATGCAACAGTTTTAAAGCTTGGTACAGTGCAAAATAAAACGGTATGGCCGAAATATACACACCTGCGAGCACAGGATATCTCAAATAGGCATAATCGGGATTCATCTCTGCTGTGCTTCTAGCCAAACCCGGCAACCAAAAAATAAACAGTACAAGAGCAACCATACCAATAACGACAACAGCGATTTTCAGGAAAATGGTTTTTCCTCGTATCATCTCATGGAGCACCTCACCCTCCGTTAATGGCAGTAGAATATCATTTTATTTATCGAATATCAATATATTTTTAGCTATACACGATAAATATTTATTATTTTTCAGGTGATGTCGGCCTGTTGCTAATGGCTGGCGTATCTCTTGAAAAGGGGCGTGCCTTCAATTAAGTATGCTCCTCTTGCCGACCATAAAATTTATTTATACAAGTGAAAGAAATAATCCGTTTTACTTTTTATGGATAAAGTTGTAAGTTGGGTTTGAGGTGATCCGATGTCAAATCAAGTGAACTTTGGCCGAGTGTCTAAAGAGTATTCCAAGTATCGGGATGAGCTGCCGGAGGTCATCTTCGAGCAGTTTAGGCGCAGAAATATCGAATTCTCCGGTAAGGCCGTGGCGGATTTGGGTGCGGGGAGCGGCATTTTCTGCAGGGCATTGGCCCGGCAAGGGGCATCGGTCACAGGGATCGAGCCGGAAATAAGCTTAATTAGTGCGGCGAAAGCCCAGGATGAGGCGGAAGGCCATTCGATCCATTATATTCATTCAGTCGCCGAGAGCATAGACTTGCCCGATCGCAGCCTGGATGCTATAACGGCTCTTAGGGCCTGGCACTGGTTCGACCGCCGATCGGTTCTAAAGGAAGTGAGGCGGCTGCTCAAAAGGAACGGCCTGTTGATCGTTATCAACTCAGTCTTTGTTCCGCAATTATCGGATGTGGCGCAGCAAACGTTCAGGATTGTCAAACAATTCGGGGTTGAAATTAAGCCGGCCGGAGCTATGGGGGAGGTTAAGGAAAGAAGAAACGGTTTTCCCGTGAACTGGTTCCGGGAATGGGAGGAAAGCGGCCTGAAGCTGATGGCTGAATGGCAGTACGATTACGATCTCAGCTTTACGGTGGAGGAATGGTGCGGCAAGATGAGAACCCTCTCTTGGATGACTAATGTGGAGGATGAGCGAAAGGAGAGGATCATTGCCCGGATCGAAGGGGAATTGTCCCCATTACCCGAGCCCCTGTCCATTCCGCATCAATATTCTGTCGCGGTTTTGATAATGCCTTCTTGACCGACCGATAAAAAAAGCTCCTAACGGAGCCATCTCGAAGATGAATAACCCGGTATTAGAGGAAGCTTTTTATGCCAATAGGAATCTATATTTACATCGTATTAACGCTGTAAAAGATTCCTTATGTGGTAAAAAAAGCTCCTCCAGGGAGCCGCAAAATGCTGTCCCGGGAGGAGTGATGGCCTTTATTTTGTCCCAGATTCGTGCTAAGCACGGGTCTTGGAGCCGAACAGCAGGGCAACGACCAGACCTGCCACCAATGTGATGGCGCTAATTCCCAAAGTCGCCATATCGGAGGTGAAGCCCGGGAAGACGACGACGATAGATCCGAGAATCAGGCCGATTATGACGGCATAAGTCATGTGAGGAAACTCTGACAGCAGATAGCGGATGCCCTTGCTGCTGACGATAAAACCGACAATCACGCCGGATCCGATAATGGCAATGAGCGGCAGATTAAGCTCGGACAGGGCATGAATGGCCGTGGAATAAACTCCGAGAACGAGCAGGATAAAGGAGCCGCTTATCCCCGGAAGCAGCATGGCCATACTGGCAAGCCAGCCGGAGAAGAACAAGCCTGCAACCGTGAGCAGCGTTAAGTTCGTGATCGGCTCTGCGGATTTATCCGTTTGAATGAATGCCATCGAAGCGAGCAGGGCCGCAGCAAGAATGAGAACGATCACGTGCCGCAACTTAAAATGGCGCTTGGCTTCCGATTGCCTGAAGATAAAGGGCAGGACGCCGATGATCAGACCGATAAAAAAGAACTGCGTTGGCTGGTAGTGATGCTCCAGTAAATATTTGATCAGACGGCTGAGAAGCAGGAGGGCCGTTCCCATTCCTGCTGCCAGCGGTATCAGAAACCCGATGTGGCGTTTCCAATCGCGGCTGAAAAATCCGCTGATCGCTTCCAACAGACGGTCATAAATACCAAGCACGACGGCAATGGTGCCACCGCTGACTCCCGGGATCAAATCGCTGATGCCCATTAGCAGCCCACGGTAAATGTTCTTCCATTCCATAGTCTCTTTCCTCTCTTTATCCGAATATGAGCCTTGCTTGATTTCTATTTCTTTATAGGGTTGTCCGACTTCGATCCTCAATTACTATACCATAATCTGCTTGGGAAACGCACCCATCCATTAGTAGCATTCTTAGCTCACCGTACTATAAAAGGAGGAGTGAAAGTTGATCTATTATCGATACGGGGACCTTGCGGTAAGGGCACTGGAAGAAAGCGACGCCGAGCTTCTGGTGCATTGGCTGAGTGATCCTCGCGTGTTGGAGTTCTATGAAGGGCGGGACAGGCCTTTAACCATGGAAACGGTCAGGGAGCAATTTTACGACCGATCGATAGAGATCGATCCATGTATAGTTCAATATCAAGGCAAGGATATCGGGTATATTCAATTCTACCCGATTGGCGATGAAGAGAAAGAAGAGTACGGCTATAGCGATTTTGCCGAAAACATATACGGGATGGATCAGTTTATCGGCGAGCCGGATTATTGGAACCGCGGAATAGGGACCGAGCTGGTGCGATCGATGGTCGACTATTTGATCCGTGAGAAGCGGGCGGGCAAAATCGTAATGGACCCGCAAACCTGGAATGCCCGGGCCCTTAAAGTGTATGAGAAATGCGGGTTTGTCAAGGTCAAGCTGCTGCCGAAGCACGAATGGCGTGAAGGCGAGTACAGAGACTGCTGGCTGATGGAATACCGGAATAATTAAATAAGGCGGGACGCGCCGGAGAGGCAAAGACAGTAGATCAGAGCTTATTTTGTTCTATTGTCTTTTTTTTTGTATCGTGTAACCAAAGAGTTTTCTCATTGACTTTTGCTGAAAAACAGAATACTCTGTAATACAGAGTTAATTCACTCTGTCTTTCAGAGTAAAAATGAACATGCAAGGAGGGGCATCCGGTGGAAACTGTCATCCGGTTGGATAAGGTGAGCAAACGGTACGGATCTACGTTGGCTGTAGGGGATGTATCGCTGCAGATCGGTAAGGGGGAAATCTTCGGTATCGTAGGTCCTAATGGCGCCGGTAAAACAACTTTGATTGAAATGATGGAAGGACTGCGTTCGGCGGACAGCGGAACGGTGAAGGTGCTGAATAAAGATATCCGAAGCCATTCGCAGCAGATTAAGGAAAGGATCGGTGTGCTGCTCCAGTCCACATCCATCCCAGGAAATGCGAGGGTGAAGGAGATTCTGAACGTCTTTTCCTCCTTCTATGACCGCACGGCCGACTTGGAAGGAATCATACGTTTACTCGGGCTGGGGGATAGGTTAAACAGTTACTTCAAATCGCTGTCGGGCGGCTGGAAGCAGCGGGTATCGTTGGCTCTCGCCCTGATTAACGATCCGGATATTGTCTTCCTGGATGAGCCGAGTATGGGCTTGGACCCGGTTGCCCGCAATCAGATGTGGCAGATGATCAAGCAGCTTAGAGAGGAAGGGCGGACCATCGTTGTTACCACTCATTATATGGAAGAAGCAGAGACGCTGTGCGACCGGGTGGCGGTGATGAGCCGCGGCAGCCTGATTGCGCTGGATACGCCGGAGAATCTGATCGCGTTGCTCGGAGAGGGCAAGCGGATCAGTTTCCGAAATCCCGGGCGGACAAGTCAGAAGGCCATGGCGGAGCTGACAAATGTCGTTCATGTCGAATGGGAGTCCGGCATCATCAAGCTCCATTCGACGGACATGGATCTCACCCTCCAGCATTTGTACCGCCGGGCCGATGAAGAGAAGTGGGTGGTCAGAGGACTGAAGCTGGAGGAGATGTCGATGAACGAAGTTTTCAGTGAATTGACGGAAAAGCAGGGGAGGGGAGCGTAATGAACGCCTTTTTGAAATTGACGGCTTTTGATCTGCGGTTATATTTGCGGGACTGGATTACGATCTTTTGGGTGCTGGTTTATCCCGTGCTGATGCTGCTGTTGTTTGGTTCCATGTTCGGGGATTCACCCAGTACGATCTATCCGGGAGGCCGGTATATCGATGATTATGTCCCCGCATTGTGCGCAATGAATGTCATGTCCGTGTCCTTGTTTACTCTTAATATTAACATGATCACCTACCGACAGAACGGTATTTTGAGAAGATTTCGGGTTACTCCGATCCGCAAGTCCGCCGTGCTGGCTTCCCATACGGTGCAAGGGATTTTTCTTATTGTCGCCGGTGCGGTTGAAATCGTCATTCTTGCCAAGCTCATTTGGGATGTCCAGCTTACGGCAGCCTCCCTGGCAGCGGTTATCGGGAGCCTGTTAATGGGAGTCATCGGTTTCTTCAGTCTTGGTTTTGCCCTGTCGGGTCTGGTCAGCACGACCGGTGCGGCAAGCGGGTTGGCGATGATCGTGTTCTTCCCCATGATCTTTCTCTCGGGAATTGCGATGCCGCTCGCCATGCTGCCCGACGTTATGCAGTCCATCAGCCGCTGGATACCGATGACTTATTATGTGGATCTGGTCCGGGGAGCATGGTATGGCCAGCCGTTCACGGAGCTTGGTAAAGAATTGCTGGTGATGGCCGGCTTCACAATTACTTGCTGTATACTTGCATTATTGTTGTTTCGATGGGAAAATCGATAACTAGGAAAGGTAAAATTGCAGGCTTCAGGAGTGGTTATCTTTGAAGGAAAACAAGGAGCAGCATATGCGTAAACCAGCAGAGGGTGGGCGGTACACGGGTGCGGATCAGGCTCTGCAGGATATTGAGTTTATTAAGCAGCTGATTGCCAGAAACCGCAAGAAGCTCGATCATTCTCCGCCCTATCTGTATATTTGGGGAGCCTATATGATGATCGGGTTTGTCGGCATGCATTTCGACCATTCCGTTTGGCCTAATTGGTACTGGTTAAGCGGTGCGATCGTAGGCTCGATACTTTCGGCGGCCGTCGGGATGAGACAGTCCCGTTCCTCCAACGAGCAGGAGGGAGGAGCCTATGCCTGGATGTTCTGGCTGCCTTTCGCGGTGATGATGCTGTCAGGGTTCTTTATGCTGGCATCGGGCATAGTAAGGGTCGAATACGCCTCCTTCTTCTGGGTTATTCTGGTAGGGATTTCCTATGTATCCCTAGCCTCGCTGGCCGGGAAAGGACCTGCGGTTGTCGGCTGCTGGTTCATCCTGCTGTCGATCTTGACCTGGCTGTTTTTCAGGGAATATCAATTTATCATTCTGGGATTGCTGGGCGGAGGCAGCAATATTATGGCAGGAATATATCTGCAGTGGCGGAGTAAGCGTCATGGGGGATAATCTGTTCGATGCCATCGACGAGACCATCCATGCCAAGGCCCGGCTTGGAATCATGAGCTTGCTTGCCGTTCACGGGCAATGTGATTTCAAATTTCTGCGGGACGAGCTGCAATTAACCGAAGGCAATCTGGGGAATCATATCCGCGTACTGGAGCAGGCCGGCTACATTGATGTACAGAAAACATTCGTCGGAAGACGGCCCAAGACGATTTGTTCTCCTACCGAGCTCGGGATGAATATGTTCCAGCAGTATATTGAAGGCCTGGAACGGATCATTCGTATGGCACAGCCTCCACATCGGAAGAGCTGACAGGGCTCCTTCCAAGCAGACAGCGTGGATTTGGAGTCTTGTATTCTCTTAAAGCTATGGGGCGCTGCCTTTCCTTACATAAGAAATAGAGAGGTGGATGACATGAGTACTCCCGGTATTCGCAAACAAGAGATTATCGATGCCTTTCACTTTCGCCATGCAACCAAGGTGTTTGACCCTGAGAAGCCTATTTCGGATGAAGATTTTCATTTTATTTTAGAGGCCGGAAGGTTATCCCCCAGCTCTGTCGGCTACGAGCCTTGGAAATTTCTTGTTATCCAGAATCCATCGCTCAGGGAGAAATTAAAGGAATTTTCCTGGGGAGCGCAGACCCAGCTTCCGACGGCCAGCCATTTTGTCGTTATTCTAGCGAGAAAAGACGTCCGGTATGATTCGGAATATGTGATGAGACTTCAGAAGGAAGTAAAGAACTACCCAGATCACCTGATCGAGAAGCTTCTCCCCAGGTATAGAGAGTTTCAGGAATCGGACTGGCACTTGCTTGATAACGAGCGGGCTTTATTCGATTGGTCCTGTAAGCAAACTTATATTGCACTGGGGAATATGATGACTGCTGCCGCTCTGATCGGCATCGATTCCTGTCCGATTGAGGGCTTTGACTACGATCGGGTCCATCAGGTGCTGGAACAGGAGGGCTTGCTGGAAGAAGGACGTCTCGATGTATCCGTCATGGCGGCCTTTGGCTACAGAGCACAAGAGCCGAAGTATCCCAAGAGCAGACAAAAGCTCGAGGATATTGTCCGGTGGGTCGAATAGTCAACATTAAAAGAGGAGCAGGCCGAATCGGCTGCTCCTCTTTTAAATCATCTGGTTTGGATGACGGCTACATGACTTCCTTCAGCTTTTTCACATAGTTGGCACGGATGAACAAGAAATAGAGGATCTGGATGATCGTGAATGAGCCCAGAACGAGTGCCGATTCTTTAACTAGATTGGCATTGAATGTGTTCTGCAATGAATTCAGCGCAACGGCTCCATGAATGAGCGCAACGATGATCGGTACGAAGAACAGCAGCCCGATCTGGGTCGATACGATCTTCGACAGCTCGCCTTCCGTCAGCCCCAGCTTCGTAATAGAGCGGAACTGCGCACGGTCATGGTCCAAATCCGCGTACAGGCGAAAGTACAGGAAGCTGCCCGCGGCGACGAAGAACACAGCTCCGATGAACAATCCGGTCAGCAGAATTTGCCCGAAGCCCTGATTAATATCGTTTAGATCGTAAGCCCTTGAGAAGAAGCTGTAATGCTCGCCGTTGCCTTGCAGCTTCTCATTAAGCTGCTTGGACACATTCAAGGTTTGCCGCCAATCTTCTACATGGAATACGTACGAGGTAGATTCCGTCAGCGATTCGGACAGCGACTGGAAAACGGCGTCAGATACGATGGCCGTTCTGGAGAATTCAACTTGTTGGAGCGCAATCGGTAAGACGGTATTCTCCTTGATATCCAAAGTGCGTCCGTCCTGAAGCGAGATTTGTTTCTCCTGTCCTACAGGTTGCCCTCCGAAGCCCATGTTGTCCGGATAGAACAGGAGAGCTTCACCATCCGTTAACTGTATCTCCTCTTTTGTAATTTTATTGTAGTTTGTTTCTGAAATGATACTGTAGCTTTTCTTCGTTTCCGCATCTTCCAACCGTTTCTTCTGGATGACCAGAGGCTCGTAATTGATCTTGGCCTCCGTCAATTCCTGCTCGATGAGCTTGGAATGTTCGGCCTCCTGTGGATTTCCGGCATACGATTCGTACTTAAACGCCGGGACCGATTCGGTTATCTTGGCAGTAAACATGGATTTCATCCCGACCAAAGTCCCGATGGCGCAGAAAGCGACCGTCGAGATGATAGCGACCAGGAAGAACATGCGGGCATTATCCTTCATCCGGTAGGCCAGATCGGACAAGGTAATCAGATTGGTTTTGCTGCGGTACAGTTTTTGATTTTTCTTCAGCTTATTAATCATATAAACGCTCAACTGGGTGAACAGGAAATAGGTTCCTATACTTACGATAAGAGCAACCGGGAGCAGGGCAATAATCACCATCGCGCCTCTGACCACGAAAGCAATCACGTATCCGGCAAGGATCAAGAAAGCCGCTAACAGGGCGAGGAAAGTGGAGGCCTTCGGCTCCGGCTTCGGTTTGGCAGTGCCTTTCAGCAGGTCAATAAGCGAGCTGCTGCGCAAAATAACGGCGGTGAACAGAGAAATGAATATAAATAACAGAGCAAAGGCTACGAAAGTGAATAAAGCGGCTTTGGTCGGCAAATAGAAAGAGAGAGGCTGCTCCAGTGTAAGGACAGTGCTTCCCATTATTAGCATACCTTTGGACAACAGCAGTCCGATAGCAATGCCGGACACGGTCGAAGCCAGCCCAATGATGACATTTTCGAGAAAAACGAGCCGTCTAAGCTGCAAATCGGACATCCCCTGCATAATGCAGATGCCGAATTCTTTCTTCCGCGATTTCAGGAAAACGCTCATCGAATACAGAATAAAGAAAAATGTAAAAAAGTAAATGATATATTGGGAAACGTCCATACTCGTCTGAGCGCCTTGTCCATAACCACCCTTACCGGAGAAATCCAGCTCCGGATGGAACGCCAGCATCGAGTAGACGAAGAAAATCATGACCGAGAAAGCGCAGCTGAAGAAATACCCGGCATACAGCCGCTTGTTGCGGAATACGTTCTTAAACGCGAACTGCCGAAAATTCATCTTCCGTTCCCCCTATGGTCATCAATACGTTCATGATTTCCTGGAAAAATACTTGCTGCTTGTCCGTCCGGCGCAGCTCGCTGAAAAGCATGCCGTCTTTGATGAAAATAACGCGGTCGCAGTAACTGGCGGCCTGGGAGTCATGGGTGACCATCATCATGGTGGCGCCCTCCTCCTTGTTCAGCTTCTGCAGGATCTCCAGAACGTCGCGGGCCGCTTTCGAATCCAGGTTTCCGGTCGGCTCATCCGCCAGAATCAGCTTGGGAGAGTGAATAATAGCGCGTGCGATCGCTGTTCGTTGGCTTTGGCCGCCGGATATTTCGTAGGTGCGTTTGTTCAAGATATGGGCGATGCCAAGCTTGTCCGCGATCCGATTCACGCGTTCGTCCTGTTCCTTGATGCTGACATTTTCCAGAGTCAGAGGGAAAATAATATTTTCCTTAACCGTCAGCGTCTGCAGCAGATTGAAGTCCTGAAAGACGAAGCCCAGCTCCCGGCGGCGGAATAAGGCCAGCTTGCGCTTGCTTAGTTGATGGGCGTTCTTCCCGGCAATGACGACTTCGCCGGAAGTAGGCTTGTCAATGGTCGACACGACATTGAGCAGTGTTGTTTTGCCGCTGCCGGACGGCCCCATGACGCCGACAAATTCTCCTTGCTGAATCGTTAAATTCAAATTGGACAGTGCTTGGTAAGAGACTTTGCCCTCATAGACCTTGGATACATTTCTAACTTCAAGCATATTCCCACTCCTTCTATCTAAATTCATCTTACCGTCTACTTTACCTCCTCCCGGCAAACGGCACCATTGATCTTCCTTACGGTTATCTTTCATTTTTGTCATGTTCGTCCGGAATATAAATAAGAGTCGCAGTAATCCATCGTTTTTTTCGTGTATACTGAAGTCAACAAAACGTTGTGACTTGCTTTTTATTGGATACGCATTGTTATGAAGGGAGGCTGACAGATTTGAAAAATGGAGAATATTTCATCAGCAAGGATAAGGCTCTGCTGCAGACCGAAACCATTCATCAGTTTTTATCACGCTCTTACTGGGCCAACCGGAGAACGTTAGCCCAAGTGCAGGCATCGATCGAAAATTCGATTTGTTACGGGGTCTATCATGGCACGAGACAAATCGGCTTTGCCCGGATCATTACTGATTGGGCCACTATGTATTATTTATGCGATGTATTTATTGACGAAGAGTATAGAGGGCAAGGCATTGGCAGGAGGTTAGTGGACCTCATTGTTCAATCTGAGGAATTAGACGGACTGACAGGAGTTTTGGGCACGAAAGATGCACATGGGCTGTATGAATCCTTCGGCTTTGTCCGGGACCCGGACAGATTTATGAAGAGGAGGCCGACTAATCCCTGGGCTTAGCCGGCAAGGGCGGAAGTAAGATTAGTCGGAACCAAAGTTTCAACCGACTGCGGATGAAAGGAATAAGTTTGGTGCATTCATTCCTAGTTTGCATAAAGATAAAGGAACTTCTAACCTCATTGCTGTGGGCTTGGAGGTTCTTTTTTTCGACTTCAAAGGCAGGTGGAAAGAATGCGGTCTCATGTATTTCCTGCGTAAAAGGCTTAAATCCATCCACTGCTTTCGGACTAGCCTCTGAGGAATAGGATTGACAAAAACAAACCATCATAATAAAATAAGTTTACGTAAAAAATAATTTTTAGGAGAGCGCGAAGCAATGGCGGAAATCGACATACAGGAAGTCTATAGGCTGGATAGCCCGGAACAAGCTCTTGCGCTATTGAATCCTCTGCGGGCCGAGATTTTGCGAATCCTGAGCGAGCCTTCCTCCGCATCGGAGGTTGGCCGGCAGTTGGGAGAAGCCCCGCAAAAAATCAATTATCATCTGAAAGCGCTCGAGAAGGTCGGTCTGATCCGGAGAAGCGGCACCCGCCAAGTGAAGAATTTGATCGAGGTGCTGTATCAATCGATTGCCAGAACGTTCATTATTCCGGAATCGTTCGGCTGGCCGGAAGAGACGGTAAGCAAGCTGAAGGAGCAAGGGGCGCTGAGGCATCTGATTACGCTCTCCGAGCGGATGCGCAGTGATGCTCTGCGCCTCATGGAGGCGTCCGATGAGGCGGAGGAGGTTCCAAGCGCAACGATGGAGACGGAGGTCTATCTGCCGGATGAGGCGGATCGGCAGGCGTTCATCCGCGATTATGCGGAAGCCATGAAGGCCCTCGCAGAGAAGTATCGAACCCCGGACAAGAAGAACGGCTACCGCGTATTAATGGCCGTCTATCCTGAACCCGAACAAGGAGGTAACCTATGAATAACAAGAGTGAACCTGTGACGTCCCGGCCGATATTGGTCTGGGAGAAGGGGAGAGAGGGCGAACGGGAGGCGACTGTTCAAGTGCTGCATACAAGCAGTGATACAGGGGCAAATATGCCGGTCATCCGCGTGGTTTCCTCCGGTTTTGGCATTCCGCAAGCTAGTAAGAACGCCTCGGCGGCGACAAATTCGCTGCGCTGCGCGGCTTAAGGAAAGGGGATTACAATCCAATGAGTATTGTGCCGATTGTAGTGGAACAGAGCAAAGGGGTGGAGAGATCCTACGACATCTATTCCAGGCTGCTTAGGGACAGGATCGTATTTCTGGGCTCCCCCATTGACGATTCCGTAGCGAATGCCGTGATAGCCCAGTTGTTGTTTCTTGCTGCAGACGATCCCGATAAGGATATTCATCTGTATATTAACTGTCCGGGAGGATCGACATCCGCCGGATTCGCGATTTACGATACCATGCAGCACGTGAAGCCGGATGTATCCACCATCTGCGTCGGTCTGGCCGCTTCCTTCGGCGCTGTCCTGCTGGCCGCAGGAGCCCCAGGCAAACGGCTGGCCCTTCCGAATGCCGAAGTGATGATCCATCAACCTTGGGTGGGCGGCGGCGGAATCAAAGGCCAGGCGACAGACATCGCCATCCATGCCAAGAACATTCTGAATACCCGCGACCGCATCAACCGTGTGCTCGCGGAGAAGAGCGGGCAGCCTCTGGAGAAGGTGGAGAAGGATACGGACCGGGATTACTATATGTCCGCCCAAGAGACCCTTGAATATGGACTGATAGACCGGATTTGCCAATGAGCTTGTAAGCCGGGTCAACGAGCCTTTCCCCGCGGGGAAGGGCTTTTTTTCTATTGGGGCTCTCCGCAAAGTAAGAACGACCGCGATATGAGGAAGGCATGACCTTTTACAGCGGGTACAAATTCCTGCGATTATACATCAATTTTGAGTCGATTCGGAACAGCTCGGCGAAAAGCCTGCGATAATACATTATTTTCCTTACAAAATCGTCCGACCTCCCCTCAAACGATAAAAAAGATGTATTTTTTCAGGCTTTGCAGTGGTTACCGGGCCAAACGGCCGAAATCATGCAGAATTGCAGGCTTTCTATTTACATAAGATTCTGCATGGTTTTCATCCCATGGTGACTTACAGTTCTTGTAAGAAACAGATAACCTCGGAAAAGGACTTTGCCGCTCGAGGACGAATAAGAAAAGAAGAAGCAAGAATCCTATAGACATCCAGGAGGTAGGGCGATGCATGAACCTAAAAGCTTGAAATCGGAACAGGGAATAGAGATGCTCAAGCAGGTCCGCAAGCTGTGCGCCTCCTTGCCGGAGGTGGAAGAAATCATTGACGGGTTCGGGCATACCACCTTTAAGGTCAGGGGCAAATCTTTTATTATAATGGGAGAAAATGAAGGTCCTGCCGGCTTGTCGTTCAAGTCGGATCGGGAAAATCAAGAGCTGCTTTTGCACCAAGGCCGTTTCTTTAAAACCCCATATATCGGTCATTACGGCTGGGTATCGATCAAGGCCGACCAGCCTCTGGACTGGGGGGAGCTGGGTGAATTGCTTCGTGAAGCGTATATGCGGGCCGCTCCCAAACGTCTGGTGAAGCTGCTGCAGGAGCAGGAATAGTCTCAATACCGGACGGGAGATGAAAAACATGGAGAATAAATGGCTCAAGTGGGCGGACCGGCTGCAAGCTATCAGTCAAGCCGGATTGGCTCATTCCAAAGATGTTTATAACTTGGAACGCTTCGAGCAGCTAAGAGAGCTCGGCTTGGAAATGCTTAACGGCAGTGTATTTGCTGAAAGCGAAAAAATAACAACGTTATTTGCCGATGCAACACGGAGGATTACCCCGAAGGTAGCTGTGCGTGCAGTCATTTTTAACGAAGGAAAGCTATTGCTGGTGAGAGAACGGACCGATGGCAACTGGGCACTGCCCGGAGGATGGGCCGATATCGGACTGTCTCCTGCAGAGGTGGCTGTCAAAGAAATCAAGGAAGAGTCCGGATTCGATGCGGTCCCTGTCCGTCTGCTCGGGCTGCTGGACAAAAGGCTGCATTATCCGCTTCCGGCCCCTTATCCGGAATATGTTCTCTTTATCTTGTGTGAAATCGTCGGAGGGGAGGCTGGAGGCGGGCTGGAGACGTCGGAGGCACGGTTTTTCACGGAGAACGGGTTGCCGGCATTATCCGAATCGCGAACCACCCGAACGCAGCTCCAAACGTTATTTGCATGGTTAAGAGAACCCGATAAAGAAGCGGTATTCGACTAGAACGGGCGGAAATCGGGATGCCCGGTCCATATACTAATGGGGGAGGTTCTTTCATGAAACATTGGTCCGGCTCGGCGGGTGTTTGTGTGAATGAGTCGAAGCAGATTCTTATGGTGTTACAAGGCAAGCCGGAAGAGAAGAAGGTCTGGTCCGTGCCGTCAGGAGGACAAGAAGAGGGTGAAACTCTGGAAGAATGCTGTATCCGGGAAATATATGAGGAGACGGGTTATAGAGCTAAAGTCATCCGAAAGCTCTTCGAAAAAAAAGGAACGCATCTGCAGACGGAATATACGGTGACTTACTATGAGGTGGAAAAAGTAGGCGGAGCCGCAGCCATCCAGGATCCCGACGGTCTGATTTATGAGGTTGCCTGGAAATCGGCAAGTGAACTGGAGGACCTGGAGCTGGCATTTCCGGAGGACCGGTCTTTCCTGTTAGATTACCTTAAACAAATTGAACCCCGATAAAATATCCGATAGTGATAAACAAGACACACCATACCACCGCCCCAATAGCAGCGAAGAGCCAATAGGTGGTTCGCTTCATCCCGCTGACCCCGGACAGGTAGCAGGTTAGATGGCGGATTCCGGGGATGAAGTAGCCGAAGCTGACGGCCCACTTTCCGTAGCGGTTGAACCAACCCTCCGCTTTCTCCAGCCTTTTCGGCGTCAGCCAGATCCATTTGCCGAACTTCCACACCAGCGGTTTGCCGATTTTGCGACCCAGCTCGTAACTGAGGATCATGCCGGACATGGATCCAAGAAGACTGACTACAACCGCTGCCGTATAGCGCAAAATCCCCATGGACGCCAAATACCCGACGAAGGTCATCAGCACTTCATCGGGTATGGGCAAGCCGATGATCCCAAGAGCCAGAAGACAGTACAAGGCGAGATATCCGTATTGTGCGATCATTTCCTGGACAAATTCCATATAAATATCTCCGTTCTAGTGAGGCGTAATGCCTTCGTTAGACTCCTGTAAAGGCTTGCCCCTGCTCCAAGTAGGCATTCTGATAGTACTGATCATGAGCCAGGAGAGAATAATAACGAGCAGGCTCATAATCCATGTATTAAGCTGGGAGCCGATAAGCACCAAGGCGGAAAGAGCACAGCCCGCAACCGGTATGGGCAGCCCCGAATGACGGCCGTTACGGGACGATACGATATTGTATCTGGCGAGCCTAAGAGCGCCGCATATCGGAAACAAGGCGGTGATGACCAAGCCGAGAGCATTGATTTGGTTAAAGGCAGCAACGTACAGGATCATGGAAGGTGCGGCTCCGAAGGTAACGAGTTCGGACAAGGAACGGAGTTCTTTCCCGAATTCATTGGAACGCTGGAGCCTATGAGAAGCATAACAGCCCATGCCGTTAATCAACGCCGCCAGGAAGACAAACAATACAGCGTGACGGGCCTCTCCTTCAAAAATCTGAATCATCGACAGCATTCCAGCGCTAAGGCTGCCTGAAGTAAACAGGATGGGGATTAATTCTATCAGCATCGCAATACTTCCTCCTTAATTTCTGCGATAAACTGCCCCCGGAGATTGGAAAAACTTCTTTTTTCTCTAGTTCCGGTACTGCATTTACTCTATTATAGTTTCACGATGTGTATTCCATGTGTTCAAGAAAAAGGAGCCGGGCATAAACCGCGATACGGAATATGGGGCATGCCTTCCGGCCGCATCTTAGTATAAGTAAAATAGAATAGCAGGCAAACACATAGAAAACACAACAGTTTGCTATACTGGGGTAAGAGATGTCTTCTGTTCGCACTAACCATACAGGCAGCCTGGCTGCTTCAGACAGAAGCGAATTATACTTGAACGGTAAACGGGGGACGCTAAATGGAGTGGAAGGTGCTCTTGATAGAGGATGAAAGCCGGATCCGCGAAATTCTGGCAGACTATTTCGAGCGGGACCATTGGACCGTATATGAGGCGGAGAACGGCAAGCAAGCGTTGGAAATGCTCGAGTATTTGCAGGTCGATCTCGTCATCCTCGATATTCTGATGCCGGAGCTGGATGGATGGACCGTCTGCAAGTCCATCCGTTCGAAGTCGGATTTGCCGATCATTATGCTTACCGCGAAATCGGAAGATGATGATAAAATGCTGGGCTTCGAGCTGGGGGCGGACGATTACGTGACCAAGCCCTTCAGCCCCAAGGTGCTGGTCGCTCGGGCCAAAACTTTAATGAAGCGGGTGGAAGGAACGATTGGCCGGGACGATCATCTGATGGTCTTCGGCCGGCTTACGATTAACAAGCGAGCCCATTGCGTAGAGATAGAGGGGCAGCGGATCGAGCTGACACCGAAGGAATATGAACTGCTGCTGTTTCTGGTCAAAAACGCCGGCATCGTGCTTTCCCGGGAGACGATACTGGACAACGTCTGGGGCTTCGATTATTTCGGCGATCTGCGGGTTGTCGATACGCACATTAAGAAATTGCGCAGCAAGCTGGGCGGCGAGGCCCGCCATATCCGAACAGTCATCCGCGCCGGCTATAAATTTGAGGAAGACTTATGAAGAGGCGGGGCGTCGTATTCAAGCTGTTCGCGATCACCGCGCTCTTCTTCCTGCTGTTCTATGCCATCATCATGCTAGGACAGCTTCTGTTCTTTGAAAAGTTCTATCAGCATAAGAAGATGGCGGACCTGGAGAAGAAGCTTCTGGCCTTCGAGCAGCAATATGCCCTGAAGCAGTGGGATGATACGCGAATGGACCGGGAAATTGCCTTGTTCATTACCCGATATAAAACTCAATTGGCGATTCTGACCCCGGAAGGCCATATGAAGCGAGAAACTCCTTTCCGTATCACCATCCGGGAGAATGACGGGCATTTCGTCAAAATTTCCTTGTCTCTGATTCACCCTTCGGACCGGGAAAATTTATTGAATGCCAATCTGATGCGCGGGGATTGGATTGAGGTCGAAGGGCTGTTCGAGGAGGGAACGAATGATTTCTTCTACCCTGTCGTTATCAAAAAGGAAGGGGCCCAGGATATCGGCAGCCTCAAGGGAGTAGAAGAACTGGAGCTCGAGCGGATTTCGGGCCAGATTACCGATTTGCTGCTGCCTGATCCCAACCATTTGAATTTGCGCCAGGGGATGCTTTGGCTGGCTCTTGACGAATGGTTTCCCCTGTCGGAAGCACATGAGAGCAAGCTTCATAACGGCCAATCCGTCATCGAAGAGTGGACGGAGCCTTGGACAGGAATGCGCTTGCTGGTGGCCATTCAGCCGGTCATGAAGGAAGGGCGGGTCAATGAGCTCATCATGGCGATAACCTCCTTGCAGCAAATCAGTGAAGCCAATGATGCACTGCAATTGTTTTATATGTATATCGGAATCGGAGGGTGCGCACTCATTCTCTTGCTTTCCCTTATTTTTTCCAAAATAGTGGCCAAGCCGCTGCTTTCCCTTAACCGGATTGCACTGAGAATGGCCAGGCTCGATTTTTCGGTGAAATCTCCGATTCGCAGCCAGGATGAATTCGGGAGTCTGTCCGACAGCCTGAACGGCTTGTCCGAGAAGCTCGATACCACGCTGCAGGAGTTGCATCAGGCCAACCGGCAGCTTCGGGAAGATATGGAGCACAAGCAGCGCATAGAGCAGATGCAGAAGGAGTTCGTGTCCAACGCTTCCCATGAGCTTAAAACACCGCTGAGCATTGTTCGCGGCTTCGCCGAAGGCTTGAAGGACGGCGTGGGGGAGAGCAAGCGGGAGCGGTATCTGGATGTCATCTTGGATGAGACCGGAAAGATGGAGGCGTTGGTGAGAGATATGCTCGAATTGACGAAGCTGGAATCCGGAACCATCAAGCTGAGGAAAAGCAGCTTCTGGGTAAGCGAGCTGATGGAGGAGATCGTCGATAAATTGTCCCACCATCTGAACGACAAGCAATTGAAGGTAGTGACCGTCACGGCCAACGAGCCGGTCGTCCATGCGGATCAAGAGAAAATCGAGCAGGTGATCTTCAATATTTTGGTTAATGCGATCCGGTATGCGGTTCCCGGAAGCGAGATCACCGTACGGATCGAGGATGAAGAGGGACGCGTGCGGATGTCTATAGAAAATGAAGGTGACGGGATTCCTCCGGACCAATTGGAGCATATATGGGAACGGTTCTACCGCGCCGAGCGGTCACGCAACCGGAAAACGGGGGGCACGGGTCTCGGGCTGGCTATTGTCAAGCATATTCTGGAGCTGCATGAGAGTAAGTATGGGGTGGTAAATAGCCAGAAAGGCGTCATGTTTTACTTTATTTTGTAATTCAGTAGGGGCGGGCGATGAGAGCTCGCCCCTATATACATTTTCACAGGGAGGGAGGCCGGTCAAGGGACAAAAAATAATACGGCTGCGGTCTCAATCTGAGGCGGTGACCCGGTCAGGGAATTCACCGCCCCCGGCTTCGATCAGCTTGTTCTTCCGGTATTCTCCCGGCGGGCTGCCCGTCATTTTCTTGAACATTCGAATGAAGGAGGTGACGTTCTGGTATCCGATTCTCAAGCTGATTTCCTTCACGCTCAAATCGGTTTCGAGCAGCATCTCCTTCGCCTTGCTGATGCGGACCGCATTAATGTGCTCGCTGAAATTGGCTCCGGTCTTCTCCTTGATATAGACGGATAAGTACGCTACCGACAGATTCAGCTTATCGGCCAGCAGATCGAGAGATAAATCTTCGGCAAAGCGGTTTACCACATAATTCATGACGAAGGTGATGATCGGGTCCTCCTCTTGTTTTCTGGACTGAACGATGTCCGCCGACGTATGAAACAACTGGGCCAGGAATTGCTTGAACTGCTCAATCGTACAGCATTCCTCCATGAGCTCAAGCTGCTTTTGACGCATGGATGAATCTGCGTCCACCCCGAAAGGCTCCAGCATTTTAGCCACCCTCACGACGACCCCCATAGCCAGCTCTCGAAGCTGATGCAGGCTGGCCTCCTTCTTATCCATCTGATCCAGCATTCGTTCCATGAAGGCGGTACAGAAGAGGTGGTTGCCCGCCTGCAAATTGGCGTACAGCTCCTGCTCCTGGGGCACTGTGAGAACGGGATGGGCTGGAAGCCGCCGGTAATCCCGGATCACCTGGCATTCATCCAGCGGCCGTGCCTGCAGTGCCAGCTCCAGCACTTGGCGGTAAGCCTCGCTAAGCTTGGCTGCCTGATCATAGACCGAGCTTACAGCAATGGTCACCAGAAAATAAGACTTATCCCGATCCAAAATCTCTTTCAGCCTTGCCAGAGCGTCCTCCAATGCCCCTGGGATTTCCTCGCTGCGGATCAGGGATAGAATCTGGTTGTTCTCGATTTGAAATGTATGAGCGGAAGGCATTCTTTCGGAAATGACGACATTGATATACTCCTGGATGTAATAGGCCATCCGCTCGGGCTTCATCTGGCTGCCGGCGACGATCCGGGTTTTGAAGTGAAGCTGATAGAGCACGATCACGAACGGTTCGTCCATCTCGGCGATATCTTTCCACTCGTTAATATCGGATGTAATGGCCTTTAATTTGTTGATGTAGCCGAAGCTGGTCAGCAGCGATCTTTTGCCGGACAGGTCTTTCTGGATTGATTCCCGTTCCTTCATTAGCTCATAGATGTTCTGGTGAATCAGATCGAACTCCAGAATAGCGCTTTGCAGCTTAACCGGGTCTCTGCGCAAGATCGAGGTGACCATCTGCTTCACAGGCCGGTTGATCTTGCGGCTTAGGAACACGCTGACGAACACTCCGATCACAATGGACACCGCGCAGATCAGAAGCAGCATGAGGCTGGCATTTCGAACCTGGGATGCAATATTCGCATATGGCACTGCCGTTACATAAGTTAGATCGGCTCCTCTGTCGATGAAGAAATAGTAATCGCCGGACAAGCCATACTCTTTGCCATTCGCAAAGGAAGGAATTTCCTCGGCCGCCAAGTCATCGGAGGAACGGTACAGCAGCGAGCCGTCCTGGGTCAAAATCATAAAATGTCTGTTATCGCTGCCGAAAAACGCTTCCTGCAGCGCCCGGGCATCCAGCAGCGCGATGGCCAAGTAATTGGAGGAAGTAGCCCGGAATGAAAACGGGATGAGCTGGACATCCACCGAGGAATTCAACGTAGAGACGGTGAACGTCGCTTCCGGATGCAGCACATAGTTGCTGTCCCTGGTAAGCTCTTCCTTCCAAAAGGAGAGAGGGTAGGCGTCGCTCTCGTAAAATTTGGTAAACATCATCTCCGCCTCGACGGTTCCTTCCTTTTCTACAATCAAATTTTGCGAATCGAAATAGAGAAAAAAATTATTGAGAAAAAACATCGGATTGTATGCCGGGGAGCGGAGGCTCTTCAACACATCTCGGGCTTTCCAATAATCGATTTCGTCTTCCGTTTTCCTGTGCAACTGGCGGTTGAAGGCTACGACCTGTTCGTTCATATAAATGTCGAACAGCAATGTTCTGATCCTCTCGAGATGAGTCTCGTACCGCTCCGCCGCATTTCTAAGCATCAGGCGGTTGTATTGGATGATCTCATTCTGCACGCTCCGGTTGAATAAATGGACGGACAGAAGATTGAAGACGGAAAACAGCAGAATGATGACCAGAAAGCTGAAAAAAACCTTGAAGACCAATGTTTGGCGGTTCAATAAGGCCCATTTCAATCGCACATGCTCCCTTACGTTTAATCGGGCTTCCTTTTTATAGAAGCGCTTTCATGAAACATGTCTTCATTATACAGAAAGCTGATTTATTGTAAAACATGCCCTTTTTTATATTGTTATCATTTTTTTTTGCGTGACAATGTGCTGCAAGCTACCGAAAGAAGTGTATATTCCCATTTCTCCGGGTCCTCTGGTATGCTCCGGAATGAATAGACGAAAGGGGTGGGAGCTTGTCAAAACAACCCGTGCCGCCGGTGCAGGCGGAGGTTGGTCTCAGCCGGAAACGGTCCGTGATCCTAAGACGGATACGGAAAAACTGGGACTTGTATTTACTCATCGCACCGGTCATCGCATTCTTTATTCTCTTTGAATATGTTCCGATGTACGGCGTACAGATCGCATTCAAAAATTTTATCGCGACCAAAGGCATTTGGGGCAGCCCGTGGGTTGGCTTCCAGCATTTCGAACGTTTCTTTGAAAGCTATTACTTCTGGCGGCTGCTCAAAAACACTCTCGGAATCGGGCTGTACCAATTGTTCGTCGGCTTCCCGGTTCCCATTATTCTGGCGCTGATGATCAACGAGGTTCGTTCCAGGGCATTCAGCCGCTTCGTGCAGACGGTGACGTATGCGCCTCACTTCCTGTCCACGGTCGTCATGGTGGGAATGATTCTTATCTTCCTGTCGCCGCAGACCGGTCTGGTCAACCTGATCATCACTTGGTTCCGGGGAGAACCTATCGAGTTCCTGACCGAGCCCGCCTGGTTCAAAACCGTCTACGTAATGTCGGGTGTATGGCAGCAGATGGGTTGGAGCTCGATCATTTATCTCGCAGCTTTGACCGGGATCGATCCTCAGCTGCACGAATCGGCCCGGGTGGATGGAGCCAGCCGCTGGCAGCGCATCTGGCACATCAATTTGCCGGGGATCGTTCCGACCATCACCATTCTGCTCATTCTGAACATGGGCTCTCTGCTCAGCGTCGGCTTCGAGAAAGTATTTCTGATGCAAAACTCGCTAAATATGCCGGCCTCCGACGTCATTGCCACCCATGTATACCGCAAGGGAATCATCGACGGACAGTACAGCTATTCCGCAGCGGTCGGGCTGTTCAACTCCGTGGTCAACTTTATTCTGCTGGTTATCGTTAACCGGATCGCCCGCAAAGTGAATGATACAAGCCTATGGTAGGAGGTGAAGTGCATGAACAATCAAAGCTTCGGTGATAAGCTGTTCGAATGGGCTGTCCACGCCATTCTGGCGGTCATATCCGTCATCGTTCTGTATCCGCTGATCTTCGTCCTCGTTGCGTCCATCAGCCATCCCGAAGCGGTTATGCAGGGAGAAGTGTGGCTATGGCCGAAAGAGATTACATGGATGGGTTACAAGAAAATATTCCAGAATCATGAAATTCTATCCGGGTATATGAACACGATCCTGTATACGACTGTGGGTACGGCGATCAATCTGGTTCTGTCCGTGGCGGCGGCGTATCCGCTCTCTCGCAGAGACTTCTACGGACGCAATCTCATCGCGGCGTTGATGGTGTTCACGATGTTCTTCAGCGGGGGAATGGTGCCTACCTACCTTCTAGTCAAAAAGCTGGGAATGCTCAATTCCATGTGGGCGCTCATTATTCCGGGAGCGGTATCCGTGTACAACATCCTGATTATGCGTACTTTTTTTCAGAGCTCCATTCCATATGAAATGCAGGAGGCCGCCTCGATCGACGGCTGCTCCAATCTGGGCATCCTTATGCGTATCGTGCTGCCGTTGTCCCTGCCCATCATCGCGGTCATGATTCTGTTCTACAGTGTCGGCCACTGGAACTCTTATTTTAGCGCCCTTATGTATTTGACCGACCGGCACAAATACCCTCTGCAGCTATTCCTGCGGGAAATTCTGATCCAGGGGCAGATGCAGGAGATGCTCGGCGTCGGCGATGACTCCCATGCCCGTAACGTCATGGAAGGCGAAGCGATTAAATACGCGGTGGTCATTGTAGCCAACTTGCCGGTTCTATTGCTGTATCCGTTCCTCCAGAAATATTTCGTCAAAGGTGTTATGATCGGGGCGGTCAAGGGATAATGGGCCGCATCGGGACTAATGGCTTTGGGCCTTTCTGAAAAAGGTTCGAGTGAACTGTGAATCATTAGGAGTTCTTAGGGGCTAGCCCCTTTTAACTAATCAATAGATAACGTATGGAGAAAAGGGAGGAAGAAGCAATGCGAAATCATAAATGGGCCTCCGTCATGCTGACTGTCGCCATGAGCGGCAGCCTGTTATCGGCCTGCAGCGGCGGCGGCAAGGAAGTCAAGGAAGGAAACGAGCCATCGCCGGAAACGGAAGAAGTTACAAATCTTAATCTGACGGGAATGCCGATCGTGAAGGAGCCGATTAGTTTAACCTTCTTTACGGGGAAAGCGGCGACCAACGGAAATAATTTCGAGGAAACACTGGTGTGGAAAGAATACGCCAAAATGTCGAACATGAACATTACCTTCCAGCTGGTGCCGTTCGAGAATTTGACAGAGAAGCGCAATTTGGCTTTGGCCGGAGGAGATTATCCCGACGCCTTCTACTCAGCAAGGGTCCCTGCCGCGGACTTGATGAAATACGGGGCTCAGGGTACCTTCATCAAGCTGAACGATCTTATCGACAAATATGCTCCCAATTTCAAAAGCTTGCTGGAGAAATATCCGGACCTGAAGAGGGGCTTGACGATGCCGGACGGTAACATCTATTCCTTCCCGTCGTTCTACAGCCCGGAATTTCTGCCTATGCTTATCGGTACGCCGCTGTGGGTGAACAAGGAATGGCTGGATAAGCTCAACATGCCGGAGCCGACGACCACCGAGGAGCTGTACCAATATTTAAAGGCTGTCAAGGAAACCGATCTGAACGGGAACGGGGAGGCGGATGAAATCCCTTATGCCGGCGGGGGGATCAATCCGCTGCTGGAGCAGCTTAGAGGAGCATGGGGGTTCGGCAACCGCGGGTTGGGCCATAAATACGTCGATGTAGATCCGGAGACGAACGAGCTGCGTTTCTTCCGCATCGATCCGAAATACAAGGAAGTGATCGAATATGTACGCAAGCTGTACACCGAGGGTCTCATCGACAAGGAAATCTTTACGATCAAAACGGCCGCTCTGTATGCCAAAGGCCAGAAAGGCGTATTCGGAGCCACCATTAATCCGAACCCCAAGACCCAGCTCAACCAACCGGGGTATGTCGGTCTTGGAGCGCTTGAGGGACCGCACGGGGACCGGCTGTATTCCCATATCAAAGTGCCTGCCGTATGGCCGGGAGCTTTCGTCATCACGGATAAGAACAAGCATCCTGAAGCGACCGTCCGCTGGATCGACCATTTCTTCGGCGACGAAGGGGCTACATTCTACTTCATGGGCATCGAAGGACAGACGTACAGAACGACTCCCGAAGGCAAGCTGGAATTTGTAGAGGAAATCACCAACAATCCGGAAGGGCTTACGATGGACCAGGCGCTGGCCAAATATATTACCTGGCTGGGCGGCAGCTATCCCGGGTATGTGCAGGAGAAATACTTCAAAGGCTCCGAGACGCTGCCCGAGTCGATAGAAGTAGGGGAGAAAGCAAAGCCTTACGCGGTCAAGGAGCTCTGGAACAGCTTCAACTATACCGAGGAGGAGACTGAATTCCGCTCTACGGTCGGCTCCGATATCGAGTCTTACATCACCGAGATGGAGGCGAAATTCATTACAGGCTCCCAGCCGATGTCGGATTGGGATAAATATGTCGAGACCGTCAAGAAAATGGGGCTGGAAGATTACATGACCATTTACAAGCAAGCTTACGAGCGCTACAAGGGAAGCAATTAAGTCTGCAGGAGGATATGACCGCCCCCAGGAAGTCTGTCCGGGGTATTGTAAACCGAATCGTTCAAAGCTATTAGCCGATGAAGACGGTTGATCCGTGACACGGAACAGTGAAAGCGCATTCGGGGAAGTGCCGTCGGACAGACTCCCGGAACAGGGGATGCAGCTTGCATTCCACCGGATAGAACAACCGGGAAAGGAGGCTTTCAAAATGTTCATCCGAATGAGCGCCGTCTGCAGAGCTCTCTTCATGCTGGCCGCCGCTGCAGCAATGCTGGCGGCTTGCACGAAGGCGACTTCCGAAATAGAGCCACCTGCCGTACCGGAAGAAGCGAGTGTGCGAACTGAGGAAATATTCGACCGGGAGGCCTATAAGGATCAACTGACGATTCGTTATTTTTATCTGGATGGCAAGGACCTGATGGGAGACAGCTTTCTGATTATTTCACCGGACGGCAAAACGATGCTGGTCGACTCGGGGCTGCCGGAAGCAGGGACGCAAGTGGTCGACTATTTGAACAAGCTGGGCATCGACACGCTGGACATCGCACTCAATACGCATCCGCATATCGATCATATCGGAGGCTTTGCCACCGTGGCGAAGGAGAAGGAAATCAAGCAATTTTATATGATCAATCTGCCGTATACGAAGTCTTCCGCCTATACCAATGCGATGAGCCCTCTGGAAGAGAAGAAGGTTCCTGTCCGAACGCTGGAGGATGGCGATGTTTTTCAGCTTGGCGATCAGGTTCGGTTCGAAGTGCTCAGCCCGCCGAAGGGGGAGCTGCCCGATGCGGTGAAAGTGTTCTCCGCTCCGGAGATTAACGATTATTCGATGGTGTTCCGAATGACCTATGGCGAGCGTACGTTTCTGTTCACTGCGGACATTTACAAGCACAGGGAAATTGAGCTTACCGCCTCCCCATGGGCAGACAAGCTGAAGTCCGATATGATGGACATTCCCCATCACGGCAGCGAATCGACCTCGTCATCGGAGGCGTTCCTGCGGGCGGTATCGCCGCAGATCGCCATTATAAGCCAGAATATATTTCAGAGCCCGAATTTGAAGGAGCGGCTGGAGAAAAAAGGCACCGAGGTGTATACCACCGGCCTGCATGGACATATTTTGCTTCATACCGACGGCAAGACGATTCAAGTGAAGACGGAGAAGGATTGGGAGCCACCCGGAAAGGATAGTGCAGGGGAAGGCAAGGAGACCTGATTGCCGGGAGCTTGGGATAAAGCATTAACCTATTCCATGTCATGCGAGGAGGAATGAGGGATGTTAGAGCAGGAAAAGCAGAAGCTGCAGGAAGAGCCGGATCAACAGCAGCAGGGGAGGCCGGATAATCCCGAGGAGCAGGAGAGGCCCGATCACCGAATCAGCCGGAGGAGGATGTTAACCTCCTTGGGAATGACCGGACTGGCTCTAGTTGCAGGAAGCAGCATGCTGCGGACCGTTTCCGGAGTTTCCGCCATGCCGGTTACGGAAAATGTCTACAGTCCGCTGGATAAGCCTTCGATTTCGGCCAAAGGAACAAGCCCGGTGCTCAACGTTCGCGATTTCGGAGCTGTCGGCGACGGGATAACCGATGATACGCCGGCCATTCAGAATGCGCTGAATCAGGCGCTGCACAACAGCTATACGCATATTGTCGTTCCGAAAGGCACCTATAAAGTGACCGATACGCTGCGAATCTATCGCCGGACGCGATTCAGCATGCAGCAGGGCGCCACGCTGCTGCGCTGCCATGACTATTCCTTTATGGCCAACGGGAAGCTGAACGATAGCTTTCAGGGGTACGAAGGGCACGGCGATATTATTATCGAGGGGGGGAGTTTGGGAAGGGAATATTTTGCAGTACCCGGATGACTTTAACGGCTTCGGCCTGGCCCGGGGAAGGAATATCATTATTCGCGATGTAGAATTGAGAGACGTTGTATCGGCTCACGGCGTGGACATGAACGCTTGCGAGAACGTGCTGATCGAGAACTGCCGTTTTCTCGGGTACAAGGACGATACACCCAATCAGTCGAGAAATTATGCCGAGGCGATTCAAATTGCCAATCATACGAAGGAGGGCTTCTCGATAATCGGCGTGTTTGACGGAACCCCCTGCCGGAACATAACCGTCCGCAACTGTTATTTCGGCGCCAGCGGCACACCGGGCACACAAGCTTGGCCGGCTGGAGTGGGCAATCATTATGCCGTTCACAATCTATACAACTCGAATATAAAAATTTATGGAAATACGTTCGAAGGCATGACCTTCGCCGGAGTAAGAAGCTTCAAGTATGCGGAATTGTTTGTCACAAACAATTTGTTTCTGAACTGCAACCGGGGAATCATGCTGTCGAATCCGCAGGCCAATACCGAATCGTCGAAGGATGCGGACGGGGTGCAGAGCGGTCTTCCCCAGTCGGGTAAAAATATAGTGATTTCAGGGAACATATTCAAAGGAACGCGGTCGGAAAATATCTATGGCGCGGGATGGCCCAAGACCAACACGGTTTATGCCAAAATGGAGTCCGTCGTTATTGCAGACAATCTCTTCGAAGACGGGTCGGCCAGCCATAATTGCATTACATTGCGGTGGACCCATAATGTGCAGATTGCCAATAATCTGTTCCGCAATCAGTATCGCGGAGTGCTGTTATCCTACGTCAGCGATACTTCCATAAGCGGCAATCGTTTCCAGGATATTAAGACGGAAGCGGTGTATACCGAGGAGCCGGATGCGGACTATCAGAATCAAGGACATACGTCGGGCATTTATATAGGCCATAACCAGATACGCCGCTGCGGAAGAACGGGAATCTTCATTCAAAGCATGGACGGTTTTCATGTAGAGGGGAATATGATCAGCTCGCCAGCCACCGAAACCGACAATACGCGCAGCGGCATCCTCGTAGCCAATAAAGCCAGGAACGGCAAGGTTGCCGGAAATACGGTCCGTAAAGCCCCTTCCGGCAACCAGAATCAGTACGGCATCAGCGTCACGGGGACGACCAGCAACGTGCAGGTAGCCGACAACTGTGCCGAGGGCAAGACGGCCGCCGTCCTCGTTCAAGGGTCAAGCAACTTCGACGGTATTTATGTGCATGCCCCTAATGGCACGAGATACAGGATGACTATCGGCAATAATGGAGTCCCTGTCTATACTCCGGGCTGAATGTAAATGTCCGCAAAAAGACTGCGAATGTCAAAATTCAGGGAAAGGTCAAGGGAGGGGATTGGAAAGCGAAAAAACGAGGCGGGACACGGCGGAAAATTTGATTATAACGATTTATTACAGATTGATCAGGTTGTGAGTCGGTTTCCGATATGTTAGCATGAAATTACTTTTAGTGAACGGAGGGTTACGTGTGGGTATTATATTTTTCATTCGATTGAGAACTTTGTGCAGATAATTGAATACTGCTCAAAGCCTCTGCCTGTGCAGAGCAATCGGAATGATCTGCCCATTTTTAACGTAACCTTATAGAGGGTGCAGGGAGAGGGAAGGTTGATCCTGACCTCTTCTTTGAAATATAAGCGTGTAAGCTTCATGCTTATTCCGTTATTATATTTCATCGAGAAACCGTACGTCCTTGTCCAAGGACGTACAGCCGTTTCTCCTTGCATGTGTAAATAAAGTTATAGGTTCGATCGGTTGAGCGGAGCCCTTAAGCAAGCTCATGCTGCAGGGACTTCAAGTCGAGTCGATATATGGGAAAAAATACCATGGATCTTCCAGATTCCCGAAGGAGGGAAGTCCTTGGCATGTATTCCTCCAGTGATGGATAAGCACAGGCAGCGGTCTGTGTTTTTTTATTTCATCAGATAATGGAGGATCGGCATGAAAAGACAAAACAAACGGCATCGCAAGGTGCGAAAGTGTGTAGAAGGACCTAACTTCTCCGGTCAGCATTTGCTGCATAATAAACGGATCATCGCAGAGATGATCGAGATCGCGGAGGTTAGAGAAACAGATACGATTTTCGAAATCGGGGCGGGTAAGGGCGTTCTCACTCTGCCTCTCGCCAAAAAAGCGGGAAAGGTGCTGGCGGTCGAGAATGATCCCGGGTTCATTGAGGTGCTTCGCGACAAATCGCGAAAGCATGCGAATATCACGATAATTCCGAGAGATATCAGGGAAACCGCGCTTCCCCGTGAGGCTTATTCCGTCGTAGCGAACATTCCATACTCCATAACAACGGCCATTCTCGGCAAGCTTCTGGATACCCCGTCCGCTCTCCTGCAGAAAGCCTTGCTGATGGTGGAGAAGGAGGCTGCAAAACGGTTTACTTCCACACCGGTTGTGAATGCACGCATTTTGACTTGGAGAATGTGGTTCGAGCTGAAGCTGGTAAGAGAGGTGCCCAGACACTTCTTCTCACCACCGCCCAGAGTCGATTCGGCCCTGCTGCGGATTCGCCGAAGGAAGCAGCCGCTTGTCCCGCATAACCAGCATTTGCGGTTTCGGGCCATGGCGGATTATGGGCTGAAGCATCCTAGGCTTCCGATTAGTGAAGCGCTGCTTGGAATTTTTACCCCGCCACAAATCAAGCATCTGGTTAAAAATATTGGAGCGGACCGCAATTCACCGATATGCTCATTGAATGAAGAACAATGGGCGACGGTATTTATGACGATGCTCAGACATGTGGAACCGTTTCGTTGGCCTAAAGGGTCGTGGAAGCGAAAATAATCATGAAGTGCCCATAACCATTGACAATGAAGTCAGATTTGCTAGAATGAATTAGTTAGTTTGGCAACTAACAGCCGCTTCGGCTTATTCATTCAATTTGTCAAGAAAGGTATGAGCTTATGGGCAATCCGATGTTAGGTACGGAAATGATACCGCAGAAGCTATCTCGGTCTAACCGATACAAGATGGCTGCCGTACTGGGGATGCTGAGTGCCATCGGGCCACTCTCCATCGATATGTATTTGCCTTCATTGCCGATCATGGCGGAGCAGCTTCAGACGAATCCTTCGCTGGTGCAGCTAAGTCTGACCTGCTTCCTGGCAGGGATTGCGTTAGGTCAGCTTTTCGCCGGGCCGCTGAGTGATATCTATGGGCGACGTACCCCGTTAATGATCGGCCTCGTCATCTTCGCCGCTTCGTCTCTGCTATGCGCAATCAGTCCTTCGATCGAAGTATTGATAGCGCTGAGACTTATTCAAGGCTTGTCCGGTTCGGTCGGCGTCGTCGTTTCGAGAGCGGTAGTACGGGATCTGTACTCGGGGGCAGAGCTGACCAAGTTCTTCGCGCTGCTGATGCTGGTTAACGGGGCGGCTCCCATCCTTGCTCCGATCATAGGCGGACAACTGCTGCGTTACGTATCCTGGCAGGGGGTATTTGTCGTCCTGGGTCTCTTGGGCTTTATTATGCTGATGGCCGCCTTGTTCGGCTTGCCGGAAACACTGCCGCGCGAACGGCGTTCCCAGAGCGGGATCAAGAATACGCTGTCGACTTTCCGCGGGCTGTTCAGAGACCGGATCTTCATAGGCTATGCTCTATCCCAGGGCCTTGTAAGTGCCGGCATGTTCGCGTATATTTCCGGATCGCCCTTTGTTATTCAAAATATCTATGGGGCCTCGCCGCAAATGTTCAGCGTCTTCTTCGCCATCAACGGGCTCGGCATCATTATGGCTACCCAGGTTACCGGCAGGCTGGCGGGAAGAATCAGCGAGACGAAGCTGCTGGTCTGCGGCCTCGGAATGGCTTCATTAGGCGGGACGACGCTGCTCGTGATGATTCTGTCCGGAGCCGGCTTGTATGGAGTGATGATTCCGTTATTCTTTGTCGTCTCGAGTGTCGGGATTGTTAGCACGGCTTGTTTTTCTCTGGCAATGCAGAACCAAGGCAAGGTTGCGGGCAGCGCCTCTGCGCTGCTGGGACTGATGTCCATGATCTTTGGCGCGCTGGTGGCGCCTCTGGTAGGCCTGGGCGGAGGAGAAACGGCCGTTCCCATGGGGATTGTGATAGCGGGAGCGGATATAGGGGCAGTCCTGTGTTATTTGCTGCTCGTTCGCAGATACAGAGCGAAGGCATGAAACGAGACAGCAGCAAGGACGTTGCAAAGACAAGCAAAAGTACATTGGATTTCCATTTTTTCCAGAAAGAGAGCGAAAGACGCTCAAATGTGCAGGTCTTCTTTGCCAAAATGCAGTGATTTCGCAAAAATCGCTCCAAAGACCTGCATAATCGCTTTAGAATCAGGTATTGCGCGGCTTTTACCAAAAAAGACCTGCGGTTTTGCCCGTCTTTTACGCTATCCGGCGTTGACCGGGGTTGAATGATCGCAATCCGACTTATGGGATTAACCCTTATCTCATGGGCCGAGTTGCAATCACCGGGTACCGTATTTCTTCGGACCGTTATCCTGCTCTCTCGATAACTGGCGCTCTGTTCCATATCTCTCTCCTCGTCCTATGTCTGTTATACCAACGGCTCAGTAACGACCGGACACCAATTTTCCCTTCCATTGGACTATTATCCCCTTCACTCAGAAGCTTCCGGATTAGAGTCGGGCTCATATAAGAAGATGTGCAGGTACAGGGCCGGTCTGAATGGAATCAAGAGGGATAGGACTAAGACCAAGGCAGCGGCCTCAAGCCTTACTGAGGAGAGGGGATAACGGTCGAAAGCAGACTTGATTAGTCGATCCATGCATTAGCGTTTGAATCCAACGGGCAGTGCTATTAGATCAAGACCGCAACTCCATTTTCCGAGCATCCAACCGACTGTCATGCACATACCGTAATGAACGGAAAGGTGTACAGCGGGATGCGTATCACTAAGAACGCCAGCGACGCTTTCTGATTAAGGGGGATAACAGTCCAAAGCGGCTAAAGAGGGGAGTTCCGTCCATAAGACGGAACAAGAAGAAGGAAGGTAATCAAATTATAGTAGGAAAAGAAAAAGGCGGGCTTAGGCCCGCCATATCTCGTTTTACTTCAAATTTACGTGCACGTTCAGGCTTTCGGAAGCTCTACCCACTGATAGGGCGTTTCCAAAGCCTTGAGGCCATATTCGATGATGGTGATGATTGCAATCGTATCGGATGGATCTACGGTAGGCTGACCGGTGTTGAAAAACTGCACCAGATTACGGATAAACAGGCCGAAGAAATCCGATTCCGGCTTCAGATGGACCGATTGGCCTGAAGAGTACCCCAGCGCCAGGCTGAACGGGCTATTGGCAAAATGGTGAATGGACGCCTGCCTGCCGTCTGCAAATTCGATAATCAGGGCAGGGAACGATGGGGTTCCGGTTGCCATGACCCTCGTCGGGGCGTTCCCCATCATGGAAACGATCGGTTCGATCTGATGGATTGAATAATTGGCGAACGTTCCCGGCCCCATACTGCAGATAGTTTCGATCCCCTGTCTGTCCGCCTCGACATACTCGGTGGCGAAACGCAAAGCTGAGGACGAGTACAAGGGGGTGCCGTGCTTGGCGGCGGTGTCGAACAGAAGCTGAGCTGTAGCCCGGTCCGGGGCAAATGTTTTGTCCACGTAAGTCGGTTTGCCGGATTTCAGGGCAGGGATTGCCAGCTCTTCATGAAACTCCGGATGGTCGGGGGAAAGCACGATCAAGTAATCGCTCTTGTCAACGACCGCTTCGATGGAATCGAGCAGCTCGACCCCCATGTTCCGGCACCAGGTGGCGTTATCGACACCCTGCTCGGAGTCCTTCTTGCCATAGGCATAGGCGACCTTCAGTTCTCCGTTCGTTGCTTGCTGAATCCATCCCGGGTATTTATTGGCATGCCATTCATCCAGGAAGTAATCAATGAACCCGATGGTTTTCACAGTATTAAAGCCTCCTTGCTACTCGAACGAAATTTCCTTGCGCTGGTCGGAAGAATCGTAAATAGCCTGAATAATCTTGGAAGATAAGATGACCGTATCAATATGGGAAGGAAGCTTCTCTCCTGTACGGATGCAATTGAGGAAGCCGTCAATTTCATTCTGGAACATATCCGTCGAGTTGTAAGTCGGCGTTGTCTCCAGCAGAGCGCCGTTCTTCGCGCTGTACAGCTTGAAGTCGGAGCCGTATTGCAGACGAATGCCCGCCTTGTCGCCAAGGAAATCGATGTAGGTCTCACTGACGCCGATGTTCTGGGCCCAGGCGCCGTTCAAGGAAATGGTCGGTCCTTCGGTCCGGATCAACCCGGTTACAAAATCGTCCACATCATATGTACCGGAATAATTTGGCGGGCCGGCCCACATCTTCGTAAACGTATAGTCTTTCATGTCTTTACCCAGCTTGCAATAAGCTTGACCGGTTACTGTCTTGGGCTGCGGATCTCCGGTGCAATACATAACGACATCGAGGTAATGGACGCCCCAGTCGATCAGCACGCCCCCGCCGGCAATCGCTTTGGTCGTGAAGGCGCCACCAAGGCCGGGAATGGAACGGTGTGCCCGGAAGCTGACATATACATGGTATACTTCGCCGAGCTCTCCATTAGCGATCATATTTTTAACTACGTTGACTCCCGTATTAAAGCGGTTGACTACACCGATATTCAATACTTTGCCGGTTTCGTGCTGTACCTTCTGCATCTCCAGCGCTTCCTCATACGTTCTGGCGGCCGGCTTCTCGCAGAGCACATTCTTGCCCGCGCGCAAGCAATCGATGGCGATTGCCGCATGACCGTCATTCGGAGTACAAATTGAAACCGCTTCGACTTCAGGATCATCCAGAATGACGCGATAATCCTCTATCGCTTGCCCGCATCCGTAGTCTTGAACAGCCTTATCGGCCCTCTCCTTGATAATGTCGCAGAAATATTTGATCTCGGCATTCGGGTTGGCCATATAAGCCTTGATATGGGCACTGTTGGCAATCGTACCGCATCCGATAATGGCCACTTTAATCTTCTCCATCGGTTTCCCTCCTCATGGACTTTAAATCCTTACTAATTATTGACAAGTCTATTGTAACGGTTTTCAAGAAATATACAACCACTTACGGAGTAAATAAATCGAAAAATTTTACGAAACACGATTTGGAAGAAAAATCGACATCCATAATCAAAATGTAAGGTTCTTAACATCAGTTTTTTCTTGCTAAGAAATGCTTGCAAATATAGAAAATACGGGCTGACATTAGAAACAGTAAGTTGAATTTTGAGAAAAAAGCCTAGAGATACAGGACTTCTAACTATAGGAAGGAAATTGAAAAAAATAATGGTTCAATATGGGTCTGTTTAATATATAATAAAATTTAATGGGATCTTAATCTAATAAGGGAAAATTGTTACAAGGAAATTCATCACGCATTCTCTTTCGGAAAAGCAATAGTATTTAAATACTTTCCTTCCAACTAAAGGAGAATGATATGTATTCGAAAAAAACGTCTTTGTTAATCGGTATTGCAACAATCTTCATAATCATCGTTGTTATTGGAGTACTATATAATGGAAGTATCTCACCTGAAAATGCGATCAAGAATGCTTCCGATCTTGAAGATGAACATACGAAGAGTGTTGTGTTAGACAAGGCATCTCATAATCCCGACCAGAATCTTCAGAAATTTATTATAGAGGATGATTCACTGAAGACGGCCGTAGCATCTCCGGAGTATATAAACGATGAATTGGTGGCCTTCTCTTTAGACCTAAGTGAGAAATCCGCCAGTTATATCATGGTCGTACCTAGAGGCAAAAACACCTTTAAACAAATTTATAGTACCACTAATAGTGACTTTATAAATTCCCTTGTGGGGATTGACAATCAATTGTTCTGGGTTGAATATCCTCGCAAGAGTTTAACGGATACTCCATGGAAGATCAAATCTTTAAAATTAGCCACGAACGAGGTTCAGACAATAAGAGAAGGGGTGTCCGAAGATCAAATGTTACCCCCAATCTTGAGAGTAGACCGTAATAAATTGACTTGGATCGAAAAGAAGTTTGAAAATAATATCGTCATTAGTTCAGCTATAGTTTATGAACCGAACTCCAATAAAATCACTGAGATAGCAACTGCAAAGTTGGACGAAAGAAATAACGGCAGAGAAGGAACATATCTAATTATCCAAAGACCCGTAGTAGATGGTATGTTAATCCATCAATCCGTATTTGAAAAGAAGGAGGCGCAGAGCAATAAGTCTTTTGAAATAGCTTTTTACCCTTACGATTCAACGAAATCTGCGAGAGTAATAAAATCTAATGTAGAAGGAATTGTGGATTTTACAGCAGATGAAAAATGGGTAGTGTTCTGCGAAATTGGAAGGGTTAGAGTGTTTGACCGGGAAAGTGGAGTTACCAAATATGAAATTAAAGGCGAAGAGAGTGAGATGACCTTCGATTCTCCTTTTATCATGAATAATAAAGTCTATTATCGTTATTCCATGAATCAAATATTCGCCTTAGATCTCTCAACTGGTAAAGAAGAGGAGGTTACAGTACGCCGGTCAATCCTATCAAAGATATACAATTCTGAGGGATATTTAGGATTCTCTTTCATCGAAGCCAGAGAAAACAGCGGCGAAATTGAGCTTTACATTATTAAAGAATCTCAGTAGAGATGCGGAGTATTAATGATTCTTTCGAATAGGTTTCTCCGCCTTGGGCGGGGCAAGCACGGTCCCGCCCCGTTTTTGCAATGAACGGGGTGGCACTTGTGCTGTATACGGTTATGAAACTAGACGGACATCTAGCTAACCACATCTTTCTTCTGCAATCTGCGTATGGCCAAGGAAGAGAAGGCGACGATGAAGATGAGATTCATCACAAGAAACAAACGGTCATCCGCGCCCGTCAGACTTTCTTGGCTTAGAACACCCAAGCCGATGGTCAAGAGAGAGTAAGGGAAGAATAACCCGACTTTGGCCACATAGAATCCCAATCCGAGAAAGGCCGCACAGAGACCGATTCCGATAGGGGCGGCGAAGCTGCGAATGCGCAGGGACAGCGCAAGCTGCACGGCACCGATGGATACCGAAGCAAGCCAGCCCCGCAATATCCAGCCGAAGGCTTCCGGGGGGAACGGGGAAGACAAGCCGAACAGGAGGCCTGCACAATAATACAGCGCCATAAATAAAGCTTGCACTATGAAAATCTGAATGCTAACGACGGTCAGCTTGGCCAGAAAAATGCATGCCACAGGAACAGGAGAGGTCATGACGGCGTTCCAGTTGCGGTTCATATGTTCCAAACGGCACGCATAAGCACAGCAGATGGCAATCAGTACAGGCAGGAAGAACTCGCCATAGAACAGGCCGACCTGGGTCCACAGGCTGTACCAGCCGTTATGCAGCGCGCTCCGATTCATGTAAAAAGTCGCACAGCCAATCAATACGCTAAGAATCGGAAGGGTGAGGAGCACCAGTCCGATACGGGAATGGCGCAGCTTCAGCCACTCCGCCGAAATGCTTCTTATCATGCAGTGAACCTCCTTATATTTCCTGCCGGGAAAAGTGAAAGCAGCCGGCTGTGAACAGAATGATGATAAGGATAGACATAAATGCCAGAGAACCGGTTTCTAACGGTTGAACCCGGTAGTCGACGGAAAGATTTGAATATTGATAGATGACAGGGCTCAATCCCGTATAGTAAGACCAAATAAAGAGCCGTCGTACTCCGGCGGGAAAAAAGTCTGCGGCCATCCCGATAAAGCCTCCTATCATACCCAGAGATAGAGCGAAGGCCTGATTTTTGACAGACAGGGAAATCCACTGCTGCAGGGCGACGATAGCCATGCTGGTCAGCAGAGCCCCGCCTATATATGGAATCAGCAGGGAGAAGGGCAAAGGTTCCGCAAATCCTTTGACGATCCCGAAGCCGGCAATGGCGGCAGCCTGAAGGCTAATATAATAGAGGATCAGGATATTGGCGCACCAATACTTGGCCCAATATAGCCGGCTGCGCCGTACCGCAGTGGTGGCCAGCAGCTTCCAGGTGTCCCCTTTGTGTTCCATATCGCATATGCGGGATACGGCAACCGCAGACATGATCGGGACAAACAACCCGTTCATGGAAGCGACCGTTACCAGAAGCGCTTCCCAGGACGTACTGTCCGGATGGCGGGACATGGACATGCTTATGGATACGAAAGCCCAAGCCAGCTCTGCGCCCAAAAACAAAGTCATCATGGCAAAGATTCGTTTGCGGCGAAGCTTATAGAATTCCAGTGCCAAAGCTTTCATCAAAGGCTGCGCTCCTTCCCCGTGAGCTCCAGGAAAATATCTTCCAGGCTCCTCTTGTGCTCCTCTATGCGGACGACGGAAATACCGGCCTCTACCAGAATTTGATTCGCCTTCGCTATCTGCAAATCGTTCGGATTATCGAAGTGCAGCCTTCCTTTGTCCATGACCGGCTTATACCCGTGAGCGAGCAGCAGCTTCTGGGCTGAGATGGCGTCCTGGGCCTTTATGGAAAGGGTAATATTATTTCTGGCCCGCAGCTCTTCCATTCTCCCTTGAAACAGGAGAGCTCCTTCGCTGATAATGCCGACGGAAGCGGCTATTTGTTCTATTTCCGTCAGAAGGTGGCTGGACAGTAGCACGGTCATTCCGTAACGCTCCGGCAATGATCGGATCAGCTCCCTGATTTCGCCGATACCGGCCGGGTCCAGGCCGTTGGTCGGTTCATCCAGAATCAGGAGCCTGGGGAAGGACAGCAGCGCCATGGCGATCCCCAGTCTCTGCTTCATGCCCAGCGAATACTGATCTACCTTCTTATCCTTCTGATTTTCCAAGCGCACGATTTGCAGAGCTTCACGCACATTCTTGTCCGGTACGTTCTTCAGGCGCTGCATGACTCGCATATTTTCCAATCCGGTCAAATGCCCGTAATACGAAGGGGATTCAATGAGGGCACCGATCTGGCTCAGGATGGCCGTGCGGTTCCGGCTAAACTCTTTGCCAAAAATAGTGACGCGGCCTTCGCTCGGCTTGGCCAGTCCCAGCAGCATTTTCAGAGAAGTGGACTTCCCTGCTCCGTTAGGTCCGAGAAAACCGTATACTTCCCCTTCATGAACAGTCAGATTGACCTTGTTCACCCGGCATACATGGTTGTAGTACTTGGACAGATTGTAGGTGGCGACAATAGGCTCAGCATTCATTCGGTGATCACTCCGTTTCTGTATTTTTGGTAGCGGGGGCCATAAACAACATAAGCCCCGAACCTTTCATCAGGCTGAAGGCGACCTTACGCCAACCTTAAATTAGAAGAATCATCCGGAAAGAGGCGGAAGAAACGGGGGCATGTCATGTATAATAGACCCAGGTGATGGACTTGGATGCTATTAAAAATAGAAAAATACTCATCGTAGAGGATGAGCCTGAAATAAGAGTGATGATTGAAGGCTTCCTGCGCAAAGAAGGGTTTTATCGGATTTATTCCGCGGCTGACAGCGAGACGGCTTTGGCCATATGCCGGTCGGATAAACCGGACATAGCTATTCTGGACGTGATGCTGCCGGATATGGACGGCTTTGCTTTGCTTACTTCCATACGGCAGTTTTCCGGAATGCCGGTGCTTTTTCTGTCGGCGCGGGGGGAGGATGAAGACCGGTTGCTGGGGCTTGGGCTCGGGGCCGATGATTACATCGTCAAGCCTTTCTTGCCCCGGGAGCTGATTCTCAGGCTCATCGCGATCCTTAAGCGCGCCTACTCCCCGGCGTCCTCTGAACGGCTGCCTGTTTTTAACCTGGGGGTGTGCAGGGTAGACCTGGAAGGCGCAACGGTCTATAGAGCTGACGAGGAGTACCCGCTGACGGCCAAGGAGCATGCGCTGCTGTTGAAGCTGTACGAAAATCGAGGGCGCATTGTGACGAGCGACGCTCTATGCCAAGCGGCTTGGGGGGATGACTCCTATGGCTATGAAAATACTTTGATGGTGCATGTCCGAAGAATTCGGGAGAAGATTGAAGCTGATCCTTCCAAACCGCAGTGTCTGCAGACTGTAAGAGGGCTGGGCTACAAGCTGATTGCAAAGGAGTAAAAGCCCTATGGATTACATTATCCGGCTGATACGCAGATACATTGGAACGACCATGGTTATATCCTTATTGCTGCTGACGCTTAATTTGGTTATGCTGGGGACCGTCCTTTTTCAGGAAGCCTATGAGAAGGAAGCTCCCGCCTCGGTGCTTGAAAGAATAGCAGCTTCTCTCGTTTGGAAGGATATCGGCTATGTTTTGGGAGAAGCGGAACAACAATGGCTGGAGCAAAATCATGCCTGGGCTATGCTATTGAGCGAGGACGGAGCCGTGAAGTGGGAATACCGGCTGCCGGAGGAAATCCCCCGTTCTTATACGTTGTCGGAGGTGGCCAAATTTTCGCGGAACTACCTTATGGATTATCCGGTATTTGTCTGGGAGCAGGATGAAGGGATATTGGTGGTCGGCTACCCTAAGAACAGCTACGCCAAATACCAGCTTATTTATCCGGTTAGCTGGATAAGCTCGATACCTTCAAGAGTTGTCCTTGTTCTGGTCGGGAATATGGCACTGGTGTTGATTCTTTCGATCATAGTCGGTACGAGACTGATCCGGTCGATCAGGCCTCTTGTGTCGGGGGTGCATGCTCTCGCCAAGGAAGAGGAGGTCCATGTCGAATGCAAAGGTATATTCAGTGACCTAGCGCATAGCATTAATCAAGCCTCCGACAAGCTTCAAGAGAAAAATGCGGCGCTTAAAGCCCGGGATGAGGCTCGTTCCAATTGGATCGCCGGGATTTCCCACGACATTCGTACTCCTCTGTCGATGGTGCTTGGCTATGCCAGCGATTTGGAGGAGAACAGCGCTTTGCCCGATGAGGGAAGGGAACAGGCAGGTATTATCCGCAGACAGGGGGAGAAGCTCCGTTCCTTGATTCAGGATTTGAATCTGGTCTCCATGCTGGAATATGAGATGCAGCCGCTGGATGTAAAGCTTATTCGTTTATCCGCAGTGGCGCGTCAGGTTGTCACGGAATTTCTCAACCATGGGCTGGAGGAGGACAGGTATCACTTGATCCTGAAAATAACGGACGAGAGCATCCGCGTGCAGGCGGATATCAAGCTGCTGCAGCGGGCGGTAACCAATCTGGTGCAAAATAGCATAGCCCATAATCCGCAAGGATGCGTGATTTGGATCGAAACCGGCCTAGGGCCGGACTCGCAGAAGGGGCTAATCGTCGTTTCCGATAACGGTACAGGGATTCCGGAGGAAGAACTGCCTGATTTGTTGGAGCTTCCTTATTCTTCAAGAAGAAAACGGCCGGTCTCCCACAGACATGGCCTGGGCCTGCCGATGGTGGCCAGAATTGCCAAAGCCCATCTAGGCCGGCTTACTCTGCAGAGCGGCGCCGGTCAAGGGCTGCGGGCAGAGATGGAATTTCCGCTCTGTAATGAACAGCAAGAGATACATCGAATGGCGTGACCCCAACGTATTATTTTTAAGTAAAAGAGCGCATCGAAATGAAGGATGTACTTATTCTTGGAGGAACGAGATTTGTTGGGAAGAAGCTGGTGTCTTTGCTGTTAACGAAAGGATACCGTGTTACGATCGGAACGAGGGGGACAACCCCGGATTCTTTCGACGGCAGCGTTAAGCGGTTGACCCTGGATAGAGCGGATTTCCAGTCGCTGGAAGAGGCTGTTGGATCGTCCGAATGGGATATCGTCTATGATCAAATCTGTTACACTCCGGAAAGTGCGAGTTATGCATGCCGCTTACTCGAGAACAAGGCCGAGAGATATATTGTGACTTCCAGTCAAAGCGTCTATGATTTTCTGGATAAAGAGTTAAGTGAGAGCGATTTTGATCCTTACAGTTATTCCGTGACCGGTCATGGCAACGATTTATCCTACTCCGAAGGCAAACGTTTAGTGGAGGCCGTGCTGTTTCAACAAGCGAAATTTCCGGTTTGCGCGGTCCGCTTCCCGATCATTCTCGGAACGGATGATTATACGAAACGTCTTCAGTTTCATATTGAGCGAATACGGGATGGAATTCCGATAGGTGTTCCCAACATGGATGCGCGAATTTCCTTTATAGATTCCGATGAAGCGGCCTCCTTCCTCGTGTGGTTAGGCGATAAGGATTTGCAAGGTCCGATAAACGCCTGCTCTTCAGGGAGCATCTCCATCCGCGAACTTCTTGCCGCTATAGAGCAAGAAGTGGGGAAAGAGGCGCAAACGCTGGAGCAATCGGAGGAGCAAAACCGTTCTCCGTTCGGCATACCGTCTTCATGGCATATGACTAACGGCAGAGCGGAGCAAGCTGGCTACCAGTTCCGGTCTCTGAACAGTTGGCTGCCAAAGTTAATCCGTGAATTGTGTTCGTTCTGACGGAAGGAAGGATGCGATGACAACGATCAAGCTTGGTATGATTGGCAGCGGTCATGTAAGCAATCGATACTTTGAGCAGGCGTCCGGGTCATCTCATATTTCGCTCAATGCCTTCGGTCGGGTCAGCAGCCTGTCCAGTCCGGCAGGCAGCAGCTGCATGTGCATGAGATTATGTTCGGTGCTTACCGTTCTGCAGAAACCGGCACCCGCTATAAGCTAACCTCAACGTTTACTCCATGGGAAAAACTTAAACCGGATATTTTGGACACCAGAAGCGGTTATCTGTAATTCGGCGACTTGACGAGCAGTCCGCAGCCTCGCAGGCTTAATGGACTGCTTTTTGCCATGCACAAATAACCTTAAGAAATTATTCAGAAATTCCTTACCTAAATCTACAGAATGTTTTTGTAGAATGAGAAGCAGCCTTACATATGGAGGGAATGGACGATGTCGAATTCAATTACGGAAGTAATGCGAGAAAAAATGCTGTTTCTAAGCAAATTCCTCCGCACTCCCAAGGAGATCGGTAGCGTAACGCCAAGCTCGAAGGCTCTAGCCCGCAAAATGGTTGAGCCGGTACCCTGGGAAACGGTTCGGAATATAGCAGAGTTGGGTGCCGGTACGGGAGCCGTTACGAAATTCATCCGAAGCGCCAAACAGCCTGCCTGCAAAGTGCTGCTGTTCGAAAAAGACGATTATTTAAGGGAACAACTGGCCAAGCAATATCCCGATTTCCCCGGCTATCCGGACGCCTCGCAGCTGTTGTCCGTTATGAAGCGCGAACGGGGGGAGCAGTTGGACTGTATTTTGAGCGGATTGCCCTTTTTCAACTTCCCTCAAGCGTTTAGAGACCGGCTTATAGACCAGATTGTAACTTCGCTGAAGCCGGGCGGGTTGTTCATAGCGTTTCAATATTCTTTGCAAATGAGAGATCAGCTGGATCGGCATTTCGACATGGTCCGTGTAAAATTCGTTCCATTCAACATTCCACCTGCATTCGTATATATTTGCCGTAAGAAGGAGATTTCTGCCCATGAAGCATGATGCCGTAGGGCCGGTTATCGAATACTTGAATTATACCGCAAGCGAGCCATTGCAGGACCCGGCCATCAAGGGAATATGGTTGGCGGCCGTTCTTATAATTGTGTTCGTCATTATTCGGCTATCGTCGATGCATAATAATAGAAGGGAGAGAGCGCCGCTTGGCAAAAACAATATTGGTCGTGGACGATGACGCGGACATTCGTGAGGTCATTCATGTCTATTTACGGAATGAAGGCTATCATGTCATAGAGGCGGAGGACGGTATCCAAGCGTTGGAATATCTGCAGAAGGAAAACGTCGATTTGATGATTCTGGATCTGATGATGCCCCGTTTGGACGGAGTTCAGACTTGTCTAAAGATCCGCCTGGCGTCCAATATCCCGATTATTATGTTAACGGCGAAGGGGGAAGATCAAGATAAAATTACCGGGTTATCGGCAGGAGCCGACGATTATATAACTAAGCCCTTCAATCCTCTGGAGCTGGTGGCCAGGGTGAAGGCTCAATTAAGGAGGCAGCAGCTTAATACCAAACAGGAGGAAGAATCCTCCGCCGTTATCCGTCTGGATGGGCTGGAAATCGATAGAAGCCGTCATCTTGTAACCGTGCGGGGACGGGAAGTTTCTCTCACGCCAACGGAGTTCTCCATCTTGGAATTGCTTGCTTCGCATCGGGGGCATGTGTTCAGCACGGATCAAATTTATGAAGGCGTGTGGAAAGATCCTGCTTTATATTATTCGGAAAATACGGTCATGGCCCACATTCGAAAGATACGGGAAAAAATAGAGGAGAATCCGAAAACGCCTCGGTATATAAAAACGGTTTGGGGAGTGGGATATAAAATTGAGAATTAAGATTCCCGGCCTGATCAACATTAAAAAAAATCTGCGCCTGCAAATATTGCTGGCCGTCCTGCTTAGCTTCATTTTGGCCATGCTGGTCATGATCCTGTTTGCCAACTTGCTGAATCCCGCTCCATTCGCTTATCAATTATTTTTTGTGCCGCCGCTTTCATTTATTCTATCGTTCTTTGTCTTTTTTTCTCTACTTACCCGCAAGATAAAGAATTATATGCGTATGCTGGCTGAAGGCATTATGCAGATGGCGGAAGGTAATCTTCGCTACCGGGTTCCATTGACGAGACAGGACGAGCTGGGGGAAATCGCGAATAGCCTTAATCATATGGCTGTACAAATCCAGCAGAGTATCGATCGCGAAAGAAAGCTGGAGCAGTCCAAAATTGAGCTGATTACAGGCCTTTCCCATGATTTAAGAACTCCGTTGACGAGTATTAGCGGTTACTTGAATCTGATCCAGAACGAAGCCTATCGAAATGAAGAAGAACATAAACGCTTTGTGGAAAATGCCTCGCAAAAAACGGAGCAGTTAAGGAAGCTGATCGATGATCTGTTCGAATATACGCGCCTGATTAACAGGGATATTCAGCTCTCGTTGAGAAAGATCGAATGGAAGCATTTGGCCGAGCAGATCATCTATGAATTCGAGCCGATCGCGAATGAGCAGGGGCTTGTCATAACGAAACAGTGGGAGGCCGATCACGTGATCGTCGAAGCGGATGCGGAAAAGCTGGCGAGAGCGATGGATAATCTGCTGATGAATGCATTGAAATTTTCGCTAAGGCCGGGGGAAATCAAAGTCCGTCTATATAGTACTAAGGATCGGGCCATCCTGGCCATGGAAAACAAGGGCAAGTCGATTTCCAAAGAAGCGGAAGCCCGGCTCTTCGAACGGTTCTACAAAGCCGAGCCATCCCGCAGCGAGGGGCATATGCCATCCGGTTCCGGGCTTGGTCTATCGATTGCCAAAAATATTGTGGAGCTGCACGGCGGAAGCCTCTCGTTTGAACATCGGAACGGGCGGTTTACCTTTTATATAGAGCTCCCATTGGACTCGGGTTAAGAGGCATTCAAGCCTCGACAACCTGAGTCTATTTTTTTATAGAAGGCAACCGGTCCGTTGACACGAGTCTGCGAAGCATAGGCGGGGGCTTACAGAACGGAGAGACGTTATTGGGCGAAAAAGGGTCAGGTTCGAAATCTTACGGAACGGAGAGACGTTATTGCCTTCAAATTGCGAGTATTTTGCCTCTGATGGCTCAAATAGAGGCGCTCAGTTCCGTTGTATACTATAAAAACGCCTGATGAAAGAAATAAGGTCGCAGAGTTCCGTTACGGTGACGGATGAGCCAATTTGCTGAAAGCGAACCGCCAATCGGTATACATGGACCAATAATCTGCTTATGCTAGGTGCTTTCGGGTTTAGCCTGGCTTTACTGTCTATGGCTCTGGAGACGATTCCTCTCGGCGTGGCTTATTCGATATGGACCGGGATCGGAACGATAGGGACGGCGGTTGTCGATATTCTGTTTTTTAAGGAGCGGCCTTCCCTGCTTCGCATAGTTTGTATGGTCGGCATCATCGGGACCGTCATTGGATTGAGACTGACTCTATGAAACTGTGCCGGCAAAGAGAGTAGATGATTTTATCCCCGCATGATGAAAATATCGACCTTACCCCAATGAGGCAATGAACTTATAATGAGCTTGTAGCAAAAAAATACATGATATGGGAGGGTCATCCATGAAAAAAAGCGCATCCATCCTACTTTCTCTTGCATTCATCGCCACAACCGCATTGTCCGGCTGCAGCGGCAGCAAGGGCGGGACCGCCGGTCCGGCCGGAAACAGCCAGCCTCCGGACAGCAATAAGGAAACATCGTCGCCGGCACCGGAGACGGCCGAGCCATTCGAGATGACAATCCGCCATACCCAGCTGGGGGAGGCCAAGAAGTTCCGTCTGGCCATATTGGAGGATGTGGTCAAAAAAACGGAGGCGGCCATACCCGGTTTAAAGTTTAAGCTGGATGCGGTCGATTCGGAGGTTAACCGGACGGAGAAGCTGAGAGGAGAGATGGCCGCCGGCAGTCCTCCCGATATCTTCGATGTGTTCGGCAGTCCGGACGCGGGTCTCTACGGCAAGGAAGGCTTGGTGCTAGATCTGACCTCCATACTCGATGAATTGAATCTGAAGGATAAATTCACGAGCCTGGATCCGTTCACCCATAACGGGAAAATATACGGACTGCCGATCGGCGGGTCGATTGAAGGCTATTTTTACAACAAAGCCTATTTTGAAGAAAAGGGATTAAGCATTCCGAAAACGCTCGATGAGCTGGAAAAAATCGCCGAAACGATCAAGGCCGACGGCAAAATTCCGTTTGCCCAGGGCTCCAAGGACGGCTGGGTTCCGCTTATGACGACCAATAACCTGTGGTCTTACTATGCGGGTCCCGAAATCACCTACGGATTCAAGACAGGGGAAGCCAAATGGACGGATCCCAAGGTTGTGCAAGGCTTCGAGAAGCATCGGGAATGGGTTGACAAAGGATATTTCAAGAAGGGTGAGCTCGGTCTGGAGTATGCCGATATGAGAAATCAGGTCATATCCGGGGAAGCGATCATGATGATGGACGGCTCGTGGGCCAACTCGGTCTTTACGGATCCGCAGCAAGCAGGGGATATGGTGGGCAAAATCGGGTTCTTCAATATGCCGCCGCTGAAGGAGAACGGCGAAGTTATCGTCATGCAGGACACGAATAACGGCTATGGCTTCTCCGCCAAAGCTGCGGAAGATCCGAGGAAATTGAAAGCGATTAAGGAGTTCATTAAAAATATGTGGACCGAGGAAATGCAAATTCGGGGCTTGAAGGAAGACGGGGTTCTGCCGGCGATGAAAATCGACCAGGCCCAGCTAACCGCCGCCTCCAGCGACCCGCTGATGCAGGATATTTTCCAGGCGGTCAGTGAAATCGACATATCTTTCCCGGCCTTTGACGCTCTGGTCCAATCCTCGGTGAAGACGGCCCTTAATATCGGTATTCAGCAAGTGATCGGCGGAGAACTGGAGCCTGCGAAGATGCTGGGAAATCTTCAGAAAGAGCAGGAGGCAGCCAACGCTTCAGGAGATTAATCCATGGTTGAGGGAGGGATGCCTCGATGGGTCTGCGGGGGCGTCCTTCCCGAACATCATGTGAATAATGACGGAGGTAACCATGAACAAAGCGATGAGACAACCTCTCACCTATATGATCTTTGTGCTGCCCGGGCTCCTGTTGTTCATAGCTTTCTTTGTTTATCCGATCCTAAGTGCGGTCCATAACAGCTTCACAAGCTGGAACGGTATTTCCAAGGACGTTGCATATGTCGGAATGAGCAATTATGGAACCGCTTTGACGGACACGGCCTTTTGGAAGTCGTTAAGAAACAATCTGTACTTTATTCTGTTCTCATGCTTTCTTCAGGTTCCGGTCATCGTCATCTTCTCTCTCTTGATTGCCAACGTCAAACGGTTGAAGGGGCTTTACAAAACCGCCGTATTTCTTCCTTCGATTATGTCCACGGCCGTGATCGGCATTCTGTGGGGGTTTATTTATAACCCGGATATCGGCTTGCTGAACAAGGTTCTGGGTTTGTTCGGGATCGAGCCGATCTATTGGCTGGCGGATAAGAAATGGGCGATGCTCTCTATTCTGATCACGAACGCATGGCAGTGGACCGGATTCTATATTGTGATGGTGCTGGCAGCCATCCTGGCGGTTCCTAGAGATCTGGAGGAGGCGGCGGCGATCGACGGCGCGTCCAAATTTCAATCCGCCATGAAAATCACCCTTCCATTGATCATGCCGATCATATCGGTGGTCATTATGCTGTCGATAGCCGGAGCCATGAAGGCGGCCGACATCGTCATCGTCATGACCAAGGGCGGTCCGGCCGGATCGACGGATGTCATGGCCACTTATATGATTCGTTATGCGATAACGAACTTTAAATACGGCTTTGGCAATACAATAGCCGTATTAATATTTATTTTTACGCTGATCATTACAGTCTTGTATCAATTTCTTATATCAAGACGAATCGAAAGGCTGGAGTATTGATGATGAGGGCATGGAAGAAGCTGATCCCGCACATTTTCCTGATGATCTATCTGTTTGTCATTCTCTATCCTTTCTTGTTCGTGCTCTTCTCATCGGTCAAAACCGGTAATCAGGAAATCGCGGCAAATCCGTTCGGTTTCCCGACTTCGTTCCAATGGGAAAACTATGTTACAGCCTGGGTAAACGCCAAAATCAGCACTTATTTCTTCAACAGCTTATATATTGGTGTGCTATCATCCGTATTGTCCATCTTCTTTGCTTCCTTGCTGGCTTTTGCCGTCACCCGGATGAGATACAATAAATTAAGCGCGTTACTGTTCCAATTTGTGCTGCTGGGCATGCTCATTCCGAACAACGCCTTGCTGCTCCCAATTTACGGATTAATGCGCAAGCTCGATATTCTGAATACCCATTGGGCTCTTATCGTCCCTTATGTCGCTAACGCCATTCCGTTTTCGGTTATCATCTTGGCCGCCTTCATGCGCTCGTTGCCCAGTGAAATAGAAGAGGCCGCAGTTATGGACGGATTGAGCGCAAAGGGAATATTTGCTAGAATTGTAATACCATTGACGATACCGGCGATTGTCACCGTCTTTATTATTAATTTTCTGGGGAACTGGAACGAGTTTCTGCTGGCGAATTTCTTTCTGTCCGAGGATGCTCTCAGGACGCTGCCGGTGGGAATGGTCGGTTTTCGCGATGCGTACAATACGAATTACGCCCAGATGTCTGCCGGGATCGTATTCAGCGTAGTTCCTGTTCTAGTGATCTATGCCATCCTTCAGGAGAAAATCATTGAAGGGGTCACGGCCGGAAGCGTTAAGGGCTAACACAGAGAGGATCGGGTTAATGATGAATTTGCGATGGAAGCTCACGACAGCCTTTGTTACTCTCATCATTATTCCGCTTCTATTGATCGGTCTGCTCATCTTCTTCGTCGCTTATAATCTGATAGAGAAAAAATACAGCCAGCAGGCCGAATTCTCTGTCAAATCGATTATTCAAAACATGGAATATGTATTTAAGCAAATGAACTACGTCACCGACAGCGGGATTGCGAATTCCGTGTTCGAAACCGCCATCCATGCCAGAGATCCGGGAAGTCAGGATCTAACGGCTGCCGATTATATAGAGTTAAATGAAAAGCAGCGGATTTTCCGAAGCATGCTCTACGGATATCCGGCCATAAGCTATGCCTATCTCTATAATCTACAAGAAGGGGCGAATGTCGGGGTCATTCCTCTGTTCAACAAGGAGGGCTTCATCACTTACCCTTTGGACGAATGGAAGAAGCACCCGTTATACGCGAAGGTCATGGAGCTGAACGGTCTTCCGCTATGGGTCGGGCCGTATGAGTATCCGGAGTTGTCGGGATTCTCGTCGGTATTTACCCAGATCCGGCTGGTGAAAGAGGTCAGCACGCTAAAGAAAATCGGAATCCTGACCGTACAAATCAAAGATTGGGACATTGCCCAGATCTTCAGAGCCTTCGGCAATAATGAAAATTTGGCCAACACGCGCTTCCTGCTCGTAAATAAGGACGGCCTGATTTTGTACGATCCCTGGGAGGAGGCCGGCGGGGACAATATCCGCAGCTACCTGTCCGGAGAGATTGAGTTTAAACCCGGTTATCAAAGTTTTAAACGAAACTTCGGCGGCTATGAAAGCGTTATCTCCATGGAAAAGCTGAAGGCTTACGACTGGTATTTGATTTCCGTCGCTTCCTGGACCTCCCTGTCCCAGGAAATGATCACCTTCACCAAGTGGATCGTCGGGATATTATCCGTCAGCCTGCTGGCCGCCTTCTTGTTCTTCCTCGTCTTTATGAACCGGATTGCGAAATCGATAGGCAGAATCGTTCGCTTCATGCGCAAGGTGGAGGACGGCGATCTCCGGGTTCGTATTCAGCAGAACGGACAGGATGAGCTGCATACGCTGGCCACGGGCTTTAACAGCCTGGTCAGCCGGGTGCATGCACTGCTGGATCAGGTCAAGCAGGAGCAGAATCATAAGATGAAAGCCGAATTGCGTGTTCTGCAGGCGCAGATCAAGCCACATTTTCTATTTAATACGCTGGAGTCGATCAATGTGCTGGCCGTTCAGAATGAAGGGAAGAAGGTCAGCCAGATGGTATATCTGCTGGGCAATATTTTGCGAATCAGCATCCAGGACCGGGAAGAGATTTCCATCCGTCAGGAAATAGAGCATTTGCGAAGTTATTTGGAAATTCAGAAGTTTCGCTTTCAGGATGTATTCGAATATGAATTATCGATTCCGGAAGAAGTCATGAACTGCAGCATTCTTAAGCTGACTCTGCAGCCGCTGGTTGAGAACAGCATTCAGCATGGCTTCGACGGAGTGGATCATAAGGGCTTGATCCAGGTTAAGGCAGAGCAGCAGGGCGAGAAGGTGATCTTCTATATCACGGATAACGGCAAGGGAATGACTAATGAGCAGCTGCAATGCTTCCGCTATTTGCAGAATGAAGAGGAGGCGGGAACGAATTCTGTCGATTTTCATCAGGAAAGGCGGGGCTTGGGCGTTCGCAGTGTGGCAGACCGAATCCGCATCCAATATGGATCGGGGTACGGATTGATGATTTGTTCGGAATGGGGCCGGGGTACGGTGATTCAGTGTACGATTCCGAAATATGAGAACGGGGGATCCGCATGAAACTGCAAGCTATGCTGATAGATGATGAGCTTCCGATTCTTCATAATTTGAAGCAGGTCATTCCGTGGGAAGCTATGAACGTGGAAGTCCGGCTTGCCCGCAACGGCCAGGAAGCTCTGAATATGGCCAGAGCCTGTATGCCGGACATCATCCTATGCGATATACGCATGCCGGTCATGGACGGACTGGCCTTCGTTCAGGAAATTCGCCGGCTGAGCTCCGATTGTGAAATCCTGCTGATTACCGGCTACGAGCAGTTTGAGTATGCGAAAATCGCCTTGCGATATGGCGTAAGGGATTATATCTCCAAGCCCATTAACTATGAGCAATTAAAGGATACGGTTCTCGGACTGGCGGAACGTATCCGTTCCAAGAAGCAGGAGGAGCGCAACGAGCAGCGGAAATGGAGCCGAATCGCCAATCTGGCCAACGAAAAAATGCTGCTGGACATCCTGATGGGGTTCTCCTCCTTTCCTCCTTATTCCTTGGCATGCGGGGAAGAACAAGCTCAGGAAGAACCGGCCTACGCCATAATGCTGGCCGGAATCCACGATTATGCGAAAGTTTCGCTGAAATGGAACAAACAGGAGAGCAAGCTGTGGAATTTTGCCGTCAAAAATGTCCTCCAGGACCTGTCGGATGAGCTCTGGTCCGACTTCGCCGCCGTTCAGACCAAAGAAGGGGAATGGTGTATCGTCATTCCGTTCGTAGATGGAAGCCTCCCGCTTAAGGAAGAAGAGGCGGTAGACCTAGCGGAGAAGCTTCGGCTTGGTGTGAGGCAGCATCTAAAATTTGACATCCGTGTAGGGATCCATCCGGGCCCCATTAAGGCGGAAGAATTGGCGGAGGCCTACCAGTCGATTCAGTGGAGCTTGGCCAATCAACCGGTCAAGGAACCGTTTATTTATTATTATGCCGAGCCGGAGGCCGGCTCCCATTCTGCCCGTTCCGGTAAGAAAAGCGTAGAGATGTGGATGCTGTCCGCCAAAGATTACATTGAGCGCCATCTATCGTCCGACTTCGGTATTGAAGACGTAGCCAATCATCTCGGAATCAGCAGCAGCTATTTCTGTTTACTATTTAAAAACTATTTTGGCGAAACCTTCGTTGAATACGTAACGAAGCAGCGGATCGAATTGGCCAAATCCTACCTAATCCAAAGTGACAGGAGCGTCCGGCAGATCGGTCAGCAGGTAGGTTATATGGAAAGAAGGTACTTTACCAAAGTATTTCAGAAGTATACGGGCATTACACCTTCGCAATATCGGGAGAAGCAAGCGTTCCGCAGTGGTGCGGAAGGATGCTGAGCGGATCACTGTGATTTTTGCAGAAGGAGAGGTAGCGTCAAGAAGTTTGTGTAAGAGGCAGGGTTACCTACCGGGACGATAGATAAGGGCAGCTTGGTGGGGAACGCAGCCCAGGCGAAGGCGCGAGAAGCGGTTTTTTATTTTTACTTCCGGGTCATCATGTGAACTAACTGTATTTAATGCAGGTAAATTTAAGGATTTTTAAATGTTGGCCCAACTAAGTGGAAAAATGCAGCTAGAATGGCCGTTTTCGCGGCTTCCTCCCAATTTGCGCACAACTAGATGTAGGTTTTCCAGTTAGTTTGCTAAAATTAACTTTAAAGGATAAATTTAACTGTATAATTTCCATTTAGAATCCATCCGTCTCCTTGCCAGAGCGCCACGGAAAGAGGCAAGCATGCTCAATGGCAGGGTAATTTTTTCTGTATTGTCCTATTAAAGGAAAAATATTGATTTTGCAATACTAGTTGGTTATATCAATTTGCGTGTATTGAATGCATTTTACGCAGGCTGCCGGACATGGGTCGGCGGCTTTGTTGTGGTAGGGTCCTCTGCCAACAGGATGGAGTTGATTGAGCTTAAAGGGCTGTGGTATTGCAGCTTGTACCCCTTGGAGCTAAGCGAAGAGCGGATAAGCATCTTCTTGCGATCAAAGAACGTGTCAAAGTATCAATAATCGTTGATTTGTCATATTTATCTGAAAGCGTTTCGAATGTAATATGAAGTAAGTAATAGAAGATAAAGGAAGATCGCTAGAAATTACCGCTTATCCTATGGCGGCACCATGCTACAAGGAGGGATTCACCTATGGCGAAAGGATCCGCCGGACTAGAGACGAAATCGCTTTTGAATCCGGGACATAAGAGCAAGCTTCGGCGGTTTTTCACGCAAATAGATATTCAGCTTATGGTATTGCCCGCGCTTGTCTTTATCTTTATTTTTTCTTATATCCCTATGTATGGCGTTCTTATCGCCTTCCAGGATTATAAGCTGGGTTCAAATCTGTTGAACAACAACTGGGTTGGGCTGAAGCATTTTATCCAATTTTTCAATGCTCCGGAATTTAATACGGTCATGCGCAACACGATAGTGATCAGCTTTCTGAAATTTTTCTTCGGGTTCCCCGCTCCCATTATTCTAGCCCTGATGCTGAACGAAGTCCGCAAAATGTTATTCAAGCGGGTTGTACAGACCGTAACGTACCTGCCACACTTTCTGTCCTGGGTCGTCATCGGGTCCATGGTGACCTCCATACTGTCCGTAGATAACGGCAGCATCAATATGCTGCTGCAGAAATTAAGGTTGATTGATGACCCTATTAATTTCTTATCCATGACCGAGTATTTCTGGACCATCCTCGTAACAACCAATGTATGGAAGGAGATCGGATTCAACTCCATCGTGTTCTTGGCAGCCATTGCCGGAATCGATCCTCATCTGTACGAGGCGGCTTCCATCGACGGTGCAAGCCGGTTCAAGCAGATAAGATTAATAACGCTCCCGTGCATCATGCCTGTCGTCATCATCTTTATGATCCTGGCGATCGGGAACCTCCTGAATGCCGGCTTCGAAGATATTCTCATTCTTGCCTCCAACCCTGCTTTGCGTGAAGTGTCGGATTCCCTGGATGTATATGTGGTTCGGGTCGGGATTGACAACTACAGGTACTCCTATGCGACGGCCATCGGTCTGTTCAAGGCCGTAATCAGCGTAACGCTGCTGACCATGGCGAACTTCCTTGCCAGAAGGACAGGCAACAGCTTGTGGTAAAGGATCATTCCATAGACAGGAGGACCTGCAATGATTCGAGATAGTATAGGAGACCGTATCTTCACCTCATTGATATATGTCTTTTTGGCTGTACTGGCGTTTTCGACCTTCTATCCGTTCTGGAACTCACTGGTGATTTCTTTTAACGAAGGGATAGATACCTCGAAGGGCGGGATTACGTTCTGGCCGCGGGTATTCACTCTGGACAACTATAAGATTGTATTTGAAGACCCGCGTTTAATGAACGGATTCGTTATTGCCGCCTTGAGAACGGTCATAGGTACCGTGACCGCGATACTGGCCACATCGATCTTTGCTTACGGAATGTCGAAGAAAGAGCTGATGGGACGCAAATATTATATGATCATGTGCATCATCACGATGTATTTCGCAGGCGGATTGATTCCAACCTATATGCTCATCAGAGGGCTGGGCTTGTTCAACTCCTTCTGGGTGTTCATTATTCCCGGTCTGATCAGCGTATGGAACATGATCATCTTCCGTACGTTCTTCCAAGGGCTTCCGCAAGGATTGGAGGAATCTGCCAAGATGGACGGCTGCGGCAACTGGGGGACGTTCTTCCGAATCGTCCTGCCGCTTTCCGGACCTGTAGTGGCAACACTCTCGTTATTCACGGCCGTCGCCCACTGGAATGAATGGTTCGTAGCCAGCATTTATATCACGAACGAGAAATTGCTGCCGATTCAGACGGTCCTGCGGCAAATCCTGTTCTCCAATATTGCTTCGGAGCAATTGTCCAATGTTGATATCAGCTCGATTGCCCATTTGAATGCCGCCAAAAAAATTACGTCGAAATCGTTAACGATGGCCACCATCATGGTCGCAACCATTCCAATCGTATGTGTATACCCGTTCCTGCAAAAGTATTTCGTTAAAGGCGTATTGGTGGGGTCTTTGAAAGAGTAATTGAACGTCGCCATGAAGTGTCGCCGCGAGTTTGAAGCTTAGTGCTTTGAACATAGATTAATAAGTGGAAAGGGGAAAGATCCGGTGAAGAACAAGAAAAATCTTCTTCTTAGCATGCTCTCCGCTTCTATGGCGTTCGTTCTGCTGGCAGGCTGCAGCAACAACAACTCAAGCGCGCCGCCCGCTAACGAACCCGGGAAGCAGGAGGAGTCCAAGTCTGAAAGTGAACCTCCCAAGAGCAATCTGTATGAATTAGGCAAGGAAGATCTTGAAGTGTCGTTCTACGGCAATTATGGCTGGTATGACATGCCGAAATGGGGCAAGGACCCTGCTTCGAAGTGGATTCAGGACAATCTGAAGGTTAACGTTACGGCTATCAGCTCGGGTGGAAACAACGCCCAGAAGCTGCAAACGATGATTGCCGGCGGTGATCTGCCTGATATCATATGGACAGAGAGGGGAGCGGACGTCGAACGTCTCCGTGAAGCCGGCCTGCTCGTTCCGCTGGATGAATACATCGAGAAATATCCGAATTTCAAGAAAAATCTGACCGAACAGCATCTTGCTCTGCTTCGCTCTTCAGACGGCAAGGTCTACCAGCTTCCTAACTATTACACGCAGCAGCCGAACGGTAACGCGGGCTATGCGATTAACAAAAAGATCTATAAAGAGCTCGGTTCTCCGAAGCTGGAGACCACCGATGATTTGTACGAATATTTGAAGGCCGTTAAGGAAAAATTCCCGGACGTCGTTCCATTTGAGACGGGATTGGCCAAAGAAGGTCACGGCATTGATCAGATTTTCTCTTCCTTCAAGGAAGGCAACCTGTCCTTTACCCGCTTCTACGGGGTGCCCGACGGGGATAAGATCGTCTCCATTTACAAAGATCCCGGATTTCGCGAATCGGTCGTTTTTGTTGCGAAGCTGATGCGCGAGAAGCTGATGACGCAGGATGCGAATACGCAGACGGAAGATCAGGTTAAGCAAAAGGCGATGAACGGCAAGTTTGCGGTCATAGCTACGTTCGACCCGATGAAGATGCTTTCGGCTGCAGATGCAGAACTGAAGAAGGCGGACCCGGAAGACGGATATATGTTCATCCAGCCGATTGCCAAGGAAGGGCTGGATCGCAGTAAAATTTACCCCGGTACATTCAATCAGTTGGGCTGGAACGTTGCTGTAATTACGAAGAAGGCGAAAAATCCGGAAGCGGTGTTCGCTCTTCTGGACTGGATGACAGGGCCGGAAGGAAGCATGGTTCTGAACTGGGGCCCTCCCGGACCGGACGGGTACTGGAACGGATTCGAGGCGGATGGAGTGACTCCAAAGTTCAATAAAGAGAAGTATTTGAACGACCCGGATCCTTTGGCTGAAATTAACGGAAAAGCCGGCGATCTGGTTTGGGTGGGTAATACGATGTTTCTGGATAATACGAAAAAGAAGATGCTCTCGAGCATACCGCCCGAGAAAATCGATTTCAGCAATCGCTGGCAGATGGAGGTCACATGGGCAACTCAAGGCGATTTTACCGAGTTCTTGAATTGGGAGCCCGCTCCAGATAGTGAAGAAGGCATCATAAGGCAAAGCGTCAGAGATATATGGCTGACAGCCAGAGCGAAGTCGATGTATGCCAAAACAGATGAAGAAGCACTGCAAATATTGGATAAGGCCCATGACGATTCCATGCAGATTGGTTATGAGAAGTTCCTCAACCATGTAACCAAAGTATGGACCGAGAATAAGAAAGCATTGAAGAAATAAGTAGTATGGGAGGTCCGCTGTAACAGCGGGCCTCTGTCCCATTGGTTGAGTCGGCAGATAAAGCGGTATCCCCTGTTCAAATAGGGATGGTTCAATAGTATACTTGAAACAGGTAATTATTGGTTAACTGTCGGCTGATCTCATGTTTTAGAAGGGGGCATCACGTGTGTATAACGTCTTATTAGTGGATGATGAAATGCCGGATCTCGAAGGAATGAAGCAGTTTATTCCGTGGGAAGAGCTCGGCATGAAGGTAGTGGCGGCAGTAAATAACGCCTTTGAAGCATGCGATATTATAGAACGGCAGCCGATAGACATCATGGTTAGCGATGTAAAAATGCCGAATATGTCGGGCTTGGAGCTGGCCCGCAGAGCGATAGAGCAGAGAGCAGACATTCGCATCATATTTGTAAGCGGTTTCCAAGAATTCAGTTATGTAAAGCAGGCATTGTCATTAAAGGCTTACAGTTATGTGCTCAAACCGATGGATGATAATGAACTGATCGCTGCGCTTCTGAAAGCGAGGCAGGATTTGGACAATGAACGGAAACGCCGTGACGTGGAAGAGGCGTATCAGCGCATGATTCCAATGGCTAAGAACGACCTGCTCATCAGGCTGCTGGAGGGTGAATATGATCACGACAACCTGCAAGGAATGGTCAAGCTGATTCAGTCCTACGGATTGGATAAGCTGGAATGGCCTGTACGGGCTGCCGTTCTAGAGCTTGATGTGTTGAGCTGGACGCGTGAGGGTACACTGTCCCAGCAGGTGATGTCGAAGAACTTCTTTCGCGAGGTGAATGAAATCGGGCACAGGCACGGCATGCCGCACTGCTGCAAGCTGTCCTCCCAGCGAATCGCATTGTTGATTCATGACCGGCAGATGGAAGAGCTTGTGGCTGAGTTGTATAAGGTCATTCACGCCAATTTCCCCGTTACGATGACGATAGGCGCAGGGGAACCGGTGTATACGTTAGAACAGCTTCACAGTTCGTTCAAGCAGGCGGTGGAAGCTGTGGACGGGAAAATGTTCATTGGCAAAGGCAAGTTTATCATGTATGAAGAAGCAAGCCGGGAACCGGAAATGATCGATGCCCGAACGCTGGATACTCGCTTGGATGCTTTATTTCACGCTCTGACGGAGTATGAGCTGGTCCCGCTCTATGACGAGATTGAGAAATTGTTCGAATCGGTAAGCATGCTGAGATCTAAATTCACGGTGCATAATCTTGCGATGTTTATCCTATGGAAGCTGGATCAGCAGTTGAAGGCAAGAGGGGAGAACTTATTTGATATTTTAGGAATGGAGCTTCATAATTTGGACATTCTGTTTCAGTTCGATACGATTGACGATATTCGCTCCTGGCTCGTACGGAAGGCGTTTGAAATATCCGAGCATTTGCGAAGCAAAGCCTGTTCCAAGAACAGCCGGCTCATTCGGGAAATGATTCAAATGATGAAAGACCGAATGAGTGACAACCTTACGCTCAAAGATGTGGCCCAGCAATTTTCTTTTTCCCCCAACTATCTCGGTTACATGTTCAAGGAGGAGACGGGTAAATCGTTCAGCGAAGTGCTGATCCAACTGCGGATGGAGCGGGCAAAGGATTTGTTGAAAGAGCCTTCCATGAAAATATATGAGATTGCCGATCAGGTAGGCTATCGCTATCTCCCTTATTTCAGCAGACAATTCAAAGAGGCTTACGGAATGACCCCGATGGAGTATCGCAAGCGAGTAACGTAACAGGGGGAGGGTACTATGAACGAGCAGCGGTCGAAACTCCGGTATTTGCCCATCGGCTATAAATTAATGCTTTCCTATATGCTGTTCATTCTTATTCCGGTATCTGTTATCGGCTATGTATCTCATTCCATGTATGAAGAATCGATACGGAAGCATGTGAAAATGAATGTTCGGGGAACCTTGCTGCAGATTCGCGATAATATTGAATATAAGATGCGGGATATGGTCCGCATTTCTTCTCTTTTATATGGCGATTATGATTTGTATCGTTTTTTACGAAGGTATGAGGAAGGATGGGATAACTACGACCGGATGACTAAAGAAATTTTGCCCAAGATAGAAGTGGCCACGAAATCGACCGGTATGAAGCTGTGGACCTCGGTGTTCTTCCGCAACGAATCACTTGGAAAGGCACTTGGTCCTATGATATCTATCATCTTAACCGAATAGCAGGGAAGGATTGGTATCTCCAGTTCCCTCCCGAGAAGTACGGGATTACGATGAAATGGAGCCAAGTAGAGAAAGATGAAGAGCTTCATCGCATTTCTCTGCTGCGCAGGCTTGTAGATACGAACAATCCGGTTCAACTGCAGGAAGTCGGCTTCCTCCGCATTAATGTGGCCATTCAAGAATTGTTCGACAGTCTAGATTATTCCAAGATCGGCAGCGGCAGCGTCCTCTATATTCAAGATGAATCCGGCCGGATCATGCTGCAATCCGGTGAGCTCCCCGCCACTTATTCTTATGGACAAGAGCAGCTCGACAAGGGCTATTTAAAGATTGAAGAAACGGTCGGACAGCCATCGTGGAAGCTGGTTGCGCTTGTGCCTCTAACGATCATCCAGCAGGATGCGATGAAGGTTCGACTGCTGATCATCTTTATTTGTCTGATTTGCTTTATTGTCTTATCTTTTGCGGGAGGGTTTGTCTCCCGGTATTTTGCTAAACGGATAAACAAGTTCGTTGCGGTGCTCAACGCCTTTCGTGAAGGAGATCTGCATAAGCGCATCTCTTACCGGGGCAAGGACGAGTTCTCGCAAATTGCAACGGCACTTAACCGAATGGGGGAAAATATCGAGACCTTGATCAAGGAAGTGTATTGGAACCAACTGCAGAAGAAGGAGGCGGAGCTGGAAATGCTGCAGGCTCAAATTAATCCGCATTTTCTCTACAACACCCTATCCTCCATCAGCCGTCTCGCCAAATTCGGACAGAATGACATGCTGCAGCAAATGGTATTGGGCCTGGCCAAATTCTACCGCTTGTCCCTGAATAACGGCAAGCTCATCATTTCAGTTCCGCAAGAGCTGGAACAAGCACTGGCATATGTAGACATTCAGAAGATCAAGTACGGAGAACGGCTTCATGTCCGGTTCGATATAGATATGAACATCTGGCCGTATAACACGGTAAAGCTGATCCTGCAGCCTTTTATTGAGAATGCTCTGGAGCACGCCTGGTGCGGAGACCGGATCCATATTCGCATCGTGGCGGCTAAGGAAGGGGAGCATTTGCTATTTCGCGTCATTGATGATGGAGTCGGCATCTCCCCGCAGCGAGTGAGAGACATCTTCGACGGCCGGGATCACGTGAACGCAGGCTATGGCATCCGCAACGTCGATCAACGCATCAAGCTGCATTACGGTCCGGAATACGGCGTAACCATCGACAGCCGGCTCGGAATCGGAACGTCGGTCACAATCCGGATTCCTGCGAAGCGCAGGTGATTTTCGATGGGCTGGTGAGCAGAATTTTGTCCCGTCATTAGTAGTGATCAAGGCTGCCGGATATTATTTGGCGGCTTTGTTTGCGATAGTAGCCATTTTAAAATAGGATAGAAGGTAGGAGTTGGTTATCAAAAAATAATTGGGAGTTGTAAGCTTGTGATTCTATCCGATAAAACGATTAGAAGCTTGCTTGACCGCGGGTCATTGGCAATCCACCCTTTGGAGGACGATCAAATCCGCGATGAACTTCGCATGGGCAGACAAATCCAACCCGCCAGTGTCGATCTGAGGCTGGGCAGGCATTTTCTGAAGGTAGACGAGAACGATATCCCCTTTATAGATTTAGAGCATCCCGCCAATTATATTTCTATTGAAAAAGAGGAGATCATCCTGCCTCCCCATTCTTTTATTCTGGCGACGACTATGGAGTATGTAAAGCTGCCGGATAACTTGACTGCCTTCGTAGAGGGGAGGAGCTCCATTGGACGGATGGGCCTCTTCATCCAGAACGCCGGTTGGGTGGACCCGGGATTCGAAGGGGAAATTACTTTAGAGCTGTACAATGCCAATCAGCTTCCGATCAAGCTCAAAGCGGGGCGCCGCATTTGTCAGCTTGTCTTTGCCCAGCTTGACCAGAAGGCCCAGTTTCCGTATAGAGGAAAATACCAGGGGCAGAGAAAAGCTACAGGCAGCCGGGTTTATGCGGATATCGAAAACAGGGGCCCACATTCTTAAAATATGGTAGCTTGAGCGGCCAAATGGTTATGAGCTTAAGAAAGAGGAATTTCTTTGACAACGAATAGGAATTGATTTGGGGACGACCCATCAAGCTTAGGAGAAGAAACTTATGAATTTTCTGTATACGGAAGTGATCCCAAGCCAGAACGAAATCTATAAGCTGTATGATTGTTTTGGATGGAACGACTATCTGAAGTTGAGCAAGGAAAGCCTTCATCAAGCTATGCTTCAAAGCTGGTGTGTCATCAGTGCTTATCATGAAGATGAATTGGTGGGGACGGGCAGACTGGTTTCCGACGGAGTCCTTAGTGCCTATCTCTGTGGGCTGGCTGTCCATCCGGATTATCAACAGATGGGGATCGGTAGTGAAATTGTGCGGCGTCTGGTCAGCAAAGGCCAGCATCAGAATCTGCATATAGAGCTTTTTTGCGAAGAGAAATTGCTTAACTTTTACGAGAAATTAGGGTTTGCCGTCTTTGCTTCGGGAATGAAGTATAGGAAATGAGGTTAACCCCAACGGATTAACCTCATTCAGGCAACTAACGTTTTTATTTATAGTTCACTAAGCGTTCAGCAAGATAGATGAATAGGGAGGCCGCATCCTCGCTAACATGCTTTCCTCTCTGGGCTTGGACTTCCCGAATAAAGTCCGTTAAATTGTTGTTTTTTAATTTGACCTGCAAACTGTTTAAAATACCCTGCTGCCGAATCCATCCTTTCTCGTAGCCCTGGTCTAAGAGACTTTGCAGCAATTCCTCACTCATGGGAGGAGTATACTTCCATAAATTCGAGCTGTTATCCGAGAAGTAGAAGTTTCCGTATTTATCCTGGTTTAAGTAATTTCCGATGCTTCCGTTAAGCATGATAAAGTCCATGCTGTCCGGTTTGACCATGAAAAATTGCCCCCGGGAAGTTCCATATACATTCCCGTCAATCCCTGTTCTTAAAAATCCGTAAGCCCACGTTGTGCTTGAGCCGTATCTTTTCAGCTTGGAGATACTTGTTTCCACTGTCCGGGTATCCGGATTAAAGGTAAAGATATGATCTTCGGCAATCCCCCAGATCATTCCGTCAGGGCCGACCGTCAACCCGGTCACCCCCCGCCTGCCGGCTACCGGTACCGTCTCGAATATTTTACTCTTCGTCTCGGGATCGAATATAAAGAGCTTGCCCTCGCTTTCCGCCGGACCGTCTGTGCCGAGTCCGCCATAAATCGTAGATCCGCCGTACACTAGGCCGTCCTTATAAACTAAGGACACGATACTTTGATTCGGAATAATGTTAGAGTAAACATCGAGCTCTCCTGTTGCAAAATTGTAAGTCGAGAGAGCCCCTTCCAGCGAGGTCGTGTCAGGGACCGTTCCGACATAGAGCTCATCCCGATGCCAAAGTCATAGGAAAATTGGTGATCGACGGTCGTTATACGAAGCCTCAGTTACCAGAAGGAGTCTACGCGGA
>NZ_VEGP01000002.1 GCF_007679495.1 Paenibacillus sp. 32O-W | reverse complement strand
ATCGCCTCCCACAGGCAACAAGGTTTTACCTGTAGGTATTAGACATTTGTTTCCAAAATCCTTTAGTGCCATTTATATAGGTAGAGACAGAATGCCTGGGTTGCTTCCAGGTGTGCAGTAAGAATAGAATATCTAAGCGAAACCCACCGTTAGGCGCTCAACCTAGCGGTGGGTTTCGCTTGTTACGAAACTTACGACGTAACCAACGGTAAAGCTTCCGGAAACCAAGCACAAGGCTTAGTACCGCAGCGATCCATCGTAGCACGTCAAGCAACGCCACAAGGGCGACCATCGGCCTTACCCGCTATCATAACGGGAACCACAAGTCTCTTTCTTATGTATAAGCATTTCCTTGTAAAATAATGTTCTCTACTACCTTTTTACTAGTTGATGATAGAAAGTAGTAATGAAAGTCAACATAGGACAAATTGATATTAAGCGCTCTTACCCGAACGCCAGTATTAAAATTTTACGCAGGCAAACAATCTCTAACTCGGCTCTAAAATGCTGGAACAGATTTTTGAAACAGGCCTTATCTACCCCTCTCCCCCTAAGAGATACTTAGTCGGACCTTTAGCTTTGCTTTGCAGCGATATGAAACTTTCTACACTCAATAACCCCTTTTTCAAGTGGATGGCTCTTGCTCATATTCAGTCTGAAACAACCATCAAAAATTACAAATAATCATTGATAATAAGTCGCCAGTATAGTATTTTTATTGCAGATAAAGTAAATATTTTCCATATTCTTTGTTGGTATCAACGAAGCACTCTACCATTGCGCTAAAATTTTAACCGGAAATTCGTGAAGGATTCGATAGAGGAGGTGGTTAAATCTTCGCTCTAGACGTATAGAGTTAGTCGTTGAAGGTAGCACATTGACCAGACTCACATTTCTTCTTTCCGTTAAGACGAGGGCACTTTTGTTGTGAGAACAGCCTTGTTATTCTTACGTATTGCTATTAAGTGCTTGGATCATGGTTTTTAACTGAATTGGCAGTTTAATCCACCGGGTAATAACACGTACAAAGTTGAAACGAATGCTTCACATTTGATGGGCTTGCTTGCTTCAAGCAAATAAAAAGTAGAACTCGAGGGCATTCATTCCCCATTCCAGTTGGGGCCTGGAAATAAAATCATAATTACCCTCGAGAAATAATTTACAAGGAGGGAATCGAATATGAAAATTAAAAATGTTGCAACATTACTCACATCTGTTGTGTTGTGTTTTTCGTTGTCAATGCCAACTTTTGCTCAAACCGATAAAAAGGGTGATTACATAATAAGTAATGAAGCCTTAGACTTTTTGAAGTCGCATAATGTTGATGTAACTCCTTTCAAAAAATCGAATGCAACAAACGAAATAATTTATAGTAAGGAAAACAAATCTTTCGGTATTTCAAAATCTGATCTATATGATGAAAGTATCATGTTATTTAAACAACAAGTTGAAGCTTATAACTTTACTGATGATCAAATTCAAAAATATGTAAAGGGATTGGTTGAGACCTCGCCCACAGTTATCAATGGTCCTAATACTATTAATACTCTAAGCACGCCCTATTCCACTCGTATTGATAATGGCGGTATTGGCTACGAAGTAAAATCTACTTCTGGATTTAATCAAGCTACGGCTTTCGCAACCATTCCTTCTACTTATAGAGGAGGGGATCGCACTTCAGGATATATGTTCTATACTGTTTCGTCGCCTTCATCAAATTTTGGTATTGATGTGGGTCTGTGGTATGGAGCTGGTGGAGCAACTGGCAATGTGGTAGGCTGGAGAGGCGTGTATAATAGCACAACTGATGGTCAGCATGCCGTCCCAGCTGATGGCAGCATTATTAGTGCATTAACGCCAGGAAAGCAAATTTACATGATTGCGCAAATAAGATCTGATGGGTACTTACAGTGCAAAGTTCTTGATGCCAATAATTTCAGTATTGTGTACGTTGACTTTATTTATTATGTTGGAAGCCATGGAATTTATACTTCAAACGGTATTTTTAATAGACAAATTACATTGTGTCATGATAATGGTATCTTTACCAACGGTTCCTATATGCGTAATGCCAAATTCAATAGCGCATATCTTTATTCGAATACGGGCTATGCTCCTGTAACAGCTAGTAATACCGATTCAAGTCGTGTTGGAGCATTTGGAGCAGGTGGCACTACTGTAAATAAAGTGACAGTAAACAGTTATACTCGGTGGGATTCTGAAGACGTTACTCTTACATTCACCAATCCGTAATCTTGTAGGGTTCAAAAATAAAAAAATTAATAACTTATTGTTGAGTTTTTCACTTAGTAATTGGGGTTCATCCTATAACTGCCAAGGTACAGCCAGAAAGCAGAAATAGTTGGTTAGTTCTGAATCCATCCCGTTAAAGAAGTTGGTTTAGGTCAGATAGAAGACAAACTCCCTAAGCTGCAGGAAAAGCCAGGGAGTTTGTTGGTTTGCGTTTGGAATGAAATCGGAATGATTCTCTACAGCCATTGGAAAATAGTATACTATTTTCTTGCAAGGATCGAGCAACTTTTTACCATTTTCCTGCGTATATGCGTATAGATGTATGGAGAGGAGATGGCGATAACAATGCGAAAAAGATGGGGATATGCGGTTATTTTGTTACTATGTATAAGCCTGTTTGCGCTTGTGGAACACATTCGAGCCGCAGATGCGAGCGTGAGGGTTACGCTGCCGGATTTTGCGGTGAATTTGAATGGTCATCCGGTCGAAAATCAGTACCGCGAATATCCGCTGCTGGTTTATAACGGCATCACCTATTTTCCAATGACGTGGTATGATAGCAGACTGCTCGGCTTGGAGGTGACTTGGTCGCCGGAAAACGGCTTGGATATTAAGCAAAGCCCTGTAACTTCCTCCTATGTGCCAAACAAGTCCGAACGCCGTAATGCGTCCGCCTACACAGCAGAGGTTCCTACATCCGCTGTTACTATTAACGGCAAGGTGATTGACAATTCCAAAGAAGAATATCCTTTGTTAAGCTTCCGGGATGTCACGTATTTTCCATTAACCTGGAAGTTCGCGCACGATGAGTTTGGATGGGATTACCGCTGGGACGAAATTGAAGGCCTTCGCATCACGTCTCATAACCCGCGAGTGCAAACGGTCGAACTTCCTGCATATGCCGGGGAGAACGGCGTCGCTCTTTTTAAGGGGTATTATTATTTCGTTGAGACAACGGAAAAGACCAACCGTGTATATCGGGTTCCTGTACATCGACCGTCCGACATGGAAAAGATCTATTCGTATAATCTTACAGAGGGATATAATGGATTAAATCAAGGCCTAACCTTTCAAATCCGCGACAACGCGCTATGGTTCACCTATCATGTTGGGGAAGGTCTTACGGGTCGCGATCAATTCGTGAAAATTAGCGAGGATGGCAGAGCAGAGGTACAAGATCTAGGACATCCTTATATGGATTTTCGTGAAACACCGTATGGAACATTAATCATCGATCTTGGCGCTAGTGAAGTCAAATTGTCTTTGTTACCGCCAGGTCAGGAAAAGACGAAAGCCAGGACTGTAGGTGACCCGCATCTGCGTAAATTCCCCTTTCTTGTTACGGGCGGGGATGGTTCCACACCCTACGTACGCACTACCGCCACCACTGTCCTCGGAGATGATGTCTATGTTCTGTGCTCAGAACTCCAATATGACCAGAATTTCATTTACAGAATAAACCTGAAAACGAATAAGACCGAGAGGATCGTGAGCTCGGGAGTCAGATGGTTCAAGATTAGCGATAACAAATTGTACTATGTAAAAGACGAGGATAACATGTTATATTCTTCTGCGCTAGACGGGACGGATGAAATGAAACTGTCCGACCATGCCGTGTCATGGTTTGACAGCATCGCCGGCAAAGTATTTTATACAACCGGGAAGGATACGAACCGATTCGAGCTGTACCAGGCCGATCCGAACGGGAAAGACCCGCTTGTATGGAAAACGCCAATAGCCGGCGTGCAAGTGTTGAACGACCGGCTCATCTGCCATGTTGGCGAAAATGATGATTACGGCGTCGTACTGCTGGATGGTTCAGGTCAACTGGTGCTGAAAGTGGCGGATCCGATCTCTCGTGTGCTTACTTCTAATGAAGGGGTTTTACTTAAATCTGCTCGAGATTCCTCGGTCAAATTCATTCGTTGAACGAAAAAACCGGACGAAAAGGCGCTCCTGCCTTTCCCGTCCGGTTTCTTCCATATATGCTCTTCCCCGCATCCACTAGAAAAACGATTCGCGATTCCGAATCCTAAAAATGTATGTCCAAGTTGCGGACTTCTTACGAACCGTAAAGAATCCCTCGAAAAATCTTTGCTTTCATTGTAACATAGGCGAGAGGAATAGCCGCAAGGAAAGCCCTACGAAAGGAAAGAGGGGGAGGGGTATGAGAAGAACGAAAATTGCAATATACCTCTTTATATTCGTCTTAATTCTAACCGGTATACGACTCGCCTGGTTACAAATACAGGGTTCATCGAGAGCTGTAGCAGTTTCCGGAGGTGTGCTGGATTTAAGCGAGTGGAACAAAGAGCAAGCTCCGCTATTGTTACTGAACGGAGAATGGTTTTTTTATCCCAACGAACTGATCCATTCTAAAATGGAGCCCATAACGGAACAAAAACTCGTACAACTGCCGTCAAGCTGGGAAGATGAGCTTCCGGAAGGAGTGGGTTATGCGTCGTATCGGTTAAGGCTCATGTTAAACCCGGCGTCCTCAGGTGCCTACAGCATACGCGTCCCCTCCATTCCGTCATCGTCCGCATTGTACGTGAACGGAGAACGGATTGCGGGCTCCGGTAATCCTGCGGCACGAGAGGAAGATTTCATACCCGGCAACCTTCCGTATATAGGGACGTTTATCCCGGATCAAGGCATTGTCGATATCGTCATTCATGTAGCCAATTACGATAATCACGCTATTAACGGAATTATGCAGCCGATCAAGTTTGGGACGGAAGAGGCGATTCGCAAGGCGTATTCGGTATCAGCAGGGCTTCAAGCTGCGATATTTCTGTTTCTGTTCATGCATGCCGCATATGCTGTCGCCCTATTCGCTATGGGAGCCCGTCATAAAGCGCTGCTTTCTTTCTCTATGCTGATGCTTAGCGCAATGCTGTCTATTATTACGGATGATGACCGCATTTTGTTGGACTGGTTTGGAATTGGTTATCTTTGGGGGTGGAAGCTGTACTACCTATCGTTTCTCGGTGTATCTGTTTTCCTGTTGAAGTTTACCAATGATCTGCTGACATCCTTCGTGCGGCTTGCTCTCTTTACACGCTGGTACGGTATAATTTGTGCGATTTATGCAGCTTGCGTCGTGATTTTGCCTCCCGACATATTGAGCTATACGGACCTGCTTCATACCTTGCTGACTCTGGTGCCTTTTGTCCTGGTGCCGCTATATGTTTATCGTGCAATACGGCAAGGCTATCAGGATATGATCTATATTTTGTTCGCAATGACGGCTTTCACCGCAAGTACCCTGTGGGGGGTTCTCAAGACGGCCGGCCTGGTCAGCAGCGACTATTACCCGTTCGATATGTTAGCCGGGTTCTCTTCTTTGGCCTTGTTTTGGTTCAAGGACTATTTTCGCCATTTTAAACAAACGGCTAAGCTTACCCGGCAATTGCAGGCAGCGGACAAACAGAAAGATGAATTTCTGGTCACTACCTCCCACGAACTGCGAAATCCGCTGCATGGCATGTTAAATATGGCTCAAGCCGTTATGGACAGCGGGGGGAGTATAGATGAAGGGAACAACCGGACACGAATGGAACTGCTTCTTGCGGTCGGCAAGAAAATGTCCGTGCTGCTGGACGATTTGATGGATTTGAAGCGATTCAAGGAAGGACGCGTGCGGATTCATCCGGTCAATCTCCATCTGTCCAATGTAACGGCCGGTGTTCTCGATATGATTCGCTATCTCGTTGAAGGGAAGCCGATTGAGCTTAAGAGCGAAGTGCCGACATCGTTACCCCCTGTATATGCGGACGAGAATCGGCTCATCCAGATATTGTTCCCTGCTTCACAATGCAGTCAAATTTACGAATGAAGGCATGATCCATGTTCGTGCCTTTGTTAAGGATGGAAAAGTACATATCGAAATATCCGATACAGGAATCGGGATGGATGAGCAGACGGTAAGCCGCATTTTCCTGCCCTACGAACAAGGGCCTTCCGATGAGTCCGGTAAAGCGACGGGGTTAGGCTTGGGGCTGGCAATTACAAAGCAGCTAGTCGAGCTGCATGGAGGCTCACTATCAGTAACATCGACGCCTGGTCAGGGGTCGGTATTCGTATTTACACTGCCGGTCGCTGACATCGAGAATGAGATTCCGGACAGCATGATCGAAGAAAATCCCGCCAGTTACGTCGCCGCTTCGGCTGAAGCAGCCGCTGCCCTGTCGGAATACAAGGGTAGCGACAGGCCGCGTATCCTGGCTGTGGATGACGATCCCGTCAATTTGCGTGTCCTCCAAAGTGTTCTGCCGTCAGAAAGCTATGAACTCGCGACGGCAGTAAGTGGAGCCGAAGCGCTCTCCCTTCTGGAACAAGGAAATTGGGATTTACTGATCGCTGATGTCATGATGCCGGGCATGTCGGGATATGAATTGGCCCGGCGCGTCAGAGAACTTTTCTCGCTTACAGAGCTGCCGATTCTGCTGCTTACGGCACGCAGCCGTACCGAGGATATCGAAGCCGGCTTCCGCGCCGGGGCGAACGACTACGTTACGAAACCGGTCGATTCGCTTGAATTGAAGTCGCGGGTTCGCGCTTTGACGGAGGTCGTCCGCGCCGCGCGCAACCAGACACGTATGGAGGCTGCATGGCTGCAAGCACAGATCAGACCGCATTTTCTGTTTAATGCACTTAACTCTATTTCTGCATTAAGTGAAATCGACATCCGCCAAATGCAGGCTTTGCTCGAAAGCTTCGGACAATACTTGAGAACCAGCTTCGATTTTCAAAATACGGATCAGCTTGTCCCATTGCAAAAGGAGCTTGAACTCGTCCGTGCTTATTTATATATTGAGAAGGTGCGCTTCGGGAGCCGTATTCACGTCGAATGGAATGTAGATGACAATCTGAAGCTATCGATTCCTCCGCTCACACTCCAGCCACTGGTTGAAAATGCAGTTCGTCACGGAGTGCTTGCCCGCAAGCAAGGGGGGAGGATTGCGATTACCGTTGCCGACATGGGAACGCATGCTGTCGTGTCGGTAAGGGACGACGGCATCGGCATGGACGAAGACGTCATTCGGCAAGTGCTGCAGAAGAAAGACATGGATGGCAGGAGAAAAGGAATAGGACTCTACAACACCAATTTCCGGCTGAAGCAGCTTTATGGCGAAGGATTGCAAATTGTCAGCAATCCAGGCCAAGGAACGACCATCACCTTCTCCGTACATAAATAAAAATGTATTATCACAGCAATTTCTACATTTTAAAGATGGAAACCACATGCTGATCCGGCCGGACTAGTGCAAATACGAAATCGTTGGATAGTTTACGGTAAGAAGAGTTTACGTTCGGATGAACAAGCTTCCTGCCGGCCGGGAAGCTGAACTCTTTCAATATGTTTTCGAACAGCCTCTGCTCTTGTTCAGGGTGATGCTTTCCAATGGAGATAAGCGTATGGGAGCGATCCATGCCGGAAAGAGGGTGGGGGCCCTTATCCGCTGCGATGTAAGGAACCCTTTTGCCCAACTGCCATGGGCCATAGGAGCTTAAGGAAAGAACTCCACTCGGAACATATTGATCGGAAGCCCCCGAAACGGGTAATGCTTGGCTTAATAATGCCTCCTTCTCCAGCGCGGATCTTCCGAATGAAGAAATGCGGCCAAAGTTCCTTAAGACGAATGCCCGTCCTGCTGCCAGAAGCGGATGGGTTATCGCCATGTTTCTAAAAATCATCGCATTGTTGTTTTGGATTTCATTCGCTCCCTCTCTTTGTTCTCTGAAATAATCTTCAAGAAATTTATCGGAATCGGGATGATTCTGCATAGCCAGCGCGCCAGCCTCCAAGCCAGTCTCCAGGCTCCGAGCACTCCGACCATCATCCCCGCACCGGCCGAAGGGCCCATGGCATGTGCCGCATCTCCCGCCAACAGCCATCTTCCTTTTCGATAATGATCGCTCTGCCCTTGCCCCAATCGGAACGCGCTTGCCCAAAGCAGACGTTTGACTTCGGCATCCGGCAATTTTTCCTTTAATAATCGATGGATAAATTCCGGGCTTGTAGCTTCGCTTCTGCTTTCTTCTTTATTGATTCGGTAAATGAGTCTCCAGCGGCCGGGAGCAAAGTAGAAGAAACCATAGGGACGGAGGGGGTCCAATACAATATTTGAGATGTCCTGCGAAAGCCCGCATTCCAATTCAAAATCTGCAACGGCCGAATCCATGCCGTAATCCCTCCATGTTTTTCCGATGTTCAGTTTCTCCCGAATGAGCGACTTGGCCCCGTCACATCCAACCCCCCCATGGGGATTCCAGCTCGTAAATCCGATCATGACATTGAACTTTGACCGTTATGGCGTGCTCCGTTTGCCCGATATCGATTACTTTATGCCCTCTGTTAATTTCAACATAACCCGTGGACCTTGCCGCTTCTTCCAAAATCATTTCCGTATCATGCTGCGGCAACTGCAGGGAGAAAGGGTAGGGGGACGCTATGCCTTCGAAAGACCAGCTAAGTTTTCCGCGGCGGCTTTCAAACTGATGACAAGTGCGAAGAACCCCTTTCTTATAAAAAGGGTGATAAATCCCCAGCCATTCCAACAATTCCAGTCCTCTCGGCATCCATGTGATCGCTCTGGATTCGTCCGGCGAAGTAGCCTTGTCCCGAGCTTCCAGAACGATAGAAGGAATCCCGTAACGAGACAGGGCAATGGATAATGTCAGTCCGACCGGTCCTCCGCCTATGATGATCACTTTGTTTATTGAAGCATTCATTCTGTTCACCCTTCATTTATTTATTAAGTACTTACTAAGTGAAATTTATCAGGGAATGTTCGAGTTGTCAAATCCGCCTTATGGGGTTGACTGTTTTCCAATCGGTCTTATGGTTACAATGAGAATATCAGACTGCTCTATAAAGTTTCGCAGAAGGGGGAGACGATCATTCGTTATTTGTACGAATTTATCAAGCATCCCGACGATTTACCCGTCAAGCTGTTCGTCAACAGCGTCAATCATGTCCGCTTCCATTGGCATAAAGAAGTCGAAATGATCTATGTGCTTCAGGGCTCGGTTCTGGTCTACGTCGATCAGCGCCAATTCATTCTGCATCAGGACGATATCATCGTAATTAACAGCATGTCGGTTCATCAGATCGAGCGAACGCAGGAGGATAATGTGCTGTTGACCTGGCAGTTTAATCCGGAATGGCTGGGCGGAGATGCTCTGATCGAATGCAATTCCACGGTTCAGAGCGAACGCAACCGCTCGAAGTATGACAGAATTCGCCGCGATCTGGCCCGAATCGTGCAAGAAATGAATAAGAAAGCGCCGGGCTATCGCAGTTACGCAATCGGCCGCATGCAATTGCTCTGCGGTCACCTCGTTCGTTATTTCTCGATCGGAACAATAGAGACCAGCCCGACGGCTTCCGACGATTACAAACGGCTGAACCGCATCCTGCAATATGTTGATCGAAACTACAGCCAGAAGATTACGCTGCAGACCATTGCGGATCAGGAGCATCTGAGCCTGCATTATTTCTCCCATTTTTTCAGCGATAAGATCGGCATACCGTTTCAGAAATATTTGACGCTTGTCCGGCTGGAGAAGGCGCAGGAGCAGCTGATCAACAGCACGAACAGCATTACGCAAATCGCGCTGGATTGCGGTTTCGCCAATGTGAAATTCGCGATGTGCCGCTTGATTTCTTCTCGTTCCATGTCTATTCCGATTATCCGTACCGCAAGGGGGAAGCGAATCCGCTCACGACAATGATGCCCCCCTCTTTTTATATGGACAACATCAGAAGTGTGAAACAGAAGCTGGAAGCGGAAGGCCGGTTGCATCTTGAGCTTCATATAACGGAATGGAATTTCTCTATGTACGACCGCAACCTGGTCCACGATACGATGTTTATGGCGCCGTTCGTCATTTATCATGCCTTGACGACCTTGGGCAGCATCCACGCGCTGGCGTTCTGGACTTTTACCGATGTGTTCGAGGAAAGTCCGGTGCCGCCTGCGCATTTTTACGGCGGGTTCGGACTGGTCAATCGCGACGGGCTGCGGAAGCCGGGCTATTACGCTTTCCAACTGCTTCATCAGTTGGGAGACCGGATCGTGGCGCAGGGAGATGGATATATCGCAACGACAAGCGATGACGGCCGCCTGCGGATATTGCTGTACCATTATGTCCATGTGGATCATCTGTATGCCAGCGGAGACTGGTCGGGCTTATCGGAGACGAACCGGTATTCCGTATTTGAAGAGAGAGGGGATAAAGCCTTTCGCATCACAATCGAAGGACTGGCCGGCCGTTATAAATTGACGAGCTACACGCTTGATCGGGAGCATGGTTCTGTGTTCGATGAATGGGTTCGGCTCGGGGCGCCGGCAGCGATGACCGAAGAGGAGATCGAATATCTCCGCGGGAGAAGCGGTCCGGAAATGACAACGGAATGGATAGACGGACAGGAGCTTTGGCAGAAGGAGCTGGTTTTGCCTCCCCACGGCGTTCTGCTGCTGGCATTCGACAGGCAATATTGAACATAACGCGGTGCCGGCAAGCACCCCGGATACTACCCCCGGATTCGGGGGTTTTTTCTTGCTGTATTAGTCCCATATGCAGGCAATAAGCGGACCGTTGAACAGAAACGGAGAACAAAAAATGCCCCCCAAGAAGGCAAATAAGGACGCGAAAGCGTTCCCAAGGAGGGGTATACTAACGGTAAGTTTTACAGATCATAGTTGCAAAGGGGGATGCTTATGGATCGTTTTATGAAATGGATGACGGAGAAGTTCGCTCCGCGCCTGGAGGCATTTACGAAGAACGTCTGGGTCGATTCGATCCAGGAAGCGATAATGGTTACCTTGCCGATGATTTTCATCGGTTCGCTGATTACCCTGATCTCGATCGTTAAAGATTTTGTTCCGGCCATGCCGGATTTGACTCCGATCACGACATTCAGCTTCGGCCTATTGGGCATGTTTATCGCTTTTCTGACGCCGTATACGGTCATGCACAAAAAAGGAAGAGAGAAAGTGAAGCTGATTGCCGGAGCGACGGGGCTATCGTTATTCCTGATGCTGCTCAAGCCCGACATTAATGAGGACGGGACGATTCAATTTGTTCTGGAGCGCTTCGGCCCTTCCGGGATGATCACTGCGCTGCTTGTAGGTGTCGTCGTAGCCGTCATGATGAATATGTTCAACAACTTCTCGCTGTTCAAGAAAGACACGAAATTACCGGAATTTATCGTTGATTGGTTTGATTTTCTGGTGCCGATCGCCATCGTTCTGACGGGCGGGTGGCTGCTTGTATACCAATTGCATTTTGACATTTTTGCGTTGATAGTAAGTGCGTTCGAGCCGATTCAAGCGGTCGGTCAAAGTCTTCTCGGTATCATTCTGTTCAATTTCCTCGGCGTAGTGCTCTTTTCTTTCGGGGTCAGTCCGTGGGTGATGACGCCGATCTGGTATGCCATCTGGATACCGGCTATCGAGCAGAACGCATCGCTTGTAGCACAGGGCTTGGAACCGGTCAACATCAATACATTCGAAACCTTCTTCTCCGGCTGGATCGGCGTAGGGGGACTCGGAGCAACACTTCCGCTTGTCGTCTGGTTTTTGTTCGCGAAATCGACGAAATTGAAATCGATAGGCAAGGCGACGATCGTTCCGTCTTTGTTCAACATCAACGAACCGGTCATTTACGGAGCGCCGGTTGCTTTTAACCCGATTCTGATGATTCCGATGTGGATCATCGGGCTGGTGACGCCGATCATCGTTTATTTCGCGCTTGATCTCGGTCTCGTGCCTATTCCGAGCCAGGTATTCCAGTTGTGGTATACCCCGATGGGGCTGTCGACGTACATGATGGCGGGCATTCGAGGCGTTATCTTGCTGGCTATTATCCTGCTTCTGGTATTCGCTATCTGGTTTCCGTTCTTCAAATTGTATGATGCGCAAGAATTGAAGAAAGAGCGGGATGAGGCGAAACAACAGCAAAGCTAGAAAAAGAAAGGGATTGGAGAGATAAAGATGAAAGAACAAATTGACCAATGGCTGCAAGCTTTGACTTTGGAAGAGAAGGCGTCGTTATGCGCCGGAGAGAATATGTGGATGACCAAAGGGATTGATCGCCTGAACCTGCCGCCGATTCATATGTATGACGGGACGAACGGCATCCGCAAGACGAACAGCGACGAGGAGATGGGGATTACGACCGAAAATATGCCGGCCACCTGCTACCCTACCGGGTCGGCGATCGGCTCTTCCTGGAATACCGAACTGCTCCGTGAAATCGGCGTCGCCCTCGGCGTGGAGGGAAGATCGATGGGAGTCGAGCTTCTTCTCGGTCCCGGGATCAACATGAAACGGACCCCGCTCGGCGGCCGGAATTTCGAATATTATTCCGAAGACCCCTGCTTATCCGGGGAATTGGGGGCCGCATTCATCCAAGGGCTGCAAAGCCAAGGAGTCGGGGCATCCGTCAAGCATTTCGCCTGTAATAATCAGGAGAATGAAAAGATGGTGACTAGCTCCGAGGTCGACGAGCGCACACTGCGGGAAATTTATTTGAGCGCCTTCGAACGTATTATTAAAAAAGCCGATCCGTGGACGGTAATGTGCTCCTACAATCTGTTGAACGGGACGTATGCGAGCGAGAACGAGCATCTGCTGAATGATATTCTTCGCGAAGAGTGGGGCTATGACGGCGTCGTACTGTCGGATTGGACGGCTGTCAACGACCGGATCCGCGGGCTTAAGGCCGGCCTTGATATTGAAATGCCGGGACCGGCGCATTACAACACGAAGGCTATCGTGGAAGCGGTGCGTCAAGGGTCTGTGAGCGAGGAGCAGCTGAACCGCAGCGTGCGGCGCATTCTCGAACTGGTCTATAAAACTACGCGCGCACAAGCGGAGAATACCGCAAGCGGCATCGATTATCATGCGCTGGCGCGGAAAGCGGCTGCGGAAAGCATCGTGCTGCTGAAGAACGATAACAGCATCCTTCCGATCGATCCGAACCGGACCCGGTCGATTGCCGTCATCGGACGTTTCGCCAAGAAGCCGCGGATTCAGGGAGCGGGCAGCGCGGAAGTGACTCCGACACGGGTGGATACCCCTTGGGAAGAAATGCGGGATGTGGCCGGTTCGACCGTCGACTTCCGCTACGCCGAAGGATATCCGCAGGACGACCGCATCGACGATTCGCTCATTGAAGAGAGCGTGAAGCTGGCAGCGAATTCCGAGCTGGCTCTGCTGTTCGTCGGGCAGCCCGAATATGCGGAATCGGAAATGCATGACCTCAAGGGAATTGAGCTGCCGGAACAGCAAGTGAAGCTGATTCAGGCGATCGCGGCGGTACAGCCGAGATGTGTCGTGGTGACCAGCAGCGGAACAGCGCTCGTCATGCGGCCGTGGATCGAGCATGTGCCCGGCGTCGTTCATGCCTGGCTGTCCGGACAGGGCGCGGGCAGGGCGATCGCCGAGATTTTGTTCGGCCGGATCAATCCTTCGGGCAAGCTGTCGGAGACGTTCCCCGTGAAGCTCTCCGACAATCCGGCCCATATGCGCATTCTCGGCGAGAATGGAAAATTGTACTACCGCGAAGGGCTGTTTATCGGCTACCGGTACTACGACCGCAAAGAAATGGCCCCGCAATTCCCGTTCGGGCACGGCTTGTCCTACACATCGTTCCCCTACTCCGGTTTGAAGGTGGAGCAGCGAGGCCGTGGCGCGCGCGTGTCGTTCAGCCTGGAGAATACGGGGGCTATGGCAGGCAAGGAAGTCATTCAATTGTATGTCCATGACGAGGAATGCAAATGGGTGCGGCCTGTCAACGAATTGAAAGCATTCGCGAAGGTGGAGCTTCAGCCGGGTGAGAAGAAGGAGATTGTCCTCGAGCTGGAGGAGCGGGATTTCGCTTACTACAATACGAAGGACAATCGTTGGACGGCCGAGAGCGGTTATTTCCAGATTGCTGTCGGAAGCTCGTCTAGGGATATTCGCATTAGGGAGCGGCTGTATTTAGATTTCGGACAGGAAGAGACGGCCTTCCACAAATTCAGTCTGCTGAACGATTGGATGGCTGATCCCAAAGCAAGGAAAGTATTTTCAAATGTTCGGGCAGCAGTGGCTTTACGAAAAATCTCCGGATCAATTGATCCAAGAGATGATCGAGCGGGTCGAACAGGAGCGTCAATCTTAATAACCAGGGTACAATAACCGATCCCCGTCCCTTTGCGAATGCAAGGGGGCGGGGATTTTTTTCGCGAAAAAGCATCTGCTTGATTGAGCAGAGTCCGTTCCGGCATGGCGAGTGCCTGCCCGGCAGTGGCAACCGTTAGAAAGCGGATCAGACGGCCGATATCCCGCCCGGTAAACAAAGTCAGGAAGCGTGATCGCCCTTAGGAAGGTTCAATCTCCGCAATGCCGTTTGAGCAGGCACAAATTGCTGCGAATCTGCATCAATTTTGAAGCGTTGCGACCACTCTAGGAAAAAAGCCTGCGATAATACAGCAATTTCGGTAAAAAAAGCCCCGGTCTCCCACGGAACGAGAAAAAAGATGCATTTTCGCAGGCTTTGCCACGAACTTAAAGCCAAACGGCCAAAAGCATGCAGATTTGCAGGCTTTTTAAAATTCCAGGGCTCCCCGCAAAGAGCAAAATAATCTGCTAATCGGAGCCAGGTTCATGGTGAGCGAGCGCCCTTAATGGAAGGTTAGACGCCGGCTCCGTTGGGGTTGGGGGGCGGACGGAATACGCTTCGAAGGCTAAACGTCACTTTGCTCGGGATATTCCGAGAGGTTGTGCAGAACTTACGCCTAAGATTGAACAGCTTATCAGCCGATATATTTTTGTGCATGGTTTGTTCCGTATTCCGTTAGTGGAAATGCGACAATCATCCCTGGTCTCGCTTCACCGTAGTTCGAAAGGCTGTCCGGCTACCATGCTTCTCCAAAGCGCCCGGAAGAGCCCGCGTCCACTCTTCATTGGACGGTCTTTCCTGCTTCTAAATCTGTCAGTGCACGATAGAAGCGGAAGAAGATGCTTTTAACCGACCGAATCCATAAAAAACATCTTGCACTCCAGATGAAAACGTTCTATAATTCACTTGAACCAAATTTCAGAGTATGAAAATATGTTCAAGGGAGGGGGAGTTGCCATGGTAGCCAAACAAGACGAACGGATTCGGCTGCTGGTCAAAGTAAGTACTATGTATTATTTGGACGGGCTGAATCAGCAGGAAATCTCCGCCCGTCTTGGCATATCCAGACCACAGATAAGCCGGATGCTCAGTGCGGCCAAAGCGGAAGGGATCGTGCAGATTAGAGTACGAAACCCTTTTTCCAAGGAGCAGCAGTATGAGAAGGCTCTTTCGGAAACGTTCGGTATTTCGGACGTGACGGTTCTGCAAACCCACGATAATGCAAATCGGGCGCAAATCGAAGCTCAATTGGGACAAGCGGCTGCGGCCTTGATGGAAACCGTTTTGCGCGATCGGGATACCGTCGGGGTAATGGCTGGGAAGGCCGTCGCTTCCATCGCTGACGCCTTGTCTTATTTTGCGAAGAAGGACCTGGTATTTGTGCCCATGGTAGGCAGCTGGGGAACGGACGGCACGACGTGGCATGCGAATTCTAACGTTCAAACAATGGGAGAGAAGCTGCGGTCCAAATATATGTTCCTCAACGCACCGACGATAGTCGGCAGTCCGGAGACGCGGGAAGCTTTGGTTAAGGAGAAAGAAATCAGCGAAGTATTACAGAGAGCAGAGAACGCCTCCGTGGCCGTGATCGGGATCGGGCAAGTATCGGAAGATGCGACTATGGTGCGGTCCGGGCATTTCAACGAAGAGGAGTTAGCCTCCGTCCGCAATAAAGGTGCGGTGGCCAACATTTGTACGTCGTTCCTGGATGCCAAGGGGAATGTGCTGGATGTGCCGGCCAAGGACAGAATGATCGGAGTGACCGCCGAGCAATTGCGGAATATTCCCAAGGTCATAGCCATGGCCTACGGGGAAGAGAAGGTGGCAGCCATTACGGCCGTGCTTAGAGGCAGATGGATCGATTGTCTAATCACGGACATGAATACGGCAGACCGTGTGCTGGAATATCATCGCCAGCATCGTGCTTAGGTTACACCAAGCACCGGACAATTAATACATTTCATAAAAAGGGGATATTTCAATGAAACGAATAGTGACATTAGCAACTGTCGTTTTAATGGTTATGGTTTTGGCCGTCGGCTGTGCAGGAAAATCCGGTGATGACGGAACAAAGACGAAAACGATCTCCATCCTGACTCCATATCTGTCTTCCGTTACTACTAATGAAATGGTAGAGTCGCTGAAAAATCAGGCCAAAGAGAAAGGCTGGAAGACCGAGGTTATTGACACGAAAAGCGATATCGGCCAATTGGCCAGCCGCATGGAAGATGTCATCATGAAGAAGGTCGACGCCATTGTTCTGGTCAGCACAGACCCTAATCAGCTGAAAGAGCAAATCGAGCGTGCGGCATCCAAGAACATTCCGGTATTCGGCTGTGATTCCGGATACATTGAAGGAATGGCCATGAATGCAACAAGCGATAACGCTGCCATGTCCAAGATGATGAGCGATTATTTGTTTGAGAAGATCGGGGATAAAGGAAACATTGTCGTCCTGACGCACCGTCCGCATCCTGGCGTGCTGAAGCGGAGTCAGACCTTAGACGAAATTCTCAAGGAGCACAAGGACATCAACGTACTGACCGAGCAGCAGGTTCAGGTTCCGGGACCGATTGAAAATGCGCGTAAGCAAATGGAAAGCATTTTGCTGGCCAACAAGGATGAAAACTCCATTACCGCCGTATGGGCCGGCTGGGATGAACCCGCCATCGGCGCTGCACAAGCGATTGAAGCGGCAGGACGCAGCAACATTATCGTAGCGGGTATCGATGGAAATAGCCAAGCTATCGAAATGATCAAGCAAGGAACTCCTCTGAAAGCAACCGTTAAGCAAAACTTTAGCGGCATGGCGGAAATCGTCATCGGGCAAATCGACCGTGTATTTGGCGGAGGAGAAGTAGAAAAGACGGAAATGTACGCTCAAGCTACACTTATTACTCAAGAGAACGCCGGCCAATAATCCGATCAGCTTCCTTGGGGAAGGGTTTATACGGTCTTAAACATTTGACAATGGAATGGGGAAATACAGAGCTCTGTATTTCCCCCGCCTTTTGACCGTCGAGAAGTGAAGGAGGGGGAAACTTCGATGGAATTGCTGCGAACGGAACGATTGGGGAAGCAGTTCGGTCAGCATAAAGCTCTGTCGGACATTACGTTCGAAATTCGGCCGGGCGAGGTACATGCTTTAGTGGGCGAGAACGGCGCAGGCAAATCAACCTTTATCAAAATGGTTACGGGCGTCTACAGCATAGATGAAGGAAAGCTGTTCTGGGAAGACAAGCCGGTTGTCATTCAAACTCCTCAAGATGCGGTGAATCTGGGAATTAGCGTTATTCACCAGGATCGTCAACTGATCCCTTCGTTTAAAGGATACGAGAACTTGTTCCTGGGCAAGGCTTATCCCGCTAACGGCCTGTCCCGGAGCGTCAAATGGTCCCAGATGAAGGAAACGGGAGAAACGCTGAAGAAGCGGCTGGGGATCGATCTGGATCTTAATAAAACGGCGCAGGAAATGTCTCCTCCGGAAAAAACGATGCTGGAAATTCTCAGGGCGATGATGCAGGATTGCAAGCTTCTGATTCTGGACGAGCCGACAGCCTCATTGACGGACCGGGAGGCGGAGCTTCTCTTCGAATTAATCGGACGCTTGATCAAGCAAGGCACCTCGATCTTGTATGTGTCCCACCGTATGGAGGAAATCTTCCGTCTATCCCACCGTATCACTGTATTCCGTAATGGACGATATATCGGCACCGTAGCCAAGGAAGAGGCCACTCATGAAAGTCTGGTTCAAATGATGACGGACCAGGATGCCCCGGAACGCACAAGCCGTCCAGTGAAAAAAATGGATGGAGCGAACAAGCTGCTGTCGGTATCGGGGTTGGCTACGGCGGACGGTAAAGTCAAGCAAGCCTCCTTTGACGTTCACGCGGGAGAAGTGCTGGGAATCTTCGGACTCGCCGGAGCCGGCCGCACGGAATTGCTGGAAGCGGTGTACGGCCTTCGTAAGATAGTAGCAGGCACTGTAGCCGGAGCCAATAATGAAGCGGTTCGTCCGGCTCCGAAAACGTCTTTGCAAAGAGGCATCGTCCTCATCCCTGAGGACCGCCGTTCCCATGCGATGATCGGAAGCATGACGATCCGTGAAAATATGACATTACCTGTTATTAAGCGTTTTGCCACCTGGTTGAAGATAAAACACAGGCAGGAAAAACAGACCGTTAAGCAATATATGGAGTCGCTGCAGGTGAAAGCGACCGGGATGGAGCAGGAAATCGGCCAGTTGAGCGGAGGCAATCAGCAGAAGGTAGTTTTTGCGAAAGCGCTGCTTTCCGATCCGAAAGTGTTCCTGTGCGATGAGCCGACCCAGGCGGTGGACGTCATGACCCGGGAAGAGATTCATCGGCTGCTTCAACGCAAAGCTTCCGAAGGATGCGGAGTCGTTTTTGTATCCTCCGATCTTCAGGAAGTGCTGGATATAGCGGACCGCATCGTAGTTATGCATGAAGGAAAGACGATTGCGGAGCTTCCCAATGTGGGAGTGACTCCGGAGCAGGTCTTGCAGATTTGTTATCGACATGGTGAGAAAGGGGCTTGAATGAGATGACATTTGTTAAAGTGATGCGCACTTACGGAACAGTGATAGCAGGTCTTCTCATTGTTCTTGTTTTTAGTCTTCTTAGTCCCGATTCGTTCGCCACACCGGATAACGCTCTCAACATTAGCCGGCAAATATCGTTCCTCGTAATGATTTCCATCGGAGCGACTTTGGTCATGGCGGTCGGAGAGTTTGACTTGTCCGTTGGGGCAATGGCGAGTCTGGGAGGAGTCATGGCAGCCAAGCTGGCCATAGCGGGCTATCCGATGGCGCTGGTATTTACCCTGCCATTGCTGGCAGCTTTAGTCATAGGTGTAATCAATGGCTGGATCGTAACCAAATTTCGGGTGCTTTCCTTTATTACAACGTTGGCTATGGGGACGATTCTCGGCGGCTTCACCTTCTGGCTGACGGGAGGGGCAACCGTCTTTGAAAATATCCCGGCCAGCTTCCGCTATGTGGGACAAACCCAATGGGGCGGCATCCCGCTTCTGTCCATCTTGATGATATTCGTAACCTTGCTGTTCTGGTACATTATGAATCAAACCGCATTCGGGCGCAGGCTCTATGCCCTTGGAGGCAATGAACAGGCTTCCCGAGTGGCTGGGGTTAACGTGAAATGGAACAAAAATGCGGCTTTCGCACTCTGCTCCATCATGGCGGCTCTGACCGGTATGCTTATGGCTTCCCGTCTGGGATCCGCGCACCCAACCGGAGGGGACGGGCTGTTCTTGACCGCCTACGCTGCCGCATTTCTGGGAATGACTGCCTTCAAGGAAGGAGTGCCCAATATTTGGGGAACATTCGTAGGAGCAGCGATTCTCGGAATTGTGGCGAACGGTCTGACCATCCTGGGTGTGCCGACGTTCATGCAGGATGTATTTACCGGGGTGATCGTCATTGCTGCCGTCATACTACAACGAATGGGTCGTGAAGCGAAATGACGGGAAATAAACGCAACAATTTGTGTCTACAGAAAGTTAAGAATAATCAAGAAGGCTTGTTAATCGGATATTTCGCGGCAGGGGATCCGAATCCGGACAAATCTCTGGAGCTGCTGACGGAGACGGTATCCGCCGGTCTGGACATTCTGGAAATTGGTGTCCCTTCGGCCAACCCGGTCTATGACGGGGAAATTATCCAGAGGGCTCACTATCGGGCGCGCCTTAACGGGGCTCCGGAGGAATGGCTGCCTGATTATATGAAAGCATTGCGCGAAAGAGTGGACGTTCCTCTGTGGGCGATGGCGTATCATCGGGATTTCATCGCCAACCATTGGTACGAAATCTTTGTAAAGGAAGGCTGGATCGACGGTCTGGTCATTCCGGATACGACGGATGAAGAGCTGGCCCGACTTCAGGAGAAGGTGGAGCCAAGCGGAGTCGATGTCATCCGCTTCATTAATCCGGGCATGAAGCCCGAGCAGTTGGAAACTATCGCCAAGCAGGCCAAGATTATTTACGCTCAGATGTATGCGGGGACAACAGGGGATCCCTTCTCGACAATAAACAACGCTCATCAGCTGCTGTCCTCCATATCTCCCTGGTTTCAAGGGATGGCCGTGGCCGGCTTCGGGCTGAAGAACGCCGATAATGTACGGGAAATTATCGAAACGGGCTATGACGGAGCGGTTGTAGGCTCGGCGCTGGTTTCCAAATGCGAATTTCATGAAAAAGACGGGCTGTATCGCTTAATTTCTGAAATGAAGCAAAGTACGTTACCTTCCTCCAAGGCAGGTGAAGCTTGATGACAATGGAATCAGGCGTTTCTGCAAAACAGGCTGTGAAGGATATCCCCTTCGCGGGGACCGGTGCAGAGACATCGTCCGCCGGGGAGGTAGTGGCCTCCATCGATATCGGAACGACCGCCATTAAGGGTGTTCTGGTCGGACGGGACGGCGTCTTGAGGCATGAACGGACGATTCCGTTAACGACCATGCATCAAGGCGGGTATATGGAGCAGGATCCGGAAAGCTGGTGGACCGCATTCGTCCAGATGTGTCGGGATTGGGACGCCATAGGCGTCGGCGGAAAGCAAATTCGCTGCGTAGCCTTTAGCGGGCAGATGCAGGATTTGATCGCCGTCGATTCCGACGGGGCACCGCTTCGTCCGGCCATTCTGTATTCCGACAGCCGGGCGGGGGTGCAAGCAGAGTCACTGCTTGCGCAAATTACGGAGCGTGAAATGAAGCGCCGTACGGGAAACCATTTTGACGGGACATTTCCGCTGGCCAAGATGGCCTGGATGCGGGAGCATGAACCCGACAAATATGATCAGAGCCGGTATTTTCTGTTCGGCTCCAAGGATTACGTCATTCTGAAGCTGACGGGGAAAGCGGTGACGGACCCGACGACGGCCTCGACCGTAGGCCTGATGGATGCGGCGAGCCGGCAGTGGGTGACCGAATGGACGGAAGCCCTGCAGATGGATGCGGGCAAGCTTCCGGCCATCATACCTTCGGTCGGCTTGGTCGGCACGGTTACCCCCGAGGCTTCCCGGCTGACCGGACTGAGCACCGATACGCGCGTGCTGGCCGGTGCCGGCGATGCCGGCTCCTCTACCTTGGGGGCCGGAGTGATGGCCGAGGGAGACATGTACGTCTACCTCGGGACGACCGGTTGGGTAGCGGCCGCCGTCGAGCAGCCCATTGAGAGCGCCGGCGGTATTTTCCACCTTGCCCATCCGGCCGGCTCGCACCTGATCGCCATTGCCCCGCTTCTGAATGCGGGCAGTGTTCACCAATGGGCGGTCGGGAATTTCGCAGAGGGTCCGGAGGATTACCGCGGATTCGAGCAATTGGTGGCCTCCAGCCGCCGCGAGCGCAACCGGGTGCTGTTCCTGCCCTATCTGGCAGGGGAGCGCTGCCCGGTACAGGACCCGGACGCAACCGGTTGCTATGTCGGCTTGACCGGCGAGACTACCCGCGCCGACCTCGGTGCGGCTGCGCTGGAGGGAGTCTCCTTCGCGATCCGCCAGGTCAGGGATCTACTGCTATCCGGGCAGAAGCCGGACGCGATGAATGTCATCGGCGGCGGCGGCAAAAGCGAAGCCTGGATGCAAATTCTGGCGGACATATGCTCCAGCCAGGTTCTCGTTCCTGCAGATGCCCAATTTCTACCCGCCCTGGGGGTAGCCTCCCTTGGCTTCGTGCATCTGGGCTGGTCCGCAAATTTTGCGGAATTCAAGGCGGCCTACCTGCAAAAAGGAGAGCACGCCGGTTATGCGGCCAATCGTGAACTGGACGACCATTACGAGGCCAAATTTTCCAAGTACAAGCAGCTTTACGCGGCTCTTCAGCCTGTAATGGTGCCTTGAATGCCTAAGAGATCATCGGATATGGACTAGCCCGTCTTCCGTTTAGCGGAGGGCGGGCTTTTTGCTTGCTAAATGTTCCGGTGTCCCCTGCAAGGCACATGCGATGCGCTTCGAAGGCTGCACATTTGAAGGGAATGTTCCTCCCCTGAACCACGTTTAGAGGAAGGTTTAGACACCGACTTTGTTGGAGTGTGGCCAGAATACACTTCGAAGGCTGCACGTCACTTTGTGGCATTTCATGAAAGAAATCTCTCGTTTCTCCACAGGACCTCTATCGAAAATGATATAATAGTAGAATCAGGCATTTTAGCCCTGAGCTATTTTCCAATATGAACGAAAAGTCCTCCTCAGGGACGGGTCCCGCAGGAATGGATTTGGCCCGGCAAGCCTCTTAGAAGGTACTTATGGGCGCATAGAAAATTGAGGTGTAACGATGCTTCAGCAAGCAGTGCAATTATTGCAGAAAGTATATGGATATTCTAATTTCCGCACAGGACAGGAAGATATTATTTGGGATATTTTACATAAAAGGGATACGGTAGGCATTATGCCGACGGGCGGGGGCAAATCGATTTGCTATCAAATTCCCGCCCTGATGCTGCCCGGAACGACGATCGTCATTTCCCCGCTGATTTCTCTCATGAAGGATCAGGTGGACGCGCTTCACAGCCTGGGGGTATCCGCAACATATATCAACAGCTCTCTAAGCCAGGCGGAGACGGAGGAAAGACTGCGCTTGGCCTCCAACGGCGAATACAAGCTGCTTTACGTAGCACCGGAACGGCTCGATTCCCCCCGTTTTCAATCCTTGACCTATCGGGTAGAGGTTCCCCTTATCGCCATTGATGAGGCTCACTGCTTATCCCAATGGGGACATGATTTTCGGCCGAGCTATTTATCTATTGTTCCCTTCTTGAGACAAATTCCGGATCGTCCGGTGGTGGCTGCTTTTACGGCTACCGCTACGGAAGAGGTAACCCGGGATATCGTGAAGCTGTTGGGCATGGACCGGCCCGAGATTCACGTTACCGGCTTCAATCGTGAGAATCTGTCCCTTTCCGTGCTGAGGGGCGTTAACAAAACGGAATATGTGCTGAACCATATTCATCATCATCCCGATCAGGCTGGCATTATATACGCGTCTACCCGTAAAGAGGTGGATGAGCTTTGCCGGCTGCTTGAGCGCAAAGGTGTAGCAGCCGGGAAATATCATGCCGGAATGAGCGACGAGGAAAGAAAACAGAGCCAGGAGGCCTTCCTGTATGATGAAGTTAAGGTGATGGTGGCGACGAATGCTTTCGGGATGGGGATTGACAAATCTAATGTCAGATATGTCATTCATTACAACATGCCCAAAAATATGGAGGCCTACTATCAAGAAGCGGGACGTGCGGGAAGAGACGGCGAGCCGGGGGAGTGCGTACTGCTGTTCAGCGCTCAGGATATTCAGACTCAGAAGTTTCTGATTGAGCAGTCCGTTTCCGATGCGGAGCGTAAATCCAACGATTACAAAAAGCTGCAGACCATGATTGATTACTGCTACACCCAGCAGTGCTTGCGCAGCTATATTCTCGATTACTTCGGGGAGGAGGCGGCCAGCCCGTCCTGCGATAACTGCAGCAGCTGCAAGAATGAAGGGGAACTGGTGGATATAACGGTAGAGGCCAGCAAAATTTTCTCGTGCGTCTGGAGAATGAAGGAGAGGTTCGGAGCGACGCTGGTCGCCCAGGTGCTGAAAGGGTCCCGTAATAAGCGGGTTACGCAGTTCGGCTTGGATCGGCTTCCGACCTACGGCATTATGAATTCAATGACGGAGAAGGAAATCTCCGATTTGATTCACAAGCTCATTGCCGAGCGGTATCTGGCTATGAGCGAAGGGCAGTATCCGGTTGTTCGGCTGCTTCCCAAAGCGGCGGAAGTGCTGAAAGGCAACGAGAAGGTGCTGCATAAAGTGCCCAAAGCTCCCAAGGCGGCGGCAGATGCCGGGCCTCTGTTCCAGCGGCTGAGGGAGATCCGCAAGCAATTGGCCGATCAGGAAGGAGTGCCTCCTTACATAATATTTTCGGATAGCACCTTGCAGGATATGGCCAGACGTCTTCCTAGAACTATGGAGGAGATGCTGCAGATCAAGGGAGTGGGGGATGCCAAGCTGCAGAAATACGGGGCCTTGTTCCTGAAGGAGCTGCAGCAATCCGCAGACGCTTCCGACTCAGGGGAGATGCAAGCGGAATTCGATTACCGGGCGGGAACGAACGAGAGGAACGGGAAGAAAAGCGCGAATGGCGGCAAAGGCAGTCATCTGCTCACTTATGAAAGCTTTATTCAAGGAAGAAGTGCTGAGGAAATAGCCAGGGAGAGAGGGATGAGTGTAGTAACCATCCAGGATCATATTCTCCGCTGCGCCAAGGAAGGGATGGAGATCGATTGGGACCTTCTGATTCCGGAGAAATATGAGGGCATGATCATCGAGGCAATCCAGCAGCTGGGCGCGGACCGGTTAAAGCCGCTCAAAGAGGCTCTTCCCGATGAGGTCGATTATTTTGCCATCAAGGCAGTAATGGTCAAGCACGAATTTATTTGATCATCCGACTAACACATTTTTGGTCGAAAAGAATGTCTCGGAGAAGCTGAGGTCAATAACGCGCGAGGAGATAACGCCGACTAAGAAGGCCATTGTTATGCAAGCTGACTGCTGAGGTTAGACGTCAAAATATGCTGTAACGTGCCGTGGAGATACATTTATGTCTTTTGGCGTTAACCCGCCGAATGGTGTGAAAAGACGCGCAAAACTGCAGGTCTTTTTGGGAAAAAGCTGCGCGATGCCTTATTCTAAAGCGAAAATGCAGGTCTTTGGGGCGATTTCTTCGAGATCGCTCCATTTTTATCAAAAAGACATGCACATTTGCTCGTCTTTCGCTCTTTTTTGGGAAAAGGGGCGGATTTTAATGCACTTTTGGAGCGACCTCGTCTTTGCCCCCCTCTGCTCCTCTGTGCTCCTCTGTGCTCCTCTTTGCCCCCCTCTGCTCCTCTGTGCTCCTCTGTGCTCCTCTCTGCTCCCCTCTGGCCGCCTTTGCGGGAGACCATGGAGCTGAGACGAATAAACGGTATTAAGGGTAGCTTTTTATGCCAAGTTGGCAAAATGTCCCACCTGAATACCTCTAATGTAGTAAAAAAAGGGCTGGCATCGCCAGCCCTTTTCGAATATTCGTTTCCAAATCAGGCCCATCAAAGGGGCGTTTTGTTCCTCTGCAGAGATAGCCCCGCAATGGCTGCAAATTCAAGCCCTTGCCTAGAATACGAGCTTCTCTTCGATATAGGCGCGAAGCTGGTCCACCGGAATGCGCACTTGCTCCATCGTATCCCTGTCGCGAACCGTTACTTGACCGTCCGTTTCCGAATCGAAATCGTACGTAATGCAGAACGGTGTGCCGATTTCATCATGACGGCGATAGCGTTTGCCGATGGAGCCGGCTTCGTCATAATCGACCATGAAATGCTTCGCCAAATCGGCAAATACCTGCCGTGCCCCTTCGGAAAGCTTCTTGGACAGCGGCAGAATGGCCGCTTTGTAAGGCGCTAATGCAGGATGCAGATGCAGAACGGTGCGGCTGTCTCCGCCTTCCAATTCCTGCTCCTCGTATGCATCGATGAAGAAGGCGAGAGTGACGCGGTCCGCTCCGAGCGATGGCTCGATGCAGTAAGGAATGTACCGCTCGTTCGTTTCGGTATCGATGTAATGGAAATCCTCACCCGAATGCTCCATATGCTGTTTCAGATCGTAATCGGTACGATCCGCGATTCCCCAGAGCTCTCCCCAGCCGAACGGGAACAGATACTCGAAGTCCGTCGTTGCATTGCTGTAGTGGGACAGTTCCTCCGGTGAATGGTCGCGCAGCCGGATATTGTTCTCTCTTATACCGAGATCGAGCAGCCATTTACGGCAGAATTCCCTCCAATATTCAAACCATTGCAAATCTTCTCCCGGCTTGCAGAAGAACTCCAGCTCCATCTGCTCAAATTCTCTGGTGCGGAAAGTAAAGTTGCCGGGCGTAATTTCGTTCCGGAAGCTCTTGCCGATTTGGGCAATTCCGAAAGGCACTTTTTTACGCATTGTGCGCTGAACGTTCTTGAAGTTGACGAAAATACCTTGGGCCGTCTCCGGGCGCATATAGATTTCGTTAGCACTGGATTCCGTTACCCCTTGGAACGTCTTGAACATGAGGTTAAACTGGCGAATATCTGTAAAATCATGGCTGCCGCAATCCGGACAAGCCAGATTATGCTTCTTGATCAACTCGGCCATCTCATCAAATGACAGACCGTCGGCAATGATTTCCGTTCCTTGCTGAGCGAGCCCTTCTTCAATCAGCTTATCCGCCCGATGGCGGGCTTTACACTGCTTGCAATCAATCATCGGATCGTTGAAATTGCCGATATGTCCTGAGGCCACCCAAGTTTTGGGATTCATCAGAATGGCGGCGTCCAGCCCTACGTTATAGGGGGATTCTTGGACAAACTTTTTCCACCAGGCGCGTTTGATGTTATTTTTCAGCTCCACACCCAATGGGCCGTAGTCCCAAGTATTCGCGAGTCCCCCATAGATTTCCGATCCGGGAAAAATAAATCCGCGATGCTTGGCTAATGCTACAATCTGTTCCATCGATACTGTCATTGATGCTCTCTCCTTTTTCCATCGCTTACAAAGATGTGGGGGCTTGACGGCAAATGAAAAAGCCCTCCTCCCAGTGGCATGAAACATGCCTAGGGACGAGAGCTTGTGCACCCGCGGTTCCACCCTAGTTGACACGCCGTTCCAGGCGTATCCCCTCTTAGAGCAAGCAGCTCCGGATTGCCGTTTCTCTGAAGCTTCTCCCGGGCTTTCACCGCCCCCGGGTCGCTTATGCAGAAGGAGTTCAGATACTATAGATCCATCTCAGCCACATCTTATTAATAATTGTATTGTAATCCATCATACTGATTTTAAACAGGAAATGCAAGTAAGCATTGAAGGAATGGGCAATTATGAAATAGGAATGAACCTGTTAGGTTGTACTTATTTTTTTTCATCGGTTATGGTTTCCCGCCACTCCAGCGCACCACTATGATAAAATAAGAAGAGAAGGAGTTGATAAGCATGGAGGGAAAACAACTGTGTCCTAAATTCGAAGCGGCTTTCGAGCTGCTCGGCAAACGGTGGACCGGTTTGATCATTCATGTGCTGATGGATGGCCCTATGCGGTTTAAAGATATTTCCGATCAAATTCCCGCCATGAGTGACCGGATGTTGTCGGAGCGGTTCAAAGAGCTGGAGGCGGCCGGAATTGTAGAACGCAAAGTTTTTCCGGAGATGCCGGTAAGAATAGAATATGAACTCACGGTTAAAGGAAAAGAATTGAAACCGGTGATGGATGAGGTCCAGAGATGGGCGCAAACTTGGGCAGACGCGAATGGACATTAACCTGTGCCGCTGTTGGGGTGGCCGGTGCGGCCGGCGCCTTGGCCCGATATTATTTAGGGTATGGCATAGCAATGGCAGCGGGAGGACATTCTTATCCGGGGACATTAGCCGTTAATTTGATAGGCTGCTTTATGCTTGGCTGGTTGACTGCCTGGGGGATGAATAGAGGCCTCCTTCCGTTCTGGTTGATGACTGCGGCAGGAACCGGCCTGATTGGCTCGTTTACAACCTTCTCTACCTTTAGTGTAGAGTCGATTCAGCTTCTGGCGGACCGCCAATGGGGGACGGCTGCGATATATTTTCTCTCCAGTCTATGGGGAGGACTAGCTGCTGCCTGGGCCGGTTACAGGTTGGGGAACCTCCGCTCAAACCGCAGAGATCGGGAGGAGAGTTGATTATGGCGGGGTTATGGATAGCTATTGGAGGATTCTGCGGAGCCGTCTCCAGATATGTGCTGTCCTCTTGGGTTACCCGCAGATTCCCTTCTTCCATCCCTTTGGGAACTCTCTTTGTTAATCTATCCGGTTCATTTTTATTGGGAGTGATTACCGGGATGGGCTTGTCCGGTACTTGGGCGGGAATGCTGTTCGGAACGGGTTTTCTGGGAGCCTACACTACGTTCTCCACGTTTAAGGTAGAGAATGTTAAGCTGATATTGGCCGGCCGACGGAAATCGCTGCTTGTCTACTTGGGATTAAGCTATGGAGCCGGGCTGGGATTGGCCTGGACAGGCTTCATTTTAGGCGCGTTGCTGGTGAACTGACTGGAAGTACATATTAGAATATGTGGACGGCGGGGGAGAAAATATGACAACGATAGGCTTGGTCCGGCACGGAGTGACGGATTGGAATCTGGAAGGAAGGGCACAGGGACAGCATGATATTCCTCTGAACGAGGAAGGTATTCGTCAGGCGCGTCTGCTTGGGGAACGGTTGGCCCAGGAGCATTGGGATTATATCTATACGAGTGACCTCGCAAGAGCGAGCCGGACAGCGGAGATCATAGCAGAGGCGATGGGGATGAAGGTGACCGGCTATGATGCCAGATTGCGGGAGAAATCCCATGGAGATTTGGACGGAACTACGGAAGAGGAAAGAATCGAAAGGTGGGGCCCCAACTGGAGGGAGATAGATCACGGTGAGGAAACCCTACAGGATGTGCTTAGACGAAGCCTCAGCTTTATGAAAGAAATTACGGTCAAGCATCCTGAGGACAGGGTGCTGGTTGTCAGTCATGGAGCCTGGATAAGGGCGACAATGGGAGAACTGATCCGCGACCGGGAAATCTCCAAGCTAAGCAATACGTCAATCTGTGTACTGCAGCATACCGAGGAGAATTGGAGCTGCCTTCTCTATAACTGCACCCGGCATCTGGAGGCGAGGTAGAGCCTTTGCTTGAGGCGGCGGATATTCTATCATTTGGCAATCGAATGGAAGCTGTCTTTTGCCGTATCTATAGTATAATAGGAAGAAGCTTGGCCGATGGCCAAGCTTGCAAGAACATTATAGTGCAGAACCTCCGAACACGAAGCGGTGTTCCCAATGTTTCCCAGCGATGCTGTCCACGCGTACCCCGCCGGATTTAACGGAATAAGTATGAAGAATTTTGCCATCTCCGAGGTAGATGCCGACGTGGCTGATTCTCTGTTTGGATTTGTTGATTCCTTTATAAGACGAAGCGGAGGAACCTTTGTAATCCATGAAGAACATGAGGTCACCGCGTTTCAAGTTTCTCCAGTTAGTGGTGGTATGCCCTTTTTTCTTGACATAATCGGCTTGCTTCCTGGAATCGGAAGGCAGGGTGACTCCCAGGGCTTGTTTGAAAGCATGGCGAACGAAATCCGAACAGTCGAAGGTCTTCGTACTGTTCCGGTTGGAACCAAATTCATAAGGGGTTCCTAAGTATTTCATTCCGGTGCTGATCACCTTCTCTACTTTAGCGGAAGAAGAAGTTGAAGTTGAAGGCTTGGACACGGCATTCGCCGAGGAGGTTCCGCCGTTGGACGGCTGGTTCGCTGCACTGACATATTTGGATGAAGAAGAAACATATCCGATCTTTCCATTTTGATCTTTAACTTTATACCAATAGGAGTTAGGCTGACCTACTATATCTAAAGTTTCACCCGGCTTCAAATAACGGATCTGGTTATTTTTCACGCTAGGTTCGGTACGAAAATTCACGCTATTTACGACTTTTAAAGTCCCTTGTCCATCGGTAGCGGCCATCGCTTGAAAAGGAATAGCACTAAGTCCAATCGAAGCGGCAATTATACAAGTTACGACTTTCTTTTTCATTTTCAGCTAGTACCTCCGAATGAATTTTGGTTTTAATGATATCCAAATTTTATTTTTCTTCTAAATTTATCCAGATCAGCAATGATTTAAGTTATCCTCCTCCTAAATTACCAATTGTGGGCTTGCTCCAAAACTATAACACAGGATTTCATGGCAAAAGAGTAGTAGATATTACCAATTGGTATTTTACCAGTTTTCCATTTAACCGCTTTCATAAATCCATAGACCGAAGGAACTATTTTTGGACAACAAAGAGACTGAATTTCCTCCAATTTTTCGACAGTATATTCCAAAAAATATTTATTTTTACCATAATATTCAATTTTATAGGACTTTAGAATTATTTTGTTAAAAAAGGTTTCAAAAAGGTTAAAATCCTTAAGTTTTGGTTCTATTAAGCTATATTTATCCAGATAGATTTTTATCGAATACGTGGTGATTTATTTTCAAACCGCTCCGCTAAGAACTTTGGTTAAATTGATGTTTTACTCTTTTTTTCCAATCTTTGTAACACAAATGTAATTTTAATTTCATGCTTTGTTAATGTTCATCGCCTATACTAAATATCGACCCCCCTTTTTATGATATATATATTTTCTAATAGCCTATAACCCCGTTGGTTGTAGGCTTCTTTCTTTCTGTTTTGGGGTAGCCGGAAGGGCTGTCTCTTTAGGGCGTGGTACGGAACAATTCATGCGCAAGGAAGACTTTGTAAAAACAAATGTCCATGATAAGATTTATACTGTCGGCATATCAAGATCTGTCGAACTTCGGAAGCTTTAGCAGAATAGGGGGATATATAGATGAGGGAAAATATCAGACCATTGACTCAAGCGGAATTGCCTGACAGCATTAAACTGTCGGAATTCGCTTTTCAATATGAACTGAGCCCGGAACAACGTGCAGAGAGAATAGCTTCGGCCAAGCCCGGAGAGCAGTGGGGGTATTTCATCGAGGACAAGCTTGCAGCGAAGATGACCATCTATCCGATGGCGACGTGGATTAACGGCAAGCGGACGAAATTCGCCGGGGTAGCCTCCGTGGCCACTTGGCCGGAATACCGCCGTCAGGGTATGGTGGGGAAGCTGCTCGTCAACGCGTTTCATATTATGAAGGAACAAGGCTTGAGTTTAAGTTGTCTTCATCCTTTTGAATTTTCATTTTATCGCAAATTCGGTTGGGAAACCTATGTGGAGTATCAAAATTATGAGCTTGAATCCAGACATCTGCCCCATCAGTTTGCTATAGAAGGGCGAATTGAAAGAACAGAGGACCGGAATCTGATCAAGGCCATATATGAGTCCTACGCGGCATCGTACAACGGTATGCTTGAAAGAACCGACGAATGGTGGGAAAACCGTATATGGAAAAACGCCAAAGGCACTGCTGCGGTTTATTATAACGAGGCTGACCAGCCCGCAGGGTATATGATGTATAAGGTAGCGGACAGCATCATGACTATTCATGAGATGGTCTTTCTGGACGAGAAAGCGAGAGCCTCGCTCTGGAAATTCATCGCGAATCATGATTCCATGATCCGCAAAGTATGCCTGCGAGCGCCATCGGATGATGAGCTCCCTTTTTTGCTGCATGATCCGCGTTTTAAGCAGGAGAAGGTTCCTTACTTTATGGCCAGAATTGTCGATGCGGAAGCTTTTGTGAAGGAGTACCGGTTTAATCCTGCAGGCGAGCGGACCCGGATTACCCTTGCATTAGAAGATCGCTATGCGTCCTGGAATCAAGGGATATTCTCAATCGAGATCGATGAAGAAGGATCAGCGCAGGTTAAGCGGTCCGGGCCGTCTGCCGACGAGGCTGATGCCGGCCGGGAGGAAGCTCAGCTAACCTGCGATATTCAAACCTTGACCGCGATGCTGGTGGGATACCGCAAACCGGCCATGCTGCATCGCGCCGGGAGATTGCAAGGTACCGCAGAGGCCGTCAAGCTTCTGGAAGATCGGCTTCCTGACCGGACGACTTATCTGATGGACTATTATTGAACCAGGAATAATAAAGAAAAGCTCCTAAACAGGGCCCTGCAAATCCCCAACAAAAAGCAAGAAGACCCCATTCGCAGCAGGAACGGGTCTTCAACCTGGGGAATAGAAACTTTGCTGCTCCAACCGGAGTATAAGATGATAACAAATGGGTTTTCTAATTGTCAGTCGGGAGACTGCAGGATACAGTATTAAGTACAGATAACCCGGGAGCCCGGGACAGGAAATTTTATAATTTCCGATGCTTGTTAACCGATAATGGTTAATTCTTTAGGAAAGGCGGTCAGCACTTCGCAGCCGTCGGCGGTTACAGTTATGTCGTCTTCTATGCGGACCCCCCCCTTGCCGGGCCAATAAATCCCCGGTTCTATGGTTAGCACCATCCCTTCTTCCAGCGGGTCATCATTCCGGTCGTGAACGGATGGATATTCATGGACGTCCAGTCCGAGTCCATGCCCAAGACGGTGCATGAAATGCGGTCCGAAGCCTTGCTCTTCAATATACTGTCTGGCCGTCCGGTCCAGAACGGATAGAGGAGCCCCCGGACGAACCGCTGCAATGGCACGGCGATTGGCTTCCAGAACGGCATTATATATAGTAGATAGTTCGTCAGAAACATCCCCTACGGCGAAAGTTCTTGTAATGTCGGAGGCGTAGCCGTTCGCGTAAACTCCAAGATCGAACAGCAGCAGCTCTCCTTCCCGGATTGCTCTATTACCGGGTTGGCCGTGAGGCCGAGCCGATTTCTCGCCAGCCAGTACCATTGTGTCGAAGGCCGGGCCGTCGGCACCCAGCACCTTCATCCGGTATTCCAGCTCGGCAACCAAGTCGAGCTCCGTAATTCCGGGCTTTACGAGCTTCACTCCGTGCTCCAGCACTTGCTCAATGAGGCGGATGGAATGCTTGATCCGCTCCAGCTCGTCGTGCGACTTGATCTTGCGCATTTCCAGCAGCGTCTGATCCACATCCGTATAAGTACGGTTTTCCAAGGCCGCGGCTAAAGCTTCGTACTGATGCACGGTTAGATGCTTCTTCTCCAGCCCGATCCTTCTTATGGAAGCGGGCAGCAGTTTGTTAAGCAGAAGGTAGGGATTATCCGTATCCAGATGGGTATGAATGGTTAACCAGCCGGCAGCCTGCGCCGCCGCTTCGCGATCCAATTCCGGAACGAGCAGCGAAGGTTCTTCCTGCCGAATAACTATAAGTCCCAGGAATCTCTCGTGGGGCTCCGAGGCAAATCCGGTTAAATAATATACGTGCTTGGGAAGAGTAATAAGGATAGCATCCAGCGCCTTCTGGTCCATGTAGGATTGCAGAACATTTAAACGCTCCAGATAAATTGATTTCATAACCTTTCACCGGCTTTCATTCATTTATTGGTGGATCCTTTTATAGGGAGAATACCATGTTCATTATTAAAATAGAAGCAATCCCGAAACTGATCTTATGGAAGAATGTCCGGAACCGAAATGGGCCGAGCCGTGCCGAACCGTGCCGTGCCGAACCTGCCGGATCCTAACGATGGTACTAACATTCCACTCATATTAAATGCTACAGCATTATAGGAGGCCATTATATGGAACAATCTACAGCCATAGCAGCGCCTACGGAAGCTGACACAGGATCTGCCTCCTCATCCGGAAAGAGCGGTAAATCCGCAGGCAGAATCCGTGAGCTGGAGCTGCTAAGAGCCTTTGCCATCGGGGCTGTCGTCATCATTCACGCAACAGCCGGAGCAACTGTGGAGGCGGCGCTAGGCAGCCGGTCCCAATTATTGTACTTGCTGGTGAACCGGTTAAGCCTCTTTGCCGTACCAATCTTTATACTGCTGAGCGGAATTGTGCTGTTCTATCGCTACAGCAAGCACTGGAGCTTATCGGAAGCCATCTCTTTCTACCGCAAAAGGCTCCAATTTATTGTTATCCCTTACCTCTTATGGTCATTGTTCTATTCCTACTTCAATCCGTGGTTCTACAAGACTGTTCCGCTCAGCGCTTTGACACCGGACCTGCTGCTGGACCAATTGCTGTGGGGAACTTCCAGCTATCATCTTTATTTCATGGTTATCATCATTCAGTTTTACGCTGTGTTTCCGATTCTGATGACGTTGATTCACCGCTTTCCTTCGTTAGGCAAGGCATTGCCATGGATTGGCCTGGTGCTGCAGGCCGGAGCTTATGCCTATCGTTATTACGGCGGCGGTCTGGAGCATGGCGCTTTCCTTGCCGTTACTTATGCTTTCGTCTTTGCAGTAGGGGGCTGGATCGGCTTGAATTACGACCGTTTCCGGCAATGGCTCGATTCGTATTCCTGGGTGGCGACTGCGGCTGCAGTTGCCGTTGGGGGCGCGTATACTCTGCTTCATGTCGTAAGCCGCTACGGGATTAAATTCGGCTGGGAAACGGAGGCGGTTTTATTCCATCTATACGGAGTAGCCGCGGCTGCAGGATTGCTGGTGCTGTGCAGGCACCTGTCGAATTATAAAGGCATCAGCCGGTTTCTGACATCCATTGGCGCAGTCTCCTTCGGAATCTACTTTGTTCATCCTGTGCTCCTGTCGGTCTACCGCGCTTATTGGACCGCCCCGCCAGGAAGCCTATCGTATCATTGGTTGACTATCGGCGGATTTTTCATTATCTTTACTCTGTCCTGGGGAATTAGCAGGGGAATCAAATCACTTCCCGGAGGCTGGATATTGCTTGGCAGGTAACGGATATCGTCTCTCATCAAGCTTCATGCAAGATATTATTTCCAGTATAATGGACAAACTGAGGCTGTCGATTCATTGTGGGAAAGGCGTACAAAAAGGATGTTGTACTAGTGAAAAGTTCAGCAGCGAAAACGTAACGGACCTGGGAGACCCTATTTCGTCAAAATAGGCGGTTTCTTTAGACTAACGGACTCAGCTGCGCTTATTGCTTGGAATTCTCCTACTTTCGCATGCATTTCTTGGGGATAAGGTCATCCGATTCCGTTAAAATGACCGAAAGGCCATTTTGGAACGATTAAGGTTTCTAGGGTCCGTTAAAACCAAACCATGCAGCATTTTCGCATGATTTTTGGTTGTATACCATTAATCGGCAGTCTCAAACTACGCGTATGCGGCTCCGTTAAATTCAAATAAAGGGGGCAGGACATGTCCAACGAAACGGTAGTGCAATTGAAGAACGTATCCAAAACCATAAACGGCAAGCCTATTATCGAGAAGCTGTCCTTCTCGGTCCGCCGTGGAGAGATTTACGGCTTCCTCGGGCCGAACGGCTCCGGTAAAACGACGACCATCCGCATGATGGTCGGACTTATCTCCATTACGGAAGGCGATATCTATATCGCCGGCCATAACATTAGAACCGAGCGGAGCCAGGCGATGACCCACGTCGGAGCCATTGTCGAAACGCCCGAGCTTTATGGGTATATGAGCGGGTGGAAGAACCTGATCCACTTCGCGAGAATGAGCCGGAATCCTGTCAGCCGCGAACGGATGATGGACATTGTCCGTCTGGTGGACTTAGAGGATGCGATCCACCGGAAGGTGAAGACCTATTCCTTGGGGATGAAGCAGCGGCTTGGCATCGCCCAGGCTTTGCTGCACCGGCCGTCCATTCTGCTTCTGGATGAACCGACCAACGGACTGGACCCTAGCGGCATAAGGCAGCTTCGTGATTACTTGCGCAGGCTGGCCTCAGAGGAGAATATAGCCATCGTCGTATCCAGCCATCTGCTGTCGGAGATTGAATTGATGTGCGACCGGGTCGTTATCATTAAAGACGGCCAGTTTGTCGACGAACGCCAGCTTCATGGCGAAGCGGAAGACATGATGGTCTACCCGGTCGTGTTCGAAGTAAGCAACGCCGATCAAGCGGCCTTGCTATTGGAAGCCTATGGGGAAGTGAAGAAGAAGGATAACCGGGTGACGATTGAAATCAACCGGGAAACCATTCCGCAGGTAGTTACGCTGCTCGGCAAGGAAGGCATTCTCCTGTACCAAATCCGGACGATGTCTCCAACTTTGGAGGACATGTTCCTGTCCCTTACGAAAGGGGAGCGGCAATGATGGGTTTTGTGTCACTGATCCAGAACGAATGGATGAAAATTAATAGCAAAAGGCAGAGCTGGTTTTTCTATCTGTTTCTTATCACGTTTGTCCTGCTGGCCGGGCTGATCATTTTCTTTTTCCTGAAAAGTCTGGCCGACAATATAGGGGCAGCCGATTTTACTAACTATATGAATACGGCCTTCGGCATTTTCATTACCATCTATATGATGGTCATGGGAGCGCAAATCATAACGGATGAGTACCGCGACGGAACGATCAAGCAGCTATTGATCCGTCCGGCCGGCCGCGCGGCCATTCTGGGCTCCAAATATGTCACGCTGCTTCTTCTGCTTCTGGCTACTTATGCGATTCTCTATGTCTTCAGTCTTCTGCTCGGCACGATTCTTTTTGGAGTCGACAACAGCGGAGCCACTCCCGGCAGCGTCCTGGGCGGCATTCTATACCAGCTTCCCGGTCTTGTATTCTTCGTCACTCTGTCCTTCTTCATGGCGGTTGTCTTCAAAAGTCTGGGACTGGCTATCAGCATCTCGATCGTGGCCAATTTCATCGGCGGGGTACTGACCGGGCTATTGTCAAAGTATGAGTGGTCGAAGTTTATTATCTTCGCCAATACGGATTTAACGGTATACTCCAAAAACACGCTGATCAGTTCAGGAGCCCGTCCTTTCAAGGAAGGGATGACTCTGGGATTTTCCTTGACGGTCATTGTCGTTTATGTCATTGTGCTCTATGTGTTGGCCAACTGGATATTTGCCAGAAGGGACGTCCAATAGATCTGACGGCGGTAACAGCCTTCTTCCGGTTCTCCGGGAGAGGGCTGTTCTGCTATATCGGGAAGCGTGACGATGCGGGTCCAGTGCCGGGTCTGACCGGGGTTCAGCTTGTCCCCCGACTTTGGTCCAGTACCAAAAACCGACGAGGGTCCGTTTTGACGAATCCTGAAATGACCTAGAATAAAGACATGAACAAGAAGAGAAGCAAAAAGAGAGGCGGTGAATCATTATGAAGCTTGACGGTAAAAGCGGTTTTGCCATTCTGCTTATCGGTTGCGGAGCATTGATTCTGTTGAATAAAATCGGGTTTCACATGGGTGGCCTGATGGGATACCTGATCCCGATTGCGATGATCGCTCTTGGATATTTCGGAATTCAGAGCGGCCGCAAAATTCTCGGAGGAATTGTTCTTCTCCTGGGTATCCTCATTCTGATCGGCAAGTTCTCCTGGCTAATCGGTCTGATTATCGCATTTGCGATGATCGCATACGGTGCCTCGATGTTGAAGGGAACCGGCCGGAGTTACTGATGCATGAACGGGGGTTAGGAAATACCGAGAAGGAGGAAGTTCTATGAGCATACTTAGACGAATGCGGGATATTACCGTGGCAACTCTAAACGACAGGCTAGAGCAAAGCGAGGACCCGGTACGCTTGATCGATCAGTATCTCGCAACCCAACGGGAGCAGATTCAACAATCCGAGAGGTTGTACTCCCAATGCGTACACCATGCGGAATCATTAAAGCGGCAATACATGACAGCCAAAGAAGTGATGGAGAAGAGAGAGCAGCAAGCCATGCTCGCCCTGAAGGCCGGAGAAGAGGAAGTCGCCCGGCTGGCATTACAGGAGAAGATGACGCAGGAAGAAACTTATTTAAGATATCTGGAACTGTATGAGAATGCACGAGGCCCGATTGCCGAACTGGAGGATCAACTCCGATCCTTGCGGGCGGACTATCAGGAGGTAGCGGCCAAGCGAAGCTACTATCAGGCCAGAATGGAAACGGCCCGCTTGCAGCAGAAGTTGAACGAACGGCTCAGTGGGGGTGGGGGAACGGAATATACTTACCGGATGTTCAATCGCCTGGAGGAGCGAGTCTCCGATATGGAGATGGTCGCCAGATCGTTGAAGGAAGTCAGGGATGTGACGAAAGAAGCTCTGTACGAGGCAGGAAACACCATTAAGTCGGCCTTGGATCAAGAGATGGAGCAATTAAAGCGTAAGCTGGAGAAGGAGGGTTGGACCAAGCAATGAAAAAGTTGTATCGCTCACGCAAAGACAGCAAGCTGTTCGGTCTGTGTGGCGGGCTGGCGGAAATGTTGAATGTAGACTCGACTCTGGTGAGGCTCGTTGTGGTAGTCACGGCAGTATTCTCCAGCGGCACCTTGATTCTGCTCTACTTCATCGCCAGCATGGTCGTACCGAAGGAGCCGGACCTGGGAGGACCTACGTTCGGGATGCCCGGCGGGAACCCGCATTCTTACGGCTATAGCGGTCCTTATACCCAATCCGCTCCGAAATATGAGCCGCCGCAGCCGAAACCGTCCGATCTGGATGAGATGATGAAAGATATTGAGAAGAAGGCTTTACAGAAAGAAATCGAAGAATTAAGAGCCAAAGTGGCTAAATACGAGAAGGGAGATGTGTAACAATGGGAGTATTTTCGAGAATTAAAGATATGACGAAGGCATCTATTCATGAAGTGTTGGATAAGGTGGAAGATCCGATTGTAATGCTTAACCAGTATTTGAGAGATATGGAGGAGGAAATAGCACAGGCTGAAGTAACCGTCGCGAAGCAAATTGCCAACGAACGCAAGCTGCGCCAGCGTGTCGAAGAGGCCGAACGCTACAGCATGGAGCGGGAGCGGCAAGCGGCCGAGGCTTTGAAGAACGGTCAGGAAGCGATAGCGAGACAAGCGCTCGAGGAAAAACTGTATTACGATCAGAAAGTGACCGAATATGGCGAAATGCATTACCAATCCAAGAGCCAGGCTGACGAGCTGATGAAGCAGCTCCATGAGATGAAGGATGAGTTCTACAAAATGCGCAACAAGCGCAACGAGCTCGTATCCCGCGCCCAACTGGCCAAGGCGAAGAAGCAAATGTCCGAGGTCGTCTATAACGGAACGATCGGAGGAGGCAAAGCATTGCGCGGCTTCCACCGCATGGAAGAGAAGATCATGCAGCTGGAAGTGGAAGCGGAAATCAGCCGCAAGCCTTATGGCTACACACCGGCAGGCCCCTCTTACGGAACCGGGACCGTTGATCTGGCGAAGAAGCAGGCCGTGGACGAACAATTGAGCCAATTGAAAGAAAAGCTGGGCTTTACCGCAGCCGCTCCGGCGGAAACAGCGGGTGACAATTCGGAAACAGAAGCAAAATAGTATTGACGGACATATCCAATGTGGTATGCTATGGGAGGAAAAGCCATTGGGCGGCAAACGGAGGCCTTATGGCTTTTCTCCACTGTAATTACTTACCTACTACTTGGCATATGACTTGCAGGGGGGTGCGACATGGAGGATCAGAAAACAAACCGAAACCGCAATGCCTATCTTCTTTTTATCGGTGCTGGGGTATTTTTGCTTGTGCAGCATGTATTCGGGTTTGAAGCCATTGTCGCCCTTTTCCTTATTTTTCTAGGTGTTCAATATATTCAATCGGATGCCAAGAAACGAGGCTACGTCATGCTGGCGATTGGCCTGCTGTTCATCATGGGAGACAAGATGACGATTGTCGTCGCCCTGATCTTTATTTTTCTCGGACTCTTCTACTTAAAGTCCAAGCAGCAGCCCAAAGAATCGAATGTCCGGCATAAGCAGCGGATTATAGACAGTGTGAAGTATGATAAAGGCCCCTGGGTTCTGAATAACTTGAGCCAATGGAGTTTGATCGGGGAAATGCATATGGACCTGTCGCTCGCTATCTTCGAAGAGAAGGAAGTGACCGTCGTTCTGCAAGGGGTCATTGCCGATATCGACCTGATTGTCCCCGAGGATGTCGGAGTCTCCATTGAAAGCTCGGTGCTCTTCGGACAGATTGATGTTCCGCATCGTAAAGAAGAGGGAATGCTGAACAAGCTGAGCTGGAAATCTCCGAACTATGACATTTGCGAAAACCGGGTTAAATTTGTAGTATCCTATGTTGTAGCCGATATAGATATTAAGGTTGTCTAAGGATGGATGCATATTTCCTTGAAGAGAGGGGGACTGGAGCTTGAAGAACAGACTAACCAATATGATATGGAGAACTATGGGGGAGTCTATTCTTTTCAGTCTTCTTCTTTTCGTTATTATTCTCTATATTTTGTACACCTACGGATATCTTGACACACCGGAAAAATGGAAGGATGCTATCGTTATCGGTTTTGTTCTGCTGGCGGCCGTCATTGCCGTCGGCGCCGTATTCGGATATTGGCAGGCCAGCCGAATCAGCATGCGGATAGAGCAGTTGAGGGAAATCATGCTTCTGTTTGAAAAAGGAAACCTGTCCCGCAAGGTGCCTCCGCTTGGAGAAGATGAAATCGGCCGGCTGGGAGAACAGCTTAACCGGGTGAGCAAGAAATGGGAGGAGCAGATCAGTTCGCTCCAGAGGCTGTCCAACGACAACGCCCAGCTTGCTGAGAAAGCAAAATATTCGGCGGTCATAGAGGAGCGGCAGCGGCTTGCCAGAGATCTGCACGATGCGGTCAGCCAGCAGCTTTTTGCCATTTCGATGACAGCCACTGCGGTTGGCCGTACACTGGACAAAGACTTCGACCGGGCGAAGCGGCAAATCCATCTCATCGAGGAAATGTCTTCCGTGGCTCAATCCGAGATGAGGGCGCTGCTCCTGCATTTACGGCCCGTTCATCTGGAAGGCAAGCGTCTGGCGCAAGGCTTGATCGAGCTGCTTAAGGAGCTGCAAGCCAAGACACCGATCGAGATTTACTGGGAGATGGACGATGAAATCCAGCTTCCCAAAGGGATAGAGGACCACCTGTTCCGCATCGTGCAAGAAGCGCTGTCGAACACGCTGCGCCACTCCAAAGCAACGAAGATGGAAATCAAGCTGCTGCAGCCTCCGGAAGGAGTGCGATTATCCATCCGTGATAATGGGGTGGGCTTCGTTCTGGACGAGAAGAAGCTGGCCTCCTACGGACTCGTATCGATGAAAGAGCGTGTCAATGAAATCGGGGGCTCGATGAACGTAATTACGGCACCCAACAGAGGAACGCGCATCGAAATCCGCATTCCGATTATGGACAATGAGAAAGGAGAAAGAGTGGAAGATGGAGCAACCCATTAAAGTTCTGCTGGTGGACGACCACGAGATGGTACGCATCGGATTGGCTGCTGTTCTGGGAACGGAGGAAGGAATTGAGGTAGTCGGCGAAGCCAGCAACGGGATGGACGGAATTCGTCTGGCGCAGGAGTATAAGCCCGATGTCGTTCTGATGGATCTGGTTATGGAGGGAATGGACGGGATCGAGACCACCCGCAAGCTGCTGCAGATCTATCCGGATTGCAAAGTAATTGTACTGACGAGCTATTTGGACGATGAGAAAATGTATCCGGTCATCGAAGCCGGAGCCTTCAGCTATTTGCTGAAAACGTCCAGAGCTTCGGAGATTGCTCAGGCTATCCGCTCCGCGGCCAAAGGGCAGCCCATTCTGGAATCTCAGGTGGCCACCAAGATTATGAACCGGTTCCGGCAGCCCAAACAGGAGCAGGCTCCCCATCATGATTTGACGGACAGAGAGATGGAAGTGCTTCGTCTGATTGCCAAGGGGCATTCCAACCAGGAAGTCGCTGACGAGCTGTTTATCGGAATTAAAACCGTCAAGTTCCATGTCACCAACATTCTGGCCAAGCTGGGTGTGGACGATCGGACCCAGGCGGCGATCTATGCACATAAGCACGGTTTGGCGGACTAATGCCTGAGAAGTTCACCAGGGTTCTTTGATGAAAAGGTATATAGCTTTGACTACTCCGGCTTCCCCCGTTACAATATAGTCATGTTAACGGAATGGAAGATTTTCTATTTCCGGACATCAACATCTTCCATCAACGAGGTAGTTTGGCCTCGATCACTCCGGCAGGAGTTCTTTCTTTTATTGGCATGAAAAGCTGGCTCTAATACCGGGTTGTTCATCTCCAGTCCCTGGGCCCGCAAGTACCCGGTATAAGCTTCGAAGGTTATACGTCACTTTTATATTTACAGAGCTCCGTTAAGGGCTTTACATACCACATAAGATCTTAAAGTTCTTTACAGCATTGATGCGTCGTAAATAAAGATACTTATTGGCATGGAAAGTTACAACTAAGACCGGGTTATTCATCATCGAAAGTAGCTCCGTTAAGAGCTTTACATTTAATAAAGCGGAGGGGTCTCGCTATGAATTATACTAAAATCGTTGTCATTGCCGTCATTATTATCGTGTCAGTACCCTTCCTATGGCTGGTGCGCAAGAAATACTTCAAGTAAAATCCCATAATGGGCCATCCCTAGGGGGATTTAGAAAAAGAAGGTCCATGCTGGCCGTAAGCAAAGGAAGCCTCCTAGCTCCATTCATTTCCCATCCTTAAAGAAATCTTTTTCATCAGACGGTTGTTCCTCCCCGGATAGCTCATACCATGGATTAAGGTGCACCAGGACCTCATCCACCTCCTCGTGAGCCTCCATGATCGAATGTTTGATTTCTCTGCTGATATTATGTCCTTCCTGTACAGTCATTGTGCCGGGAACACCGATCCGCAAATCCACAAGAATGTAATGGCCGTGCTCACGGGCACGAAGACGGTCTATTCTTTTCACCTCGGGATATGACCGGACAATGCTCTCAAACTGCCTCAGCTTGACCGGATCCACTGTTCTTTCCATCAAAATATCTATCGCTTCCTTCCCCATATCCCAAGCCAGCTTCAGCACCAGCAGGCTGACTATGATTCCCGCAACCGGATCTCCATAGCCGAGCCAGGCAATATTGTAGGCCGCTCCCACCATTCCCAGCCCGATCCCGATGACGGCGGCTATAGAAGCATAGACATCGGCGAGATGGTCATACGCTGTAGCTATCAAGCCTTTGCTGTTTGTCTTGCGGCCCAGCCGGATGGTATAGAGGAACAATAACTGCTTCCAGACAAGCGAAACGGCGGCTGCGGTTAGAGCTATCCAATGGGCGCCTGTTAGCGGCGGGCCAAGCAGCGCCTCGAACGAATGGTAGCCTATCCAAACAGCCGCAATCGCCAGGATGATAGCGACGAGTCCGGCACCGATCACTTCCGCCTTGCCATGCCCGTAGGGATGGTCCTTGTCGGCCGGGCGATTGGAGATTCTCATCGAGCCGAGGGCGGCTGCCGAAGCAATCAAATCCCCCGCATTATGTACGCCATCTGCAACAAGCACCTGGCTATGAAATAACCAGCCCACCGCCAGCTTGATGACCGTTAATAAAGCATTGCTGATCAGACTGATCCAGGCGGCGAATAATGACTGACTCTTATTGTTTGCAGACGTTTTGTGCGGGTCCCCGTGGCTTTCCATTATTTCCTCTCCTTCCGAGAACTGTATTATCCTGTCCGATTGAGACCTTACCGGTTATGCCTTCAACATTCCTTTGATTTAAGCAAGTTCATTAGGGTAATAAAGACCTTAACTGTTAATTTGAATGTTGCCCTCGAATTTTATGTAACATTATTCCCTGAAAGTGAATAGTCCTTGCAGTAAGGGCGCAATATGGATCGAAAAAAGTGTCAGCGGCTCTATTGGACTATTATCCCCTTTGCTCAGGCGGGGGGGGGCTATACGATATTGCGTCGACAAGTAGCTGTAAATTGAAGAAAATCGAGTGCCCTAAGTACAGAAAAACGGGTCAACCGCATGAGTTTAAGGACCCGTAATTGGAGCAACTCGCAATACACCGCATGAGCTCCAAGGGCCTGTAAGTGCAGAGACTGATCAATACCGCAGAGTGCCAAGGGCCTGTAAGTGGAGCGACTGATCAATACCGCACAGACGAGGACCCGTAAGGTGGAGCGACTCGCAATACACCGCATGGGTGCCAAAGACCGGCAAAAGTGCAGGTCTTTTGAAGAGTTTTGGGTGAAATCGGCCAAAGACCGGCAAAAGTGCAGGTGATTTCGGCCAATTGGCTGATTTTTCGATTTTGGCGGCGAAAGACCTGCAGAATTGCTCGTCTTTCCCGGGATTTATCGAATTTTTGCAAAATGACCTGCACTTTTGCTTGTCTTTGAAGCGTGGCATCAGCGGTTTGCGAAAATTAGGTGTTTAGCCGACTATAGCGACAGGAAGATTACCTCGAGGTACTCGCTGTCGCCTTCCACCGAATGGCGATAGAAATATCGTCGCGAAATACTCGGTCATCGCCATAAATTAAGGAGGACAATTTCCACCTGATTGGAATGACGTTGGTCTACAGCAAAGCTCACCTTCATCGCGTAGGATAGAAGAAGGCAGAGAATGCTGGGGGTGAGACGATGCAAATCCGGCCAAGGAACAGGGAGCAGGATGACCGGTACATCTATCGCATGGTGTATGAGGAACTGCTGCCCTATGCCAATGCGGCAAGACCCGATACCAGGATCAGCCGGGCGGAAATTTCACGAAGACTTCAACAAGGAACCGTATGGGTAATAGCTCCCGGTCGTAAGGGGAAGCCGGCAGGTTTTATTTCCTTTTTTCGGCGAGACCGGGATTTGCATATTGACATGCTTGCCGTCGACCGGCACTTTCAGAGCCGAGGTTTGGGAGGTAAGCTGATGGAGGCGGCGGAGCAATATGGAATGGAACGGGGCTGCCAAGCCGTCAAACTGTTTGTGGATGAGCCGAACCCTCTCGCTCAGCAATTTTATTTCCGCAGAGGGTATACGGTATCGGAATATTATCCGTCTTACCGTTGTTTTTTGCTGAATAAGCATTTGTAGAATTACTAGAAGAGTACCTGTCTCCGTCTTACACCACTATACACGCAGGTGCGTAATACCGGCTCTTAATGGCTAACAATGTTACTCATACCATCGGAGTATGCTGAATAGCCTTCGTGTATCCCAATATCGAAGCCATATCATTACGTGTTGTCCGCCGACAACGTTTAAGATACACACGGCTTACAGATAATTCACTACGGATCAAGTTAAAGGTGCACGGGGCCCCAGATGATCTACTGCGGATCAACGGAATAAAAAAAGCTTCTAACGGAGCCTCTTCGAAGACGAATAACCCGGTTTTAAAGGTAGCTCGTAGCTTTTTATGCCAATTAGAAAGTTTGTTCCATTTTAATGCTTTAATGAACTTAAACTTTCTAATGTGGTAAGAAAAAACCGGGAATCTGCAAGACGAGAGGACAGGGCCGATTCCCGGTAATCTGAAGAAGCCTGAACTTCTATAGGGGCATAAGGAATAATTGATCAATCGAGTCCGCATCAAGCTCGACCCGGCTGCCGAACGGGTTCGGCGGATAGAACGGCCAAGGCTCGGCTCCCTGATCGAAGCCGACTTCATCGGGAATCAGTCCCGCCGTAAATGCGGGCTTTCCGGAGGCCCTTCTTCCGGCTCTTTTTTTCCGCTTATTCCTGCGGATGCGTGCCGTTTTGCCTTTGCTGCTTGCAGCAGCGGGCTCCACCCATGGAGCGTTATCGTTCAATATTAACTGGCCGTTGTGAACGCCTCCCAGAATACCGATTTGTCGGGCACCATCCTTCATAAGAGCTACAACCGGATACCCCCGGAACGGATGGCAGGTTTCTGGATCGACCGGGTAGATTCTGTACACCTGCTTGCACCTCCTTAGTCAATTCACAATAGTATATTCACCTATTGCGGCAGGCGAATAGACGAATACCGGGGGTGCCCGCCCATTTTATTGTTTCACCGCGATGGCGATTCTTGAGCGGATATGCTAAACTGTTGGAATAGAAACGGGTAAGCTCGTTACATATAACCTCGTAAGGGAAGAGATGAACCATGCTTGAGACCAATCAGGAAAAAGTGAGAGAAACAGGAGTTCTGTTCTTTATTTTCGGAGCGACCGGAGATCTCGCCAGCCGCAAGCTGTTTCCCGCTATATACAGCTTGTTTAAGGAAGGCAAGCTGTCCGACAAGTTTGCGGTCATCGGCTTAGCCCGCCGCGAAAGAAGTCGGGAGCAATTTCATGAAGATGTGCTCCGTTCGATTCAGGAATTCGCTCGGTACAAGGCATCCCCCGACGATCCGGAATGGGGCCGTTTCGTGGAGCATTTTGAGTATATGTCGCTGGACATCAATCGGGTAGAGGCGTTCAACGAATTAAATATAGCGGCGGAAAGGCTGGAGGAGCAGTTCGGAATAGCCGGTAACCGGTTGTTCTATCTGGCGCTGGCCCCGGATTTGTTCGGAAGCGTTGCCCACAATCTGAAGGCGGGGGGACTGCTTCAGACCGCCGGGTGGCACCGTCTCGTTATCGAGAAGCCGTTCGGATTCGACCTGCCTTCCGCGGAGAAGCTGAATAAGGAAATCCGGGAAGTCTTCGAGGAGCATGAAGTATACCGGATCGACCACTACCTCGGCAAGGAAATGGTTCAGAACATCGATGTGATCCGCTTCGCCAACGCGTTCTTCGAGCCTCTCTGGAACAATAAATATATCGCCAACATTCAGATTACGCTTGGAGAAACGGTGGGAGTGGAGGACCGCGGAGGGTATTACGATCACTCCGGGGCCCTTCGTGACATGGGGCAGAACCATATGCTCCAGATGGTCGCCATGATGGCTATGGAGCCGCCGAGCCGTCTTCATCCGGAAGATATCCACGACGAGAAGGTTAAGGTGCTCCGTTCTCTAAGGCCTTTCACCTCCGCGGAGGATGTCCGCAAGCATGTCGTACGCGGGCAGTATACGGAAGGACAAGCCAATGGACGGGCGCTGCCCGGATACCGGTCGGAGGATAAGGTAAATCCCGATTCGACTACCGAAACCTATTTCGCCGCCAAGGTCTATGTCGACAATTTCCGTTGGGCGGGGGTTCCTTTCTACATTCGGACCGGCAAGAGACTCCCGGTGAAAACAACCGAAGTCGTCGTCGAGTTCAAAAATATGCCGAAGAACGTATACCATGGCAGGAAAACGGGACTGGAGCCGAACCTTCTTGTTTTCCGCGTGCAGCCGATGGAAGGCATCTATATTAAAATTAATGCCAAGAGACCGGGCTCTGAAGGCGTTATCGTTCCGGTGGCGATGGATTTTTGCCAAAGCTGCCAGGTCGGCTTGAATACGCCGGAAGCGTATGAAAGACTGCTGTTCGATGCGGCCAGGGGCGATTCGACTTACTTTACCCGCTGGGATGAGGTTGCCCTTGCTTGGCAATATGTCGATCAGATTGCTTCCGCTTGGGCTGAGGATGCGAGTGATCTCAGAATGTATCCGGCAGGCTCCTGGGGACCGGAGGAGGCCCAGGCTTTGCTGGAGCAGGACGGCTTCCACTGGTGGCCGGTCAATGGTCAGCAGGAGTCGGAAGTGGTCTGGGTGACCAATCGCAGCGAATAGGAGAAGGCAGGAAGGACAGGCGACCGCCATTCCTGTTCGGGCCACTTGCGAATAGCAGGTGGCCTTTCTGCATTCCCCGGCGAAATATGGCTTATTTCAGCACCAGCGCTTCAGCCGGCCGGTTATCTATGAAATGCCGGCATATCCAATGAAAAAGGTGCAGGATAAATAAAAAGTGACTATAATAAAAAATACGGATCGTTCATAGAAGGATGTGAGGCCGTGACAAGAAGAGCTTTTTTGAAATGGCTGCTGAGCCTTGGTGCTGTGGCCGCGGCCTTTGGTATAGGATTATGGCGAGGATGGTTTGGCGCAGTCAACCGTTCCTCAGGGCAAGGCGGTTCCTCCGCCTCCGCGCCCCCGGAGCCGCCTCCTCCCGAAGCAGAACAAAACGCGGGAGAAACAGGACCGTTGTTGACTCTGCTGATCCTTAGCGATCCCCATATTAATCCCGACCTGCCCGAGCATAGCAAGCATTTGGCTCAAGCTTTGGAAGATATGAAGAGGCTGCCCAATCCGCCGGATTCGGTTGTGATTACCGGTGATTTGACCGATTATGGACGCAAGCAGGATTATCAGGAGTTAAGAAGAGTCCTGGACAGATTCGAGCTTCCCCCTCTCTATGCGAATATGGGCAATCATGATTATTACGATATTTGGATCAATGAGCAGGGTCAGTTCAATCGTGAAGGAATGCCTAACGGCAAGTCGGATGCCGATTCCCGGGAGTCCTTCCTCAACTTCATGGGCCAGGAGAAGCCATATCGTGATGTATGGATCAAGGGGGTTCATCTTATTCTTTTATCCCAGGAGGCTTATGTAGAGGAGAGGCCGGAGGTAGGAGAAGGAGCCTGGTATTCCGATCAGCAGATGGCCTGGTTCAAGGAGCAGATGGAGCAGCATAAGGACGGCAAGCCGGCCTTCGTCATGATTCATCAGCCGCTCCCGCCCGCCGGGCAGGACGGAGGCTCGCATCGGCTCATTCGCGCCAACGAATTTCGCGATATTGTGAAAGACTGCCCGAACGTATTCGTGTTCTCGGGTCATCAGCATCAGGATTTTACTAACGGCATGAACCATTATGTTAAGGAAACCTTCCATTGGTTCCACAATTCCTCGGTCAGCCGGGTGATGAATCGCCGTTACGAGAACGCCCGGCCGGAGGCGGCACAAGGCCTGTATGTTGAAGTTTATGAAGACCGGGTCTTGTTGAAGGGCCGTGAATTTAGCGACGGGACCTGGATCGCGGAAGCCGATTGGCTCGTGGAACTGGCTCGCGGGGCCTAATAATCACCAGTGTTTCCAGAGCGAGAGCGGCAATAGTTTCTGTGTTCAACTATCCGAAAGCTTGTACAACGCAAGCAATAGAAAACAAGAGATGCATAGCATCATGTGCAAGTCATTATCTTTCGGGACAATTTATATATGGAAAGGGAATAGCACCGTATGACGACTAAATTAAGTCAAGAGCTGCAAACGGAGGTTGACAGAAGAAGGACGTTTGCGATTATTTCTCACCCGGACGCCGGGAAAACGACACTAACCGAGAAGCTTCTGCTGTTTGGCGGCGCCATTCGCCTGGCGGGAACGGTTAAGGGAAGGAAAGCGAATAAACACGCGACCTCGGACTGGATGGAAATCGAGAAGCAGAGGGGAATCTCCGTCACCTCCAGTGTCATGCAGTTTGATTATAAAGGCAACCGTGTGAATATACTGGATACCCCCGGCCACCAAGATTTCAGTGAGGATACCTACCGCACCCTGACAGCCGCAGACAGCGCCGTCATGCTGATCGATTCGGCCAAGGGGGTCGAGGTTCAGACCAAGAAGCTGTTTCAGGTTTGCCGCCAGCGGGGAATTCCGATTTTTACCTTCATCAACAAGCTGGACCGGGAAGGACGCAACCCGTTCGACCTGCTGGAAGAGCTGGAGCAGGTGCTGGGCATCCGCTCTTATCCGATGAATTGGCCGATAGGTTCGGGCAAGCAATTCTGCGGGGTGTACGACCGGGAGAAGACACGTATCGAGCTGTTCCAGGGGGACGATCACGATAAGATAGAGGTGCAGCCCGTCAGCGGGTACGACGATCCGGCCATTAAAGAAATCGCCGGTGACTATTTGTACGAAAGGCTGTGTGAAGATCTCGAGCTGCTGGATGTCGCGGGAGATCCGTTCGATATGGAGAAGGTGAAGCAAGGCGAGCTGACTCCAGTTTTCTTCGGCAGCGCGATTAACAATTTTGGCGTACAGACATTCCTGGAGAATTTCCTGCAGCTGGCGCCCAAGCCGGAACCGAGGGAAAGCTCCGCCGGCCGCATTGAACCGACGAAGGAGCAGTTCAGCGGGTTCGTGTTCAAAATTCAGGCCAATATGAATCCGGCGCATCGCGATCGCGTCGCGTTCCTGCGAATCTGTTCCGGCAAATTCGAGCGGGGCATGTCCGTCAAGCATGTGAGGGCAGGCAAGGAGATCAAGCTATCCCAGCCGCAGCAATTTCTGGCCCAGGACCGGGATATTGTAGACGTTGCCTATGCGGGAGACATTATAGGCCTGTACGATCCGGGAATTTTCCGCATCGGAGATTCGTTAAGTCAGGCCACCGAAATCGTCTATGACGAGCTGCCTACGTTCTCTCCCGAGCTGTTCAGCAAAGTAACCGTCAAGAATGCCATGAAGCATAAGCAGTATCAGAAAGGGATCGATCAGCTGACAGAGGAAGGAACCATTCAAGTTTTCCGGACGATCGGCTTCGAAGACACGATCCTGGGCGTGGTCGGACAGCTTCAATTCGAGGTGTTCGAGTACCGGATGAAAGCGGAGTATGGAGTGGACGTTATGCTGCAGCGAATGAATTTCCAGTTCGCCCGCTGGCTTGTCGGTCCCTCGATCGACCCCGGCAAGTTCCGGATTAATTCCCAGCTCGTCAAGGACAAGAAGGATAATTACGTGGCTTTGTTTGAGAATGAGTATGCGCTTCGCACCGCCATGGAAAAAAATCCGGATCTTCAATTTTTGAATGTAGCTCCGTAAATTACTGTGGGGGCGAACGGAAAGGTTTGTCTAACTGCAAGCAAGCGGGAGTTGTCAAACGGCTTGCGAACCTCGGGGAATCCGGTGGACCCATAGTCTTCACCGGATTCATGTCCCGCCGGGGGCAGGTACCTGACCCGACAAGCATGATCGGATAAAATGAAAGCGATAACAATTTGTCTTGTCCGGATCTACAGATAAGCGAGGAGGAGCTGGGGTATGGTTAAACCGATCCGCTTATGGAGGAGAATGAGCTTCAAGAAGAAGCTGCTGGTCTATTCTTTGCTGCTAAGCGTTATTCCCGTCATGCTTCTCGGCCTGATCTCCTCTTACATGGCCGGAAGCAGCGTGCAGGAGGAGGTGGACCGCAATCATCGGATTATTCTTAAACAGATGGAATATCAGATGGATGGTATTTTGAAAAGCCTGGACGCCTCTTCCCTGCAAATTGCCAGTGACCGGACCGTGGAGAAATCAGTCCGGCTCGGGATCTCCATGGATTCGTTGGAAGCCTTGGAAACGACATTGGAGATGAAAGAAATCATTCGGCAATACCGCAGCTATAACGGGACGCTCTTCAACGTATCATTGGTGTATAATCGGTTCGGCCAAGTGTATTCCAATCATTACGGAATGCTTGCGCTCAACGATTTTCCCTATTACGAGCTGATTAAATCCGCCAGGCCGATGTATATGGGAGCGACGGTCGTCCCTCCCTATACCTATCCGCAACAAACCGAGTTTCTCCTGCTGCGTCCGGTGCCGATTAATTCTCCGGTTATGGAAGGCTGGCTGCTGCTGCATGTCGACCCGGAGATTATAGAGGAGGTTTTCCAGTCGGTCAGCCTGGGCAACGGGCGAAAGCTGCTTGTGATCGACGAGCAGGGACGCATCGTGCTGAGCAGCAATAAAGCCGATATCGGTACCAAGCTCACCGCCACCAATGATTTGCATCAATTTTGGCAAAATCCTTCCAGCTTTACAGGACCTTATACATACAATAAGCAGCAATACCATCTGTCTTCGGAGAAGTCCTCCTTCAATAACTGGACTTATCTGGCGATGACTCCGTATTCCGAGTTAACGGCCAAATCTGATCATATCCAACGGCTCACCTGGATAACCGTCATCATTCTGATCGGACTCTGGATGTTGATCTCCGTCATCGGATCGCATCGGCTATATTTTCCGATCCAAAGGCTTGCGGGCAAATTCTCCGGATCGGACCGGGAGGCGGATGATCTTAATGCTCTGGACTCCTATTTGGAGAAGGTACTGAGGATCAATGAAGGGCTGCAGCTTCAGTATCAGGAACAGCTTCCCCACTTGAAGGAAAGCGTGCTGTTCAAGCTGCTCAGAGGAGAGATGACCGAGGATGAGTTAGCCGTCCATTCGGCGAATAAACATTTGGCGCTTGACGGAAGCTGGTTCTATCTATTGGCTCTGGAAGTGGATCAGCCGGTTAAGTTTTGGCGGAAATATCAGACCCGAGACCGCTCGCTGATGATGTACGCTTTGTCCAAGCTGATTCAGGAAATTTGTGAGGAGATGCCGACCTGTGTGACGTTGACTCCCAATCCGGGACAGATCATCTGCATTCTCGGCACAGAACGGAATGATGATGCGGCATGGAGCCGGATCAACGAAATGAGCCGTCTCATCCGGGAGAAGGTGAAAGAATATTTTCAGCATACGATTACCGTCGCCATTAGCGATGCCCAGCCTTCCCTGACGGCTGTCAGCCTTGGCTATGAACAAGCGCTCCAACTGCTTCGTTATCGTTTTGTAATGGGCGGGAATGCGACCATTACCCGCGAGATTGCGGAGAATTCAACGATGCTCCGGCAGTTCAATCATTTTTTCGCCAAATGGCAGAGAAGGATTCTGGCAAGTATTGCCGAGGGGGATATAGAGCAAGCCCGGAACCAGTTCGCGGAAATGATGGAGGACGTCCCTCATTTTATGGCCAATGTGGAAAGCGTGCTTGGCTTGATGGCTTATTTGCTTGGGGAAATCGACCAGTGCTTGCAGGATAGAGGCTATGATCTTCATGAATGGATGGATGATCAGCTCTATATGAATATTTATTCCGCCTCGTCCCTCGAAGAGGTCCGTCAGTGGTTCTGCAATGAGCTATTCCCGTCCATTCAGCGCGAGATGGAGCAGTCCCGGCAGTCCAAACAGGCCTTGCTGATCAGCCAGGTGATTGACTACATTCTTGAAAGATTCGAGACGGATTTATCCCTGCAGCAGGTCGCGGAGCATTTTCACTGTTCCCCCTCCCAGCTAAGCCGCGCTTTCAAGGAAGAGAAGGGGATCAATTTCGTCGATTATCTTATCGACTACCGAATGAACAGGGCGAAGGAATGGCTGGCCCATTCCGATTTATCGATTAAAGAGATTACGGAAAAGCTGCGTTACGCAACGACTCAAAATTTTACCCGTGTCTTCAAGCAGTGCACGGGGATGCCGCCGGGAAAATACCGTGAGCAATTTCGTCAAGGATCTTAGCATCGGGAAGCGCGGGCTGGATTATAGACAGGTATAATACCTTTCTTCCTAATCGGGGAAAGGTTCTTTTTTTGCCTGTTTTGTTTCTTATTTTGCCCTGATTGTATGCAAGAATGGAAACTTCCCGTTTGCCGCCGTTTCTTGTACAGTACGGTTACAATCCGAATGAAAGGAGAGAAGCCGACCATGAAACCGGCTGCAGAATCGAAAACGCATTCAAGGATACCCGTTCAATCCCCCGCCGGATGGGGCCGGATGAGGAAGAAGATATGGCAGAGCCGCTATATGTATGTATTTGTGCTGCCGGGCTTCCTTTATTTTATCATCTACAAATATGTTCCGCTGCTGGGGTCTGTCATTGCCTTCAAAGAATACAGCCCATTCCAAGGGTTTATGGACAGTCCCTGGGTCGGCTGGGCCCATTTTGCCAGGATTTTCGATAATGCGGAAGTGGTGCAGGTGCTGATCAATACGCTGGTGCTGTCGTTTCTGCAAATCGCCTTTGCCTTTCCGGTTCCCATACTATTGGCGGTTATGCTGAACGAGGTTCGCCACGAACGATTCAAGAAGCTTATTCAATCGATCGTCTACCTTCCGCATTTTTTGTCTTGGGTGGTGGTTATCGGAATTGTAACGATTTTCCTGCGAAGCGACGGGCTCATCAACGGGATCCTGCAAGCCTGGTTCGGCATGGAGCCGATTCTGTTCCTGCAAATTCCCGCCCTGTTCAAGCCGCTGCTCGTATTGGAGGTCATCTGGAAGGAGTCGGGCTGGGGAACGATCATCTTCCTCGCGGCCTTGGCGGGAGTCAATCCGGAGCTCTATGAAGCGGCCGTAGTCGACGGGGCCAGCAGGCTGCGGAGGATCTGGCATATTACACTTCCCGCGATCCGCAGTACGGTAGTCATCTTGCTTATATTGCGCCTTGGTACCGTACTGGACAACGGTTTCGAGCAGGTGTTTCTGATGCTGAATCCCTATGTGATGGAAGTGGGAAATGTGCTGGATACTTATGTTTATTACAAAGGCATTTTACAGTCGGATTTCAGCTTTGCCACCGCTGTTGGCCTGTTTAAGTCCGTCGTAGGGCTCATTCTGGTGATCGGGGCGAACCGGCTGGCCAAGAGATTCGGGGAAGAAGGCATTTATTAGCAGATATACACCGGGAGGGATACGCATGTTTCACCGAACCGTCGGAGACCGGATTCTGGAGACGGTCAATATCGTGCTGCTTGTGTTAATCGCCGTCAGCATGTTCATTCCTTTTCTGTATATTTTCTCGGTCTCCTTCTCTTCCATGAAAGATTTTCTGGAGAATGATTTTATTCTGTGGCCCAAGGAATGGGTGGCGGACGCGTACAAGTATATTCTCGGCAACGACCGCTTCATCCGGTCCATCGGGGTGACGGTCTTCATAACGGTAGCAGGAACGCTGATGAATCTGCTCTTTACGATGACGATGGCGTATGGCTTGTCGCGGGATTTCGCGGGCCAAAGAACGATCCTTTTCATGGTGCTGTTTACCTTCCTGTTCGGAGCCGGCATTATTCCGACCTATCTGGTTGTCAAAGAGACCGGGCTTCTGGACTCCGTCTGGGCGCTCATTATACCTGTGCTGATCAGCCCGTGGAATCTGATCGTTATCCGCCAGTTCTTCCGCAATATTCCCGAAGAATTGCACGAGGCCGCGATTGTGGACGGAGCCAATCCTTTTACGATATTCGGGCGCATCATCCTTCCGCTGTCCAAGCCGGCGTTGGCCACCTTCGGCCTGTTCTACGCTGTCAGTCACTGGAATTCTTATTTTACGGGCTTGATCTATATCAGCAATCCGGCCAAGTGGCCCATACAGGTGCTGCTGCGCCAAATTGTCGTCGTGAATGACAACACCTCCTTGCTGGAGCAGCAGACCTTGGTTCAGCCGCCCCCGGCGGAGACGATTCAGATGGCCGCTATTTTGTTGGCGACGGTCCCTATTTTGGCGGTTTATCCGTTTCTGCAGAAGCATTTCGCCAAGGGGGTGATGCTCGGTTCGGTCAAAGGCTGACTATTTCATGCCGGCGTTCCGGGAATCTGTCCGATTTATCGATGACGCAACGATTCCGGGATGACAAGAGGGTGGCACAAGATTCGCTCATTATAAGCGGAGGTGGTCGTAATGACTAAAAAGAGATGGATAAGCGCGGGCTCGGTGCTGATGACGGTGGCTTTAACAGCGGCGGCCTGTTCGGGCGGGGGCTCCCAGGGAACTTCCCAGCCTTCCGGGGAGCCCGGGGCAAAGCAGGCGGAAGAGAACAAAATGCATGAGATCAGCTTCATGAACTTCGCGTATACGATTTTTCCTGCGGCGGAGGGCGCCGGAGTCGATGCCATCAAGGAAAAATTCAACGCTCATATCAAATCACAATTTATATTGCAATCGGATTTTAACAGCAAGCTGTCGGTCGTCATGGCCTCTGGCGACATGCCGGATGTCGTGGCGATCAAGGATCTGGATTCGAATTATTATAAATGGGCCAGGCAGGGGGCTTTTCTTCCGCTGGATGACTATATCGACCAATACGAGACGTTTCGCATGGTTCCCGATGAAATTTGGGATCAAATCCGTGTAGACGGCAAAATCTACAGCATCCCCATGTATGCCCCCACCTATGTGTTCAGCAATATCATCCGGAAGGATTGGCTGGACAACCTCGGGCTGTCGATGCCGACCAATTATGAGGAACTGCTTGAGGTAGCCATTGCCTTTACCAAGAATGATCCGGACGGTAACGGCAAGGACGATACGTACGGCTTTGCTCTTGGAGAAAATATTTCACCTGAATATATGGCAGGAGCTTATTGGTCCGGAGGCTGGTACCACAAAAATGAGAACGGCGATTATATTCCCGGAATCATCGGCCCCGGGCGTAAAGAAGTGATTGAAACCTTAGCGGCGGCGTACAGGGAAGGAGCGGTGACCAAGGATTTTGCCGTGCTCAACTGGGCGCAGGCAAATAAAGAATTTTATTCCGGCAAGGCGGGGATTTTCATCGGCACTCCGACCGGGATGGTAGAAGAGTATTATACCGGATTGCTGGAAGTGAATCCCGAGGCGCGGCTGGCTTCGATTCCTCATTTCGTAGCTCCCGACGGGAGTCAGGGACGGCTGCTGGGGCAAGGATATTTCGGCCTGTCCACTCTATCCTCGAAGCTGAAGAATGATCCGGAGAAGGTCATGAAAATACTGGAGATTATGGATTATGGCCGGCAGTTCATCCCGGTGAATGAGCGAACCCCGGACAATGAAGTGTTTGATTGGCTAATGGGGCACGAGGGAGTGGGCTACGAGATGGTGGACGGCAAGGCGGTGCTTAAGCCGGGCTCGGAGAGCATTACGCCGATTCAATATATGCTGCAGCGGCATGAATTTTGGAAGCCGTGGGCACCCAACGATGAAGCGAATCAATACTCGATCGCTTCTTACAACGATCCGAGAATGCAGCAATTTATCGCTGAAATCGAAGAGATGGAAGCGACATACAACAAAACCCCTTATGCGGATCCGAGCCGCGGTATTTTCTCTGAAGCTCAATCTTCCAAAGGAGCCGATTTGCAAAAATATATTATCGGAGAGCAGACGAAGATGATTTCCGGTCAACGCCCGCTATCCGATTGGGATCAAATGGTCAAGGAATGGATGGGACGAGGGGGCGCGGATATCATCAGAGAGATCAATGACGGAATTAAAGAAAGAGGAGCGGCCAAGTAAATTGCCGAGACGAATTCGGGCCAAGCCGAGGTTATATGACCTCGGCTTTTTTTGGTTCATAACAGAATATATAACTCCACTTTGTGGGGGACTGGTAAAAGCGATTAAACGTGTTAAGAAAATTGGCATAAAAAAGCTCATTATGGTGAAACTACCATTACTTATTGATATCAACAAGTGTGGCAATTGGAGGTGTCAGGATGGCAGAGGAAAAACATAATAAAAGCGCCCCGCGCGATGAATCCAGACGACAGTTCCTGAAATATTCCGGAGCGGCTCTTGGCGGAGTAGTTGCCGGCGGAGTGATTGGCGGAGTGATCGGATCGACAATGACCGCTCCTAAGGAAACGGCACCACAGCAGCCGGGCCAGACGGAGCAGCCGCCGGTCAAGGATTATAATCAGGCGCTGATGTTCCTTAATACGGAGCAATTTCAGTTAACCCAGGCAGCAACGGAACGTATTTTTCCGAAGGACGAGCTGGGGCCCGGCGCTATTGAATTGGGGGTCGCGTATTATATCGACCACCAACTGGCCGGTCCGTGGGGTATGAACGCCAGAGATTATATGATAGGTCCATTCTTCAAGGCAGAGGCGACCCAAGGATACCAATCCGGGTTTAAACGCCACGAAATATTCACTTTGGGGCTGCAGGCGCTGAAAGATTATTGCCAAACGAAGTACAGCAAGGCTTTCGCGGATCTGGACGAGGCCCAGCAGGACGAGGTTCTGACCGTATTTGAAAAAGGAGAAGAAGTCCAGCTTCACGGAATGTCGAGCAAAATTTTCTTTAATTTGCTGCGCTCCTTGACTCTGGAAGGAGCTTATGCCGATCCGCTATACGGCGGCAACAAAAATATGGACGGCTGGAGGATGCGCAATTATCCCGGCAATCAGATGAGCTATGCCGATGTCATCGACAAGGAAGAATTTATCAAGATGGAGCCGGCGAGCCTCCATGATCACATGAGTCACTAACTAGATAAGGGGACATGCAAGTGGCTACTACATTACCAAAGGTACCGATTGTAATCGTTGGATTAGGTTGGATGGGAGGCATCATTGCCTCGGAGTTGACCAAAGCGGGACATAAGGTAGTTGCTTTGGAGCGGGGTAAACCGCGGAAGACGGAAGATTATTTCATGGTGCATGACGAACTGCGCTACGCTCAACGGTATGAGCTGATGCAGGATCTGTCCAGGGAGACGGTTACTTTCCGCAATACGGAAAAAGTGCGGGCCCTGCCGATGAGATCCTACGGCTCCTTCTTGATGGGAGATGGAATCGGGGGCGCAGGGGTTCACTGGAACGGGCAAAACTACCGTTTTCTCCCCTATGACTTTGAGATTTATTCCAAGACGGTGGAGCGCTACGGAAAGAATAAAATTCCGGACGGCATGATTATCCAGGATTGGGGAATTACCTACGACGAGTTGGAGCCTTACTTTGACAAATATGAGAAAATGGCCGGAATCAGCGGTGAACCCGAGCAAAACCCAATGGTCGGCCAGCGCTCCAGCCCGTTCCCGACTCCGCCGATGAAGAAAACCCCGGGAATGAAGCTGTTCGAGGATGCCGCGAGAAAGCTGGGATACAATCCCTATGTCATTCCGTCAGGCAATTTATCCGAAACCTATACGAATCCGGACGGCATTACTCGTGCTGCCTGCCAATACTGCGCTTTCTGTGAACGGTTCGGCTGTGAATATGGCGCGAAGGCGGATCCTATCGTAACCGTGCTTCCCGTAGCCCAGAACACCGGCAACCTGGAAATCCGCACATTTTCCAATGTGACCCGGATCATTCACGACGGCAAGAGGGCAAGCGGTGTCGTTTACATCAATACGTTAACCGGAGAAGAGTTCGAGCAGCCGGCGGATTTGGTCATACTGGCCAGTTATGTATTCTCCAACGTTCGTCTGCTTCTTCTCTCCAAGCTGGGCAAACCGTATGATCCGGCTTCCGGAACCGGTGTTATCGGCCGAAACTACGCGTACCAGATTACGGGCGGGAATGCTTACGGCTTCTATGATGACAGGGAGTTTAATCTTTATATGGGGGCAGGGGCGCTAGGAAGCTGCTTCGACGATTTCAACGGAGACAATTTCGACCATTCGGACCTGAATTTCATTCACGGGGCGAATATTCGCTTCACCCAAACCGGAAATCGGCCGATCGCCAGCAATCCGACGCCGAGCGGCACTCCGAAGTGGGGCAAGGAATTTAAGCAGATGTCGATCAAATACGCCAACCGCATGCTTGTAGTCAGTATTCAAGGGGCCAATATGCCATGGAGGCATCATTATATGGATTTGGACCCGACCTACAAGGATATATACGGACTGCCGCTGCTTCGATTAACCTATGATTTTGAGAATCAGGATCGGGAATTGGTCAATTTTATTTCAACCAAAACCGAAGCGGTCATGAAGGAAATGAATCCGACCAAGCTGGAAACGTCCAAAGCGATCAGCAACTATGATATCGTCCCATATCAGTCCACGCACAATACGGGAGGCGTAGTGATGGGGGCGGACCCGAGCACTTCTGCAGTCAATTCCTATTTGCAGATGTGGGATGCGGAAAATGTATTTGTTGTAGGAGCATCGGCCTTTCCCCATAACAGCGGATACAATCCGACGGGCACAATTGGGGCGCTGGCATACCGGGCTTCGGAAGGCATTCTCAAATACTTGCAGCAGGGCGGATCTCTCGTATAGGGCTCTGTTCTGTTGAAGGACAGGGGTAGAATGGATATAAAAGAAAATCTGGTCGTTCATCTGACCGAGCTACGCAAGAGATTGATCGTGGTCGCGACGGTCTTGTTGGGCGCCATGTGCGCGGGGTTGTATTTATCTCCCGCCATATTGCGCTATGTTCAAGCCAGGCCGGGCGCCAGCGGCATCGAGTGGAACGTATTCTCGTTGACGGACGGGCTGTTCGTCTACATGAAGTGCGCGTTTCTGTTTGCGATCCTGTTCACTCTTCCGGTGCTGCTGTATCAAATATGGGCATTTGTCAGGCCGGGTCTGACTGATGCGGAGGCCAGAGGAACACTTGCATTCGTTCCGGCCTCCTTCCTGCTCTTCCTTACGGGCACCGTTTTCGGCTACTATGTCGTTTTTCCGATGATGGTCGGGTTTATGAAAACGATGAACGCCTCGATCGGGGCAATGGAGACTTACGGGATCGATCGTTACTTTTCCTTCCTGTTCAACGTCGTCTTTCCGATGGGGGTCTCCTTTGAGATGCCCGTTGTCGTGCTGTTTCTTACACGGCTTGGGCTGTTGACTCCGGAGAGGCTCAAGGGAACCCGCAAATATGCTTATGTCGGGCTTGCAATCGTAGGGGCGCTGATCTCGCCGCCGGACTTCATCTCGCATCTGTCCGTGACGATTCCGTTAATTGCCTTGTTCGAAATCAGCGCCGCCTTGGCAGGCCATTACTACAGAAGACTAGCAACACTGTCAACCAATACCCAGTGAAGGGGAGGTTAATCAAATGTTCAATAATGTAGGGATTCCCGGCTTGATTATTATTCTGGCCATTGCCCTGATTGTCTTCGGGCCGGCCAAGCTTCCGCAGCTCGGAAGAGCTTTCGGCGATACGCTGCGTGAGTTCCGCAATTCGACTAGAGGAATGGTCGACGATACCGAGGATAACGTGGTCCGCCAGGAGAAGGACGAACTTAAATTGCTTAAGTGATAAGGAATAAAAGCCGCAGATCCCTGTGATCGGCGGCTTTTTTACCTATAAAATGGCTTGATCTCCCTTGGAATGAAAAAAAAAGATGTGTTTTTGCAGGCTTTACCGCGGACACGGGATCAAACAGCCCAAAGCGTGCAGAATTGCAGGCTTTACCGCGGATACGAAGCAAAACGTCACTTTTCTTGGGGTTTTGGGTCTTGGTCATGCACTGTCAGTTGTCCAGTGCATCAGCGGGTATGCACACATATGATATTGGAGTAAAAAAGCTCTGTATACCAGTACAGTAAAGGCCGCGTGTACAGGAACGCGAGCAGTGAATCTCTGATACCGGATGCCGTCTCCGATATCGGTTAAGGAGGTGCCGTCTGTTGCATCTGTTAATTATCGCCCCGGAACAAATCCCGGTTCCTCCGGTATTGGGGGGATCGGTGGAAATTTCGATTCACCATATTGCGAAAGAGCTGTCCGCCAGCCATCAGGTAACGATCATCAGCCGCGAACATACCGGCTATCCCGCCTTAACTAAAGACGGAAATCTAACGATCATCAGGGTTCCGGGAGGAAGTCCGGGCAATTATTTAAACCATGTCCTCAGAAGATTGGCCGGCCATACCTTTGACTGGGTGCAGGTAGATAACCGCCCTCTCTTTCTCCCTCGGGTAAAGCGGCAATTTCCTAATACGCCCGTGTCCATTTTCCTGCATTCGCTGACATTTGTTTCCGCCCCCCGAATTTCACGTGAGCTGGCGTTCCGCTGTTTGTCCAAAGCCGATTTGATAGTTGCCAACAGCTTGTCTTTACAGAATAGGCTGAAAGAACGGTTCCCCCGCCTTCACAACAAAATTAAGAAAGTTTGGCTGGGAACGGACTTGAATCGGTTTCGGCCGCCGACACCGGCAGAAAAAATGGATCTGAAAAACCGATACGGGCTAGCGGCATCATTCACCGTGGCCTTCGCAGGGAGACTGATTCCGCGCAAAGGACTTCCCCTGCTGATCCGCGCTATCCGCATGGCGCGAAATGAAGTTCCCGAAATCAAACTGGTAGTGGCAGGGAAGAGCCAGGTGCATGGTTACGGGATGAAATTAAAGAAGCTCGCCCGGCATTACCGGGTCCCGGTCGTGTTCTTGGGGCAGCTGTCGCATCGGCAAATGCACAAGCTGTATTGGATGGCCGATTGCTTCGTCTGTCCGTCGCAAAAGCATGAAGCCTTCGGCCTGGTAAACGTAGAGGCGATGGCTACCGGGCTTCCCTGCATAGCCTCTAATATCGGGGGAATCGGGGAAATTATCCGGGACAAACATAACGGACTGTTGGTCGATCATTATCAGGACTACAGAGCGTTTGCCGCACGGATTGCTTATCTTGCCCGTCACCGGGAATGGGGGAAGCAATTGGGCAAGCAAGCGAGGGAGGATGCAGTCAAGAGGTTTGGTTGGAAAACATCAGCAGGTCATTTAATCAATCTGTATGATCTTTATTACAGGTCCAATGTTAAGTCAAAGGTGGAGGAAGCGCGGTGAAACTGACAGCGAACAAATGGCTTAAGACAACCATCCTGCTGCAGAACGAACAGATTCGCCCGGTCATTCCCGAAACCCGGCGGATGAACAGGGACAGCCTGCAGGAAATGTTGAATAAATACGGTATGGTTTATATTAAACCTAATTTCGGAACCTTCGGTATCGGGGTCATCCGAGTCGAGAAGGAAGAGGCCGAGGGCAGACTCCGGTTTCATTTTCAAAGAGGGAAGCGCAGATGGACGTTCGGTTCTTATACGGATATGTATGCTAATCTGTTAAGACAAACCGGGAAGAAGCGCTATTTGGTTCAGAAGGGAATCAGGCTCTTAAGCCATGAGCAGCGTCCCTTCGATATTCGCGTAATGGTGCAGAGGAACCCGGTGAAGAATTGGGAGACCACCGGGATGATGGGAAGGGTGGCTCATCCTCAGAAGGTAGTAACGAATTATCATAATGGAGGGACACTTAAGACGGTTGACGTCCTTCTGAGCCGATACATGGGCCCTGCCGAGAGGGAGAAGTATATGGCACGGCTTGCCAAGCTGGGGACGGATGCGGCCATACAACTGCATAAACATTTTCCCGGATTGAAGGAAATCGGGGTCGATATCGCCATCGGCAAAGATTTAGATCCGTGGATTTTGGAAGTCAATTTCCGGCCGGACCCTTATATTTTCAGAAAATTGGCCAACCGAAAAGCCTACTTAAAAATTTTAAGGTATGCCAGGGCCTATAAAAGAATCCGATAGCCTGCCAACTTCGATTTATGCGTCTGAAAAATTTGAAAAGCTGTCTCCATCTATTTCATTATGAAACTATAAGGGGTCTGGATGTGGTATGATAAGGACAAATTGACGTTGCTTTCAATATAAACGAAATGGGTGGAGAAGAAATGTCTAAGCTGGCCGTAGTCACCGATTTTGACGGGACCTTAATGCAGCAGGATGTCGGAGATTTGCTTATGAAAACAGCCGAGGTCGAGAAGGAACCGGCAGTGGTGGAGGCTTACCGCCAATTCGATGCCGGTCAGGTCGGTTCCATGGAGGTGGCGAGAACGAGCTACTCCTTTCTGGCAGACCGCAAATCATTGGTGGACGATGTGATCCGACAGATAAATCCGCGGGAGGGAGCTGCGGATTTTCTTGACTTTTGCCGTAAGCACGGTATCCCTGTCACGATACTGAGTGATGGAATGGAATATTATATCCGGGAAATCATCCGGAAGTTCGATTATCAGGTGGAGCAAATCATATCGAATCCGATTTATTATACGGAGGACGGAGGGTACAGGCTTGATTTCCAAAATGAAAATGAAGCTTGCAAATGGTGCGGCTGCTGCAAGGCGGACGTGGTGCGGAAATTAAAGCAGGAAGGCTACCATGTGCTATATATCGGAGACGGAACGAGTGATTATTATGGTTCGGGTTTTGCCGATTGGATCTTTGCCAGAGCAAGGCTGGCCGGTTACCTCGATGAAGCCGGAGAGGCCTACTTTCCGTTCGAAACCTTCCATGACGTGCTGAAAGTTATAGAGCCGGATCTGGATAAGTTCCTATCCGGGGAAGCCTCGGGCAAACGGATGGTCCCTAATACTTTTTGCCTGTTTGAAGAGTGAACTCGTTCAGCTTAGCTGAACATAGAGTAATCAGATGGAGACTCTACTCCACCTGATTTAGAGCCCAGCTATAGAGGTGTGGGGTCTTAACCCGATAATACAAACATCGGGATAAATTTATCGCTCTCTATTCCCATTCATTGATAATGGGTAGAATAGTTTTGAAGTTAAACAGGAGCAATAGTAGACTCTCGCGTTGGGCATGCCGGGCTGCCGCCCCGAGGCCCGCAACGCGCGCCGGGAGAGGCGTGCGTTGACCGGGAGTCTTACTTTTTGGCATTTTCGTGTGTCAGGAAAGATCTCTACTGGGGAAGATGATCCTTAAGGGCTTGAACCAAAGTGGAATGGGTAGGTTCATCCGTATTTTTCCAAATAATTTCAAATAACACGCCTAACCCGGGAAGGGCTTGATCCGTGCTGTCAATCGAACCTTCAATCACATCCGTCAGTTCTTCTGTCGATTTGCCCTGTACTCGCTGCACAATAGCCTGCCTTAAGTCGATATTCATCGTGAGAAAACCTCCGTTGTCGTAAGATTCGTCGCGAGCAACCACAAAAGTTGCCCTATCTAAAGGCCGAACCATTTACCATATATAAAAATGGGGGATGAACCAAGCCACGAAGCCTGCTTTAGGGGGAATTGTTATTAATATGTCTTTAGGCACCCCCTTTTATGTATGGATCCCTACGGTATGGTATAATTCTAGGAAGAAGCTAAAGGAGCGGTAGCGATGAAAAAACAATTTGCCATTATCGGAATGGGCCGCTTCGGTTCGAGTGTGGCCAAGTCTTTATCGAAATCCGGGTATGATGTGTTGGCTGTCGATTCCAACGGCCAGAAGGTACAGGAAATGAGTGCCTTCGTGACCCAAGCGGTTCAAGCGGATTCCACGGATGAAGAAGCACTGAAGGCGCTGGGAATTCATCATTTTGATGTCGTTGTCGTAGCTATCGGGCAGGATATTCAATCCAGCATTCTGACTACCCTGATTCTCAAAGATCTGGGCATCCAGAAGATTATTGTCAAGGCGCAGAACGATTTGCATGGCAATGTGCTGAAGAAAATCGGTGCGGACAAGGTCATTTTTCCGGAAAGGGATATGGGAAATCGGGTCGCTCATCACTTGATCTCTCCCAACATCTTGGATTACGTTGAATTATCCGATGATTACAGCATCGTGGAGATTAAAGCGTCTCCCCAGATGATCGGCAAGAGTTTGCTGCAGTTGGATATCCGGGCCAAATATCGCTGTAATGTGATGGCTATCAAAACCGGCACCCACATGAATATTGCACCTCATGCTGAAGATGCGATCAAGGAGGACGATGTTCTTGTCGTCGTAGGGAAGAACGAGGATTTAGTCGAATTCGAGAAAACGTTCACGAAGTAACGGAGGCTGTATGACCAACGAAATTACATCAGTTAATAACCTGCGGGTTAAGCAGTGGGCGCAGCTGCTTGGCAGGAAGGGAAGAGACGAGCAGAATAAATATTTGATCGAGGGCACGCATCTGGTACAGGAGGCTTTGCGTTCGAACGAGCCGGTCGAGACGGTGCTTTATTCCATGGAACGCGGCCTTCCGCCGGAGCTCAAGGACAACGATCGTGCGGCGCGGGAGGAATGGATAGCCGTTACGGAAGCGGTGCTTTCCAAAGTGACGGATACCCGAACGCCGCAAAGCGTCGCTGCTATTGTCAGGAAGAGGGAAGAATCGGCCGAAGGGCTGCTGTCGTTATCGGACGGATTGGTCGTTGTCGTGGATGGAATTCAGGACCCCGGCAATCTGGGGACCATCATTCGGGCGGCCGATGCTGCCGGCGCTTCCGGAGTCGTGCTCGGACAAGGCACCGTGGACTTGTATAACCCGAAGACCATTCGCGCCACTATGGGATCGCTGTTCCATCTGCCCGTTGTGCAGGCAGAGCTCGCCCCGCTGCTTCGCAAAGCGGGCGATAGAGGCATTCAACTGCTGAACACTTCGTTGAATGCAAGCAAGACCTGCTACGAAACCGACTTCAGACAGGCGACCTGGATCATTCTCGGCAACGAAGGGGCAGGGGTTTCGGAAGAGGTCGGCCGTCTGGCCAACCACAACGTAATCATTCCTATGCGGGGCCGTGCGGAATCGTTGAATGTCGCCATGGCCGGAACCATTCTTCTGTACGAGGCGCTTCGACAGCGGTCTTTTCAGCAAATATAATTCCTGTCCAACCGACTAAGATAAAATTAGTACCCAAACAATACAAAAGACTGGAGGGGGATCTGTTTTTACTCGATCCTTTCATCAGTCTTTTTTCATCCTCCGCGACGATCAAAGCAGGGATTTCTCATCCTTTAAGCATGAACCCAGGTGATCAACGGGTTAGGGGATGTGATGAGTGCTTTGCTCAAGTTTTTTCCCCAAGCTCTTGCTCGGATTTTAAAACACTGATCTCAGCGTTCCCCTGACATTTATCCTGCCCTTCTGGACACGAATTTTTATCTCGTTTCGTTTCTAAATGAGACCTGCTCGTCAAGCGTCTATTTTTACAATGTTCAGAATGCCTATTTTGGTGCCCACTTCTCCAATCTTATTTTAATCTAGCCTTTTATGGTTGGTCGGTCCTACTCCTAACATGATAAGAATGTAAACCATGGCCAATGGTATAACGCTCATATTTTTCAAAAAGAACAGGTAGGCATTATATGCGGATTGGGCTGAATGTTCAACCGAATTGATATCTAAAATGTCGAGGATTGGGGTTAAAGAAAGATTCACGATGACGATAATAGCTAAATTTCCTAGGCCATATAAGAACACAAGGAATATCACGATTTGAGCAAGAAAGAAGCAGGGCCAATTTTTCTTCAGATGCAAGGAACAAGAATCCCCAAGCCTCTGCCAAAACCTCTTCCGCCACAAACTTGTCAAATTTCCAGTAGTCATAAGGCAAAGCATGAGCAGAAACAATACGATTCTTGTCAATTCCACTAAAATTTCAAATACCATGGGTACTTGAAGCTGATTCCACATTTGATATGCACGGATACAAGACGGGATAAGTGCAAGGATGAGCAGGGAGAGATGGCGGTAAAAAAACAAGACGGAGGAAAAAAGTGTATGGAGACCATATTTTCCATAACGCATAAGATCAGAAAATCCCATAAGATCACCTCGTTTAACGATCAGATTATCTGTACAATGTTTAAAAGATAAATGATACTAACGGGAATAATGAACAGATTTTTTTATGCCCAAAACCGCAACTTTTTGAATGGAATCGATAGCTGGAACGTGTTCGAACATTTTTTTAGACATATTCATTGCAATAATTATGACCAAGTTGAGGAACCCGAAAATAAGGCAATAGGTGAGCACATATTGTGATATACTCAATATCCATACCATGCTTTCAATAAAAGCGAAGGTTTTATTCGTGTGTTTGATTATGCTTTGAAAACACCGCATAATAGCTATAGGAATGGAGAGAAGAAATACGATGGCAAAGGTGAAATAAAATGCGTATGACCAGATCAGTACTCGCAATCCTTCCATGGCAGGATATAAAATACTGTTGTAAAAGATGTCCTGGAACAACTTTGTCATTCCTTCCGATTATAAAGCACAATAAAAACAAGGTTTAATTTACCTCCATAATAGAGTATCTCTAATTTGGAGATAAATTCATTATAGGGAGGGGCTATCTGATTGTCAATGAAAAATAATCCTGCGAATGAGCATAATGCAGTCAATTTAGGACAACAATTTAGTCTTGCTTTAATTATGTTCCACCAGACCGTTGCTGAAAAAGTTGGTTTAAATTTAACGGACTACAAAGTGTTAGGGCTTATCCCCGTGGAAGGACTTACTGCCGGGGAGATCGCATTAAAAACGGGGTTATCGACTGGAATGGTTACAACAGTGGTCGATAGACTTGAAAATAAAGATTTTGTTTACAGGGAAAGAGATCCGAAAGACAGGAGAAAGGTTATTATTAAGGCCAATTTTGGAAAAGTGGGAGCTGAATTAGGGCCGATTTTTCAATCGTTTGGACAAGCTATGAGCGAAGTAATGTCTGCTTACAGTCCGGAAGAAAACAAATTGATCCAAGAGTATATTATGAAGAGTACAGAGGTATTTAAACAAGAGACCGAGAAGCTGAACCAAGGATAAAATTGCACTACAGATATGGAAACCCGAAGAAAAAGGGCTTGAGGGACAAGGGAGTTCGAGAGAAGGGCAGAGGGGAAAGTTTGAACTTAAATTCGGAAACGAAACAGCCATCCGACGGATCCATTTTATAACCGAGACAGTCCGGGTTTATGTGCCCGGACTGTTTTCTTTTTGCCCGAATAGGGCGTTTCCGTTTTGTTACAGCTTAGCCTCGCGTTCCGAAAGCTTTGCTTTGGAAGGGATGATTTTGTAAAGGATGAACAGCAAGCCCGACAGCACCGTTAAAGTGCCCGATGCGATAGCCAAGGCTGTGTCCGGGTCGGCCGTCAAGGCGCCGACGGCCGATGATCCCGCCACCACCCCGAGCGAGAAGAAGGCGTAGAACAAGCCGAAGGCCTTCCCCCGGTCCTCCTGGCGGACATGCTTGACCAAGAGCGCGCTGGTCGAAGGGAATATCAGTCCGTAGCCTATTCCGTACACAGCCATAATGAAATATAAACCTCCGAGGCTGGATACTATGGACAGGCTAAGCAAAGAAGCAATGACGATAACCAGTCCGATCATCAGCAGGCGGAAAGGGGGCAGCCGGTCGAACATCCGGTTGGATGGCAGCACGAACACGAGAATCGCCACCAATCCGAAGGTGCTGAGCAGCATTCCGGCAGATTGCGCCGGCAACTGCAATTCATCGGTTTTGAGCGGAAGAGCGAAGGTAAGCACGCCCATGGCGAACAGAAGGGCGAAAGCCCCGGCATAGGCGGTTACGGCATGACGGTTGCCAAGAAGCGGCTTCCACGCTTTAATGGTTTCCGACCAGTACTGGCGCTCCACTCTTGTCCGCTCCGTCTGTGCTGCCTGCTTCTTGGGCAGCATCGTCCAGGCAATAATCGAGAAGACGGCAAGCAGTGCAGACGTTACAATAAACACCGCATCTACTCCCCACTTCGCTTTAAGGATTCCTCCCAACGCCGGACCTATAATCGCGGCCAGTCCGACGGAAGCGCCAGACAAGGCCATAGCCCTTCCTTGACGGTTCATCGAAGCTCTCGAAGAAGCGAGAGTAAACGCGCATGGTGTCAGAAGCCCCCCTGTAAGACCATGTAAAAAACGAACGGCAATGAGATGCTCCGGAGTATTAACGGTTAGGTATAACAAGAGTACAGCCGCTGTTATGGCCATCCCTATAATAAGCACAACTCTGGCTCCGATACGGTCAATCCATTGTCCTGCAACGACATTGCCGGCTATATTCGATAGCGAGTACATTCCGATTGTAAGACCGATAGCGAGCGATCCGGCTCCCAGGCTTTTGGCATAGGGCCCGATAATCGGAAGCTGTACGAATGTATCCAGGAAGGATACGAGAATAATCAAGTAGATCAGTGCTCTCATCATTTCCTCCAAGTTAAAAAAGGGAGCTGCGGCTCCAATAGTAGGGTTTTCTTACCTATTATAGCAGGTTTGGCGGTTATTGCGGACACTATAAGGAAGTCATCTTGACAACGAGTCCTTCTTTTTTGGCTGCGTAAGGCATAGATTAGTTAGAGGGATATGCCTATATACAAGGGGGGAAGGGGATGCGAAGGCGCAGATGGAGAAGCCGGAATCCGCGTAAAGCAAGCTTGAGAAGAACATTCCTCATCACGATGATTCTAATCTTTCTGTTTACACTGCAAACCTTCGTTTATATTGAGAGGAATCTGAAGCCGCCGCTCTTCCACCTGGCTTCCGTCCGCATGAAGCAGATTGCAACACAATCCATCAACGCGGCCATTACCGACCGGATCTCCCAAGGTACCGATCTCAATAGATTGATTGAGTGGAGATACGATAATAACGGCAAGGTGAGCGGGTTTATGCTAAATTATGCCGAGCATATGAAAATACAGGCGGATGCCATTAATAAAGTTCAATCCGCTCTGACCAATCTGGGAAGCATCCCCGAGCATATTCCGTTGGGGATGGCCATGAACAGCGCGATTATCGCATCCTTCGGTCCGGATATTCCAATTCGGCTCGTTCCGCAAGGAAGTGTTCAGGTGGAGCTGAGCAGACGCTCTGAAAATGTAGGGATTAATATGGTGCTGGTGGAGGTTTACGTTCGGGTGATCGCCGATGTGGCCATCATTATTCCGTTCGATTCGGAGCATGAAATCGTTGAGACGGAAATTCCCATTTCCTATGTTCTGGTCGTTGGGGATACTCCGATGTATTATGTGGACAGCAAAGGAAATCCTCTGGGCGGATCACCTCCTCTTCCGCCGAGCGTTACGCTTCCTGTACCGCAGCCCAGCCCGGCAGGGACAGCGGAGGGCGGGACGGAGCCGGTCACTCCCGAATCGGCCAACAAGCTGTAACCGGGTGCTGGCCGCTTAAGCACTATGGGCGGTATTACAAGAAACGGCGGGGTTCTTTTTCGCAGTATCATTCTTCCTTGCCCGTTCACGCAAATAGTGCTGTTAATTTGCCGTTAGGGCTTTTTCCAAATATTTGCTCAGGGGTGCCATCTAAAGGTACTCCTGTTATTTGTTTATGGGCATTATTTTCCCGATGAAATTAATAATTGTCACACAGACATGACCTCAAGGAATGTTTAATCTGCTTTCGGTTCCGGAGGCAGCATTTACATAGTAAGCCGGGGAAGGCTATAATTTGGGAAAAAGCGATCGTTGCGGGTCGATGGGACAAAGGATGGCTGACAGAATGAAGAAATTCGATCATGGGCAAGAGCATCGGGATGATGGGATGGTGCTCATTCAAACGAATCTGGACGATATGAATCCGGAGTACTGTCCCTACATCACGGACAGGCTTCTGGAGAAGGGAGCGAACGATGTCTACTGGATTCCTATTCTTATGAAAAAAGGGCGTCCCGGCCTAATGTTAAATGTATTAACGGACAGGCTCTTATTGTCGGAAATGGAAACCGTCATCTTCGAGGAAACGACAACGCTCGGATTGCGATATATGCCCGTATCCTGCAGCAGACTCGGCAGAAATTTCGAGAAGGTTTCCACTCCCTGGGGGGCTATTACGGTAAAAACCGGGTATAAAGCCGGGAAGCTTGTGCATTTTGCCCCGGAGCATGAAGATTGCGCCAAAGCCGCGCGGGAACACGGAATTCCGATCAAACAAGTATACGAGTACGTCAGGGCGATCTATATCAGTCAAAAATCGTTGTAACTAAATTCTCCTCTTACTCCTGATAAGGGGCTAAGGTATAATGGTAATAATTTGAAAAAAATATTACTATAACCAAAGAGGTGAATACCGTGAACGGGAACATTCGGATAGTTGAATATGAACCGCATTATGCCCGGGCGATTGCTGAAATGTGGAATGCCAGCACAGAGGGCTGGGGAGGAGGGACGGCTAACCGAACGGAGGAATCCATCCTTCAGGAGCATGCCAATTCGACTCTGCTGGCCGCTTTCCTGGCCTTGGATGAAGACAAGGTGGTAGGCTACTGCAGCTTCGCCCATTATCGTAATGATGAGGGAGCTTTATATATTCCGCTTCTTAACGTAAGGCCTGATTATCATGGGCGAAAAATAGGGCGGGACCTGGTCCTGAGCGCGGTGCGAAGAACGATCGAGATGGGTTGGCCGAGATTGGACTTGTTTACTTGGGCGGGGAATACGAAGGCTGTTCCGATGTATAAAAAGTGTGGATTTTTTTGGGAGAAAAGGGAAAACGCCACTCATTTGATGAATTTTATTCCGACTGTTCTGCAAACCGAGGCTCTCCAGCCTTACTTCGAGACCATGGATTGGTATGAGGACGGGAAGAGGGACATCGCCATAGAGCCGGATGGGCGAAACGAGAACGGCTTCGATTTCTTTGAATATAAATGGGCGAAGGACGGGAAGTCCCTGCGTGTGGAATTTGAAAAAACCGGGCGCGGCATCCGTTTGATCGAAACGGACGATTATATTCTGTACGCCGAAGCGGACAGGCATAAGCTCGTTTTTGGGAAGAGCTATCCCATCCGTTATGTGATTCGCAATAAATCGGGGGCACCCCTCCATGTTCAAATTGAAGGGGAGAATAACAAAAATATTAGCTTCTCACTGTCCCGCAATCTGGTAGTTCAAGAGGAAGCCATCATCGAAGGTCAATTTGAAGTTGGGCCGGTAGAGGAGGACCAGAATGATTGGAAGACGCATCCTTGCGTCACCGCACGGTGCCGGATCAACGGACGCAGTGCTGAGCTTCGTGTCGGAATAGAGCCGCAATATCCGGCGAAGCTGATCTTCTCCGCCGTGAATCATGAAAGCCTGCTTCAAGGGATGGAGGAAGGCTTCATAACGATAGAGAATCAGGATACCCGGCCGCTAGTATTTGAGTTTCAGCTTCCAAGTAATGAATGTATCCGTTTTGAACCCGAACGGTTGTCTGTTTCCGTGCCTGGAGAAGAAATTAAAACCGTTGCCGTTTCATACAGGCTCCAGGATTTTGGCTTGTTAAGCGAACGGGTTACGATCCATGCTTATTCGGAGAACAGCCGGGAAGAGCCGGTTGTCTTTACCAGAAAAATAGAACGGATTTTTAAGGGACAAACCGGAAGGTTCGGCGGTGAAACCCAAAAGCAGTGGTTCATTGTCAATGGTCCTTATACTTTATATTACAACAAAGAGGATAATGAAATGTGGGTTCACCGGTATGGTGAGGAGTCCAGGTGCCGATGGATGTCACCGAAGCTCGGGCGCCCCTATTCTCCCGAGTTTGTGAAAAAACAGGCTTCGCGTGTTTCCATAAGCCGGGAAGATCAAGCGATGGTGCTTACGGCGGAATGCGATTCCGAGGAATTCCCGTCCATCCGGTTGACGATAACCGCCAAACTATTTCCTAACGGGTTGGTCGAAAGGTTCCACGAGGTCCATAATCTTGGAAGCCTGACTGCAGAGCAGCCTTTGCATATTGGAGAAGGATTTTATTTCTCGCTAAATCAAGGGATTATCCCTTATGAAGGCCAAGTGATTGATTTGCGGGATCCGGAGGTCGTTTCATACGATAGGCTGAACGATTGGGATATCCATCAGATTTCGGAAAACTGGCTGTTTAGCTACGGCTCCGGGGACCAAGTAACCTGGGGAATGACCTGGCATCCCGAGTTGGCTCTGACCAAGAGCGAATGGCATTTGCAATTGGAGCATCCGGCAGGCCGACCGGGACCGGGGGAGAAGGTGCGGACTGCTTCTACCTTCCTGGCATGCGGCAGCTTTACGAACTGGTCCGATTTCCGCTCTTATGCGCTTGGGCGCAGGGACCGGGTGAATCCCCATTTAATGTCTCCATTCGAAGTGAGCGTAAATAACGGAAATCCATTCGTTCAGGCGGGAATGGAATTCACAGTTCAAGCCAGAGAACGGAGAAACTCCCCGATAGAAGGTCGGGTGAGTGTAAGTTCCCGGAACGGAAGCTTTGCCGCCGTGGAACGGGAGATGGCGGAGGAAGAGCAGATGAGGCTGCTCGATTTTCGAGTGGAGCCCCTTAAGGAGGGCGGCATTTCGGATACGGTTCGACTGAACCTTCAATCCCGAATGGGAGAAAGAACCATCGAACGGGCTGTGTTTGCCTTTTCGGACGAAGTGCAGCCGATAGAAGAGATGAAGCTGACAGACGGAAGCTTCCGTTTTTCCAATGGGGGAGTCACACTTCAAGCTTCTCCGGCTTTCGGGAATGCTTTGTATTCTCTTCAGTATAACGGGAGAGAGTGGCTGGAATCCTCCTATCCCGAGCCCGGACCCAAATCGTGGTGGAACCCGTGGCTGGGAGGACTAGGGATCGAGCTTCAGGGAATTTCCCAGTTAAGCTTGCAGGAGGAGACGATTACCGCCGCCTTTGAGACACTAACGGATAATTACGGGAACTCATGGCGGGGAATATGCCTGCGGACACAGGTGGAGAAGCTGAAGGAGAAACGCGGGCTGGAGTTAGACCAGTATTATCTGATGCTTCCCGGAACCCCCGTTCTCTGTGTGGTGAACCGGATTCGGAATCGAACGGGACGCATGTTCTATGATTACCGCTGTATGGTGGACTCCTTCATCGGAACGGATACTGAACCGGAAGTGCAGTGGTTCCGGGGGCAACCGGACCGCACCTACAAGCGAGGATCCAAGGCACCGGAAATCCAATCCCAAGGTCTGCTGGAGCTGGGCAGTGAGCGGCATGAAGACCGAATGCTCTACATCAGTGGGGAGAAGAATACGTATGCTTTTTCCAATAATCAAATCTTGAGGGTTTGTTCGGAAGAATGGGTACGGCTCGCGGATGGAGAGACGGTATATACCAAGCCTGTCTTCTGCTTGTTTACTGACAGAGATTGGACTTCCGAAGCGTTTACCGAGTTAAGAAGAATACGTTTCGGAGCGGAAGAGAATAAGTAGAGGAAGGAGAAGGAGGGCACCATTGAAAATTATCGACGCTCATATTCATTTATCGGATATTGACAGCTTTCGCAGGACGGCCCGGGAGCTGGCCTTCGTGGAATATTCGGCAGCAGGGCTCAAGGAAGAATTTGACCAGGCCGGAGTAGTTATGGGAATCGGCATGGGGGTGGAGGAACAAGAGGCAGGGCGTTTTCCGGACAGGGGAGCGTCCAACCCGATGACTCTTGATTTGGAACCGGAGGTTCCTCCATTTCTGATGGAATGTGTAGGCATTAATCCTGTACGTCTGGCTTCGGACGGTGCGCAGGAGGAACTGGATCGGATCGAAGCCCGTCTCCGTCAAGAGTTCGTAGCGGGAATTAAGCTCTATGCCGGCTATTACCATTATTACGTTTATGATCCGATTTACGGTCCCGTATATGAACTGGCCAAACAATACGGGCTTCCGGTCGTCATACATTCCGGGGACACGTATTCAAGCGAGGGGCTGCTGAAATATTCCCATCCGCTGACAATCGATGAATTGGCGATACAGCATCGGGACATTAATTTCATCATCTGTCACCTCGGGGATCCCTGGGTAATGGATGCCGCGGAAGTGATCCATAAAAATGCTAACGTCTTCGCGGATTTATCCGGGCTTATCGTTGGAGATTCGAAAGAGTTCGACCGGTTTATGAAGGAGACGCTGTTCATGGATCATTTCCGCCGCGCGCTCATATACGCCGATCACTATGATAAAATGCTGTTCGGCACCGATTGGCCGCTTGCTCCGATCAAGGAATACATCCGCTTCGTGGAGCGTCTGATCCCGGAAGCGCATCAGGAGCAAGTATTCTACGATAATGCTTTGCGGGTATTTCCAAGGCTCGGGGAGCGGCTATCCGCTAACCCGGGTGAATAAAGCAACGCAACGCGCGCCGTTCATTGGCGCGCGTTGCGGCGTTATACGGCGGTAGTCCGCCGGATTGTGTAAAAGACAATCAAAACTGCAGGTCTTTTTGGGGAAAGCCGCGCGGTGGGTTATTCTAGAGCGAAACTGCAGGTCTTTTCCCTAAAAATCGGCGAAATGCTTAATTCTAGAGCAATAATGCAGGTCTTTGGAGCGATTTTTGCGAAATGGCCCCCATTTTGGCAAAAAGACCTGCACTTTTGAGCGTCTTTAGCCTTCTTTTTGGAAAAAGGCAGGATTCTAATGCATTTTTGCTCGTCTTTGGGACGATCGACCGGGATGCGACGTGCGGCTTTCCCTTGACCATCCTTTGACTGGGCAGCGATAAAAGAGTAGGGCGAATGTTAGTGGGAAATTGTACACTAGCCCTCGCTTTTTTTCGGAAGCTACCACGGTTTTGTCGGTTCAGGCCTTCTCACGCATAGTTCTTACTATGTTAATTATGGTGAAAAGCAAGAGGTTTCTCTTAAAGTGGAAAAGGGGCCGGGGCCCCTTAATTTTCGTTTTTTTCCGGCTGCTCATGCTCATGATGGTGGTGATGTCCGTGTTCATGCTCGTGATGCTCATGCTCATGATGGTGGTGATGCCCATGTTCATGCTCATGATGCTCGTGTCCATGATGGTGGTGATGCCCATGTTTATGCTCGTGATGCTTGTGTCCATGATGGTGGTGATGCCCATGCTCGTGCTCGTGATGCTCGTGTCCATGGTGATGGTGATGCCCATGTTCATGCTCATGATGCTCGTGTCCATGATGATGGTGATGCCCATGCTCGTGCTCGTGCTCGTGATGCTCATGCTCATGATGGTGTTGATGCCCGTGTTCATGCTCGTGATGCTCATGCTCATGATGGTGTTGATGCCCATGCTCGTGCTCGTGATGCTCGTGTCCATGATGGTGTTGATGCCCGTGTTCATGCTCGTGATGCCCGTGTCCATGATGATGGTGATGCCCGTGATCGTGCTCGTGATGCTCATGCCCATGGTGGTGCCCGGCAATATAAACGGCTGCGACCGAGGCGGACGGTTTCGGCTGCGCCTGCCCAATAACTGCCCTCAATACGTTGGGCTGATTGGGCAGATTGCGCGTTCCGGCCCCATAGCCGATTTCTTCAACTATCATCGGCGGTAGTGCAGGTGAGAACTGATCCACAATACCGGCGACAATTCCGGCACCTGTCGGTGTAGTCATCTCCATGGCGAAGGGACATTCTGCAATCGGCAGGCCTTTCATCATTTCCAGGGTCGCCGGGGCCGGAACCGGGTATAATCCGTGGTCGCAGCGAACCTTGCCATGGCCAAGCGGAACCGGAGACGAAATGATTTGTTCCACTTGCAGAGAATCCAAGGCCAGGGCAACCCCGATGACATCAACGATGGAATCGATGGCTCCCACCTCGTGGAAATGGACATGATCGAGCGGAAGATTATGGATCTTGCCTTCCGCAATGCCAATCTTTTCGAATATAGCGAGACTAAGTGTCCGGGCCCGGTCGCTGAAACCGGCTTGTTCAATCATCCGCACAATATCCGAGTAATGTCTGTGATGCTGCGGCAAGGACTCCGGATCAAGGATGACGTTCATCTTAAGTGCGGAAATTCCGCATTTGTCCACTCTTTTCCATTCTAATGTAAAGGGTTCGACATTGAGCTTAGTCAATTCTCTCTCAATATACCCGCGGTCCGCTCCCGCATCCACCAGCGCTGCAAGGGTCATGTCTCCGCTTATTCCGGAGAAGCAATCCAAATATGCGATTCTCACAGGGCATCACAACCTTTTTGCCATATTTTGATTTATCAATCCCGCATAATAGCCTGCCCCGAATCCGTTGTCAATATTGACGACACTGATCCCGGGGGCGCATGCATTGAGCATGGCGAGCAGGGCGGCCACTCCCTGGAAGCTGGCTCCGTAGCCGATGCTTGTAGGCACAGCGATGACCGGCTTGGACACCAGCCCGCCTACAACGCTGGCCAGCGCGCCTTCCATGCCGGCGGCTACGACCACCGCGTTCGCTCCGCGAATGAGCGGCAGCCTGCGGAACAGCCGATGGATGCCGGCCACGCCGACATCATACACCCGTTCCACATGGCTGCCCATGCATTCCGCGGTAAGCGCGGCCTCTTCGGCAACGGGCATGTCCGATGTGCCGGCGCACACGACGGCTATATAACCGTCGTGCACCTTCAGCATCGGATGGCGGAACCACGTGATCGCTCTAGCGGTCGGATGATAAGCGGCCCCGTCGATTTCCGCGAGGATGGCATCGGCCTTCGCCTGGTCCACCCGGGTGGCCAGTATACGGTCCGAGTGCTCCTTCATCCGCTTCATGATCGCGATCATCTGTTCCGCCGACTTGCCCTCGCCGAATATAACTTCCGGGAACCCGACTCTGCGTTCCCGGTCCGTATCAATCTGCGCGAAGCCGAGCTCGGCTACGGTTTGGCTTTGCCAATGCTCGGTCAGCTGATTCTTGGCAGCTTCAATATCCAATTCTCCCGATTGTACCTGTTTAAGAATATCTTCCAATGTACTCATACAGAAGCTTCTCTCACTTTTTGTTTGGTTGATTCGCTCAGGACTTCGTTCAGGCTGCCGGTGCGGTAGCCCTGAAGATCCAGAGTGACGAAGGTGAAGCCAATGGAGGTCAATTTCGCATATATTTCCTCCCGGTGCTCTAGCACCTTGGGCAGCTCCTCCGGCATGACCTCAATACGGGCAATTTTGTCATGGTGCCGGACCCGCACCTGATAGAAGCCGAGCTTATTCAGATAATATTCGGCTTCATCCAACTGGTCGATTTTATATTTCTCTATCCGGGTGCCATAAGGAATCCGCGAGGATAGGCAGGCGAATGCGGGCTTGTTCCAGGTAGGCAGGCCCAAATCTTTGGAAAGCAGCCGGATCTCGTTCTTGGTCAGTCCCGCTTCCTGCAGTGGGCTGCGCACTCCTTGTTCATTCTTGGCTTTAAGACCGGGGCGGTAATCGCCCAGATCGTCTACGTTGGAGCCATCGAGCAGATAGGGGTATCCCATCTCTTTGGCCAAATTTTGCAGATGAATATACAGACCTGTCTTGCAGTGATAGCAGCGGTCCGGATTATTCGCTACGAAAGAGGCGTTCTCCAGCTCTTTGACTTCCGTCTTGTACAGGGAGACGCCCATCTCTTCGGCGAGCTTCACGGCTGCATCGAATTCCCGGCTCGGGAAGGTTTCCGAGGCGGCCGTTACGGCGAGCACATGGTCCCCCAGCTCTTGCTGAGCCCGTTTGAGGACGAAGGTGCTGTCCACTCCCCCGGAGAAAGCGACCATTACTTTCCCCATCTCACGCAGAATTTCTCCGAACTTCAAATCTTTCTCATGTATTGTTAACGGTCTGTCCATAGTTCTCCTCCTCCGATATTCGCTATCCCTATCTTACCATAAATTTAGGTAAGCGTATCCGGCTTCCTTCAGAATTCGAGGCCGTTATCCAACCGGAAAAAGCAGAGGAATATGTACTCCGGATAGCTTCAAATGATTGTTGATCTTCATTCCGAGTGGTACAATCGGAGAAGATACGAATGTCGTTCATTGAGGTTATCCGCTGCTTTAACGAGCAAACGGCCTCAATCCGGGGCAAACCCGTAATTCTTAACAAAATAAAACAGATAGGAGTAGTTGAGATGAGTAAAGCCGTGATTATTTTCGGAAGTCCGTCCAAAACGTCCAGACTGACCTCCGTTATTCAATATGCGCAAGAAGTATTGCAGGCCAGCGGAATGCAGACCGAATGGATTAATGTTGCGGATCTTCCCGCAGAAGATTTGATTCTGGCCCGGTTTGACAGCCCGTCCATTGTTCAGGCCAACGCCTTGGTCGAGCAGGCCGACGCCATCCTTATAGCCAGTCCCGTTTATAAAGCGTCTTATACCGGCGTTCTAAAAACATTCCTCGATTTAATACCGCAGAGAGGATTGGCCGATAAATTGATTCTGCCTATATTTATGGGCGGCACGATGGCTCATCTGTTATCGATCGATTACTCGTTAAAGCCGGTACTTTCTGCCCTAGCGGCCAGATATATGCTGGGCGGAGTGTATATTGTCGATTCCGAAGTGACTCGCAATGAACAAGGCTCAATCGAGCTGAGCGAAGCTATTAAAGGCCGTCTGGACGATTCCCTGCGGCAGTTTGTTGAAGAGACCGCCTGGTATTCGCAGAGAGGCAAGAGCCGCGGGCAATGATGCTTCCCGGCCCCTATGGCCTGTTTATAATCCGCCGGGACCGTCCCCTTTTCTCCCGTAATTGAATGGAACGGTCTTGATTCAATCTAGCCCCGTGCGCGGTTCTATAGGCTATTGTGGTTTGTCGGACAGCTCGTGTTATAATACGTTTAATTGTAAAAAATATTGCTGACATGCTTATTTGGATGCCGGAGAGAAAGCGAGGATAAAGATGTCTAACGAACGGCAAAGAAAGCCGGAATGGCTGAAGACGAAGCTGGAAACCAATGACAATTATAAAGAAATCAAGAGAATGATGCGCTCCAAAACTCTACATACCGTATGTGAAGAGGCGAAATGCCCCAACATTTACGAGTGCTGGGCTAACCGGACGGCGACGTTCATGATTTTGGGCGATACCTGTACGCGTGCCTGCCGCTTCTGTGCGGTGAATTCGGGGATGCCTACAGAGCTGGATATGCTGGAGCCGGGGCGGGTCGCGGATGCGGCCGAGCAGATGGGGCTGAGGCATTGCGTCATTACGTCTGTGGCGAGGGATGAGCTGCTGGATGGCGGTGCCCAAATTTTCGCAGAGACCATCCGTGCCGTCCGAAAGCGTCTTCCGTTGTGCGGAGTCGAGGTTCTGATCCCGGATTTCATGGGTAATGACCTGGCGCTGCGTAAGGTACTGGAAGCGAAGCCGGATATTCTTAACCATAACATAGAGACGGTCGAGAGGCTGTCGGACAAGGTTCGTTCCAAGGCGAAATACAGCCGGACTCTGGCCTTGCTTAAGCGTTCGAAACAAATTGCGCCCAGCATCCCTACAAAATCGAGTATCATGATCGGGGTAGGGGAGACGTGGGACGAAATATTGCAAACGATGGACGATTTGCGTCAAGTCGACGTTCAAATTTTGACCGTTGGGCAATATTTGCAGCCGACGAAGAAGCATCTTCCGGTCAAGCAATTCTATACTCCGGAGCAATTTGCGGAGCTGAAGAAGGAAGGCCTCGCCCGAGGCTTCAGCCACGTGGAATCCGGCCCTCTCGTCAGAAGCTCTTATCATGCGCACGAGCAGGTTCAATCGGCGACGGCTTCTTCCCAATAAGCGGCGTCATAGCATCGATCGATGTTCAGGTCCGGAATACGGGGCTGACATGAAGTACCGCCTTCCCGAGACTGTTCCGGCTATACGATGATTGGAGCCAAGGATAAACGGCTATCGCCGTCCCTGGGACAGGCGCGTTTACCGATGAAATATAAAAATAGGTATAAGGTGAACTTATACTTTCTTATATTTTCAAAAAGCCTGCAGATCTATTTTGTTCGGCCGCAAGAGGCGGGAGCTTACGACGGATGGGTCCTGGCAAGGCAGCACGAATGGAAGGAGACGGCTGGAAGAAGGAGGATACGTCATGATTCATGTTGGAGGGAATACTTACGAGCTAATCAGGGAGCACAAGAACGGGTGGAATTACGAGGCATTCAAAGACCGTTATAGTGAAGTGCTCGAAAGATACGACTACATTGTCGGAGACTGGGGTTATAATCAGCTCCGGTTAAGGGGCTTCTTCAAGGAAACGCATCCTAAAGCGAACAAGGACAGCTCCATCGTCGGATTGGAAGATTATTTGAATGAATATTGCAATTTTGGCTGCGCTTATTTTATTCTGGCCAAAGATAATTCCAAAGGGCCGCGCCCGGTCTCCAGTGCCGAAGCTTAAGCCCCGAGCCCAGAGAACGGTACATGCAGGGTAGCCCTCAGAATGATAAAAACTAAAGCCCGGCGGCTTACAGTCGGGCTTTTTCTCTTGCCAAAATAAAAAATAACCCGCTCCATATAGGAAATACGGGTTATTTTTCAAATCTTCGATAATAACGAATTAGTGAAACTCGGTTCCGATGAAGGCTTTCTGCACCCGGCTCCAGAACGGAAACGGGCGGAAACGGGCGAACTTGATCTTCTTGTCCGGAGAAACCTTGCAGCGGATCGACAAGACATCATTTCTTTGCGAATATAAGTGATCGATAGACAATTGCACATTCTTCTTGGTTCGGGGATAAATATCGCAATGATGATGCTTGGGTAAAATCATGGAAGAGCCCAGCGTCCGATACACTCGATTGTTAATCGAAGCGATCTCCGCAATTTGGATCGCCTCCAGCGAGGGGTGAATAAGTCCTCCGTTCACCGCTTTGTTGTAAGCAGTGCTTCCGGACGGAGTAGAAATACATATTCCGTCTCCTCTGAACATTTCGAACATGTCGTCATTGATATTAAGCTGGGCGACCATCGTTTCCTCGATTCCCCGTAAAGTAAACTCATTGAGCGCCAGATACGTCTCGATCCCGTCTGCGGTCGTAAACTGAATCTCGGCGAGAGGGTATTCGGCTATTCTTAGATTACTTTCCTCCAGAGGGGTATTCATCAGCTTAGCCAACTGGCCGATCTCGTCAGGGGTCCAGTCGGCATAAAATCCGAGCCGGCCCGTATGAATCCCCACGAACCAAAGCTCGTCCACAAGATGTTGGAAGCGGTGAAAAGCATGGAGCATCGTCCCGTCTCCACCGATGGACAGCACGATATCGGGCTTCTCCTCATTCTGTTCCATGCCGTAAGAATGGGCAAGCCGATGAAATTGCTCGGTTAATCTTAAAGAAAGCTCGTCACCGCGGTCCACAACAAAATATTTCAAGGGAGATCCTCCTAAAACGTTGTTCTCCCCCCATCATACCGAATCTGACCGGAGAACACAACAAGCCTTCTAAGAGCTTCCATTATGCGGACAGATGGATAAGCGCCGCAGGGAGCTCTGTTATCTGCCGGCCCGCCCGAGCTTCTCCCAGATAGAATGAAGCAGCGCAGCGAGGCACATGACTCCGAGCAGGAGGACGAAACCGATGAGCGTCATTGGAATCGGCCAGGTCCAGTGGAACGCCGCAGGGGAGAAATCAGGGGCCGTAGCCGGTAAGAAGGCGGGGGCCGCTGCCGGCTGCAGCCCTTTCCACAAGACGACCGTCATTAAGGATGCAAGCAGGCCATGAAGCAATCTTGCCGTCAGGAAGGGTGTGTAGCGTATATTGGTCGTATGGAGCAGGCTGACGATTTGGCCATGGACGGACAGGCCTCCCCAGGCAAGGACGAAGGAAGCCAGAATCGTTTTGAACAATAATGGGATCTGCGCCCCGGCTTCCCCGGCCGCCTTGGCACCGAGAGTCACCTCGAAGAAGCCGTTGACCAGAGAATCGGATAATACAGGCGGAATAGTAAGCCATTGGAAGATGGACTGTACCGAGGCATAGAACAAATCCAAGGCGTGGCTGTGCCGCAGCACCTCCATGATAGCGGAGAAGAAAACGACCAGCCCCCCAATAACGAAGATCATCCGGAGCGAGGATTCCACCGCTTGACGCAGCATCGTACCGAAGGGACGCCCGTCCTTAAGTCTGGCGTTATGCATTTCCCGGAGAGCCCGGACGAAAATCGATCCGGAGCTTTTGTCCCCTGCGTGAGAATCGGGTTTATTCGGTCCGTGGAAACGCATAATCAGCCCGACAAGAACAGCGGATCCATAATGTGCGGCTGCCAGAAGGACGGCAAGCTTCGCATTGTGGAAAAAACCGACCGAGACCGCGCCAATAAGAAACACCGGGTCGGACGTCGTTGTGAACGCGACCAGCCTCTCCCCCTCCTCCCGGTTGACCAGCTTCTGCTCCCACAGCTGAGCGGTCAAACGGGCTCCTACCGGGTATCCCGAAGCGAAGCCCATCGCCATTACGAAGCCGCCAATTCCCGGAACACGGAATAATGGACGCATCATCGGGTCAAGCAGCGCTCCGAAAAAATGAACCAAGCCAAAGCCCAGCATCATCTCCGAAATGAGAAAGAACGGGAATAAGGCCGGAAACAGGATGTCCCACCAAATGGAAACCCCGCGAACGGCTGCTTCCAGGGTAGGGGCGGGATAGGCCAGCAGGAGGAACGCAATGGCCGCAGCAAGAACAGGAACGATGTAATACGGCTTCGAGCGTAAACCGGACAAGGGGACGCCCTCCTTTGCTAAAAAAACTAATAATTCAAATAAAACAGACCGATATAAACGGTTAGAAAAGGTTGTCTCCTTAAACTATATGAAAAAAAAAATAGATCCATGCCTGATCCGTTACTGAACGAAGAAAGCGTTTGTGTTACAATAATGCTACAAACAAATGTGGGGAGTGAACGGACATGACGAGTATAGTGACTGCTCTGATTGTATGTGCATTTGTTTTCGTAATTAAAGAAACATTGATTAATTCCACGGAAGATGATGTGGATTATTGATAAGGAGCTAGGAATATGGCAGCATCGTCACCAGGCACGATCTACGAAGCAATCGGTGGAGCGGAGGCCGTCCGCCGTCTGGTTGAAGCGTTCTATCCCAAGGTACTGGCCCATCCGCTTCTGTCCCCTATATTTCCGGAAGATATTACACCGGTTATGGAGAAGCAGTATATGTTCCTCTCTCAATTCTTCGGGGGGCCCTCACTCTATACGGAAGCCTATGGGCATCCGATGATGAGAGCCAGACATCTCCCTTTCCCGATCACACCGGAACGGGCGGAGGCGTGGCTTGCCTGCATGCGGCAGGCTCTGGAGGAAACCGTGGAGGATGAATCACTACGTATGCTGATGCTGGAGAGACTTAGCGGTCCGGCGTATCATTTTGTCAATCAGCCTTAAGCCTTATGAGCTTAAATCCCCAGCGGATTTTTGGCTTGTCCGGTTCATGTGCAGCAGAAAGAAGGGCCTCGATGCAGGCCCTTCTTTTGTCCAAATATAAGAAAGTATAAGTTTTCACCTTATACCTGTTCTTATATTTCATCGGTAAACGCGCCTGTCCTAAGGACGGCGATAGCCGTTTATCCTTGTTAATTAACCTTCTTATCTAATCAAGTGACCAGGATGATAATTTGCGGTGTAATGTAAACCGGTTTTTCCCGGAATGCTTGGATTCATACAAAGCTTCGTCCGCTTCGATGATCAACTGGGTCAAGCCTTCATTCTTATCCGTCGTTGTGGACAATCCGACGGAAATCGTAATTTCTTCAGCGGTGATCGGATAGTCCAAGGACAGGCGGGAGATTTCGTCGCATAATTTACGGGATAATCCCGATAAATAAGCAAGGTCGTTGGTGGGCGACAATATAATAAATTCTTCTCCCCCATAACGGGCGATATAATCTCGGTCACCAATCTGCTGCATGAGTCTTTGTCCTACCTCGCGAAGAAGTCGGTCCCCCTCCGGATGTCCCCATCGGTCGTTAAACTCCTTGAAGTTATCGATATCAACCATCAGAATGGCAGCAGGATGCTTCTGAACGGTTCTTTCGGCGATTTCCATGAAGCTGCGCAGATTAGGCAGGCCGGTAAGATTATCCTGGTTAGCCTTCAACTGCAGGGATCTTTGCATTAACCACGTCCTGTTCTCTTCATTACTCATCATGATAAGGACAGCTAGAAATAAACCGGAGATAGCCGCCACCGAGATAGCCGAATGGAGGGGAAGGGTCAGCGAATGACTGATGTACCATCCGGTCATCCAATGGGCCGCAAATAGGATAGCGGACATTTGCCAGCTGCGGTGCAGGGAAATAATAGAATGCCCGCTTTGTTCAGAGCTGTACATAAAGGAACTGATAACACACGGAATAATAATATCCCGCAGCGTGGCAATTGCCTCGTATGATCCCCCCACCATCAGGTAGGAGTAGGTTAAGGGGGGAATGGCGGACAACATCGAGATCGGATATCCGTAACGAAGACCCGTCAAGATGAGAGGCAGCGCCCGCAGATCAAAATCGATTTCCCCGAAGGGGAGCGGCTGGAGAATAAGAAGAATGGAAGCCGTTCCAGCCATCAGAGGAGCGGCAATTCGCTCAAATGCCCCAAGCTTGTTCTGCAATTTAATTGCAGCATAGCATAGGGTTAACAAAGTGCATGCATTGGTCAGTAGGAAGAGAAAGCCACTCAAGGAAACCACTCGTTTACTAAAATATTCATCCTATCGGATGGAAAAACAGAACCTAAGGAGTATATGTTCTACTCATAATGGAAAAATCCTGCCATTTCATAGTAAAAAGGTCCTATTTTTTGATTAGTGGCGTTTGCGCAGCGGCCGGTCAGCCAGCAAATAGTCGGAATCTGCATCGATGAGGGTAATTTTGTTGTAGCAGCATGGAAACACCAGAAGCTTCTTGGCGCCGGAACGAATGGATTGAAAATCCTTGGCCGTCAACGGAATAAGTACATTCCGTGCATCGCAAAACGGGCATTCATTTACATAAGTGTCTTTATTAATAGTCTCATACGGCCAAGTATTCTCGAAGGGAATCATTCTTCCGACCCCTTCCCGGCTCCGTTGTCTGGATCGGGGCTAGTTTCAGACCGGGCTTCCTGGCGAGCTAATTCCGCGAGCTTCTGCATCAGAATGTGTTGAGGCATATGCATCAGATGCTCCAGGGGAACATTTAGCTTGGCAGCCAGCTTCTGGGCTGTTTCGGCCGATATTTGTAATGGTTTCATATTTTCGCCTGCCTCTGTCCTTTTTTCTGTATTGCTAATCATTATATGCCGTGCAGGCCGTTATAAGCAAACGGATTCACTTTGCACAACCTGCCGAAAGTCTACAAAAATTTGTATATAGTATACAATTTTTGTAATTAAATAGAAAGTTTTGTTGAATTAAGTAAAAAGTCGCAGTATAATGAGTCGTAAGACCCATTTATTAACCAGTTCACCCATAATTTGCGAAAGGAGGAGTTTCATTGAATTTTAACTACATGCCATTAAGCAAGCAGATAGAGCTTGTATTTCGGGAAATTCGGGAAGAAATTCTATCCTTGTCTTCAGGAATCGTCTTCGTCCAAATTAGAAATAACACGATTGGCAAGTTTGGAATCAAGCACTTTCCGATAGAGAGTAAATCCGGTATGCTCCAACCGGTAGGGAGAGGATTGTCCGAATCCCACTTGAAGATGTTCAAAGATATGGCAGTTGAATCTTTGCGTCATAAGAAGCATTGGACTCATGGAGAAATTTTATTTGAATTTGCACTTATAAAGGGAACTCTGCATGCCAGTGTACAGTTCGAATCCAATTATAATATGGCGAATTTGGTTATGAAAAGGGATTCAAGAAATATTAAAGAAATATATTAGAATTGGAAAAGGTGACTGTTTGCACAGTCACCTTTTTGTAATTTGCGAAATGATTCAATCTGATTCTTATCTGCTGAATTGTCCAGCCAGTTGCTGCTCAGCGATTTGAACCAGGCGGCGAGTAATATGACCCCCGATTGCACCTGTGTCACGAGTAGCCATATAACCCATGTAGCCGTCTTGAGGAATTTGGATACCCAGTTCTTGAGCCACTTCGTATTTAAGTTGGTCAAGAGCCGCGTTTGCTTGAGGTACAACTAGTTGGTTGCTGGAACGACTTTGTCCTTGTGCCATGTGTATCACCTCCAGTAATAGGTAGTATAAACGAAATATCAAATTCTACTCAGAACATAAACTGGGAATTTGCACCAGAAGATATGAAGCGGATATGTTCGAGAAACATGCAAAAACCGGCCCTTCGACAAGGCCGGTTATGCTGCAGCTATTGGCGATTAATTTCCAGCAGGACATTGAATGTGAAGCTATCTCCCGGTGCGATAGTACGGAATCCGGTCACCTCGGGATCCATATCGAGGTTGGGAGCATTAGTCACCCAAGTATAAGGTTCTAGACAGATATAATTCCGGGCCGTTCCCATCGTATAGATCACCCATTGTTTGAACTCTTCGGAAGGGACATAGCGAATTTCATAGCCATCCCGGGAGAGAACGGCCAAGGGCTGGTGATGGCCGATCTGGAAAACATTATCGAGATCGACCCCTTCGAGAGTGATGCCGTCGGGCAGACCCTCCATTTCGTTCAAAGGAAGAATTCTTCCTGTTGGCATCGTATCCGGGCCAAGCTCCCAGGCTCCGGTTACCGGCAGACGAAGCTTCCATTTCTCGGGTTCGTTATCAAGCATGAACCAGGTATGCAGTCCGTAACCGAATGGTGCCGGCTTGCGGCTGCCGTTATGGACCTTGACTTTCTGCAGCAGGGAGGAGCCTTTCAGCTCATATGTCATTTCAATAGTGAGCTCGTGCGGATATTGCTTCATCAATTCTGGGAAGTCGGACGTCGAGAAGACCGATGTAATCGAGATCGTATCTCCGTTTTCCTCATAACCGGTTACTTGCCAAGGCCGTCCGACCGCAAAGCCGTGAATGTGATTTCCGGTATTGTTCTTCTCATTTTTGTCTAGTTGATATTCTTGATCGCCTACCTTGAAATAACCTCCGCGAATCCGGTTGGGAGGAATAAGCACCGGTGTTCCGTAATGAACCGGTCTTCCCAGAAGGGTATCCAGGCTGTCCGGTGCCCGCAGCACTTCGCGGGAGGCTGCTTTATCATATATCCGGATCACATTGTTGCCGACGGAGGGACAGAGAGAAAGAGACAGCTCCTCATTCTCAAGAATATACAGATCGGTTCCATGCCATTGTTCCTGCTTGATCATTTAGTCATCGGGCTCCTTTGTTATTAAAATCGCTGTCATACGGCTTGTAGTAAGTAATTAATTCCATTGTAGCAGAGGATATAGGGACTGCCAATCTGGGAAAATGGACAGGGCGTTTGACAAAACCTGATCCCCATGTATAATAAATAACCATAAATTCTAATTTGCTGTGAAAGTTTCATAACGATGCTATGACAGGAAAGAGTAGACGGACAGGTCTCTCAAGAGAGCCGGTGGAGGGTGCGAACCGGCGGGGCTTGCCGATTGAATGGGTCCTTGAGCATGAAGCCGAACCGGATGGCCAACATCGGACTGACCATCTGCAGTAGGCGGAACGTAAGCTCCACGTTACAGGAGTCCAAGGCTTAGCCGGCAGCAGCCGCTGAGCGAATTAGGGTGGTACCACGGTCTTTCGTCCCTTGCGGGCGAGAGGCTTTTTTAATTTTCCGGGGCAATACGTATCGGAGATCATACGTCACCGTTTGATAACACGATTCACAGAATGCAAGGGAGGAAATGATAATGAAGAAAGTACTATCGGGTATTCAGCCGAGCGGACAGCTCACTCTCGGAAATTATATCGGGGCGATGAAAAATTTTGTCGAGCTTCAACACAGCCATCAATGCTATTTCATGGTGGTTGATTTACACGCCATTACGGTGCCGCAAGCACCGGAAGCTTTAAAGGAACAGACGGAATCGGTAGCAGCCTTGTTCATAGCGGCGGGGATTGATCCGGATAAAGCGAGCATATTCCTACAATCCCATGTTTCGGCCCATGCCGAGCTGGGCTGGATGATGACGACCCTGTCGTACATGGGGGAATTGGAGCGAATGACCCAGTTTAAAGACAAGTCCGAAGGCAAAGAATCAGTCGGTGCCGGACTGTTTGTATATCCCGCATTGATGGCCGCGGATATTTTGCTGTACAATGCCGATCTGGTGCCGGTCGGAGACGATCAGAAGCAGCATCTGGAGCTGACCCGCGATCTGGCCCAGCGGTTCAACCAGCGGTATGGGGAAACTTTCCGTATTCCTGAGCCGTATATGCCTAAGGTGGGAGCCAGAATTATGTCACTGGACGATGCTTCCAAGAAAATGAGCAAGAGCAATCCTAACCCGGGAAGCTATATTGCTCTGCTGGATCCTCCGGATGTCATTCGCAAAAAGATAAGCCGGGCGGTCACGGATTCCGGGAGGGAAGTGAAATTTGATCCGGTGAACAAGCCGGAGGTCAGCAATCTTATGACGATTTATTCCCATTGCTCCGACATGACGCTTGAGCAAATTGAGGAGAAATACGAAGGTCAGGGCTATGGCAGCTTCAAGAAAGATTTGGCCGAGCAGGTTGTAGCCACCCTGGAGCCGCTTCAGCACAAATATCAAGAAATCCGAAGCTCCGGAGCCATTCATGACATCTTGCGGAAGGGTGCCCGGGAAGCGGCGGAAGTGGCCAATTCCACAGTGCAGGAAGCTAAACGGAAGATGGGCTTCTTGTTACCCTAGAAAATTTTAATAAAATTATCTGTTTCCTTGCCCGCGTTTGCGGGCTTTTGCTTTGAGAACGAAGCCGAGTCCGATGAACGAAATGGATGCGATGGACAGCAGCAGGACAAGCCATGGCCGGTGCAGGCTGATGGAGATGCTGATGCCGACCAGCAGCATAACGCTGATTAATGCGAAAATAAAGGCGGGCAGCCGTTGCATTGCGAACATTCCTCCTCATGAAAATCCCTTCTACATCATAATACAAGTTCGTTTTTTTCAAAAGACCCTTGTTGATGCTTCCGTAAAACCTGCCCGTAGGATATTTTCCAAAATAATAAAGCTTAATATAAAAATATAGTAATAAAGTTTCAGGATTAAGAAAAATCGTTTGTAATTTTGTTTTGTTTATGTATAATATATTCATGGATAATTTTTGAAACCGCTTTAGTTTTACTCCACCCCAGATTTAGCATATAATCTCTTCGCTTTACTCCTTAAAGATTTACCAACACTTCAAACGTTCTCGGCATAAAAACAAACCAGCATAATTTCGAGATTAAGCAATCGAAGGAGGGACCGCAACCGGATACAACCTGTATATGTTTATTTTTTCAACCTCTTGATTAAACGGGGAGTTTTTGGTCTCATATACTTCCTTATATTTGCTGTTCTTACAATTAAATCAAAAATTAAGAACGAAATATATCCAGAACTTATTTGGATTAGCGACCGATCAAATTTACCACCGTGCGGAAGGAAGCCATCGATCAAATGACGCTAAAGGGGGCGATCATCCGACTGGCTGGACAGGAAATCAAGCGTAATGGACAAGCTGCGGAAGGAATCAAATTAATCTGGAGAGGGGTAATAAAGATGAGAAAATGGATTCTGTTAGCGATCATCTTCTGTTTGGCAGCCACGGCTGCGGGATGCAGCGGCAAAGGAGCCGGAGGCTCCGAATCCGGTAAGGATGTAATTACCGTATGGACTTTCCCTCACTATCGGGAAAATGCGGAGACCGGGCAAAAAAGCTACGAGCAGCATCTGCAGGAATTGATCGCGGAGGTCGAAGCCGAGAATCCGGATATTAAGGTGAAGTATGAAATCCTTTCGTGGGAGGAGGGGGACAAGAAATTCGATATTGCCCTGAACTCCGGAAATCCTCCCGACATCTTCTTCTCGGTCATGCAGCCTAAATTTATCAAGACGGGATTGGCCGTTCCGCTGGATGATTACTTGGACGATGCCGATTTTGCCGATCTGGAGCAGTTCGCGATTGACAACTTCAGCATCGACGGCAAGCTGTGGGCCATCTCGCAATGGATTTCGATCCATACTTGGGGCGGCAACCGGAAAATGATGGAGGAAGCAGGCGCGGATATCGCCAAAATTCAAAAGGAGGGGTGGACTTGGCAAGAATTTTACGATATTGCCAAGAAGATCTCCAAAGAGGAGAACGGCAAAAAAATATACGGATTTGCCACCCAGGGCAAAAATGAAGAAACGCTCACCCATTTAATGCGGAATAACGGGGTCATCAAATCGGTGACCGAGGACGGAAAGTTTATGTGGAACGGCGATAAAGCGGTTGAGACTCTGAATTTCCTGAAGAAAATGATGGACGAAGGCGTCATGCCCAAGGAAACGGCCGGAATCGATGCTCAGAAGGTAGGCGATATGTTCAATGCCGGGGAAGTAGGGATTTATGGCAGAACGGGTCCCTATCAAGTCCGCTTCAACGACAACCGGAATAAAGAGATCGAGGCCGGAAAGATCGAGGGGGAGAAAATCGACTTTGTCCTGCTGCCCTTCCCTCACAATGAAGGTGAGAAGGAGGTCGCCACCGGGGGCGGGGGCGGAATGTGGCTGTTCAAGCAAAAAAATTATAAAGGGGACAAGCATACGGAGAACGCTGCCAAGGTGTTGAAGCATATTACAGGAACGAAATCGAGCGTTACGGCCGCCACCCTGTTCATCCCGCCGGCCCGCAAATCCGGACAGGAGATGTTTGCGGATTTGCTGCAGCTAAATACAGACAACGGAAAATTTATTCAGCGTACCCTCGGGTATGTCGTGCCCGGAGCCAAGCTTGAGCCTGATCTGGCGCAGAAACAATCGCAAATTCTGAACGACGGCATTCGTCCGAAGTTCCAGGGCTTCCTGGCCGGAGAATTGACGGCGGAAGAGACCGTTCAGCAGTGGACCAAGGTTGCGGAAGGCATATTGAAGTAATTTCGAGTGAAGTTCTTCCCGCCCTGCGGCGGGAAGGCTTCCCTTTTTAAAAATAAAGAAAGCATAAGTTTCACCTTATACCTGCTCTTATATTTCATCGGTAAACGCTCCTGTCCAAAGGACGGCGATAGCCGTTTATCCTTGCCCTATGAATAGCTAATGATAAGAAAGGACCCGACGACATCTCCGAAAGCGCTTCAATGGCAGCTTTTCTTACCAAATTAGAAGCTTTTCGCATCACCCGATTGGGCGGGAGAAGAATGGGCAGACGGATCAGACCAAAGGAGTTGAACCTATGACCGTTGCAGCGCAAACGACGAATGACAGATGGGATAACATTAAACAATTTATTAAAGATTACGGTTGGTGCTATGTTTTCATAGCCCTTCCGTTCCTGTTGTTCCTGGTATTTACGGTTTATCCTCTGATTACGGCTTTTGTCATGAGCTTTCAGGAATATGGAGTCATGCAATCGACCTTCATAGGCCTGGATAATTATAAATATTTGCTGAATAACGATATCTTCTGGAAGGCGATGGGCAACACAACGATCTATACGCTGGGCACGGTGCCCGTCAATATATTGATATCCTTTTTCCTTTCCTTGATGATCTTTCCGCTTAACAAACGCTCACAGACTTTTTTCAAGGCATCATTTTATTTACCGGCGGTTACCTCGGGGATCACGATGTCGTTAATTTGGCTGTGGATGTTCGACCCCACCCGGTCTGGACTTATGAACATCATATTGAGCTGGTTCGGAATCGGACAGCAAATGTGGCTGGCCAGCTCCGATTCGGCCTTGTTTTCCCTCATGCTGATGACTTATATAGGCGGTCATGGCGGCGGGGTCATTCTCTATCTGGCGGCAATGGGGGGAATCCCGAGATCGCTGTACGAAGCGGCGGAGATTGACGCGGCTGGCTGGTGGTCCAAAATGAAAAACATTACCTGGCCGCTGCTGAAGCCGACTACTCTCTATATGCTGATTACCGGCGTGATCGGTTCCTTCCAGGTGTTCGAAGCAACCTACGTGATGACACAGGGGGGGCCTAACTTCGCCACAACGACGATAGCTTATTTAATCTATCAGCATGCTTTCGAGTATTATCAGTTCGGCTTGGCGGCGGCGGAAGCTTTCATCCTGGGCATAGTGATCATAGTGATCTCGGTTCTGCAATTTAAATATATGTCCAGTGACGTTGAGTATTAGGAGGGGCGGATATGGAGATCAAACCGGCGACACATTCGCCAAACCAACTGCTGCTTGATGAGAGGAAAGATCAGAGAAGAAAGCTTGTCCGGCTGGCCGTTCTGTCCGTCATCTACGTGCTGCTGGCTTTGTGGGCGGTATTTACTTTCGTTCCTTTGCTGTGGATGCTGAGCTCCTCTTTCAAGGACACCACGGCCATAACGGCTGTCCCGCCCCAGCTTATTCCGAAGAAACCGACCTTGGACGCATACAAACGAATTATTGAAGTCGGCGGATTGGGGCGCTGGTTTATCAACAGCATTATCGTGGCGGGCTTGAGCACAATTATTAACGTATTCTTCGCTTCTCTGGCCGGCTATGCATTCGCCAAGCTGCGCTTTCCGGGCAGAAACGGGGCTTTCTGGATCCTCTTGTCCACCATGATGATTCCCGGTCAAGTAACGCTAATTCCTTTATATATTCTTGTTGTCAACACGTTCGAGCTGGCCAACACCTACGTCGGGCTGATTGTGCCGGGGATGGTCAGCGTCGGCAGCATCTTTCTGATGAAACAGTTCATGAGCTCTCTTCCGGGCTCGCTGATCGATGCGGGGCGAATCGATGCCTGCAGCGAATTCGGTATTTTCTGGAAGATCATTCTGCCGATTTCCAAGCCCGGCTTGGCGGTGCTCGGGATCTTCACCTTCGTTGGCCATTGGAACAACTTCTTCTGGCCCTTTCTCATTACCAACACGAACAGCATGCGGACTCTGCAGGTCGGCCTGACCAGCTTCAGATTCGAGCATCTGCAGGATTATGGAGCCATGATGGCCGGGGCGGTGTTCAGCGCTCTGCCCATGATCATCGTGTTCCTTGCGCTGCAGAAATATTTCTTGCGCGGAATTACTATCGGAGCGATCAAAGGATAGGGGGAGAGACAGATGGCGGAAGTCAAATTTGTAAACGTAGTCAAGGAATTTGAAGATGAGAAGAAGGGGAAGGTTGTAGCCGTCAACAACGCCAATTTCACCATTCAAGATCGGGAATTTCTCGTATTTGTTGGCCCCTCCGGATGCGGGAAGACGACTTCCTTGCGGATGGTTGCCGGATTGGAGAGACAAACGTCCGGGGATATCTATATCGGCAATCGTCTGGTGAACAAGGTCCATCCGAAAGACCGGGACATCGCCATGGTGTTCCAGGATTACGCATTGTATCCGCATATGACCATTCGGGAAAATCTGGGCTTCGGGCTGAGAAATTTAAAGACGCCCAAGAAGGTCATTGAGGAAAAAATTAAGGAAGCGGCCGCCATATTGAGCATCGAAAACTTGCTGGACCGCAAGCCGCGCGAGCTGAGCGGAGGGCAGAAGCAGAGAATAGCCGTAGGACGGGCGATCGTTCGCAATCCGAGCGTGTTTCTGTTCGACGAGCCGCTCAGCAATCTGGATGCCAAATTGAGAGTCCAGATGCGCGTGGAGCTGTCCGAGCTGCACAAAAGGCTGGGCGCCACGGTCATCTACGTCACGCATGATCAGGTGGAGGCCATGACGCTGGGCGAACGGATTGTAGTGATGAATGAAGGGGAGATTCAGCAGATCGCCGTTCCCGAGGAATTGTACGAGCAGCCCAATAACATGTTCGTGGCGGGATTCATCGGGTCTCCTCCGATGAACTTCGTGAAAGCCCGCCTGGATGGAAATAAGTTGTATACAGCCGGTTATACCTTCACCGTACCCGGACACCTGCTGCCCAAATATTCCAGATATGATGGCAAGGAAGTTGTCTTTGGAATCCGGCCCGAAGATATTGTTACGGTCCACTTGTTGAATACCGAGCCGGAGAGGAATGTCATCAGCCCGACCTTAAAGGTTGTGGAGCATCTTGGCGCGGAGCTGCTGCTCTATTTTAATATCGGCGACGAGCAGGTGACCAGCCGGGTCAGCGCGGATGCCAAGGTGAAAGGACTTACTCCGGTCAAGCTGTACTTTAATCTGGACAAAATGCAGCTATTCGATCCGCAAACCCAGGAGCGAATTAAATAGCATTATCAAACGACGAGAGGTGGAGTGCATCATGCTGTCGATCAGCAAACTGATTATTAAGACCGGGCACCAAATCTTCCAGAACATCTTTACCGTTCTTGGTGTCAGCATCGGCTGGTCTTTGTTCGTCTTTCCGGCGGTCTTTCTCTTTCCGCTTCCGTGGGCCGTTGTGTTCCTGGCGATGACTCTGGTACCCGCCACTGCGGCAGTCTATGCGGTCATGAATCAAGTAATTAACGGAGGCAAAGGAGGAATAGCCGATTTCTTCCGCTTCTTTATAAAATATTTCCGCAGAGCTTACCTGATCGGGATCATTCTCGTTCTGGCCGTTCTTATCCCTGTCTCGGAATGGTGGTACTATTTAAATGTAAACAACAGTTACGGCATTTTTCTGTTCAGTGTTTTTCAGACTTATTTATGCGCCACTTTCCTCGCTTCGCAGGTTTATACCATCCCGCTGCTTGTGATGGAGGACTTGAGATGTTTTCAGGCGATGAACCGGTCCATCAAGCATTTCCTGGCACATCCCTGGTATACGATCGGCTTGTTTGTCCAAATGGTTTCGGTGACCGTTCTGTTGAGTCTTTCCATTGTCGGCTTCTTCCTGCTTCATATCGGAATGCTGTCGATATTTATTCTGAATGCGACGCAAAATCTGATGCTCGAACCCCGAAAAAGCACTATTGGTTATCTGAAGGAAAACCCGGCAGGCAGATAAGGGGATGGTTCCCTCTCACCGCAGGCTCGCTCATGCCGGTTTAATAGATCGAGTGAAGAATTGGAGAACTTCGCTTCATTATGTCCATAAAAATAGCCCGCAAACCAATCCGGCTTGTGGGCTGTATTACATTAAAAGGGGTCCATCCGCAGCTTTTTCTCCAAGCGGGATTCGCTGACCCAGCCGACGTAAGAATCAATCGGCTCATATTTGAGATTCATGCGCAGTACGGCGACGAAAGGATACTGCTTGCGATGGCGGTACCTTACATCCGCCCAGCGGACCTCGTATCCCCATTCGTACGGCTTGACCTCGGCAATGGCGAAGGAGGAGAAGTATAGGAAAGCTGCAATGCTTGGATGGGATTTGGAGGCTTCCACAGCAGGATGGTCATCCGGGGCGACCTGGTCCAGCCAGCGGAATTCATCGTTTCTTAATTCACCCAAGAGATACGAGCCGTCGCTTTTCCTTTTGACAACGTTCCAAATCGATAGATTTACCGTCGGGATAAGATAGTATTGATCTCTCTCTTCACTATCGGGGTCGCGGCGTGGTAGGCTTTTTTCCAAGCGATAATGGGTGACGGTTCTCCAAATATAATATCCCGCCATGATGGTATACAGCACCGGAAAGATCCATTGGGGCTCCGCCGCCCGGATGACCCACAGGAAAATAGCGATCAAATGGGAAATAAAAATAAACGGGTCGAAGATATGGATAATGTTCCATGAAATCCATTTTTCCGTAAAGGGCCGAAAGGCTTGGGTTCCATACGTATTGAACAGATCGGTGAAGACATGGAAACAAACCGCTCCCAGCACCCATAGGCCTACATGAAGTAGAGGCAAACCTTTAAACGCGAGAGCCAGGCCGCCCGTAATTAAAATCGTCCATAGGATCAACGCAGGCAGGGAATGGGACAGTCCGCGATGGTTTTTAATATACACAGCATTGCCTTTCATTCGCAGCAGGCCGTCAAAATCAGGGGCCTGAGAACCTAAGACCGTACCGATCAAAACTGCCGTAGCGACGGTCGAGTCCGAAGCCACAACGGGATCCAAATGAGCCAAACCAGCCAATCCTAAGCCGATGACAAGATGCGTGCCAGTATCCAAAAAGGAATCCCTCCTGAATCTAAGGTTAAATTTGCATTTCCTGATATACTTAAGTCAGTTTATTCTTATTGTATCACTTTCGGAAGAAAAATAAATCGAAGGACTGAGGACAAATGGGTATAATTTTTGTCGAATATCGCATTGATGAACAGAAAAGAGAGGACTTCCTTCCTTTCATTCATAGCTTGGCGGAAGGAGCGCCGATGGAGTTATACGAAGGGTCCGACCAGCCGGGTTTGTTTGTGGAAATCTGGAGGGGGCTGAGCGAGGAAGATTACCTCTGCATGAAGGAAGCGAGAACCGGCGAAGCGGCTGATGAGGCTTCGGATTCCCAAGAAGATGAGGTCGACCGGGAAGGGGCCAACGGGCTGTTCTTCCGCCGGTGGTATCCTGTCGCGAATTATGTTCAGGGCGGTGCCGGACGAATCCATATTTGGCGGTTCGTGAAAGTGTGACCGCTCTTTAGGATGATCAAATAATCCATATTTTCGAGCATATAAATCCATGGTTTCTTCCTCTGTTAAGGTGTAATCTTACTAGACAGTAGTGAATCAGAGCAGGGGGAATCCATGGAGAGAAAATCAATATTTAGGGCTTATATTGTTGAAAATCGATGGTATTATGTTCTAGGTTTTATACTTGTTGCCGCATCCAGTTTTATCCAATTGTTTATTCCCAGATTGCTGGGGCAGTTTACGGACCGTTTGGAACAAAACCTGCTCCTGCGTGATGACATTATTTATTTTGCCGTTGGTTTGACCTTGACGGGGCTCGGGGTCGCTTTTTTTCGCTCTGTAGGGCGGATATATTTATTCCGCATGGGCCGGACGCTGGAGATGAAGATGCGCAACGATTTGTTTTCCCACTGGGGAAAGCTCTCCGCCCAATACTTCAATAATCAGAGGGTCGGCGACCTGATGTCTCATGCGATCAATGATGTGAATGTCATCCGCGAAGTCACGATGATGGGCGTCTTTAATACAATGGAAGCGCTCGTTCTGATAACGATTACGACGATAGCGATGATGTCGACGGTTAACGTGTGGTTAACCCTGTTGACCATGCTGCCCTTGCCTCTGTTAAGCTTTCTTGCGTATCGCTTCAACAAAAGAATTCAGAAGCAATCCGCGGATGTTCAGCAGGCGGTGGGGACGCTGACAAGCCGTGTCCAGGAATTCACGTCCGGCATTCGCATTGTGAAAGCGTTCGTACAGGAGAAAGCGGAGCAGGAGCTGTTCACCAAGGATAACGAGCATGCGGTCAAGATGAACCGCAGGTTCGTCCGTTCGAATTCCTTGTTCAACTCGCTGAGCGCAGCCATCGTCGGAGTGAGCTTTCTGATTTCCGTCGTATTCGGGGGAATGCTTGTGATGAGAGGGGCTATATCGCTGGGTGAATTCGTAGCCTTCAACAGCTACTTGTCCCTGCTGATGGGACCGATCGAAAACCTGGGCCGGGTGTTCAATCAGCTGCAGAGAGGAAGGGCATCGGAGGAACGGCTTCTGGCGATCTTAAATACGAAGCCGGATGTAGCGGACGATGCGATGGCGAAGGAAGAGATTGAACATCTGAGCGGCGATATTGAAATCCGCAATCTGAGCTTCCGTTATCCGGGCTCCAAAGAGCCATCCCTGCGCAACATCAGCCTGAAGGTTCCCCGCGGCAGCAGTCTGGCTATTGTAGGAAGGGTCGGCAGCGGGAAGAGCACACTGGTTCATCTGCTTGTCCGGCTGTTTAATCCGCCCAAGGGAACCATTTTTATAGATGGGCATGAAATTCACGAAATTCCGCTCCAAACGTTAAGGGGACAGATCGGAATCGTACCGCAGGATCAGTTTCTGTTCTCCTCCACCATCCGCGACAACATCAGCTTCGATCCCCATCCGTACTCGGATGATGAGGTGGAGGAAGCGGCCAAGATTGCCCAAGTCTATGATAATATAAACGAATTTCCCAACCGGTTCGACACTTCGCTCGGGGAGCGGGGCATTTCGTTGTCCGGCGGACAAAGGCAGCGTGTCAGCATTGCGCGGGCGATTATCAAGAAGCCTTCCATCCTTATCTTCGACGACAGCTTGTCTGCGGTAGATACGATAACGGAGGACCTCATCCTCGAGGGGCTGAATACGGTTATGAACAATCGGACTACGATCATTATCGGACACCGGATCTCCTCTGTGCAGGCTGCGGATCAGATCATCGTATTGGATCAGGGGAGGATCGCAGAGCAGGGGACTCACGATCAATTAGTCCGCCTCAACGGTATTTATGCGGATATGTACCATAAACAATTGCTCGATGAAGAAGCAGAAGCGGTCCGGGATTTCTTCCCTGTTCGTCAGCCGGTACTGCGTCCAAGCGGCAAGAGGGGAGGGAATGCCCAGTTATGAACATTCATCAAGAGAAGGAAATTGTCCGGGTCAAGGATTCCCAGATGCTTCGCCGCCTGTTGTCCTACGCTTGGCCCTATTGGAAAATGATTTTACTCGGCATTGTACTTGCCTTTCTGATCGTTGTCGCCGATTTGGCCCGGCCGTATTTATTAAAAATAACGATTGACGATCACATCAACGGCATTAATCAGCCGATGCTGAGCGTATCCTCCGAACATTCCGGCGATTTGCAAGGCTACGGGAAGCCGATCGAGAGTGACGGCCATGTCTATGTCAGACTGTCCCCGGAGCAGCTAACGGAAGAAATTCCCGATGGGGCTGTCAAGAAGCAGATCATGACGGTCCGCGGACAGGACGTGCTGGTGGATGGCTGGTTGGGGGAACAAGGCAGCAAAGCGGAATGGCTCGAGCAGGACGGGGCTTTCTATGTAGTCACTTCGGAGGGCACTTATTCCGCCGAGCGTCTGGACAAAGAAGAACTGAAGGCGTTCCGGCAGAATGATTATCAGGGCTTTCTAATGATAGGGCTTCTGTTCCTGGGAACGGTGGCTCTGGGATCCATATTGACTTATATTCAAGGAAATTTGCTGCAATATACGGGGCAGTCGATTATTTTTAATATCCGGCAGCAGCTGTTCCAGCATTTAAGCCGTATGTCGATGTCTTTCTTCGACCGCAACCCGTCCGGAAGGATTGTCGTCCGGGTCACGCAGGATACGGAAGCGTTAAACCAGCTTTATTCCCAGGTGGTCGTCAATCTGGTCAAGGACGTTATCGTCGTTCTCGGAATTATCGTCATCATGCTGCAAATGAGCGTCAAGCTATCTCTACTGGCTTTCGCCGTGCTGCCGGTTCTGGCCGCCCTGACGTTCTGGTACCGGTCGGTTATCCGCAAAGGGCAGCGCAAGGCGAGGTTGATTCTATCCCGGCTGAATTCCTTCCTTGCTGAAAATTTATCGGGAATGCGGATCACTCAATTGTTTATTCGCGAGAAACGGCAGTGGGAACAATTTGATCGGCACAACCGGGATTACTACCGGGCAGGGATGTTCAACTCGACGGTCAATTCGATCTTCCAGCCGGCGATCGGCTTCCTCGGAAATTTCGCAATCGCGCTTCTGGTTTGGTATGGGGGAATTCATGTCATTGACGGCAGCATAACGTTTGGGGTCGTGTACGCCTTTACGCATTACATCCGGCAATTTTTCCAGCCGCTGATGAGCCTGGCGGAGAAATACAATCAAATACAGACAGCAATGGTCGGGGCCGAGCGGATCTTCGAAATGCTGGACGAAAAACCCGGCATCGTCGACTCTCCTCAGGCGAAGCCGCTGCCCAGACAGATTAGGGGCGAAATCGAGTTTGACCACGTTTGGTTTGCTTATAATGAAGGCGAATGGGTGCTCAAGGATGTCAGCTTCAAGATCGAAGCCGGGCAGAGCGTCGCGTTCGTCGGAGCAACAGGGGCGGGCAAGAGCTCCATCATCCAGCTGATTAATCGGTTCTATGATATACAGAAAGGGTCCATCAAGCTGGACGGAGTGGACATCCGGGAGATTCCGCTGGACGATCTGCGTCGCAGAATCAGCGTAGTTCAGCAGGACGTCTTCCTGTTCACGGGAGACATAGCCTCCAACATCCGCCTGAATAACACTCAATTGACGGATGAACAGGTACGCGAGGCTGCGCGCATGGTCCATCTCGACTCCTTCATCTCCAGCTTGCCCGAAGGATATTCCACTTTGCTCGGGGAGAGGGGGATTACCCTGTCGCTCGGACAGAGGCAGCTGTTATCCTTCGCCAGAGCCATTGCCTTCCGGCCTCAGATTCTTATATTGGACGAAGCCACTTCCAATATCGATACGGAGACGGAGCTGGTGGTACAGAATGCGCTGCATACCATTTCGAAAGGCAGGACAACGGTCATTGTAGCCCACCGTTTGTCCACTATTCAGCATGCCGATCAGATTATCGTCATGCATAAGGGCAAGGTAAGGGAAATCGGCAATCATTATCAGCTCCTGGCACAGAAAGGCTATTACTACCGCCTGTTTGAGCTGCAGTACAAGGAGCAGCACAAGGTCCGGCCCGCCAGGTGAAGCAGCCGGACCTAAATTCGGGCTCCATCAGGAAACGTTCTGCCGTCAGGGACATCCGGATTCCGCTCTAACGGGATACGGGAAACTGAGTGTAGGGGTAGTTATAATTAAGTGGCTCATCGAAAGTTATATAATTCAGGAAGATCATCAGCAGAATATAACGCCGTCCCGTCTGCGGATCGCTGATAATAATATGATCCCGTCCGGCAGCTTCCAGCCTTCCGCGGAATACTTTAGAGTTCCATTCATTGCTTCCTTCGAAGGTCATGTATACGGTCGCTATCTTGCCCAGATTCAATCTCAATATGTTTTCAATGTAAGATTGCTCCTGAAGCGCAGGAGCCGGACCCCCGGTCGGTGTGATGGCCATCCCGGACGGTATGGACGGCGGAACGCCTTGCGAAGCCGCAGCGGTTCCCGGCGGATAGCTCGGGGAAGTTACGGCTCCCGGTGGATAGCTCGGGGAAGTTACGGCTCCCGCCGGATAGCCGGGGGCCGCGGTCGTTTTGGGAACTACATTCGGATATGCGTAGGGCTGCATGTTGCGGAATGAATTACAGGTCATTCGGATTCTCTCCTCCTTAATATTCGCTTTGAGCTTGGCTTGCCAATCGTTAAACGGGAAGCCGCCTAAAGCGTGAATGAACAGGATAACGGTTCCGAAGGGTTTTCCTTAGTACACTTGCGGACAATCCTGTGAGCTCGGGATAAAGAAACAGTGGCTTTTAAAGCGCCCCGAGTTGACTTGATTGTACCAGCTCCCTGGACAATCGCCCGTCGGACGGAAGAACCATAAAGCATTGGATGCGGGATGGAACCGCTCACCTCTAATCACTCTCTCTGCAAGCCGGACATCTTGTGAGCGGGCCGCCTGATAAAAATATCCTTTGAGCGTCGCTTCGAAGCCTCCAGGTCTTTGGAAGACCATTTCTTCGAGGTTGCGGATATTTCTGAAGTCCAGGCAGTTGGCCAATACCCGGTTAACGCCGACATTTCCTACCATGAGCATGCCGAGCTCTCCCTCGCCTTCCGCTTCGGCTCTCATCAGCCGGGCCAACAGCCTGGTATGCTGGGTAGTAGATTGCACGACGGGCACAACGATTCACTTCCTTCCATTCGGGATGTCAAATGGCCGCCTGTTGGGCAGGAGCCTTTTCATTTACAGTCTATAAAAGAATGGGCGAATTGGTGAGTCGTCCGATAAAAATCAGTTTACGACAATATTTTGAAATGTGAGTTTCATTCGTTGTAATTGGAACGTTACATTGCTATTATTAGAAATGATGCAGAAAAGTAGGAGGGGTAGACGCTGCTGTGGAGAATCCGGTAAGTTATACGAATACGGTAGAATCGACGGAAGATACCAATAAACCTGAAGTCCGGCCCGCAACGTGGAGGGACTTCTTAGAAGTTACGAAACCCGGAATATTGTTTTCCAATACGATCACGACGTTCGGAGGGTTCTGGGTAGCTTCCCATGGCAATGTCCAATGGGCTTTGATGATTTTCGTGATCCTGGGAGCGGTATTGACCATGGCATCGGGATGCGCACTGAACAATTATTTGGACCGCGACCTGGATATCAAGATGGCCCGGACCAAGAATAGAGCGCTGCCTTCGGGGGTTCTGAAACCATCGACAGTTCTTGTTTACGGGATTATTCTAGGCATTGCCGGACTGTGTATGCTGGGGCTCCTCGTTAATCCGTTAGCCGCATTGCTGGGATTGTTCGGATTGTTCGGCTATGTGTGGGTCTATACCGCCTGGTTGAAACGGACATCCGTATGGAATACAACGGTCGGAGCGTTATTCGGAGCCGTACCGCCGGTTATCGGCTATGTAGCCGTTGCCCAAACGCTGGATATGACCGCGCTTATTTTGTTCGGGATCATGTTCTTCTGGCAGCCGCCTCACTTCTGGGCGCTGGGAATCCGCCGGGTGGAGGACTATCGTGAAGCCGGATATCAGATGCTGCCCGCGGTTAAAGGAACGTACCAGACGAAGCTTAGCATAATGAGATATGTGGTTCCGCTCGTTCCGACATCAATGCTGCTTTATTTCACGAATAGTGTCGGAGTCATTTATTTCATTGCCTCGGCGGTGCTTGGCTTGATATGGGTATTTATGTGCATGCAAGGTTTTAAGGCCAAGGACGAAATGTTATGGGCCAAGAAGGTTTTCGTCTTCTCGATCAATTATTTAACCTTGCTCTTTATCATTATGGTTATCGATACAGTTACACTGTAAGGTCAGATCCCATGGTTAACATGGGATTCCTTTTTTATGGCCCGACAAATATAGGGGGAGAGAAACTTGGGCGCATTTTTGTCGAAGCATTGGTTTAAGCTCGTTACAGTAGTGCTGCTGGCCGTAATTGTAGGTGCAATTATCAGCCAATTGAACAAACCGGAAATTACCAAATTTACATTAAATGAGAAGGCTCCGGACTTTACTCTTGAAAATATAGACGGCCGGCAGGTCTCCTTGAACGATACGGACGGCAAGGTTCGTATTGTCTATTTCTTCTTCTCTTTCTGTCCGGACGTATGTCCTCCGACGACGTTCAAGCTGTCACAGGTACAGGAAATTCTGCAGAAGAAGAAAGCATTCGGAACGAAAACGGCGTTCTATTCGATCTCTTTCGACCCCGAAAGGGATACAAGGGAGAGGCTGCAGGAATATTCCAGCTATTATGAACCGGATCCGGAGGCTTGGTTCTTCCTGCGCGGGGATAGCGAGGAGGCTATGAAAGATTTGGCCTACCAATATAAAGTCGGGGTGCAGAAGGATAAAAACGGCAATTTCATGCATTCAAACGTCTTTGCTCTCATTGATAAACAGGGCAATCTTCGTCACTTCTATTTGGTGGATGATGATCTGAAGCCGGAGCGAATCGCCAATGACATGATCGCCCTAAGCAACGAATAGCTGAACGGAGAAATTCATGGAGTATTTTATCTATATTCTTCTTAATAACATAATTCCGCTTTCCATACTGATAGGGATCGGCGCTCTTTTGCAAATCATTTTTAAACTGGATATCAAGACGCTGTCCAAGCTGAATTTTTACCTGTTTTCTCCGGCGGTTATCTTTAAAATGCTGTATGAATCCGAGATTTCGCTGACCATCCTGCTTCAGGTGCTGCTCTTTTTCTTTATTTTTATTGCTTTGTTATTTTTGCTGGTCGAGCTGGTCATGCGAATTCGCCGGTACAAGAACGAAATGAGAAGCGCCATGAGGAACAGCGTCATTTTTTACAACAGCGCGAACTATGCCATTCCCCTGAACCAGCTTGTTTTTATCGGGGATGCTTTCACGCTGTCCATCCAGATTATTATCATGATGATGCAGAGTCTGCTGCCCAATACTTACGGGATCTATAGTGTAAATGCGCACAAAAGCGATTTGAGGGACACGCTTCGCAAAATTTTGTCCCTTCCGGTCATCTATGTCATTCCCCTCGGGTTTCTGATGAGAGGGTTGGAGATCCCGATTCCGGATTCGCTGTACCAGCCGCTGAATTATGTCGCCAACGCCTTTATCGCCACTGCGCTGCTGACTCTGGGCGTTCAATTGGGCAGCATGAAGTGGAAGCTGAAGATCTCCGATGTGGTATTGTCCAATACGCTGCGTCTGCTCGTCGCTCCGGCTCTCGGCTTCGCGGTAGTTTGGATGCTGGGGATTAAGGGAATGATGGCGCAGGCCCTCGTTCTCTCCTGTGCTGTCCCGACGTCGCTCAGCAGTGTGCTGCTTGCGGTGGAATTCGATAACGAGCCGGAGTTTGCTTCCCAGGCTGTTTTCTCGTCAACCGTATTCAGTATATTTACCGTTACGCTTGTGATCTATCTTCTGCAATTTATTCCGTAATCGAAGGCAGTGCCGAAGAAGGGTAGATGATATACTCTTCCAGGCCTGCCTTTTCCAATTGCTGGATCAAATATTCCTCAGGGGTGCCTTCTACCCCGGCATAGCCTCTTCTTGTATAGATTTGTTCCGCATCGGGGAAAGCATCGCACAGCAGAGCCCGAATTTTCTTGCCGGAAGCGTCATTGTCCGTAAAGATGTAGACGGGGACTGCACCGATTTTCTTCTTCAGCCGGGCCAGCGACTCGGTTCCCGGGGTTCCGTAGGAACAGAAAATCCCGACTTGTTCATCGAGCAATCTCCTCAAACGGCTGCGGTCGTTTTTGCCTTCTACAATAATCGCTATGTGCATTTGGACCTCCTGGACTTCATGCCATTGAGAATAATTGCGCGTAAGAATCTTGTAGTCCCTTACAGCGTTAAGACGGTGTATCGAAAAATTCTTGTCGGCAAGAAGAAGCTGTTTCTAAAAAAAGGTTTTTGCCTTCGAGACGGCTTTAAATCAATTTTACCACAATAAGTTTGGGCGAATGCCGACAGCACTGTGGAATGAATATTTCGTCGGAATCGTTTGAATTTATGACTGTCCGGTATTAGAAAGTTAATATTTGTAAACGGGAAGGGCAATCTCTGTTATACTATTTGTAACTATCAACCTTCGCCCTTGAAGCTTCCTGCCGTTGTTCGTTTTGCCAAAATGAAATTATAGTCAGCCGGCAATTACTCGACCGGTGGGAATAGAGGTTAAGGCCAGGAGCATCCGAAACGCGACGGGGAATTTAAGCGGTTACATACATAGAATGAAAGAAACCGGATGGCCCATAACGCCATTCGACATGGTGAGGAGGAGTACAAGATTGAAAGCGATTTTGGTTGGACTGGGAAGTGCCGGATACGGGTGGTACAAGCGGATCCGCCAGGCAGGACTGGAGCTGGCGGTTGTGGAGACCGACCCGAATAACCGGAGCAAGGCCGATGATGGTGTGCCGTTGTACGTCGACCTGGAGGAAGCGATCGGGAAAGAACAACCCGACTTTGTCGTTAACGTCACCCCGCCGCAGGTTCATACGCGAATCAACACGATAGCTTTCGACCATAAGCTTCCGGTGTTATGCGAGAAGCCGATCGCGTTCGATTATGCGGAATCGGTGGACATTGTGGGCAGGTCGGAGAGAGAGCGAATTCCGTTCATGATTGCTGAAAATTACCGAAGGTTTGCCTATATGCGCAAATTAAAGCAAGTGCTGGAATCGGGTGTGATCGGCGCCGTTTCCACCATGGACGTCAGCTTTTACAGATATCACAATGTTCAGCGGAATTATTCCGTCAGTCTGCTGGATGATATTGCCGTTCATCATTTCGATCTTATGCGCTATCTGAGCGGCCGCGAGGGCAGGAAAATTTATGCCCGCCTGTTTAATCCGATCGGACATTGGGGAACGGACAGCGAGTGTCTGGCCATGAACGCCCAGCTTGAATTGGACGGCGGGATCATGGCAGCCTTCACCGGGTCTATTTCCGCAAGGGGGCCGGAGACGGAGTGGGGCGGTCATTGGCGAATAGAAGGAAGCGAGGGCGCCGTGCTTGTGGCCAATCAGGAGATCCGGGTAGTGCGGGACGGCGAAGTAACGGTTATCAACGATTACCGCGATGTGGATTCCCCCGGTGCGCTGGCCGATTTTCTGCGCGGGCTAAGGGACGGAACGGAATTTGAAACGAGCGGTAGAGATTATTTGAAGACGCAGGCCATTGTTCATTACGCGAACGAGTCGCATCGGGAGAACCGGCCGGTGAACATCGTACTTGGAAGGGAATAGGAGGCGGCCGACATGACCATTCGGGTGACAATATGGAATGAGTTTGTACATGAGAGGAAGCATGCCAATGTCGCGGAAATCTATCCGCAGGGAATTCATGCGGCGATCACCGAAGGCATCGGGCGGATAGAGCCGGACTTCTCCATACGTACGGCAACATTGGAGGAGCCGGAGCACGGGCTGACGGAAGAGGTGCTGCAGGAGACGGACGTGCTGCTCTGGTGGTCGCATGCCCGTAATCATCTGGTGCAGGACGAAGTAGTGGAGCGGGTTTGTTCCCGGATTTATGACGGGATGGGGTTTATCGCGCTGCATTCCGCCCTCAACTCCAAGCCGTTTCGCAAGCTTATGGGAACGACCTGCCAGATCAAATGGCGGGAAGCGGATGACAAGGAACGGATTTGGGTCATTGACCCTTCCCATCCGATTGCCGAAGGCATTGGTTCTTACATAGATATCGGTTATGAGGAGATGTACGGGGAACACTTCGACATTCCGATACCAGACGAGCTTATTTTCGTCAGCTGGTTTACCGGCGGGGAAGTATTTCGGAGCGGAGTGACCTATCGGCGAGGCAGAGGCAAAATATTTTATTTCCGTCCCGGACACCAGGAGGTTCCCACATACCATCATCCGGACGTACTGAAAGTTCTGGCTAACGCCGTCCGCTGGGCCGCTCCACGCCATGGCGCGATGCCCCGGTACGGAAATTCCGCTCCGATCGACTTCGTTTGAACCGATCCGCTACCCCTTGTTAGGGGGCCGGAAAACGAAAAAAGGCCTGAAAGCATAGAGCCTTCAAGCCGGTTAAAGAAATTTGGGAGGAGTATGCGATTAAGGAATCATAATCATCATATAAAAGCGCAGGATACAATCACTAACAAGATGAACAGGACGAGAATTGTGCCTGTTGAAGTCCAGAAGCCGGCACTCATGCTATGCACCCCTTTCAGGACCGGTAGGTCATCGACAATACAGTGTATGTAGGAAAAGCGCCCTTGGCTGTGCAAATACCCAGAAGGCGGGAAAATAGGTAAATATCCCGCCCTAAATCAGCAGACGACAATGGTTTGGAAAAAACGAGCTCCGCTCATGGTGATTACCGGAGAATAGTTGTGGTATTCTTGGATAGAAACCGGCACGGACCAAGGAGGAAACGGCAAAAGATGAGCAAGGGTAGAGAAGATTGGTTGGATAGGGAAGACGAGAAAATTGAGGACCCCTTGCACTTCCTTCTGCACCGCGGAATGAGAGGGATTTATGAAGCGGAGGAGGTGCTAGAGGGGGATCATATCTATATTCCGGAATGGAAGCTTACGATCCGTCCTCATGTAGCCCAATGGTCGGAGCAGTCCGTTTTGCTCCAGTTTCATTTAAGCTCGCCGAAATGGGATCGCGATATCTATGAAACCTCCGCTGGCATCGGCAGCGGGGCCCATAATGCTCTCGGCATGGCCATCGGCGGCTTTGCCTTTACGTTAATGCAGGGGATCGCATCCATGGAGAAAGACAGGAACCCCGACGAGCTCCATACGACTTACGGGGACACGGCCCATCGTTGGAAGGTATATAAGAGCGATATCATCGGTGTGGGCGAATCATCCGCTGAAATGCGCAATACTCCTTATTGGGAAGCGCTCAAGGACGGGATTGCGAAACGCGTTGGCAACCAGAAGCTCTGTTATATTAAAATTTATGGCGTGAAAAATGGCGATACCATTACCGGCGAATGCCGCATTAATAATATTCCAAGCCCCGAATTGGGGCAAATCGTGGCAGAAATGGCCGGCAAGTGGCAGGTAGAAGGCTTTGCTTCGCAAAAGCAGTTTATTTTCCTGCTGCAGTCCGAGGAGACATACTCACCGTATCCCTACCAGGCCGATCAAATTGCCGCCGCCACTAGGACAGCGGTTAATATGTTCATGGAGTGCGATACGCAGGAGAAGTATGACGAATATCCGGACCGGCTGGTTGAGCGCTTGCAGGATGCCAGCTTGGCGCAGGAGCTGTATTCCTTCCTGCCGGAAATTTGTGCGGAGCATGCCTTCGATACGCTCACCTATAAAGAGGAACTATTGTTGTTCAGGGGTGAAGAGGCCTTCAGCGTTTATCGGACTCAGCTTGCCAGCTATTATATGATTTATGATGCATTGTTCGAGGACTTCAGTACGGGTCAATTTGATGATGAGGTGTATAAGCGATACATCGGTGTCAGTTCTATCTACAATGTGATTTGCAGTGCTAAAGAGGAGGGGGCGGATTTGGTGGAAAATGGCGGTGAGCTCACGCTTTCCTTCGGAATGTCAGACTCTTATCAGTTTAGATAAAGCCGGAGATCCGTGTATCCGCCAATGAAAAAAGCTTCTGCCTCAAGTGTCGGCAGAAGTTTTTCTTGTGTGGAGCGGAAGCTAAAATTATAGAGGGTTCATTCCGATAAAAACATAACCTTACTCTTGAATAGAATGCCGTGACAGTGGGGCGGACGCACCATAGCTGCCGGCCCTGCCCGATGAATTACGAATTTCCCCGAAGAGATATGAAGCTTTATTCCGGCCACCGCATGATCGCTTGTTCGCCAAGGGGCCTGTCAGGTGCTGATGGCCGGCCGGATGCGGCCTAGAGGCAATAGGGTAATGCCTATCATTAAGGACAGGAAGGCGATAAAATAGGGAGACACCTCCAGCCGGAGCTGCCCGGCAAGTATCGGACCCAGGAAGGCGCCGATCGAGAACGCGATGGATAACAGGGAGAAGGCGCGACCATATCGGTTTCTGCTCGTAATATTGGCTAGGAGGGTGGAGATCGACGGGAGGATGATCCCTTTAGCCATTCCAATTAGAAACAAGGAAACATAAAGGGGAATAGACCAGTTGACCGACATGCCGAAGAAAATCATGGCCAGCCCGAGACAACCCAACAAAGTTCGGATGTAGGCGGAATACCGGTTCAGAAACAGCAGACTCAGGGTGAGCAGAGCTCCCAGGCTGACGAGTGAAAACAGGATGCCCGAGGTCAGGATGGAAGCCTGGACAGACTGCATAAGCGGCAATTCAAAAAATAAAATTCCTTGTGCGCAGGACATGCCTAACGGGATGAGGAAGAATAACCAGGGAATGGATTCGGCTTCCGGCTGCGCCCGGACGTTGGCTACGGCGGCAACCGCTTCTTTCTCGTGGATCACCCCCGGCTCCTTGAGGCCGAAAATAGCCAATATGCCGGTGGCAACCAACCCCCAGCCCAGTATGGAGAAAGAGGCGGTGAACCCGAACTTGGCCACAAGCACGGCCCCTGCCGCAGGAGAAACTACGGAAGCCAACGTATGAACCAGCCCGTTGCCCGACATTAATTTGCCCTGATGAATTTGATCCCGGGCAATTTTGGCCAGCATGGCCAAGCATGCGGGAGACAGGAATGCGAGAACGAAGCCGCTGATGGAGCGGATGACCAACAGCTCCCATGGGGCGGTTACACGCGCCTGGAAGATCAGCAGGAAGCCTGCCGCAATTAGGCTGACAACGAGGAATTTTTTGCTGCCGTACCGGTCGACCCCATACCCGGCCAGCAGGTTCCCGGGAAGATGGGTAATAGAGTAGACTCCCAGAATCAGGCCGATGAACGACGGTGTTGCGCCCAACGATAGGGCGAACGGAGATAAAATCGGATACTGTGCGTGCAAATCGAAAAAGGCGACGAAAATAAATAAATACAGCCATATGGCCGTTTTCATGTTAAAGCCACCCCCTGAATCATTGTGTAATGGCAGGTCTCCCTTTACTTGTACGCTGCTTGGTACAAACATATGCCCAAATAGGAGGGGAGTTCTATGAACAGATGGATGATTATCCTGCTTTTGGCAGCCGTTCTTATTGCTCTATGGAGATTGCGGCGGACTTATTCCGGAATCAAACCCGATAGGGAACAGGAAATTCGCGAGAAGCTGGAGGAGCTGAGGAAGAAAAGAGATGAATAACCGCATCCGAATATTGTAAGATAGGAATAATCAGAGGGATGGAAGATTTGTAATAATCTATAGAACGAAAGGGGAGCCGAGATGGAGCAGTGGATGTTATTTCTGCAGGAACGCTGGTTTATTATCCTGATTGCTATTGTCGTGTTATTTTTAGTGATTAAATTGGTAAAAACAGTGATTAAATGGATTGTTGTGCTATTGATTATTGCAGCGATATTGTATTACGGAATGAATTACAAGGATCAGATTGGAGAATTCGCGGGGACCATCGGCAGCACGATTACGGAAAGCGTGAAGGAGCAAGCGATGAAGGCTATGGCCTCCGAAGCGAAAGAGGCGAAGTATAAGCTCAATGAAGATGGCTCGTATACGGTAACGACCAAAAATATTCAGGTGGATGTCAAGCCGAATTCCAAGGAAGCGAAGATTACCTTCCTCGGCCAAAGCTTCAGCCTCCCGATGAACGACCTCATCGAAGGTTTCATCGAGCAGGCTAAATCACAGTAGCATGATCTCCGAACATTCGCCTGCCACTAGAGATAAAGGTATGGACGGGGGACCGAGATGACCTCTTTTTTCGAAACCATTTCCACATACAATCTTATATCCGTCCTCATTGGAGCCGTCATAGCGCTGTCTGTTCTTCAAGGAGCCAGGAGGGGAGCGGCAGGCTCGGCCCGGCAGTTGACTTTCTTTCTGTTGGAGGGGTTAATGACTCTGGCCAGCGTCGTGGCCGCCTGGAAGCTGATGAACTGGCTGTCGCCGGTTGTGAGGGATTGGCTGATCGCCAGACAAATCGTTATTCCGAATGAGAAGCTTGGTTACTTTCATCAGCTCTATTATACGGCGGTGACCGGGATCCGGGATTTTTCGTTAATGCGGTCGGGGCTTATTTTCCTGCTGGTCTATTTGATTTGCAAGCAATTGTTGACATGGGCGCTGTACCAGCTTTATGGGGGCAGTCCGTCGGCAGCATCCCGCAGGAAGGGGGGCTTCTTTGCCTGGTTAAGCAGTCTGGCAGGGGGAGCGATCGGTTTGTTGACTGGGGCGGGAAGGGCGGTTCTGCTTATTGCCGTCTTGTTTGTCGTGACGGTGCTGTTCCCTCGCTCGTCTTTCACTGAATATATTCAAGGGTCGGGAATCTATCAGAAAGGCGCGAAGGAAGTCATCCAACCGGTGGCAGGAGGGTTTCTGGAGGAGCAGCTGCCGGTGTTCACGAGAGCGGTGGAAGCGGAGTTAAACGGCATTCTGCAGCGGAAATATGAGGTGCTGGACGCCAATGTTCCCGACGATGTGCTGGCGGCTGCGAAAGAAGTGACGGCCGGCGCCGATACGGATGAGGAAAAAGCCCGGGCCTTATACGAGTGGGTAGGCACTCGCGTAAGCTATGATCATGAGAAAGTCAGACTTTACGAAGAAGAGCGGATATGGAAGGAGCAGACACCGGAGGATACGTTCGCCAGCAGACAGGGAGTCTGTATCGATTACTCCAGATTGTATGCGGTTATGGGCCGTTCTGTCGGATTGGAGGTCAAGGTGGTCACCGGTCTCGGCTACGACGGCCGGGGCAGCTATGGGCCGCATGCCTGGAACGAAGTGTTTCTGTCCGAGAAGGGGGAATGGGTGCCGTTGGACGCAACCTGGGTATCGAGCGGCGGCAATTGGTTCAATCCGCCGAATTTCTACGAAACCCACGTGAAGGATGCTTAAGCATCCTGTTTGGAGAAGATGCTTGCGAAGAAGAAAAGGTGGAGCCGGAAGCATAATGTTCCGGTCATCCACCTTTACATGAAGAATCGGGAGCTTGGGGATAGCGCAACACGGCATACCCGTTAAGGCAGCACGACGAAATTGGTAGGAAGCCGTCTTTCCCGTCCGTCGGAAGGGCTGTTGAGCAGCTTGCCGTTGTAGTAAAACGCGCTGGAGCCGCCTCCATCCAGCGTATAGGCATCGCGGACCTTGAACTCAAGCAGCTTGTCCTGTGCTTCTTCCAACGTTACCCCTTCGCTGTAGCCCTTTTGCCTTCCGTCAATTACGATGAAAAGCAGGTCGCCGTTAGAAAAATGTCCGATCAGGGTGCGCGGCTCTTTTTTGTTCCTCCAGGCGCTGGGTATCGTCAGCTTCTCCCCGTCCTTCAACAGGGAAGGAACGAATGTTGCTCCCTGCATCACGTTCAATTTCTTAATCTGTTCTTCGGTCGTAATTTCACCGCCTACGAGCTTTCCGTTATTATCAAACCCGATAAAGCTCAGGTCGGTGCGGTAAAATGTTTTGATCTCACCGTCTACCACCGTAATGCCAATCGGATAGAGCAGCCCGTTCTCTCTGGCGAAGCCGCCGCCGTTAATGGCCAATACGGCACCTGTTCGACGACCGGCCTGACTGGTAGTCTCGCCTTTGTCCCCGACCTTGTCATTGGACAGCACCAGCTTGACCGCGCTCGGATCATGCAGCTTGACCTTGGCCATATACCCTCTATATCCGGCTTCCTTCAACGAGAAAACTTTGACCGTCGATCTTTCGCCGAAGGATTGTCCGATCGGTTCGCCAAGCATATTGGTCAGGATCTGATCCAAGGTATCTTCCGTTTCCTTCGCGTGCTGCTGGCTGGTGGCCACCAATTGGTCTACAGCCTGCCTCTGTGCTTCATCGATTGCGGTTTGGGTTGATACGGATTCAATCAGCTCGGCAAGCGCTTGGCGGCTCTCGCTTAAGTGACCCGCCGCTTGTGAAGCTGTTGCCCCCATAGCCTCGTAACTCTGCTCAATGGCCGTCATATCATGCAGCATACTCCCCAGTGTCTGCTTGGTAGGTTCCAGCGCTTGGGCTGCGTGCATAGTTTGATCATGCAGCGGATTAGAGAACAAAAAAGCGAAAAAGAAGGCCGCCAGCATAGACACAAACAACCCCAGCGCCACATGAATTCTAGTACGCACGGGCAGCTTCCTCCAGCTTAGTAATGGAGCTTCGCAGATTTTCCAGCTCCTTGCTTAAGTCGCTGATCCGTTCATTGAGAGCTTGTCTCGTCTGATCGGAGGAAGTTAACGTGCTGCCGGCGAGCGAAAGCTCTTCCTTCACCGCCTCCAGATCGCTCTGCACATGATCAAACTGGCTCTGGAGCTGGGCCAGGCTTTCCTTATGTTCACCTAACTGGGTATGTAGCTCCGTAACTGTACGGTTCAAGTCTTCGGCACTGGTCTGAATCTGAATCATTTGCTGCTGCAGCCCGTTTATGTAATGCTTGGCCAAGAAAAAACTGCCCACTAACAGCAGCGCCCACACAAGTATGGGAGCGGACCAAACCAGCCATTTGCGCAGCGGTTTTCTGGCTTCCTTGTTAGCCGGGACAGAGGTGCTCGTTGCGACAGAGGAATCGGCAGGAACATACGATAAATCTTTCATGATGTAATAGAAATCCTTTCTGATTAATATTATTCTTGGTGTAGGAAAACTAGCAACCTATTAATACTTACGTCGAATAATAGCAAATGTTGCTGTAAAAAACAAAAAAACTGCGAGCTTTTCGTCGCGGATTAACCTGATCTTCCGACCGGTATCGTTAATCCTTCGGGCCATATGCACAACTAATTTGTACGAAATTTCATACAGAGCAAACGGAATGGCGCATCTAACTGGAAAAACTCCATATAGTTTGCCCCTCTGGAGCGAAAGTCGGTAACTACCTTGAAAATCCGTCTATTTTCATTTTCTGCTGGTGCCGAGCAAACGGAATGGCGCATCTAACTGGAAAAACTCCATCTAGTTTGCCCCTCTGGAGCGAAAGTTGGTAACTAAGTGGAAAAACTGCAGCTAGTTTGTGCAAAAAAGGCGATTTCAGCAAAAAACCTCCATTTTAAATGTAGTTTTTCCATCTAGTTTAGTCACTCTGCGCCATTTGCATCAATTTACCTGCATGAAATACAGTTAGACGCCCATGCAGGCCGCTTGGCCGCACCATCTGATGGTGAAAACAAGCCGGTGGATCCAGGAGAAGATTATAGCTTGGGGGATGGGGGGAAGGGTTATTGGCCGAACACGGGTCAAGGCTTCTTTTTGTGCCGTCAAATATGTTAAACTGGTAGGAAAAGCATAACTGGTGAGGATCGGTTTAGGAAGTCTGGTGAGACAGAGGAGCATGCGGAAAGTTTGGAACGGAAATGGCGGGAAGACTGTTCAAGCGGCGGACCGGGACGTTAACCGTATGGGAAATCCAAACTGGGCGCAAAATGTTCATTCAATCACCACACTTTTTAGGAAGGATGGGCAAGTATGGATATTACTCCGGAAGTGGAAGAGACACAAAAAAGGGAGATTAAGAAGCGAATAGGGTTTTCGATCCGTATTAATGTGTTCTTTTTCTGTATTTTTCTGTTGTTCTCTATCCTTATTGTTCGGCTGGCCATTCTTCAGTTTGTTCAAGGGGAAGAGCTGACAGCATGGGAAAAGAGAAATTTGAGCCGTAATATTTCGATTTCACCGATTCGTGGAAATATATATGATCGGGAGGAATCGCCGATCGCTTCGACAACGTCGACACAATCGGTATCTTACCGGATTGAGCCCGGTCAGACCAAAGAGGAAAAAATTGAGCTGGCCAAAAAGCTGGAGGAAATTTTCGTCCGCTTCGGCGATCCGTCCGTCGAACCGATGACCGCGGAGGAAATCATCGAGAGGATGGATGTCGGCTTCGACATCAACGGCGAGAAGTCAAAGGACCCCGCCTATACCTACTGGCCGAGGCGGATTAAATCCGGACTGACCCGGGATGAGATTGCTTATATTTCGGAACATCGCGACGAATTGAAGGGGCTTGAGGTCGAGGAGGAAAGCACCCGTGTATACGACCCGAGGCAAATTGCCGTGCAGTTGGTCGGATACTTGCGGCCTTATTCTACGGCGATAAATCAGAAGTCGAAATCGTTGGACCGGTACAAAGAGGAGAACAGCGACTATTTGAAGGATGAATATGTCGGTTTCGACGGGTTGGAATTGATGTATCAGGACGTGCTGCGGGGCCAGAACGGGGTGCGCACCTATCCTGTGAACAGCCGGGAGCAAATTGTCGGACATGTGGAAATTACACCTCCGGTCAAGGGAAACAACCTGTTCCTGACGATTCATAATGAGGTGCAGCTGGCAACCCAGCAGGCGATCACGGACCATTTGGAGCTTCTACAGAAGCATCCCCCGAATGCAACTTATGCCAAGGGCCGCAATGCGAAGGCCGGATATGCCGTTGCCATAGAGGTTGACTCGGGCAAGGTAGTGGCCATGGCGAGTATGCCTGATTATGATCCGAATGTATGGACCGGGGGGATTTCAACGGAGGCCTGGAACGCTATCCAGAACCGGTATACAAACGGGACGATACGAGAACGGTACGCGGATGTTCCGGACGATCAGGTAGGAAAATTTGCGTCATCGCTAGTTCCTCCAGGATCGGTGCTTAAACCGCTAACCGTGCTGGTCGGCCTGAACGAGAAATTGATTACACCCAACGAAAGGTATAATGACCGGGGAATCTTCACTTACGGTAAAAATAACAACGCCAAAGTCCGAAATTCGGATTACCGGGCCTACGGTCCGATTTCTCCCGCACGGGCTCTGCAAGTCTCCTCCAATACATTCGTGGCCGAAAGAGTAGGGAACCAGTTATATACCAAAGTTAAAGATCCTCTGGACGTCTGGCACTCCTATATGACGCAATTCGGGCTCGGGGTATCTACCGGAAGCGGCCTGCCCGGTGAAATCGAGGGAGATTACTATTATTACGAAACCGCCAAGAAACTGCAGGCGCAATTTCCGCTAATCAATGCCTCTTTCGGACAGGAAGCCCGCTATACGACGCTTCAGCTTGCGCAGTATACGATGATGCTGGCCAACAAAGGAAAGCGGTACAAGCCTCTCTTCGTGGACCGGATTACGACCTATGACTTCGAACTCGTGGAGAAGGTGGAGCCCGAGCTGCTTAACGAAGTAAGCTTCCCCGATGAATACTGGAAGGTGATCAAGGAAGGGATGACCAGTAAGGTGGACGGGTTCGACGGAGTTCCTTACACCTACGTCCGCAAAACCGGTACGTCGGAGTGGGAAATTGCCCGAAAGCACGTGGATAATGCGGTATTTATCGGCTATGCTCCCGCCGACAAACCGAAGCTGGCCGTTGCGGTGGTCGTTCCCGAAGGAGGATTCGGGGCTTACGGGGCCGCGCCGATCGCCAGAAAAATTTTCGATGCATACGATCAATACATCGGCCTGGACGGTATTCCGAAGGGACCGGCCGTTATAGAGTAGAATCCTTTAGAGGCGGGCTTTCTGCCCTGTGCCCTCACCTTGCACCTTTTGCAGGCGGGACGCATAGGGTAAAGAAAGGCCGCTGCTTTTTTACCACATTAGAAAGTTTGAGTTCATTAAAGCATTAAAATGGAACAACTTTCTAATTGGCATAAAAAGCTACCTTTAAAACCGGGTTATTCGTCTTCGAAAAGGCTCCGTTAGGAGTTTTTTTTACACTAAATGTTGCCCTAGGTAAAATGTTTTGTGGATCGCCTAAATAGAGGCTGTGAGAGATGCCGGATCAGAATCGGATCGTTCAAGGCATTCATGCGGCCTGCAATATGCCGGAAGGCCCCGCATTTCAAGCTCCGCAGCTTGCAATATGTTTTTATGACTAATGGAAGACAGGAGGAGAGGATCAATGAGCGGAAGAAGACTTAATTCTTCCTTGCAGCGCTTGATCATAAGCATGGTTTATTTGGTCCTGACCGCAGCGGGTGCTATGTGGTTAGGAGGGGCGGGAGCAGCGGTTGCAGCCTTAACCCTGTATAAATAAGCTGACCGGAAGCAGATTTACGCGCCGCGTAAAGGCAGGTTCCGTAATTGTCGGCGTCCTCTAGGGGAGAACCATACCGTATTACTTAAGCATCGCAGACCGCGACGCATGTGGTCGGCTGCCGCCATGCAGCACCATGCAGCACCATGCAGCACCGGGAGCCGCGTTTAGATGCAGGAGGTGTCTGAACTTTTTGGCCGTTCGTTTCCGCAAGGCGTTAAGGTATGGTATACTAAGTCATCGGTATCTGATCTTCAATTGCCTTAAGATGCGGGCGCATCTTGGGGCATTGATGCTGAAATGGAGCTATTAATTACTTAAACAGCCATATAAGTTTGGAGAGTGTACCACATGTGCGGAATAGCAGGAGCGATGTATTTTACAGAAGAAGTACCGTCAGAACAATTGCTGCGCAGAATGACCGATGTAATCGTTCACCGGGGACCGGACGACTCGGGATTCTGGACGGATCCGGGAATAGGGTTAGGCTTTCGCAGACTGTCGATTATTGATTTGCAGGAAGGCCATCAGCCTCTGACTAACGAGGACGAATCGGTCTGGATCGTCTTTAACGGAGAGATATATAACTATAAAGCGCTTCGTCAGCAGCTTCAGAGCAAGGGACACCAGTTCCGGACACAGAGTGACACCGAGGTCATCGTTCATCTGTATGAGGAGTATGGCCCGGAATGCGTCAAGATGCTGCGCGGGATGTTCGGTTTTGTCATCTGGGACCGCAAGAAGAGACAGCTGTTCGGGGCGCGCGATCATTTCGGCATCAAGCCTTTCTATTATTCCTGCGGGCCGAATCAATTTCTGTTCGCCTCGGAAATCAAAAGCATTCTCGCGGCCGACGGAACGCGCCGTTCCGTGGAGACCGAGGCTTTCCTGAATTACTTGACGTTCCAATATGTCCCCGAGCCGATGACGATGTTCCAGGGCATCCGCAAGCTGCCCCCGGGTCATACGATTACGGTGCGGCCGGACGGAACCATTAAGCTGAGCCGTTACTGGGATCCGATGTTCGAGCCGGTGTCAAGGCCGTTCGATGATTACGTCGAGGAGATCCGCGAACGATTGAAGGATTCGGTCGTTCATCATATGCAGAGCGATGTGGAGAGAGGCTGTTTCCTGTCCAGCGGGATTGATTCCACAGCCATTGCCGCTCACATGCGGAGCATCGAGCCGATAAGGACCTTCTCGGTCGGTTTCGAAGGGGCCAACAATGAGACGACCATTGCCCGGGAGACAGCGGAAGCGCTGGGGACCGAGCATTATTCCAAGTTGATATCGGAGAAGGATTTCTTCGAATCGGTTCCGAAAGCGATTTGGCATCAGGATGAACCGGTAGCCGACCCATCCGCGATCGCCCTCTATCATGTGGCGCAGCTCGCAAGGGAACATGTAACAGTCGTATTGTCCGGCGAAGGAGCGGACGAGCTGTTCGGAGGCTACCGCATTTACCGGGAACCGTTGTCTTTGCGTCCGATCTCCTGGCTGCCCTTGCCCCTTAAGAGGCTGCTTCATCAGCTTGTAGACAAGCTGCCTGCGGGGATGCCCGGAAGGAACTACTTGCTGAGGGGAACGACTCCTCTCGAAGAACGCTTCCTGGGAAATGCGAAAATATTCACCGAGGACATGAAGGCGGAAATTGTCCGCGCCAGCGGCTCCCTGCTGGATAACTACAAGAAGCCCGTGCAAATAGCGGCTGAGTTCTACAGCAAGACCCGTCACCTGGACCCGGTAACCCGGATGCAGTATATCGATATGAACCTGTGGCTGCCGGGCGATATTCTTATGAAGGCGGATAAGATGACCATGGCCCATTCCCTGGAGCTGCGCGTTCCGTTCCTGGACAAGGAGCTGTTCGAGCTGACGCGCAAAATTCCGGTCGATTATCGTCTGGGGCAGGGAACCACGAAATATATTTTCCGCAAAGCGATGGAAGGAATTATCCCGGACTTCATCCTCAACCGGCCGAAGCTGGGCTTTCCGGTGCCGATGAGGGAGTGGCTCAAGGGCAGTCGGGGTGAAATGGTGCTGGAGCAAGTGAAGGCCAGCGGAATAGGGGATTTGGTCAATCTGACGACTGTAGAGCAAATGGCGCTGAAGCACCGCAAAGGAGAAGGGGACTATGCCCGGAGACTTTGGGTGATCTATGTATTTGCATTGTGGCATGCTTCCTATATGCTGGAGAAGCCGGGCACTTCCTATGCTGCGGCTAATTCATAAAATATTAAACGTGTCGGAGGAGAGAGATGGCTGCGTACAAACTGATTGCGTTGGATATGGATGGTACATTCCTGACAGAAGAGAAGACGATTTCCGAGGAAAACCGCAAATGGGTTAACCAAGCGATCGAAGCCGGGGTTACGGTGATGTTTTCTACAGGGAGAGGGGTTCAGAATATTTCCCCTTATGTTGAGGATTTAGGATTGACTTCCCCGATGGTTGCCGTCAACGGCGGAGAAGTCTGGAAGTCTCCGCAGGAGCTTCTGAGCAGGACTCCGCTCCAAACGAGCTGGGTTCAACAGCTTCACCAAATGGCCTTGGAATATGATGTATGGTATTGGGGTTATACAGTGGGGGGCTTATATAATAAAGATAAATGGACTTCGGATTTGGAGTCGGAGCAGTGGCTCAAGTTCGGATTGTTTACCGAGGATCATGTTAAGCTGGCCGAGATTCGCAGCAAATTAGAGGAATGGGGCAATTTGGAAATAACCAACTCTCATGTTTCGAATCTGGAGCTGAATCCCCGCGGCATCAGCAAAGCAAGTGGAATCAGAGAGGTATGCGGCCTGCTGGGAGTGAAGATGGAGGAAGTGATTGCGATGGGGGACAGTCTTAACGATCTGGAGATGATCCGTCAGGTCGGTCTCGGAATCGCGATGGAGAACGCCCAGGAGGAACTGAAAAGAGAGGCGGATGCGGTTACCGCTTCGAACGAAGAGGATGGGGTCGCCAAGGCGATTCAGAAGTACATATTCGGGCTTTAAGAAATTCGGCGACTTTAAGGAACGAAGCGGAAGCCCGGATCCGGAGAAAAGTTGAAGTTCAAGGATTAAGCCTCAAAATCCTAAGTAAAGGTAAGGGGAATAGCCATGGCTATAGTGGGCTGGATACTGATAATCGCATTGTTTGTAGTCGGCATGCTCGGTACGGTAATTCCCGTGCTTCCTGGCGTGCTGGCGGTATATGCTGCGTTCTTTGTCTATGGCTGGTTTTTCAGCTTCGAGCCTTTCGGCTTCTGGTTCTGGGCTATACAGACCGCGATTGTGGTGGCCATTCTGGTGGCTGATTATATGATCAGTGCCCTCGGGGTCAAAAAATTCGGGGGGACGAAGGCTTCGGTCATTGGCAGCACTATCGGGATTATGATCGGTCCGTTTGTTATCCCGGTCGCCGGGCTGATTCTCGGTCCGTTCGTGGGAGCCTTCATCGGGGAATTGATTGCCGGGGCGGACTGGAAGCAGGCGGGGAAAGCCGGAATCGGCTCTGTCGTCGGATTTTTCTCAAGCGTTGTCGCTAAAGTTCTGCTTCAGCTGCTGATGATCTTCCTCTTCATCATCTGGCTAATCGTCTAAACCTTAATTGGGGGAAGGGTTGCAAGTGTCCAAGGATTCATTAGTTAAAGGAACCCTCATCCTTGCTGTCGCCGCCCTGGTTGCGCGTGTGCTCGGCGTGGTCCAAAGGGTTCCTCTCGTTTACTTGATAGGCGACCAAGGGATGGCTACGTTCTCGATCGCGTTCAATATTTATACTCCGCTTCTAACGATAGCTACGGCAGGCATTCCTAGCGCCCTAAGCAAAATGGTATCAGAGCGGACGGAGCTTGGGCGGCATGCCGAAGCCGACCGGATTTTTCGCGCCTCGGTACAGTTTGCCGTAGTGGCCGGTCTGATCATGACCGTTCTGCTGATTCTGATCGCCCCTTCCTATGCCCAAATGTCAGGGGACCCGTCCGCCGCGCTGGCTATAAGGGCGCTGGCTCCCGCTTTGCTGCTCTTCCCGCTTATCGCAATGATGCGCGGTTATTTCCAGGGAAGGCAGAGGATGATGCCGAACGGACTGTCCCAGGTCATAGAGCAGATTCTGAGGCTGATTACGGCGGTCGGACTTGCCTATTTGCTTCTGGCTATCGGCTGGGGGCATGATTGGGCGGTAGCCGGGGCTTCCTTCGGAGGAGTGATGGGCAGTGTCGGGGCATTCCTCGTCCTGCTTCTGTTCTATAAACTGCTCAGGGAGAAGGATGCGTCTCAAGGAATAAGGAGGAATGCTTCCTTCCGGCAAAAGCCGCTTCCTTATCGCACGATTTACGGGCAGATTTTTCGGCTGTCGGTGCCTATTGTGCTGTTTTCGATGGCGGTACCCTTGGTGTATTTTATCGATACCTCGACGGTCATTCCGCTGCTGCAGAATTTGATCGGCGCCGAGCAGGCCAAGATTGAGCTCGGTGTCTTGACGGGGAGGGCGCAGTCTCTGGCCGGGATTCCGATCATTCTGGCAGTCGCGCTCAGCCAGTCGATCGTCCCTATCGTATCGGCAGCCTATGCCCGCAATGATTTACCTCAGGTCCGGCAGCAAGCCGCCAAAGCGATGCAAATTTCGGTGCTGACCGGTCTGCCGGTCGTGCTCGCTATTGCTGTCGCTGCGAGGCCGATTAACGGCACGCTGTTTCCGGATGAGAACGGAACGCTGATCATTGCGCTGCTGACGGCTACCGCATTGTTCCAAATTATGATGCAGACATCGGGAGCCATTCTGATGGGCATCGGCGCCATGCGGCCGCTGATTCTCCATGTCCTCATCGGCCTGGCCGTCAAGCTGGGGGGCAGCTTCGTATTTGCCCCATGGCTGGGCATCAACGGAGTCGTGCTGTCAACGGCCCTTTGCTTCATCGTGATGATGCTGCTGAATTTCCGGACGCTGAAGGGCAAGGTTCCGTTCGTAATCCTGGGGCTTCCGCGCTGGATCCGGCTGATTGCCGCATCCGCCATCATCATCGCCGCGGGCGCCGGGGTCGAGCGGTTAATGTACCGTTACGTCACCTGGTTCCCGGCCAAGCTCGACTACTTCCTGAATGCGGCCGTCACGTGCCTGGTGGTCATCGCGCTCTATCCGCTGCTGCTGTTCACTTTCCGCATCGTGACGAAGAACGACCTGGCCAACCTGCCGGGGCCAGTGCAGAAGCTGGTCCGCAAGTTCTCTGCGGCCATCAATCGATGAGCTCGCGCGCGAGGATCGCGAGCTCCGGCTTGCGCAGCCCCGCGCAGTGCAGGCGCGTCAGCTCGGCCGGGGCCCCGGCTCTGGCGGCCGACAGGTGAGCGACCGGCGACAGGTCGCGGAACCAGTCGTACCGCTCCGGGGCCGCCAGCGGCCGATCCGGCCACGCCGCAGGCAGCCGGGGGCTGCACAGCCGGCTTGCGCCTTCGCGCAGCGCGCAGCCGTTCAGCCTTTCCGTATATGATGACGGAAAGGCTGTTCGCGTGGCCGCATCCTGGAACAGATGCGGCCAATAATCGGCCCGGGAGCCGCTGTGCGGCACTTCCCGGGCGAAGCGGTGGAAGCCGTCGCGGGCAGACGGCAGGCCGAACAGCAGCGCGTACAGCTGCTTGCCGATTTCGATCCGTTCGTCCAGATCGGGGAAGTTCTCCAGAACGCGGCCGTACAGCGGCCAAGGCTTCCCCGGATTCCCTGCACGGATCGGCATGCCCATCGCATCGGCAGCTTGCGATGGGGAGGGAGCGGCTTCGGCGCCCGGATAAGCGGCTGCCGGCCGCCCCGCGGACGCGGTAGCCTTGCTTCCCGCTGCCCGGCCAACTGCCGAAGACTCCGCCGGAGCGGATTTGCAAGGGAAGATGATCTGGTTGGTCTGCGTGGCGGCCTGGGTCAGGCGCATGAGCGAATGCAGCGCATGGTCTTGAAAGCGGGGATGCTCGGCAACCCTGGCTTGAATATAGTTCTGCTCATTGATGATTAGAGCAATCGTGATCAGAGCCGAGCTGCCTTCATCCCAGAACAGCTCCCACATCGGCTGCATGAAGCGGGAAACGTGGAGCCAGGGCAGCAGATGAAAGAGGGGGCGGTTCCATGTGCGGCTGCGTTCGTAAAGAAGCAATTGAGGAAAGGCATCCTGAAAAATGAGGGCGTTAGCCGTTTCGAGCATGTCGAAGACGGATTCAATTTCCCCCTCATCCAGCAGACGGGGAAGCAGTTCCCCGCGTAAATCGGTCATGTTCCACCCGCCATTGCGGGAAACCATATGAGCTAGCAGCGCCCAATGAATATCCGGGTGCTTGCCGTAAAACTCAAGGTAAGCGGCAGTGCGCGTGAGGTTATTCCGGTTAAGGAGGGCGGTATGCTCTTGTAACTCGCGAACCAGCTCCTTTTCCCGGCTGCTTAATGCCTTATTTGAATGATGGGCAGGGGGCTTCCTCAGCTGTTCCTCCAGGCGGGAGACTAGCTGCCGTTTCCTCTCCGGGGAGAGGTTCAGGGGGATTTCCGCTTCACCGGACCGGACGGAAGCATGCCACAGCCGGTTGACCGAATCCGCGATCAAGCGAGCTATTCCTTTACCGAGCAGAAGTCCTTTAGCCCACATGCTGTCTCCCTTATTCGCCCCTTTCGATTCCGCCGCCATTTCATTGCCCCTTAATGCGAATGATAGTTTTTTACCACATTAGAAAGTTTAAGTTCATTAAAGCGTTAAAATGGAATAACTTTCCAACTGGCATAAAAAGCTACCTTGAAAATCCATCTATTTTCATCATCTGATGGTGCCGCGGTCAGAGGCATGGGGGTCTACCTTTAAAACGAAGAGGCTTCGTTAGGTGCTTTTTTCATAGTATGTTCCATATATTTGAAATTATTTGCGAACACAAATGCGAGCACAAATGTAACTACATAGGTCTTCCCAAAAAAATAATATTCTATTGCATCTGTTCCCCAAGTGCCGTCACCGTCATCGCTCCCTTCGTCTCCTACTGGATATTATTGCTAATAAAAACTCGAAGAAGCAAAATTAACCACTACCGCGACTAGCAGTTTAGTTCAATAGGCGTTTTCCGTGAAAAAAGATGTACTTTCTCACATCTTTTGTGGTTTGTAACGCTACGATGAAATTTTTCTAGAGGGCCAAACAAAATGGGGCCTCCCTAAACTTAAAAAAGGAAGTGCGAAGAAGACGAAGGCCGCTAACCTTGGAGAACGGTTGAAGGGATATAAACCGTATATCCTTGCGTTTCTTCGTATGTTCGCATTCCCTTTGACCCTAATCAAGCGGAACGAGACCTGCGTATGGTCAAAGTAAAACAAAAAAAATCGGGCACCATACGCCTCCGTAATTTATTTTCCCTAATCCGAATCTTTATTATTCTTTAAACGTAGTAATTAGCATGATATGATTATTATGTAAGGTGGAAATCCATGGAGACTCCGGTTTGGGATGGCAATAGGTCCTTTATTCTAGGCAGAGCTGCTGTCGTTGACTGAATCCGGTTCTGCGCCAAGGAGCGGCCTGTTTGATAGAATCGCTGCTGGATTAGCAGAGTGTTCTATTATCCAGTCCACCGGGAGGGGGATTTTCACCGAGCTAATAGTCTTCATTTATATCGACTAAGAGGGAGAGGATAGGTTTGAAGAAGAGGTACATAACATGGATGAGTGCTTTCGTCGGCCTGATGATGCTGGTGCTGACAGGCTGTCAATCCATTGGCGGCGTAGATTTGAATAAAGCGCTGCAGAACAACCTGGAGGTTGCCTCCTACGAAGGAACTTCCAATTTCTCGATAGAATTGATCGGAGGATCCGATTTTGACTGGGCGGCTGACGGAGAAGATCTGTCCTTCCTGAACAATCTTCAGCTGGAAATGAACAATATTAAAATGCAGGACCGGAACACCCTGTCTATGGACGCGGCATTAGTGACCGGTAAAGGAAAATTTCCTTTCTCCGTATCCATGACGAAAGAAGAGATAGCCGTTCAATTTGAAGGAGCCGCCAAGCCGGTTTATCTTAAGCTGGATGACTATACTTCGATAGACCCGATGATGATGACCATCAACTGGGCGGGGCTGTCCGAAACGCTGGAGAATAATCAAGAGCAGCTATTGAAGGCAGTAGGTCCTTTCATTATCAATAATTTGCCGAATCCGGACAATATTAAAGTTTCCAACACCAGCGAGCAGATTGACGGCATCTTTACGAATCTGACCAAGGTTCAGGTGGAAATCAAGGGAAGCGAAGTTCTGGATCTGCTTAAAGCTTTCATTGATAACATCAACGCTAACGATCAGGCCTTGAAGGAAGTCATCCAACAAATCTTTACTCTCGTAATCGATCCGGTTCAGAAAGAATTGCAAGGGGAGATTGAGGGTCTGGACAATGGTGTCGATGTTAGTCCCGCTACCGTGGATGAAATCTACAATGCGGCAAAAGAAGGATTGACGGAGCTGTCTCTAGAAATTGAGGCGATGAAAAATTCCGGAGAGGCTGACGAGTTCTTAAACGAGAACAACTACATGAAAGTAGATATGTATGTGGACAGCTCTTCTCAAATTCGCAAAATGGATATGGAGCTTGTCCTGAACAATCCGGAGCCGTCGAATGACGATTTGAATACGATCAAAATCAAATCGACGTCCGAGATGTGGAATATTAACCATGCGGTAAAAGCGGATATTATTAACACTCAGGATGGTTTGAATGTCGAGAGCGTGACTATGGGTAAGTTCCTGAAGAACCTCGACGCCAATTCTGCGCTTTACAAGCTTATGGTGGATGATTTGGGGCTGAAAAGCAAATATATTTACTTGCCGATCTGGGAAGAAGTAGACGGCGAATTGTATGAGCTTCCGTATATCGATCCCGTGACGGAGAAAGCTATGGCTCCGGTACGTTTTGTAACCGAAGAGCTTGATGCCGATGTAACGTGGGATAACGAGAAGCGGCAGGTGACCGTTGTCGACATCTGGACCGGCAAAACGATTGTGATGACCATTGAAAGCAGCACCGCTACCGTAGACGGCGTTCCCGTGGAGATGGAAGGGGTAGCCACGCTGCAAGGAGACACGACTTACGTCCCTCTTCGCTTTATCGCTGAAACCTTCGGTGCCGAAGTCAATTGGGATACGGAAGATTGGGCGGTTATTATTACTAGAGACTAAGCAGGGTAAATGAAGGGCGCGGCCATCAAGGGCCGCGCTTTTTAAAAATATAAGAAAGTATAAGTTTTCATCTATACCTGTTCTTATATTTCATCGGTAAACGCGCCCGTCCTAAGGACGGCGATAGCCGTTTATCCTTGTATTGTGGGGTATTTACAGGGATCCGTTAAGAATCTTTTTTAACGCGCTGTCCAAAGGACGGCGATAGCTGTTTATCTCTGATTCTTGTCAAGGTATAGCTGCCCCTCAATGCCCGTTCTCGGGCTTTATTCCTCCGCTTCCGGTTCCGGCGGCTGCGGAAGAATTCGATGTTCCTTGAGACGACCGGCCCTCATTGCCGCATCACGAAGCAGGAATTCGATGTGTCCATTAACACTGCGAAACTCGTCGGCGGCCCAACGTTCCAGTACTTCGTACAGCTTGGGATCGATCCTGAGCGGGAAGTTTTTCTTGGGTGCCATTTAAGGGCCTGTCAATAAAGGCTTCCTGTGTTGATGACCGGACTTGCGGATCGATCCGACACGATGGCCACCATCAGGTTGTTGATCATTGCCGCCTTTCTTTCCTCATCCAGTGTAACGGCACCGTCGGCCTCCAGCCGGGCTATGGCCATCTGAACCATGCCGACGGCCCCTTCGACAATCTGCTGTCTGGCCGAAATGATGGCCGACGCTTGCTGTCTCTGCAGCATGGCGCTGGCAATTTCGGTAGAGTAGGCGAGGTGGGTCAATCTTGCTTCCAGCACCTCTACTCCCGCTACGGACAAGCGCTCTTGAAGCTCCGCCCCGAGCTCGCCGGCCACCTCTTCGGCATTGCCTCTCAGGGAATAACCGTCGCTAATGAAGTTATCATATGGGTATTTGCTGGCTACGTGCCGAAGAGCCGTTTCGCTCTGGATTTCCACGAATTGCTCATAATGGTCCACATCGAACATCGCTTTCGCCGTATCGACCACTTTGAAGACGATGACCGCGGCGATTTCGATCGGATTGCCTTCCACATCATTCACCTTCAGCTTGGCACTGTTGAAATTGCGGACGCGAAGGGAGATTCTTCTGCGGTTGGAGAAAGGAACGGTAATCCACACTCCGGCCTCGCGGATGGTGCCCATATAAGTCCCGAAGAAGGTGATGATCTTGGCCTGATTAGGCTGAACGACCGTAAATGAAGACATCAGAAAGATTATATCTATGGCTAACAGAAGGAGACCGGATACAATAAACTCCTGGATCAGCAAAAAGATGCTGGCGATAAACATAGCGACCAGAATCACCAATCCCAGATAGGCGTTAAATTTCCAAGCTTTCTTTTCAACCATGGTGTCTCATCCTTTCAAAAGATATTGTTGTCATTTCGTTTTGATACTTAAATGATATCACATTTTGAAATATATGTAAATATTAATATTTTCCATTTTCCTAATAAATAGACTCCTATTGCAAGTGCGGTAAAAGAGGCAGAGACCATCGAGCTTTCACTTAACCTAAGCAAATGGGAGGGTTATGGAGAAGGGATGCCGCATAGGCTTCCCGGATCGTAACGATTGTTGTCCTGTGATAAGCATGCTGTGAACCATTTGACATACGGAACGGAGAAGTGCTATAACAAGGAAAATGGTCCGTAGCTCACTGCTGATGCTTTAAGCCATAGGGTGGGAATAGATTCAGTGGCGTATATGAGCGAGGACAATACTAAGGAGGGAACGGCGTTGAACCGAATTCATTCCGAGCAGGAGTTTCAAGAGCAGGTTGGGCAGAATAAACCGACGGTTGCCGTATTTAAGGCCGCATGGTGCAAGGACTGTCATTTTATCGATCCGTTCATGCCGGATGTAGAACAGGCTTATGCAGATAAGCTGACCTTCGTGGAGATTGACCGGGACGAGTTGCCCGATCTATGCGAGAAATATAATATTCTTGGTATTCCCAGCTTCATCGTTTTCCGTCAGGGACGGGAAGTGACCCGTTTTGTAAGCAAACTCCGCAAGACAAGGGAAGAAATCGAGCAATTTCTGGACCGTTCCGTAGAGGTGGCCAACGCGCTTCCGTCTTGATTTCGTGCAGCGTCCGATCTTGGACATTGCCAATAGGAACAGCTAGCAGCACCACAAGATAAGAAAGGCCGGGTAAGAGAGTTCTCTTCCCGACCTTTTTTACCACATAGGAATCTTTAAATTCTTTACAGCGTTAATACGATGAAAATATAGATTTCTATTGGCATAAAAAGCTTCCTCTAATACCGGGTTATTCATCTTCGAGATGGCTACGTTAGGAGCTTTTTTTACAATTATAGGCTTTATCTTATCGGCGCCCGGCTGCTTAATGCCCGATAGCACCTTATCCGCGCCTCATCGTCCATTAACTGTTTTTGTAACGCTCATAGGCGGCTTCGTACACTTTCAAATACTTGTCCACACCCATATTCTCGACTTTTTTGACATAGCTGTCCCATTCGCTGAACGGAACGGCTCCGGTAATGAACTTGGCCTCCATTTCCTTGATCAGCGTATGAATATCGCTTCCGGTGGATTGCATAAACTCCGTTTCATCCTGGAGGAAATTGAAGCTGTACCAGAGGTCCTTAATCCGGTCGGGTTCGGCTTTCTGGCCGACGGCTATCGATTCCGGCAGCGTTTCCGAGCCTTTGAAATATTTCTCCTGAACGTATCCCGGGTAGCTGCCGCCCATCCAGGTTACATATTTCGTCAGAGCTTGATCCAGAGTCAATCCTTCCGGGTTGTTCTTGATTTCATCGACGAACTCCAGCTTGCCGTCCGGCGTTTGCGTATAGGAGACGCCTTCTTTCCCCATGAAGTAGAATGTGGCGCCCTCATCTCCGAAGAAATAATCGATCCAGCGAACCGTCGCTTCCGGATGCTTGTTATTGTTCGTTATGACGAAGGCTCCCGGCCAAACCATAGGAACTTTGATATGGGTATACAGCTTATCTCCGTGCGGACCTTCCAAAGCGCCCAGCCCGAAGTAATTTTCCCCGTTAAACTGCGTTTTCGGATTCGGATTGATCGTCGCTCCGAGAATATCCTTGCCGCCCTTGGCGTACAGCTCGCTCGATTTTTGCGTAAATATGTCTTTGTCGATCAGACCTTCCGCATACAATTTATGGACATATTCAAGCACTTCCTTGTACTTCGGGTCCAGACGGAAGAAGCGCAGCTTGTTCGTCTCCGGATCCACATCGACGAACTTATGCCCCAGGCCTCTTGTGCCCACTCCCCAAGCTCCTTTCAACTGATCGATCAGAGGCTCGATTCCCGTTCCGCTATAGGGGATTTCATCCATTTGGCCGTTTCCGTTCAAGTCGGTTTCTTTTACCGCTTTTAAGTATTGGTAGAACTCCTCCGTCGTCTTCGGCTCCGAAAGGTTCAGCTTGTCCAGCCAGTCCTGCTTGATCCAGAGAGGGGTGCCGATAAGCATGGGCAGGAACTCGGGGCTGTAGAAAGAAGGAAACGAGTATATATTTCCGTCGGGCATTGTCAACGCTTTTCTCAAATCGGGATACTTGTCCAACAATGCTTTCAAGTTAGGCGCGTGCTGATCGATCAAATCATTCAATTTGAGAAAAACGCCCTGCTCACCGTATTTCGCCAGATCGGATGCAGGCATCCGGGCCGTATAGAATCCATCCGGATAATCCCCGTTGGCCAAGGCGAGATTCCGCTTCTCCGTCAAGCTTTCGAAGGGAACCAATTGAAAGTTGACTTTGATGTTCGACATCTTGGCATATTCTTTCCATACCAACGTTTCTTCGAAGTTATTCGTGTTGGTCGCCGCCTTGCCCGTAAAGAAAGTAAGCTCAATCGGCTCTTTGACGATCGGCATGCCTGTCGGATTGAAGTTGTCCGTTGTCTTGGCTTCAGACTCCCCGCCGGTCGTTGTGCCTCCTGCTGCTTCTTGTCCGCCGCACCCCTGCAGAAGACCCGCGGTCATAACGGAGGACAGCATGATGGTGATCCATTTCTTTCTTTGCATTTTTCGATTCTCCTATCCTTTGTTTAATATTTATGTTTTATATGGAAAACGTACAGTTTAGCCCTTGAGGGCTCCGATCATAACGCCCTTGACAAAATACTTTTGCAGGAACGGATACAATAGAAGGACCGGCAAATTGGCGATGACGACTACCGCATATTTGATCGCCTCCGCCTCCATCAAGGTTCTGGCGTGAGATTCGTCGCCGACATTGATCATTTGCTCCATCTGGCCTTGGATGAGAATTTCCCTAAGGAATAGCTGCAGCGGGTATTTCGCTCTGTCGGTCAAATAAATGAGCGCGTTGAAATAAGCATTCCAATGGCCGACACTGTAAAACAGGATCATGACCGCGATGATCGGCATCGACAAAGGCAGAACGATCTTCCATAAAATTTGCAGATTGGAGCATCCGTCGATAGAGGCCGACTCCTGAATCTCCCCGGGAATGCTTGACTGGAAGAAAGTCCGCATAATAACGATGTTCCACACCGATACGGCATTCGGGATTACGAGCGCCCAGAACGAATTGAGCATTCCCATTTCCTTCACAATGAGGTAGGTCGGAATCAGTCCGCCGCTGAAGAACAGGGTGAAGACCATAATCCCCGTGATCAAATTCTTGCCGGCAAAATTCGGCCTCGACAGCGGGTAAGCGGCCATGACCGTCATCGCCAGATTAATCGCCGTGCCGACCAACGTATACATAATCGTGTTCAGATAACCGGTCAGAATCTCCTGATTCTGAAATATTTTTTCATACCCTGTAAACGAAAGCGAGCTGGGAAATAACCAGATCTCCCCGTTCAGGACATCCTCGGGATTGCTGACCGAAGCGCTCAGGACAAAGACCAGCGGGTAAAGGACGATAACGGAGACGACCGCCAGCAATAGATTGATTATAATTCCGACGATCCTGTCGCCGGTGCTTTGCGCTGTCATGGACAATCCCCCTTTCTACCATAAGCTCGTTTGCTTCATCATTTTGGCTGCGCGGTTAACGAGCACCAACAGAATGAAATTCACTATCGAATTGAATAACCCGACCGCAGCGGAAAGGCTGTATTGTGAACCGAGAATTCCGCTCCGGTACACATAGGTGGAGATGACGTCCGAGCTTTCGTTGTTCAGCGAGTTTTGCATCAGAAACACCTTCTCGAAGCCGACTCCCATAATGGAACCTACATTCAAGATAAGCAGGATAACGATGGTGGGCATAATGCCGGGAAGGTTGATATGCCATATTCTCCGCAGCCTGGAGGCTCCGTCGACCCGTGCTGCCTCATGAAGCTGAGGATCGATGCCGGCCAGAGCGGAGAGATAAATGATCGAGCTCCAGCCCATCTGCTGCCATACTCCCGACAGGACGTAAACCGTCTTGAACCAGGCCGGATCGGTCATGAATGCGATCGGCTCGCCGCCGAACAGCTTGATTATCTGATTGATCACGCCATTCTGCGGGGACAGGAACATGACGACGATTCCGACCAGAACGACGGTGGACAGAAAATGCGGAGCATAAGTGACGGTTTGTACAAAACGTTTATAAAATTTGAACCGCACCTCGTTGATCATTAAAGCCAGCAGAATCGGAACCGGAAAGCCGACCAGCAGCTCGTACAAGCTGATGCCGAGCGTATTTTTGATCAGTCTCCAGAAGAAATAGCTGTCGAAAAACCGTTCGAAATGCTTAAATCCGACCCATGGGCTGCCCCATATCCCTTTGGTGGCGATAAAATCCTTGAAAGCGATCTGCACCCCGTAAATAGGAAGGTAGTGAAAAATAATGAAATAAATGAGGACCGGAGTGATCAGCAAATAGAGGTCCCAATATTGGCGAAACGATTTCAGCAGAAATGATCGCCGCTTCTTTCTCTTATGGACCGCCGTCAATTCGGTCGAAGCTGCAGTTTCCATATGTGGTATTCACCCCCTCTCGCTCATTTCTCCGACCGGAACAGAGACGGTTGAGAAAATAATGTTTCGTCGGGAAGCGGATTTATACGCTTCCTTATCGCTTCTTTTAGCTTTTCTCGTTGTCTCCATCCGGTATTTCTTCTTTAATTTGCGGATACATGAGCATTACTTAGTTTATAGGCCAATTGTTAGGGCAGAATTAGATCGATGTGAAGGTTTGGTAAATTTCTCGAAAGAGGCGGGCTGTTTTTACAAAGCTTTATTGGAGGGAGCGATTCATTGGTTTGTCACAATTGTGAATGGAATTACAGGGGAATTATCGATATAATTGGACTTGGTATGATGTAACAGCTATCACCATGTGAGACTAAAAAGCGGGTGGCATGTCAATATGAATAAGTGGTTAAATAAAATAGCCGTAGCTTCCGCCATCGGAATGTTTATCGTTCTGTTGATGGGTGCTGTCGTAACCAAGACCGATTCGGGAAGGGGTTGCGGAGACGATTGGCCGTTATGCAACGGCAAGTTCATCCCCAGCTACACGATTGAATCGATGATTGAATACAGCCACCGGTTTGTGAGCGGTGTAGAAGGTATTCTCGTACTGGTCGCGTTCATTGGAGTGGTGAGGCTGGTCAAGCGCAAGGACGCCCGCTGGTATGCCGGCCTGGCTCTTGCTTTCACCGTTGTACAAGCCATTCTGGGGGCCATGGCTGTTAAATGGGAGCAGTCTTCGCTCGTTATGGCGCTTCATTTCGGTATTTCCATGCTGGCCTTCGCCTGTTCACTGCTTCTGGCCATCATTCTGCTTTATTCGGAATCGATTCCTGAACGGGGACCCCGGGGAGGCAACACTACAGTTCTCCCGTCGGCCGGCTTGCGCTACATGATATGGATCACGACGATATATTCTTATATCGTTGTTTATTTGGGAGCTTTCGTCCGCCATACGAAATCATGGGGAGGCTGCTCCGGATGGCCGTTGTGCAACGGACAAGTCATCCCTGAATTATCCGGGGCGACCGGTATTGTCTTCTTGCACCGGGTGGCGGCTTTGCTGCTGTTCGTCGCCATTGCCGTTATGCTGTATATGCTGCGCAGGGAACGGAAATACCCGCAGGAGCTGGTGAAAGCAGGGTATTGGGCATTCGGCTTGATCATTCTGCAAATTCTGAGCGGCGCCTACGTTACTTTTACAATTACATCGGATTGGCATCTGCTCTCCGGGCTTATCCATACTTTGCTTATCGCAGGCCTGTTCAGCATTCTTGTTCATTTAAGCGTCCGGGTGTTTCAGTACAACCGTTAATCCGGATCCCGGAAGACTATCGCATTTATGAATCGTTTATCAGGTGAGGGGGAACACTATGGCTTTCGAAAATTTGCGGGAATTTTTGCAGGTACTGCGCCAGGAGAACGAGTTGGTCGAGATTTCCGCTCCGGTTGACCCGAATTTGGAGCTGGCCGAAATACACCGCCGGGTCATCTCGGAAGAGGGCCCGGCCTTGTTATTTACTAACGTTAAGGGAAGTCCGTTTCCGGTTGTGACGAATTTGTTCGGCACCATTCGGAGGGTGAATCTGGCCTTCGGACCGAAGCCGGAGCAGTTGATGAAGCAAATTATAGGAGCCAAGGATACTTTACTGCCTCCTTCGTTCAAGGCTTTGTGGGACGAGAAGGAACTGCTGTTCGATTTACTTAAAGTAGGCACACGGACCGTTTCCAAGGATCAGGCGCCCGTGCTTCAGGTGTGCGACAGGGATCAGCCTCTGAACAAGCTTCCGGCACTGACCAGCTGGCAGGGGGATGGGGGGCCGTTCGTTACGCTGCCGCTTGTCTATACCGAGAAGCCCGGCCAAGAGAACGATCATAACCTGGGAATGTACCGGATGCAGCTGTATGACGGAAACACGAGCGGGATGCATTGGCAGATTCAGAAGGGCGGAGGGTTCCATTATCACGAAGCCGAGAAGAATAACCGGGCACTGCCGGTTACTGTCTTCCTCGGAGGTCCGCCGGCGCTTATCGCGTCTGCCATCGCTCCGCTGCCGGAGCATCTGCCGGAATTGCTGCTGACATCGCTGATTATCGGCAAGAAGCTGAAGATGGTCGACAATCCGAACGGCGGACATCGTCTGGTCGCAGATGCCGAGTTTGCCATTTGCGGTGAGGTTCCGCCTCATATTCGGCGGCCGGAGGGCCCCTTCGGCGATCATTTCGGCTATTATTCATTGCAGCACGATTTCCCGGTGTTCAACGTGAGCCACATGTGGCACCGTAAAGACGCCATCTATCCGGCTACCATTGTCGGCAAGCCTCGCCAAGAGGATTATTATATGGGGGATTTCCTGCAGCGGCTGCTGTCCCCGGCCTTTCCGATGGTTATGCCGGCAGTCAAGGATTTGTGGACGTATGCGGAGACCGGATTTCACGCCCTGGCCGCAGCGGTTGTTCGCGAGAGCTATAGCCGGGAGGCGCTTAGCGCCGCTTTCCGGATCTTGGGCGAAGGCCAGTTGATTCTGACGAAGTTTCTGATCGTTACGGATCAGCCTGTAGATTTGTCCAACTTTAAGCTGCTGCTTGAGACGGTGCTGGAAAGATTTCGGCCAAGAACCGACTTATTTATTTTCAACCATACGTCTAACGATACGTTGGACTATACCGGGCATAAGCTTAACGAAGGCAGCAAGGCGGTGCTGGTTGGAGTAGGGGAGCCCGTGCGCACTCTGCCCGTTCAGTATTCGGGAGGAGAGCTTCCCGGTATTCGCGACGCGAGAGCCTATTGCAAAGGCTGTCTCGTCCTCTCGGGAGCATCGTTCGAGGAAGATCCCGAGCTTGCCGCCAGACTGGTCGAAACGAACGGGGACCGCTTGGCGGCATGGCCGCTTGTTATTATAGCGGATGATGCCGGAATAGTAGAGAACCAGACGGCGTTCTTATGGACGGTATTTACCCGTTTCAGCCCGGCCAGTGATATCTATGCCCGTTCCCAGACCGCCAATCACCACATCGGCTATCAATTTCCTATTGTGATCGATGCCAGGATGAAGCCCGGCTACCCGGAGGAGCTGATTCCCCGGGACGATATTGTGAAGCTGGTGGATTCCCGTTGGAAGGAATACTTTCCCGGAAACTGATCGTTCGCAGTAAGCGAGTGGATGTCTGCGGTAAGCGGTAAGTTCTGGTGGATGCAGCAGATTGCATAATAACAGGGGTAGGGAAAGTGACCGTTTAACACGATCCATCGGCAGATAACAGCGAGCGGATTCCGGATTTGCCCAGGAACCCCGGAATCCCGGCGGAATACAAAAATGGACTCGAAGTGTCCGGCACTTCTTACAATATGCAGTTAAGATTAGTTGGAAGTCCCAACAGGCTAGAGCTGCCTATCCCCGGGCTTCCGACGAGCGATCAGGCGGGAGTGACGCTTTATGCTAAGGTATTTGTTCAACCAGCCGCGCAGGCGGGATGAAGGGATTATGGGAGAGGCGATGAAGGCTCTTAACCATTATCTGCATATACAGGAAGGGAGGGTGCTGAAGGAGCGGTCGGCACTTCAGACCCAAGAGACAGATAGAAGCACCCTCTCTCTATTCATTAAAGCGGGCGGCTTCATCCGGGCGTTGGACGAGCTGGAGCAGAGTCAATATGCAGCAGAGCAATTCAGCTTGCTTGTAAACAAGCGCTATATAGAAGAGATGGATGAAGAGGAATTGGATAATTATCACAGGCATCTTTATTTTTACAAAAATGCCCTGCTGCGGATCTTCTCCATTCTGGACAAGCTGGGTTACTTTCTCGATGAACAATTACGCCTTGAAACCGAGAAAGTGAAGCAGCAGTTCTCCTATTTCACCGTCCTGCGCCGGATGCATGAACGAAGGCCTGATCTGCCCATGGATCAGCAGCTGTATCAGATCAAGGAAAGCTTCCAGCCATCGATGACGATATTGCGCAAGGAAAGAAATATGGAGACGCATTTCATGAATACCGAGCTGTTGGACGATCTTCTCAAGGCTAAGATGGAGCTGTTCCCTCCGAACCAAACCGCGATAGAAAATGTAGAGGATAAATTGCGAACGCTGGGCCAGGGGTTCGAGATGGTCTGCCGAACGTTGACGACGGCTTTTAACGGGTTAAGCCAGGAGAACCAAAGTAACGTACGGGTGCGGAGAAGACGGGCGGAGCTTTATAAGCAATAATCTGGGTCCGGGGCTGCTTAATGGAAAGGAACTATGATAAACTTAGACTGGATGGCAATCAAGAATGGAGGCCGGTCGTTGTAAGCACTGGTCTTGAACAGGAGGTTGCGATGCGGCACGATCGAAAAGTAGCCCTCATTACCGGAAGCGCTAAAGGGTTAGGTAAGATGACTGCGGTTACATTGGCTGAGCAAGGCTGCGATATCGCGATAAATTACGTTCACAGCCGGACGGAGGCTCTGGCCTTGGCCGAGAGGCTGGAAGCGTTCGGTGTCCGTAGTCTGGCCGTTCAGGCTGATGTCTCCAGAACGGAAGATTTACGGAGAATGGTCCGGGAAGTAGAGGAGCAGCTGGGCGGAATCGATATTTTGGTGAACAATGCCGGCCCCTTTGTCAGAGAACGAAGACTCTTTGCCGACTATGATACGGAAGAAATCGATTATTTGGTGCGCGGCAACCTGTTAGGTGTTATGGAATTGGACCATATGGTACTTCCCATGATGAGGAAGCAAGGGTGGGGCCGAATTATCCATTTCGGCTTCGGGAGGGCATCTGAAGGGACCGGATGGCCTCATCGGGCGGTATATGCCGCGGCCAAAGTAGGCCTGGTGTCCTTTACCAAAACGTTGGCCGTCGAAGAAGCTCCTAACGGAATAACGGTCAATATGATCTGTCCGGGGGACATTCGCGGCGAATACAAGGAGAAGTACATTCACGAGGTGGAGCAAATTACGGATGATGAATCGCCTAGGGGAAGGCCAGGAACGGGAGAGGATGTCGCGCGGACGATCGCTTTCCTCTGTCATCCCCGTTCTGACTTTATTACCGGCAATATCATGGACATTTCCGGAGGCCTCGATCCTATCCGGGCGGTTAAAGGCACTGCACCTCTGACGCGAGGACAATAGTCGTGAAGGCTGTGCCTTCATCATTACATGCATATAACGAAAGCAGAGCCCGTTCATTCACGGGCTCTGCTTCGTTACGTATTGGATAACCTCTTCTTATGGGGTTAGAATACCTGAACGACCTCTTCTATCCCCTCAACTTCCTCTATCAATGCGCGTTCAATACCGGCCTTCAGCGTGATGGTCGAGCTTGGGCAGCTTCCGCAAGCACCCATCAGCTTCAGCTTAACGATTCCATCCTCAACATCGACGAGTTCGACGTCTCCTCCGTCACGCTGCAGGAAGGGGCGGAGCTTATCTAAAACTTCGAGCACTTCATCGTACTTAGTGCTTTGAGTATTTTCGCTCATTTGCGTCATCTCCTTTCTTTATTCTATTATAATACAACGTGGGGTAAAATAAAATGGTCAGCACATATCTTTCAAAAAAGGGGGCTCCCCATGAGACCGATCATAGAATTCTGCGCAAATAATATGCATCACGGAACGGACGAAGTGATGCAGAAGCTGGAGAGTAATCCCGATTACGATGTGGTCGAATACGGCTGCCTCGGTTATTGCGGCGAATGCTTCTTGAGCCCGTATGCCCTGGTTAACGGCGAGCCGGTCTTTGCCGAAGAGGTGGACGAGCTGTATGATCTCATTCTGAATAAAATAAAAGAACAGGAAGAAATGGACAAGCTTCTCGACGATTTGTAATTGCCGGAGGCTTCATCCATTCCATCTATTCCCGGATTACCCTTTGTGGTGTTTCGATAACCAAAGCACCCCGCTTTTTAGAATCCGGGGAACTTTGCCCAGCATCACTGTCCGTTTACCCATGACGCCGAAGCCTGACTTCTTGCCGAGTGAGCCGAGGACTCCCTTCAGCTTGATTATTCCCAAGTGAGGGTCCTCCCCTTTAGCGATGGCGGCGATCACATCCGCCACTTGCTTGCCTTGGGCTTCCGCGGCCTGCGCGCTGGGGGAGAAGCTCAGGCTGGCGCAGTCTCCCACGACATAGACATCCCGGTATTGCGGGATCTGATGGTACTCGTTCAGCAGAACGCGTCCTTGCTTATCCTTGCCGACGTTTAACTGCCTGACCACCGGACTCGGTTGAATGCCTGCGGTCCATACCGTTGTATCTGTATAAATAAGTTCTCCCTGATTATAGATGACTCCATCCTCCAAACGGGTAACGGCCACCTGGTGAACCATCTCGATATCATGCTTCTCGAACCAGGTGCGGACGAAGGTCTGCAGCTTTACCGGGAAGGCGGACAGAATACTTGTCCCCCGGTCCAGAATCCGGATGTTCAGGTCCGGTCGGCTCTCTCTCAGCTCGGAGGCCATTTCTACGCCGCTCAATCCGCCCCCGACAATAGATACTTGACCATAAGGCTTCACATCGTTGACTCTTTGGTAAGTTATTCTGGTGGAAGACAAGGACTGAATGCTGTTGGAATACCGCTCCGCACCCGGAATATCATGGTACTTGTCTACACATCCCAAGGCGATAACCAGCACGTCATATTCCAGAGGATCCCGGTCCATAAAGAAGATATGCTTATGGTTCAGGTCTACCGATTCCACTACTCCGTACACTTTGTTCAATCTGGGATCGGGCGGAAATTCCACCCGAATGTCGATGTCGGGAACGGTTCCCGCCGCTAAAGCATAATACTCTGTTTTTAGCCCCTGATAAGGCATCCGGTCCACGAGTGTAAGATCGTAGTCCGGCAAGTCTTTCTCAAGCAATTGATGGGCCACTGTCAAGCCCCCGTAGCCTCCGCCAAGGATTACAACATGTTTTCTCATGAACAGAACCTTTCTCTCTTCAGTAATAGTAATGGTACCGCCATTATTTCTAACCGTATGGATAAATAGATAGTCGGTTTATTCTCTTATTGTTCAACGAAGCGGCCGATATCATTCCATAGGTAGATTCATTCCTTGCACCGCCCCGGTCGGGAAACCTATAACAAAAGCGTTATGAGGACCGGAATGCTGAGGACATTTGAACATCAGTCTTAAAATACTTTAATTTCGTTATAGAAAGTATCCCTCTCGACCGGAATCCTTCCGGCTCCCTTGATAAGCCAGACCAGCTCATCTTTGGTCAGCCCTTCCGGCGAAAGAGCTCCGGCCGCATGGCTGATCCTTTCCTGAATAATCGTTCCGTGAACATCGGATGCCCCGAATGTTAACGCCATCTGAGTCAGCTGGGTTCCCAGATTAATAAAATAGGCTTTGACATGCGGTATGTTGTCCACCATCAGACGGCTGACGGCGATGGTTCTCATATCGTCGAAGGCGGAGACTCTCCGTTTGATCCCCGCTTTAACGCTGGCCGGCTGCACCGCATTTGGAATAAAGACAAGGAATCCGGACGTTTCATCCTGCAGCTCGCGTAAATAAATCATGTGCTGGATTCTTTCCTCCAGGGTCTCGATGGAACCGTAAAGCATTGTCGCATGAGTCTTCATTCCGAGCCGATGCGCTGCCCGTTGGACTTCCAGCCATTGATCCGTCGTTGCCTTGCCTACTCCCATCTTCTTGCGGTATCTCTCGGACAGAATTTCGGCACCGCCGCCCGTTAAGGTATCCAGTCCGGCTTCCATCAGTGTCCGCAATACTTCTTCGTAGGTAAGCCCGCTCAAACGGGAGAAAAATTCGATCTCCGCCGCTGTATGGGCTTTGAGCGTGACGGAAGGGTACTTTTGCTTCAAGGAACGGATGCAGTCGACATAGTACTCGAACGGCACATGGGGATTATGCCCGCCGGTAATATGAAATTCGCGCATTTCCGGATGGATATGCTTGTCGATATAGTCAAACATCTGCTCCCCGGTCAGCGTATACGCTCCTTCTTCCCCTTCGTCGCGGCGGAAATGGCAGAACGCACAGTGCGCTTCGCACACATTCGTAAAATACAGGCTCATATTTTGAATAAAATAGACCTTCTTGCCGTTCTTGCGGAGGTTGGCGAAATTAGCCAATTGCCCGATCGTCAGAAGATCGTCCGATTGATAAAGAAAAAGACCGTCCTCTTTAGTTAAACGTTCTCCGGCTAAAACTTTCTCCTTGATTTCCTCCATCCTCGTATCGTGGGTGGGTGTAACGATATTCACCGATTTCACTCCTTACCATTATCGACCCGTCAATAAACCCGATTTTATCTAGAGTTTCGATCGTATGGATGATAAATTTAGTCCATCTTCATTATAATCCTACATTAATAATAGGGGCAAGACACACTTCGACACTTATAAAACGCATCCAATCATGAAAAAAATACGAATTTCTCCAAAATATGCTTCCAATTATTTGAAATTTGTGTATACTAAATAATTGTGTGATTATTTTTTAAAGGTGATTAAAGGTGAAGAGTTTATTATTGGAAATGGACATCTCCGAAGAGATCGAAGATGCGCGGCAGCACATGGTTCAATTGGGCAGCCAACTGGGCTTGCTGCATCCCCGTGTAGTGGAAAGCAGCGAGAATCTGGACAGGCTTCTTCTTCGCTACTATCATTTGGAAAAGACGAAGAGTAACTGAGCCCGGTATCCGATTCTGGAGGATTATCACTTGAGACTAACCGAAAATATGGGTATACTTAATCTATAAGGGATGGAAACAATACGGTACAGATCCGACATTTTTCTCACCTTTATTTATAGCAAATGCACGTTCGGAAGGTTTGCCGCCCAGCGTAACGGCGGGTGGAATGCTAATACGCAGCAGACCTTTAGAACAGCCTCTAGCAACTAACGCTACTCTTTCCATATAGAGGAGGGACTCATATGATTAGCATCAGTGATTCGGCTGCGGAGAAAATTAAGGAACTGCTCGCGGCGGAAGAAATTCCCAATATGTTTTTGCGCCTCGGTGTCAAAGAAGGCGGCTGCAGCGGTTTTTCCTACAGCATGGGTTTCGATGACGAGCAGAGCGAGACGGACAAGGTTATGGACGTGAATGGATTGAAGGTTGTCGTCGATGAAGATAGCAACAAGTATTTGTACGGAGTTGAGATCGACTACAAGGATGTAGGCATGGGCGGCGGTTTCACCATTCATAATCCCAATGCCGTAGCTACTTGCGGTTGCGGCTCTTCCTTCAAGCATAGGGAAGAGGAAGGCAAGGCAGAGAAGTGTGACGACTGATTTCGGAACCGCCGACTGTGGTTCCAACAGCTTGCCGGCATAGGCAGGTTATGGTCGAAATACTTTGGATAAATGCAAGATGACCATTGTTGAGGAGTCAGGTAATTAACATTAGGTCTTAATGAACAATGCCTCTCAGGCTGGCGGGGATAACTCCAAGCTTGAGAGGTTATTTTTTTATATATAGTTGTAACGTCACCGGGACACCAGTTTTCCGCCCAGATAATGCCCGAACCCTACGATAGGAAGCAAGAGAAGCCCGAACGGCAAGCTTGTAATTAGGGCTTGCTGAACGGACCAAAAATTTAGTAATCACAAGGGTTTAGGGCACTTTTTGTCGAAATCATATGCATGGAATATCGTGAAATTCAACAAAAAACCGTGCACATGAGGTGACAATAATGAAATACCAATATATCGATGAAACCGGAAATCAACTCTTGCTACCCGGCGATTTCTATCTCCCGTTCGGCGGGAAATTACGCGAAGATAATCGTTGGGTTAAACTCGCACGTCTCGTTCCCTGGACGAAGGTAGAAGATCACTATGCGAAAGCGTTTAAGAAAACCATGAAGGGGCAAAAGCCTGTATCGATACGCGTCGCATTGGGTGCCCTGCTCATCCAACAACAACTTCGATTAACCGATCGCGAAACCGTAGAACAGATCAGTGAAAACCCGTACTTGCAGTACTTCATCGGCTTCACTGGTTTTCAAGATCGCGAGCCCTTTCATCATTCGCTGATGACACACTTTCGTAAACGTTTGGATGCGGATACGCTACACCAAATCAACGAATGGATCGCGGTAGAAGGAGCGAAGCAAATCGATGCGGATGAAGATGATCACGCATCTGGCGGCGGCAGCCGATCTACTGGCAAACGTGCAGCAGCGAAACAGAAGACCGACAAGGAAGATCCGAATCAAGGTACGCTCATCCTAGATGCGAGTTGTGCTCCCGCCGACATCGCGTATCCGACCGATCTCTCGTTGTTAAACGAAGCCCGAGAGAAAATGGAGGCGATCATCGATACTTTGCATGCGGAGCAAATCGACAAGAAACTGAAACCGCGCACGTACCGGGAGAAGGCAAGAAAAGCCTACCTGACGGTCGCGAAGCAACGGAAAATCGGTCAAGCCAAGGTGCGGAAGGCCATTGGGAAACAGCTCAAGTTCGTCGCACGCGATTTGCGCATCATCGAAGCCATGGCCAGCGATATCGGATTGGAAGCCTTAAGCAAAGCTCAGTACAGAAGCTTGCTGGTGACGCAAGAACTCTACCGTCAGCAGTTGACGATGTATCAACAGCGCTCGCATCAGATCGATGATCGCATCGTGAATCTTACCCAACCCCACGTTCGCCCGATTGTGCGAGGGAAGGCGAAGGCCAAGGTTGAATTTGGTGCAAAGATCGCGATCAGCATGGTGAATGGATACGCGATGCTTGAGAAGCAAGCATGGGATAACTTCAATGAAGGCACCACACTCATCGACTCCCTGGAGTCCTACAAAACGAGATTCGGTTGTTACCCGAAAGTCGTACTGGCGGACAAAATTTACCGCAACCGCGAGAACCTGAACTTCTGTAAGGCTAACGGTATCCGGTTGAGCGGTCCTGCCCTTGGCAGACCGTCAAAAGAGAAGCAAACAGAACAACGAAAACTCGCAAAGCATGATGCTGGCATGCGAAATGCCGTCGAAGGCAAATTTGGTGAAGGGAAGCGCAAGTATGGGCTTGGCCTTATTCAAACACGCCTGCGTGAAACCAGTGAAACGGTCATCGCGTTGCAACTGATGGGGATGAACCTGGCGCACATGCTCCGAGTTCTTTCTTCCCTCATACGCTCACTATTAATATGTCGGTTTTTTCGCTTTCGCACGGCAATCTAGATTTGTTCAGCAAGCCCTAATTAAATCGCTCCACTGTATCAAATGCTCCGAAAGCAACCGATAAAAAAGATACAACGTATAAGGCAGTGTAATTAAAACAGCCGTTGTCACACCCGGAACGAGCATTCGAACGAACAGTGCCTGCCCGATATGCATAAAAACATGGAGCAGCAGTACGGCATTGAAGCCGATGAACAGCAAATAATGATTATGTTCGGCTGCTAAATATGTAACGGGAACGAACACCATAAACTCAACACATACGGCAAACGCAAACTGTGCGGTTGTAATTTGTGAAGCGGAGCTGACTATTTTATCAAACGGCTGGGGCACCTTCAGAATAACGGTCCTGCCGGCTTTGCGAAACCAATTTTCCATGCGGATGATTTCCTCGAAATCATGCAGCATGAATGCGGCAAGAAATAACCATATTAACGATTGGATGCTGACGGCTGAATCTATGTATGAAAGCATGGAATTCCCCCTTTATCCTTTACATTACTATATTTTTCAAGCTTTCAAAATAGTTAAGGGCTTCATATGATCTGAAAAGCTGGTATCAGAAGATAACAGTCTGCTGATTTAGGTAATACTTTGGGAAAACATACCAATGAAATGATATATACTCTATGCTATACTAAATATACAGAGTTCGATATACATCGAAATTCTGTCTTCATAACCTTTTTTTCTTCTCTTCAATTCGCGCTCGATTTTCGAGCGCTTTTTTTGTTTTTCGGCATTATGCGAACATAAGTCCTCTTTTTATTTCCTGGGTAATTGTGACAGGAATATTTTGGCGATTGCAATATGGTAAGTAGAGTGTATCCCGGTTAGGTTATGGAAGGCGGTCTCCTCGCATATATATAGCGAAAAACAGAGGGGACGGAAGCCGATGGAGGAAAAGCTGAAGGCCTATTTCGATTTAAAAGAACAGCAAAGGCAGATTGAACGGGATTTGGAGCGATTAAGAAATGAACTGCTGCGGATTTTCCCGGAGCAGACTGATTCGGACCTAGGGGAATACCGGTTGAAAATCGGGATTCAGGAACGAAGAGAGTATAGAGACGAAGACCTTTATAACCGGTTTAACGATGATGCGCTGTGGAAGCTGATGTCCAAAGCGGATCCAGCGAAAATCACCGGCTTAATCAAGCTCGGGGTGGTTAAGGAAGAAGCTCTGCAAGGAACCTATGAAATCAAGAAGGTCCCGTATGTTCAGGTACAAAGGCTGTAGCCGCTAAAAAAAGTGGATCGCCTCCGTTGGGTAGGAGGCGGTCTTTTTTTGCTCCGGTGTCTCTGCAAAGTATTGTATAAACCACTATCGAAGCAAGACAGGAAGAGCGACCGTGAATGGATGAAGGTTAGGATGCACCAATTCCTGCGATTACAAGGCATGCGTCACTTGGCAGCGTTGTGCTAAGCGTTCATCGCATTAAGCTCAGCCATTTCATCCGCGGTAAGGGTGAGGGAAGCGGCCGCTGCGCTGTCGGTAATCGTGCTTCCGCGGCTTGCGCCGGGGATCGGCAGCATCACAGGGGAGAGCTGCAGCAGCCAAGCCAGTGCCACTCTTTGCGGAGATACCTGATGCCTGTCGGCTATCTGCCGGATCCTCTCATGATCCCCGAGCTTGCCTGCCTGACCCATCCCGGCTAAAGGGCTGTAGGGAAGGAAGGCGATTCCCAATTCCTCGCATCGGCGGAGAACATCCATGGAGGAGCGATCGAACAGGTGCATCCGATTCTGAACGCTGACGACCGTTACGATACTTAAAGCCTCCTCCAATTGCCTAACCGATACATTGGATAAGCCGATATGTACAATTTTGCCCTGCTCCTGCAAGCGGGCCAAAGCACCAACGGATTCGGCATAAGGAACATCGGGATCCGGCGCATGCAGTTGATATAGCATAATTTCTTCCCGGTCCAGCGCCTTCAGGCTTGCTTCGCAGGCAGCCTTCAAATGCTCGGGATGTCCGTTGCGCACCCATCTTCCTTCGGGGCGGACGGTTCCTCCCTTGGTGGCGATAATCGCATGGGATACCCCGTCCAGAGCTTTGGCCAGTAATTTCTCGTTATGTCCGATATCCCGATCGTCCAAACAATACGAATCCGCAGTATCGAATAAAGTCACTCCTTGCTCCAAAGCGGTATGAATCGTCCGTATCGCTTCGGATTCTTCCGGGCGGCCTTGTATGGACAGCGGCATGCATCCCATTCCGATTGCCCCTACTTGCAACCCGGAAGTTCCTAATCGACGAGTAGGCATCTGATTTGCAGCTCCCATAATTCGCACCTCCTAAAAAATGGATCAACTCCCCTTTATTATAATTTAAAGCACAGCGGAATCCTACACTAATGATTTAAATGCCGGCTTCCCAATTTTCATCTTTTTAAAGGCAGGCGGGATAGAGGGGGGATTGTCGTCAATGAGCGAAGCCTTTGACCCAATACGATTGCCCGACTTGTCATAAAGATCCTTATCCGGCATGCAAGGGAAATCGAGTCCGGATGGAGAATTATAAAGAGCAGGGAGGGGAGCGGAATGAACATAAAAGTGAATTTGATGGTAGGAGAACACCAAATCGATGAAGTGCTTACGATAGAGGATCACAAGCTTGAGGGCTTCTCCGAGGAGGAGATCGAGGCGGTCATTGAGGTGAAAATACGGAACTGGGCCAACGATTTGATCCGCATTGCTTGGGAGGTCGAAGAGGAATAAGGAAAACGATCTGGCCGGCTTAGGTACCGGCCGGTCTTTCGGGAAGGAAGGCGTAGAAGCTGTGGGAGCAGTGCTCGCAGTGAAAGACATGTACACAGCAATGATTGGCGACATCGGCAAATCCGTTGGTGAGCGATAAATCCTCTATTGGGCGGTAGGGGGAATAAGGTCCCAGGTAATCATTGAAGCGTCCGAAGTCTTCAGCAGTCTTTCCACACAGCGGACAGGACCATTCGGCGGTTTCCAGTCCATTGCAAACCGGGCAATAATAGGACAAAATAATGGGCACCCCTTTCATAGAGGCCGGCGGAAGATAAGCCGGCGATATATGAATAGGGTGCCCATCCTTCTAGCATTCGATGATTAAAATTTCATATTGCTGCTATGTCCGGGGGATAATCTTGCCTTCGGATCTATGTACACTTTAGCGTTGTTTATTGCAGTTGGCGCTTCTCCGAAGCCTACTGCAATCAGCTTTAATTTCCCGGGATAGGTTGTGATGTCCCCCGCGGCGAAAATTCCGGGAATCGAGGTTTCCATACGGGAATCGACGACAATCGAGCCGTTCTCGATGGCCAGCCCCCATTCCGTAATCGGTCCGAGCGAGGACACGAAGCCGAAATTGACAATGACCGCACCCGTTTCCATTTCGGTTAGCTCCCCGGACTGGATATCTTTAAGCGTTACTTTATGGATCCGGTCCTCTCCATGCAGTTGTACGATTTCCTTCGGAGTGACGACATTCACTCTGGATTGCATAAGGGTCTCCACACTGTGCTCATGCGCCCTGAATTTGTCCCGGCGATGAACCAGTGTAACCTGTTCAGCTACAGGCTCCAGCATTAAGGCCCAGTCTACGGCGGAATCCCCGCCTCCGGTAATGACGACTTTCTGTCCGGCGAAGGCTTGCAGATCCTTAACAAAATAATGCAGATTGGAATTCTCATACCGGGAGGCTTCCGGCAAATCAAGCTTTCTGGGCTGGAAGGCCCCGATTCCGCCCGTAATGACAACCGCGCGGCTGTAATGAACGCCTTTGTTAGTTGTCACCTCGAACAGACGCTCTTCTTTCTTCTCTACCTTCACAACTTTTTCTTCCAGACAAACTTCCGTCGGGAACAGGTTCATCTGCTGAGACAGATTATCAATCAGCTCTTGCGCACGCACTTTCGGAAACCCGGCCACATCGTATATGTACTTTTCCGGATATAAAGCAGATAATTGGCCTCCGAGCTGCGGCATGCTTTCAATAATTTTAGCGGATGCCTGTCTCATTCCCGCATAGAACGCCGCGAACATTCCGGCGGGACCTCCCCCGATGATCAGAATATCTACTGGACCTTGACCATTAGCTGACACTATGAAGAACACCTCCGTGGGTTAATACCTGCCGATTATAATTATAAGCTTTGCCCGGCGGGAAAGGAACCCGAATCCGGGCTAAAAGGGCAGAAAGAGAAAAAAGCCGGCCCAAAAACAACCGGCCTATAAAATAATTAAATTTATCATGTAAAGAATTCGTACCGTCCGGGAGTGCAATCGATGATTACAGGCTCAAATTTAATGCTTGCTATTTGGACAGGTTCGGTTTATCCTGTCTAAGGAATGGGTAAATAGATGGCAGAGGACATACTTTTTTCATAGCTTAAGAATAGGGCTTTAGGTTATTTTCCCATCATCGGTGTTAAACTATAATAATAGGAAACCATTAATAGACTTGTGTAATTTTTCACAATATGATACTGACTCCAAAGATCCTTTAATTCCATAAGTTGGAACCCGGGTTTGACTCGGAATGGTTTTGACAGCGAGAGGGATACGCAAGGATTATATATAAATGAATAATTAAACATAAAAATTATGGAGTGGGTAAGAGAGATGGGCAGAATACCAAGAATCGTGATACTTGGGGCCGGATACGGCGGCATAGTAACGGCGATTCGATTGCAGAAGGAGCTTAATTATAACGAAGCCGATGTAACCCTGGTCAACAAGCACGACTATCATTACATCACGACGCATTTGCATATGCCGGCGGCCGGTACGGATAAACCGGAGAACGCCCGGGTAGACATTACGAAGCTGATTGACGAGTACAAGATTGATTTTGTAAAATCAACGGTCACCCAGATTAAATTGGATGATCAGAAGATTATTCTCGAAGACAGCGCGATATCCTATGATTACCTGGTCATTGGATTGGGCGGTGAACCCGAAACCTTCGGTATTCCGGGATTGCAGGAATATGCGATGAACATTCGCAGCATTAACAGCGTCCGCCTCATTCGCGAGCATATCGAGTATCAGTTTGCCAAGTACAAGCGTGAACCGCACCGCCTCGATTATTTAACTTTCGTAGTCGGAGGGGCCGGGTTTACAGGAATAGAATTCATAGGAGAGCTGGCCGACCGTATACCGAGGCTGTGCGCGGAATTTGATGTCGATCCTTCTCTTGTTCGAATCTACAATATTGAAGCGGCTCCTACCGTCCTGCCCGGATTCGATTCCGAGCTTGTGGAGTACGCGATGAAGGTGCTGGAGGATAAGGGAGTTACATTTAAAATAGCGACCGCCATCCAGGAATGTACCCCGCAGGGTGTAATTTTGGCAACGGGGGAAGAAATCAGATCCTCGACCGTCATCTGGACCGGAGGGATTCGGGGCAATCGTATGCTGGCCGAGGCCGGTCTGGAAACGATGCGCGGACGAGTAGTCGTCGATCCTTATTTGCGCACCAAGGAATACGAGAATGTGTATGTGATCGGAGACTGTTCCATCGTTATGAATCCGGAAGGAAGGCCTTACCCGCCGACGGCGCAGATAGCTACCCAGCAAGGGCAAACCTGCTCCTATAATCTGGTCGCCTCCATCCGCAATGCCCCGCTTAAGGAATTCAAGTTCCAGAACAAGGGGGTTGTAGCCTCGCTGGGTAAAGGCGAAGCGATCGGGGTTGTCGGCAAGTATAAAATGAAAGGCGCAACCGCTGCGTTCATGAAGAAGCTGGTTGACATGCGCTATCTCTTTATCATTGGAGGAATACCGCTCGTATTGAGAAAAGGCCGATTATAGCCTTATAGTATAACCAGCTTGGGAGGGTCCGTTAATGAGACATTGCAGTGTGCAGGTCAGAGGGCTGTTGACCCGGGAGGAATTGGACCGCTACAATGCCCTGATGGAGGTCGGCCAATTTCTGGAATCCCACAACCGATATGACCTGGCTTATCCCGTGCAGAAGGAAATAGACCTTCTGATTATGCCTGCCATTGAGCGGCTTAAGGAGAAAGGCCGGCAGAGGGACAGGGCGACCGAAGAATATTTGAAGAGCAAGGAAATGGCACGGGAATCCGGGGAGGCAAGGGAGTCCTAGAAACTCCGTGAATTGCGAAAGTCCGCTATACAATCAAAATAAAGGCTGTCCAGCTATTATGCGGACAGCCTTCGTTTAAAATATAAGAAAGTATAAGTTTTCATCTATACCTGTTCTTACCACATTAGAAAGTTTAAGTTCATTAAAGCATTAAAATGGAACAAACTTTCTAATTGGCATAAAAAGCTTCCTCTAATACCGGGTTATTCATCTTCGAGATGGCTCCGTTAGGAGCTTTTTTTACCACAATCAGAATTTATAAGTTATTGCGTCCTGAATAACTTCAAATTCTATTTGGCGATAAAAACATCCTTTAAACGCGGTCGCTCATCCATGAAATACTCCGATAGGAGTTTTTCTCATATTTCATTGTAAACGCGCCCGTCCTAAGGACGGGCGCGTTTATCCTTGTTTAGTTAACCTCAACCCGGTTTATTCTTCTTCGAAACGGCTTCGTCGGGAGCCTCTTACTTGTCCGAAGGCAGTGCCAGCATGGCTTCCGCTTTCGCGGGATCCAGCAGGTTGCCTACATAAAATTCGCCGAATTCCCCGAATCTCGCACTGGCCTCGTCGAATCTCATCTCATAGACAAGCTTCTTGAACGTAAGAGCATCGTCGGAGAATAAAGTAACTCCCCATTCCCAGTCGTCCAATCCGACGGAACCGGTAATGATTTGCTTAACCCGTCCGGCGTAGCTGCGCCCGATCATTCCATGACTGCGCATAAATTCGCGGCGCTCTTCCATGCTCAGCATGTACCAGTTGTCGTTGCCTTCCCTCCGCTTGTTCATAGGGTAGAAGCAGATATGTTTCGTTTTAGGCAGTATCGGCTTTAGCCGGGCAACCACTTCGGGATTCTGCATCGGATCAGAGCCGGGCTTGGCCATATAGCTGCTCAGCTCCACGACGGAAACATACGAATAGGCCGGCAGCAAATGCTGGGCGAATGCCGTCTTGTTAAAGGCAGTCTCCAGCTCATTCAATTCTTCCATCGTTTCCCGCAGGTGCATGAAGACAAGATCGGCTTTCTGGCCTACAATGCTGTATACGGCCGTGCTGCCCAGCTTATCATTCTCGACGGACTGCCAATCCTGCATGAACTGCTGGAGTTCTTCGATGGCTTCCTTCCTCTCTTCCTTGCTCACATATCTCCAGGATGCCCAGTTGATGGACCGGAAATCGTGCAGAGCATACCAACCTTCCAATGTTTGTACCGCTTCGCTCACTATATATTCACTCCTTCAATGAAAAACATGGTATGACGGAAAGTGGATTGCCAAAAGCAGCAGCTTGTCCCGGGGGAGAAGGTCCTGTTGGCCGATGGCCGAAGGGGATCGTTACGGCCGGTATCATTTCCGTTTCATTCATTGTAGCCAATTCAACGGGCGAGGGCAAACGGCTAAGCCGTTACAAAGATGGCAATTTATTGACTTCTTTATAGTGGCCGGACTATTTGCCGTTTTGGAATTTCGTTCTCCCTTTACTTTTACTTTTCGGTTGGGCTACAATATTATCAAGACAATATTTAATCCGCTGGCACGGAATGAACATAGGGGATGAGTCAGAATGATTATAATCGACTTGGTGCAGTTGGTCGTGCTCATTTTATTGGGCTTCTGCATGTTCTTCGGACTGGGCTTCATCATCAATATGCTTCTGAAGACAACATGGCTTCCCATTTACGTTTATATTATTTTTGTGATCGGGATTGTCTACTGGTCCTGGGGCGCCGCTTCGTTAATTGAAAACATCAAGGGATACACCCTGGCGGATTATCTTCCCATCATCAGCGGCTTGGTTGGAGCGGTCATGAGCGGATATACGATCAAGATGCTGCGCGTGAAGGGCTACAAGATGTTCTAGATGCCGCCCAACAGGAAAAACCTCTCCTCGGCAGAGGTTTTTTCTTTTTTTTGTTAAGTTTATTAGGAGGACGCTTGAAGAAGATTCTGGGTCTTCCGTTTTTGGCCTTTTAATCTCTTTTTGAGGGATGGAGGATATGATAGAATGAAGAAATACAAGATTACAGGCGGATGGAGTCGGGTAGTATGCGTATAACGAACATGCTTCATTTTACAGAGAATCACAGGTTTTGCATATGCCGCGATTTCTCGTTGAGCGGGCTGGATTACAGACTGCTCGGCAGCCTTTATCAGCCGATGGTCGGGGCGTTTGCCGTCAGTGTATACTTGACGTTATACCAACAGCTTTCGGGGGACCGGGTAGGCTATTCCGAGCTGGAGCAGCAGCGCAAGCTGTTCTTAACCCTGGAGCTGGACCCGGGTGAGCGGGGCCGTTCCGTATTTATCGAGCAGACCTCCAAGCTGGAGGCCGTAGGACTCCTGCAGACATCCCGCCGTTATCTCACTTCCAATGAGGACTACATTTACGAGTATCAGCTGTCGAGGCCTTTGCCGCCGGCAGAGTTTTTCCAGAACCAGCATTTGCTTCTTCTGCTCAGGGATAAGGTAGGCAAATATATGCTCCTGTCGCTGAAGGATGAATTTATAGCGGAACAGCCGATAGAGCTAGGTGAATCGCAAGCGGAAAATCTGTCCGTACCGTTCTATGATCTGTTTCAGCTTAATACGCAGATTATTGATTATGAGCTGGAGCAGGCGTTCTACCAGACAGCTTCCGGGCGAGCGGAGGCAGCCTCGGGTCCGGATGTAATGACCAAGGGCTACGGATATGCCGATATCATTCGCCGTTTCCCGCGCCAGTCCATTAATAGGCAGCATGTTGAGGGGCTTAAATTCCGGCCGGATCAGTTGGCGGCGATCAATATGATTGCCAAGAAATACCGGCTGACACTGCTGGAAACGTGCCGCCTGCTGGACGAGGACGATGTCTTCACCGAAGAGGGCATGCTCCAGGATGAAGTGCTGAGCTACAGAGCCAATCTGTATTACCGCCAGAGCAAAAAACGGGAGGAGCAGATGGTACGCCAACTGGGCGGACAGGCGGAGAAGGAAACCGCACCGCAGGATCAGGCTTCCGCGGAGAAGCCGGTGGAGATGGCTTATTATTTGGAAGTCCCGGCCTTGTTTCAAGGCCAGTGCGATATTCATCAATATAATATCATTCTCCGCAACGAGCCTTATACGCTTGTGCTGGAACGTTTTTTCCCGCAGGGGACCGTACCGGACGGCGTTCTGGATATTTTTCAGAAAATCGATCTTAACTATAAATTGAACGAAGAAGTAATTAATGTCCTTATTCATTACATTCACGTCGATCGCCGGTCATGGGCGAAATCATCGATCGAGGCGGTCGCTTCGGATATGCTGGGCAAGCAGGTCTCCACATATGAGCAGGCGGTCGAATACATAAGAGAGATGCGGCGCTATAAGCAGGAGGCGGCCGCCAAGGCAGCACTCCGGAGCAGTGGGGGAAAGGGAAGAGGCGGCAAGACCGGCAAGCCGAAGATTCCGATTATTACAGACAAGCCTCAGAGCGTCAAACGGTTGACCGAGGCGGAAATCGAAGCCATGCGCCGCAAAGCATTGAAGCTGGACGGCAAGCTGTAATCCTTGGGCAGATTTCTTTGGAAGGAGGGGAGACAGATGGAATCGCTGGCTGATTTACTAAAACAATTTTCCGGCACACCGCTTTGGAAGAACCGGGAAGAGATTCGTAAGCAAGTAGCGACTGATCCGGCCGTGTGCGAATGGCGTCTCCTGCATCCGGAAGTAACGGATGAAGAGATTAGCCTTAATCTGAATAAATTTTATCAATTCGTTAAGGAACGGAATAACTGCAGCCAGTGTCCGGGGCTGGAGCGATGTCCGAATGATTTCGAGGGTCATTATACGGTACTCTCGGTCGAGACGACTCAGGACCGCTGCTATATTTATGACCGCAAGGCAAGCTGCGACAAATTTATTACAAAGCAGAATCAGGATTCCATCCGCAGCCGGATACGCAGCTTTTATGTGGATGAACGCTCCTTGAACCAGGGATATTCGGCGGATGAAATTCTTAGCAAGGACTGGGAGAGGGCTGCGGCCGTCGATCAAATCATGGATTACATCTTGAAGACCAAGGAGCAAGGTCTGCAGCGGCAAGGCTTGTATTTGGCCGGACCTTTCGGAACGGGCAAGACGTTTCTCATGTGCTATATGCTGTATGAATTGGCGAAGGTCGGATTAACCGGCGCGATTGTCTATATGCCTGATTTCTCCGAGGATCTGAAATCGATGTTTCAGGATCCGCAGAAGCTGAAGGAAACTATCGATCTGTTGAAGGAAACCGATCTGCTCGTTCTTGACGATATCGGGGCGGAGAATATGAACCCGTGGCTAAGGGACCATGTCCTCGGGACCATCCTCAACTATCGGATGAACCGGAAGCCGACCTTCTTCACCTCCAACTATGAGCTGGATGATCTCGAGAAGCACTTCAGCTTCACAAGTAAAGACGGCGAAGAAGAATTCAAGGGACAACGGATCATGGACCGCATCCGTCATTTTGTCGAGGTGGTTCATGTGACGGGGTATAATAAACGCAGCAAGGCCGGAGAGACGGAATAATCCGCAACCGGCCGATAAATAGAAAAAGTCTGAAGGGACATGGTCCTTTCAGACTTTTCTCAAAATATAAGATTCCTGATCTTATATTTCATCGGCAAACGCGCCTGTCCTAAGGACGGCGATAGCCGTTTATCCTTGATAAATCCATTATTATTTCATAGCCACTTCGATAATCGTTGCAATAACCGCTATAAGGAGCATTACTCCGGCTGTGACGCCAAATCCCACCGCGACATCCATGAAGTCATTCCTCGGTTCCTCGTTCACATGATGACCGGGATGATTAGGTTCTAGCATTGCAATTCCCTCCTGTATCAATGCGCTGAATGCTGACAGGTCCAATTCGGTTCACAATAACAGCTAAGCGCAGGTTCGCATATTAGTCTCCTATCAGTATACCCAACCGGGTGGAAAGTTGTAAACCCTCCCTGGCCGCGTTCCCCTGCATTTGAGGTTGATCGTAACAAGTTGGCCATAAATTGTTCATAAATGGGTATTGCTTATGAGGGAGAGCCGTCATTTTCTAGTCTGTGATTCCCAGCGGAGGATTATTCCCGGCTGGCCATCCCAAGAGGCCATACCTATACCCCGGCAAAGAGGGGTTATGAAAACAGGGGGGATTGTGGTATACTTTACATGTTGACGTAGAAGTCACATGATCCACAAATATATAGTACAATTAAGGGAGGATTCCATAAAATGGCTATAGTAAACGTATCTGATCAGTCTTTTAACGAAGAAGTGGAAAGCACAGGAACCGTTCTGGTCGATTTCTGGGCGCCATGGTGCGGACCTTGTAAAATGATCGCTCCTGTACTGGAAGAGCTTGACGGTGAAATCGGCGATCAAGTGAAAATCGCTAAATTAAACGTAGATGAAAATCCGGAGTCTGCGTCCCGTTTCGGAGTCATGAGCATTCCGACTTTAATCCTGTTCAAGGACGGCAAGCCGGTAGATAAGGTTGTCGGTTTTCAATCCAAGGATGCTCTGAAGGGTGTTATCTCCCGTCATCAATAATCTGCCAAATAACAGGCATGTAAAAAAGCTCTTTTTCTGCTATGCTGAAAAGGAGCTTTTTTTTGACGTTCGTTCTGCAAAAATATCGTTTCATACTCGTTAGAAGAAACCTGAAATTATATAATTGAAACTTTGTTAAAGTGGTTTTAGAATCATCAACCTCAAAATAATGGGAAGGAGGATGGCGGAATGGAAGAACGTTCCGGACAGATTCAGGAGAACATTCGCCGTAAATTGGCCTTGCTGCCGGATAAGCCGGGCTGTTACTTAATGAAGAACCAGGAAGGGACCGTCATTTACGTAGGTAAAGCCAAGGTATTGAAGAATCGTGTCCGGTCTTACTTCACCGGCAGCCACAGCGCCAAAACCCAGCGTCTGGTCAGCGAAATTCGGGACTTCGAATATATTGTGACGGCGAATAATGTGGAAGCCCTTATTCTCGAGTGCAACTTGATCAAGCAGTATTATCCCAGGTATAACGTCCTGCTGAAAGACGATAAGTCTTTTCCATATATTAAAATAACCAATGAAGAGCATCCCCGGCTGGAGGTTACCCGCAAGGTCGTTAAGGATAAGGGGAAGTATTTCGGCCCCTATCCGAATGCCTATTCCGCCCAGGAAACGAAGAAGCTGCTGGACCGCCTGTATCCGCTGCGCAAATGCCGGAAGCTTCCCGACCGTGTTTGCCTTTATTATCATATCGGACAATGCGTCGCGCCCTGTGAATATGAGGTGGCGCCCGAGGAATACGAGCGGATGATCCAGGAGATTACCCGTTTCTTAAGCGGGGGGCATAAACAAATCCGCCAGGAGCTTGAACGCAAGATGCTCGAGGCTGCGGAAGAGCTGCAGTTCGAACGGGCCAAGGAGCTGCGCGACCAAATTGCGCATATCGATGCGGTGATGGAGAAGCAAAATATTACCGTCGCCGATCAGGTCGACCGGGATGTCTTCGGCTTCGCGGTGGACAAAGGCTGGATGTGCGTGCAAATATTGTACATGCGCCAAGGGAAAATGATCGAGCGGCATGTTACGGTGTTCCCGTACTATGGGGAGCCCTATGATGATTTCTTGACCTTCGTCACCCAATATTACAGTGAGAATCCGGCTCTGCCCAAGGAAATTCATCTGCCGGCCAACCCTCATCAGACCAATGAGGAGGAGAATGCCGAGGCGACTAACCCCCAGACGGCGGAAGGCTCCGAAGCACAGCTTTCCGCGGCAAATGATGAAGCTGTCCATGGAGAGTCAGAGGGATCGTTTAGTCCTGCTGAAAGGGCTGAACCGGCGGAGGGTAAGGCTGAAGAAGACGAGGACGCGTTCCACGCAGGCGGAGCAGACAAGGAAGTTATTAAAGAAGCTCTGGAGTCGTGGCTGCATGTGAAGGTTCATTTTCCTCAAAGGGGAGTCAAGAAGCATGCGGTAGATATGGCATCGGATAACGCGCGAGTGGCTCTCGAAGAGAAATTCCGGATGATTGAAAGAGACGAGGAGCGGACGATCAAAGCGGTGGAGAATTTGGGGGAACGGCTCGGAACGGGCACCCTTCACCGGATCGAGGCCTTCGATAACTCGAACATCCAGGGAACCGACCCGGTGTCCGCGATGGTCGTATTCGTGGATGGCAAGCCGGATCGCAAGGAATACCGCAAGTATAAAATCCGCACCGTCCAAGGACCGGATGATTACGAGACGATGCGGGAGGTTATCCGGCGGCGCTACGAAAGAGTGCTGAAAGAAGGGCTGCCGCTCCCGGATATGATTGTCGTCGACGGGGGCAGAGGTCAGATATCGGCGGCCGTGGATGTGCTTGAGAATGAGCTGGGGCTGTTCCTGCCGGTTTGCGGGCTGGTTAAGGACGCCAAGCATAAAACGGCCCAGCTTATGACCGGAGATCCTCCGGAGGTTGTTCCGCTTCCGCGCGACAGTCATGAATTTTATTTGCTCCAGCGCATACAGGATGAGGTTCACCGGTTTGCCATTACCTTCCACCGCGAACAACGGGGCAAATCGATGGTGGCCTCCCAATTGGATGCCATTCCCGGTATTGGCGAGAAGCGGCGGAAGCTGCTGCTGAAGCATTTCGGTTCCCTGAAAAAAATAAGAGAAGCGGCCGTTGAGGATTTTCGCCCGTTGGGCATCGGTGAGAAGCTGGCGGAAACTATTCTTTCATCCCTCCGCGGGGACAAGAAGACCGAGGAGGAGGAGGGCGACTCAGTCGTCCTTGATTAAACGGTATAATCGGCTTAATGCATATAAAAAGTGCACCTTTAATGATCCCTGTAAACGGGGCTTGAGGTGCACTTTTTTTGAAATATAAGAAAGTATAAGTTTCTCCTAAACGCGTCTGTTCAAAGGAATGGATAGCCGTTTATCGTTGAGCGGCCTTCCGGGATCCGGGAATTCTCTTGGCCGATTCCGGTTATACCGTAGACGCGGGGCCCGATCGTTTACGGAACAGGCTGTGGACCCACATCAATATATATCCGGTGATAGCCGGCATCAGGATATACCCAACCCCGATCAGAATATTCGATGTGCTGGGTGTAGTCGTCATCAGTGACAAAGCCATCAGAATAATATCCATCGTGACATGGGTAAAGATGGCGGTCATCAAGCCGTATTTCAGGAAAATGTATCCAAAGATGATCCCCAGCACGGCCACCTCGAACAACCTTGTGTAGCTAGGATAAATCGTGTAGCCGGTATGGCCCAAGGCCCAAATGATGCTCGGCACCAGGACTGCCAGGAAGCGGAGGCGGAACCACTTCTGAAACAAGGCGATGCCGAAGAGCCGATACATAATTTCTTCGGAGGTTCCCGCCATCCACGCAAGAAGCGGGAATAAGGCGGGCCAATACATGTTGAGCACGGATTGGGTCGGATCGTTGACTGCGAATGAATCGAAGGCTTCGCCGGCAATGAAGAACAGAACCTGCTGTACCCCGAGAATAAACAAACAGAGCAAATATCCTCGGCCCATTCCGTAAAACATATCCTCCCCAAAGTTGGAATCTCGCCATCTTGGCCAAGGATTCCAGCCCTGCGCTCTCCATAATTGGTCACCGGATATGGCTGCAAAATATTGTGCGCCCGCCAGCAGCGCAATAATTAGAAAGGTAAACACAATATAGACTACGTTGAAGATAGCGGCATCCTCCGGAGGAATTTGTGTGCTTGCTCCCGGCCAGCTATTTATCGTGTGAAGGCCGTATAGCCCGGCGAAAATAAGAGCAAAGAGGATTCCCCGCGAGAACCGGACCTTCTTCCGGTTAATAATAACGAGGATCAAGGCCGCAATACTCAAAAGAAACATGCCGCCCAGTCCGATATAAGACATCAGGCCGGCAGACCGCTCCTGCCCGGCAAGCCATTGGCGGAAGCTTTCCGGAACCGAGAAGGAAGGAACGAAGCCTACAACTTCCTCTCCTCTTACGGCCACTCCGAGCTGCAGCCTGGATTCGCCGATGCTCTCCTTGGCACTTTCGTACATGAGCAGGCTGCTTCGGGACCCTTGCATCAGCTGCAAATCCGCCGGATCATATCCGTTCTCGGCCAGGAAGCTTTCGGCCAGCAAGCGCCGGCTTTCTTGAGAGCCTGAGGAGGCAGGGGCCGCTTGCTTCTGATTCCATGCCGTCACCTTGGGTTCATTCAATCCGACAAAAATGATCCAATTCAGACGATTTCTCGAATCGAACATTTGAACTTCCCAATAATCGAGAGGGTAATTGTCTCCATACCGGGTGCTGTATTCCTCGGTCAGCTTCGCTTTTTGCAAATAACCGCTCAAGCCTTTGTCCGACTGATAAATAATGTTGATCTTGTTAGGGGTGTAGTCCGGTTGTTTGGTGTGGACGAATTGCCGGGCCAGGTCGGCCGCTTGCTCTTCAGTCACCTTCGGCCCTGACAATTCTTCCTCTACGCCGTTAACGCCGGGAAGCAGGTTGATCAGGATGACGCCGAAGTATAACACTATGCCGATAATGGCCAGCCAAATAAGAGGACGGTTTATTCTGTGTGGAACCACGGGCATTCTCCTCCGCAATAATCTTCTTCATTCCAAAGTACCATAGATAACGGCCTGTTTCCAGTGATTACCTCTGCTTGGGCCGTGTCTCTTCACCGTTATCGAAAATACGGAAACCGCTTGATAGCTTCAAGAAACGACTCGTCTTATTCAATGCAAGGCAAGGAAATCGCGTGAAAATAAAATGAAATCTTGCATTGCCTGACCATTTTGCCCGAATACTTCCTTACAGCATGATTTTTTCCTAAAATACAGACTTTGTATACCGACCAAAAGCAGGATATAATCGTTATCAATTAAATAGAAGCCGAATTTCTTTTAGAAAGCGGGGGAACCATTTAACTGGGGTGAATTTTGCTAGTTCCAATGCAAATAGGGTGCCTGCACACCCGAATCCGTCAGCTAACCTCGTAGGCTTGCTGTCAGGATACCATACGCCTAAAGCATTGGTTTTCCAGTGCTTTTTTTGTTTCCAGAGGAGAATGAACGTTGCTGAAACGATTGTTTACGAAAATGCATCCGCCGCAAATTTTGGCTTCCGGATTTATCATCATTATACTGATAGGAACCATCCTGCTGACGACTCCGATGGCGTCGGTTGACGGCCGTTCCGTGCCCTTCGTGGATGCATTGTTCACGGCTACTTCAGCCATGTGTCTGACGGGGCTCGTAGTTGTGGATACGGCGACGACCTATTCCGTCTTCGGCCAGATGGTCATTATGCTGCTTATCCAGATTGGCGGCCTGGGCTTTATGACGATGTCGACGCTTTTTGCCCTGGTGCTCAAGAAAAGAATATCGCTCCGTGAGCGGCTTATTCTTCAAGAGGCGCTCAATCAGAACAGCATGGAAGGAATCGTCCGCCTCATCCGCAAAATCATTATTTACTCGCTGAGTATAGAGTTCGTGGCCTTCGTCCTGCTTACTTTGCGCTGGTCCGTTGATTTTCCGTTCGCGGAAGCTGTCTACTTCGGAATGTTTCATGCCATTTCGTTGTTTAATAATGCCGGCTTCGATTTATTCGGGGGAGTCAGCGGCCGATTCAGCGGGCTCGCGCTGTTTACGAACGACCCGATCGTCAGCATTATAGCTATGGCCCTGATTATTCTGGGCGGAATCGGATTTATCGTGATGTCCGACTTGATGGAATATAAGAAGCGGAAGAGGCTTCTGCTGCATACGAAAGTAGTTCTGTTCACATCGGCGGTTCTTATAGTCGGAGGGGCGGTGGTCATCTTCACCTTCGAATTTACTAATCCGGCTACGCTCGGGCCTCTTAATGGAGGAAGCAAGGTGTTAGCCTCCTTCTTCCACGCGGTTTCCCCGCGCTCGGGTGGAGTGAGCACGCTCGATGTCGGCTCGTTCAGACAGGCCACTCAATTCTTCCTGATTATTCTGATGTTCATCGGGGCTTCGCCCGGTTCGACCGGGGGAGGTATCAAGACAACGACCTTCGCTATCCTGATCGGGGCCATGATAGCGATGGTTCGAGGCAAGGACGACATCGTCATGTTTCGCCATCGGCTGGCCAAGGACCGGATTTATAAAGCCATTACGCTAACATTGTTCGCCCTGGTTATCGTTATCATTTCGGCCATGGTGTTGTCTACTACGGAGAACCATCAATTCTTGATGATCCTGTTCGAAGTTACTTCAGCCTTCGGTACGGTTGGATTGTCTATGGGGTTGACTCCGGAGCTGTCGACGATCGGAAAAATCATCATTTCCTTTCTAATGTTTCTTGGCCGGCTTGGACCTCTAACATTAGCCTATGCACTAAATCCGAAGAAAGAGAAAGAATTGTTCCGGTACCCGGAAGGCAAAATTACGATTGGATAGGAGCTTGAAACCATGGAAGGAAATCAGTATGTGGTAATCGGACTGGGCCGATTCGGATCCAGCTTGGCTAAAGAGCTGGTGAAACTGGGATACGAGGTACTGGGGATCGACAAGTGCGAGGAAATCGTTAATGAAATGAGCGGAGAGCTGACCTATACCGTTGAAGCCGATTCTACGGATGAAGATATGCTCAGGTCGCTGGGCATCCGAAATTTCGATTGTGCGGTCGTGGCGATAGGCGACGATATACAGGCCAGCATTCTGACAGCCATTGTACTGAAGGACCTCGGGATCAAGAAGGTGGTGGCCAAGGCTCTCTCCGATCTGCACGGTAAAGTGCTGGAGCGGATTGGAGTGGACCGGATCATCTTCCCCGAGAGGGATATGGGGGCAAGAGTTGCTCACCAGTTGGTGTCGCCTAATCTGCTCGATTATATCGAGCTCTCTGAGGAATACACGCTCGCGGAACTGTCGGTTCCGGCCAAGATGTCCGGCCAGACCTTAAAGCAGCTTGATCTTAGAGCGACCTATGGCTGCAGTATAGTGGCTATTAACAAGAAGAGCGGAATGGTTATCGCTCCTACCGCCGATGACATCGTAGAATCCAACGATATTATGGTAGTCATCGGCACCAATGAGCAGATTGAGTCATTCGAAAGATCAGCTTATAAATAAATAGCCTGCTTCAAATCATTCGCCGGCCTGCAAGGTTCATCCCCTGCAGGCCGGTTGTTTGTTGGCTCCCGATTATGGAGAGAATGAGCCTAGCAGGCAAATATTTTTGGCGAGAACCGGGCAGCGCTGCAGAACTAACCGTAGCTGCCCGACTATTGGAAATCGCTCCGAGCGGGTCTTTCCCGTGTGAAGAATTCCCTGGCAAGATCGATAAAGGAGCGGATGACGGGATCCTGCGGCGCGTCCGTTGTAAACAGGAGAGAGGTCGTTCTTTTCTTCTCCTCCAGCTCGGGAATCGAACGTACGGTCAGCTCGTTATTCTCCAGCAGCTGCCGGTGCAGATAAGATTTGGGCAGCAGCGTTGCGGCCTGGATTGTAGACAAAAGGCGGATGATCGCTTCGAAAGAGTCAATCTCCATTTTTACATTTGGAAAGACCGCGTAGTGATGGAATAATTCATCCATCAGGACCCGGTACCAAGTTCCTTTGGAAAAAAGAATCATCGGCAGGTCATGAATCTCCCTCATCGTGATCGTCTTCAGATGCAGATAAGGATGGCCTGCGGGCAGCACGAGACAAAGATGGTCATCGAACAAAGGAAGGCAGGTAAGCCCCGGGCTCTCCGTTCGCGATGCGACCAATCCGATATCGACCTTCTGTTCTTTCACCATCGTGACCACTTCGTGAGTTTTTCCGGTTAATGCTTTGATGTCCGTATGCGGAAAGTCATTAGTATAGAAGGAGATCAGATCCGGAAGGGTAGACTGGAGAGTCGTCAAGCTGGCGCCTACCGTCAGGCTGACCGCTTCATGACCGGACCGGAACTGGTTCAAGGTATGCCGCATCTCTCTTTGCAGCCGCCGCATCTCCACCGCGGTTTCGTAGCAAATTTGGCCTGCCCGGGTCAACTCCAGCCGCTTGCCTTTGCGTTCGAACAGATGGACGCCGAGCTCGGTTTCCAGCTTCATGATTTTACGGGAAAGGGCAGGTTGAGAAATATTCAGCACGGAGGAAGCGCGATTCAAGCTCTTTTGTTCCACGACGACAGCGAAAGCATCGAGATTTTCCACTTCAAACCCTCCTGGATAGATATATGCTTATGCATGATAGGTATAATCATATATAAATAATAAGCACTTCCATTATAAGCGCTAAAGGCTTACAATGAAAGATGTCACTTAATGTTCACAAAATTTCTCCCGGAAGACAAGGATGTATATTGCATTGGCAAGCTAAGGTAAACTAAGCTTTACCGATTGATTTCCGGGAAACTCCTGCCGATCCTCGAAAAATGTTACAAATTGTTGACGCTTAGTAAGGGTGGGAGTACAATGGGTATTGGTTTGGATTGACAAGCTTCATATTTTTGAAAGGGGAACTCTTACAGATGGCAGGAAATTCTTATTATTACCGCAAGCTGCATTCACTGCTTGGCGTCATCCCGGTCGGATTCTTCCTGGTCGAGCATCTGCTGATGAACTACTCGGCCTTTAACGAAGGCCACCAAGGGTTTATCGACAAGGTAGAGTGGATCAACAGTTTGCCGTTTATTTTCGGCCTTGAGCTGATCGGCATCTGGCTTCCGCTTCTTTACCATGGTGTTTACGGCTTGTACGTGGCCTATACGGCGCGGAATAACGTTTCTAACTACGGGTATTTCCGAAACGTAATGTTCATGCTGCAGAGAGTAACCGGGGTGATCACGCTCCTGTTCGTTTCCTGGCACGTATTTGAAACCCGGGTGCAAGTGGCGTTGGGGAACGTTACTCATGAAGAGCTGGGTGTCAGAATGCATGAAATTGCCACGCAGCCTTGGGCTTTCGTGCTCTACATTATCGGTATCGTAGCGGCAGTTTTCCACTTCAGCAACGGGATGTGGTCTTTCCTGGTAAGCTGGGGAATTACCGTCGGTCCGCGTGCCCAGCGGGTTTCCAGCTATATCTGGATGGCGGTATTCGTACTCGTTTCGCTTATGGGCATTCTTGCACTGGTCGGATTCTTGGATCCGGAATTTAAAGACACGACTGTCTTGACAAAACTGTAAGAGGTGAACGGCAATGGCTAATTCAAAGGTTATCGTAGTAGGCGGAGGCTTGGCTGGACTAATGGCGACGATTAAGGCCGCCGAAGCGGGGGTACATGTAGACCTGTTTTCCTTGGTGCCGGTCAAGCGTTCACACTCCGTTTGCGCTCAAGGCGGTATTAACGGCGCTGTAAATACGAAAGGGGAAGGCGACTCTCCCTGGGAGCACTTTGACGATACCGTATACGGTGGAGACTTCCTGGCTAATCAGCCGCCGGTTAAAGCGATGTGTGAAGCGGCTCCGGGCATTATTCATCTAATGGACCGGATGGGAGTCATGTTTAACCGGACACCGGAAGGCTTGCTTGATTTCCGCCGGTTCGGAGGAACGAAGCATCACCGTACGGCTTTTGCGGGAGCAACTACCGGCCAGCAGCTTCTGTACGCTTTGGACGAACAGGTCCGGCGCTGGGAAACGGCCGGTTTGGTCAAGAAATTCGAGCACTGGGAGTTTACTTCCGCTGTCATTGACGATGAAGGAGTGTGCCGCGGGATTACCGCCCAGGATTTGCGCAGCATGGAAGTTCGGAGCTTCCGCGCCGATGCGGTCATCATGGCTACCGGAGGTCCCGGAATTATTTTCGGTAAAACGACCAACTCCGTCATCAACACCGGAACGGCAGCCAGCGCATTGTATCAGCAGGGAGTTCATTATGCCAACGGCGAGTTTATTCAAATTCACCCGACGGCTATTCCCGGTGACGACAAGCTGCGTCTGATGTCTGAATCCGCACGTGGAGAAGGCGGACGGATATGGACTTATAAAGACGGCAAGCCGTGGTACTTCCTGGAGGAGAAATATCCGGCTTACGGAAACCTCGTTCCCAGGGATATTGCCACTCGGGAAATTTTCCACGTGTGCGTAGATTTGAAGCTTGGAATCAACGGGGAGAATATGGTCTATCTGGATCTGTCTCATAAGGATCCGAAGGAATTGGATGTTAAGCTGGGCGGAATCATTGAGATTTATGAGAAATTCGTAGGGGATGACCCGCGCAAGCTTCCGATGAAAATCTTCCCGGCCGTTCACTACTCGATGGGCGGCTTGTGGGTCGACTATAATCAAATGACGAATATTCCAGGCTTGTTTGCCGCCGGAGAGTGTGACTATTCGATTCACGGTGCTAACCGCCTCGGTGCGAACTCGCTGGTTTCCGCTATTTTCGGAGGAATGGTTGCTGGTCCTAAAGCGATCGAATACATCAAGGGATTGAACAAGCATGCCGAAGATGTCTCCTCGACCGTATTCGACCGTGAATGCAAGAAGCAGGAAGAAAAATATGAAAGCTTGCTATCCATGGATGGAACGGAAAATGCCTATGCTCTTCACAAAGAGCTTGGAGAATTGATGACAGCCAATATGACCGTTGTTCGTTACAACAAGCGGCTGCAGGAAACAGACGACAAAATTCAGGAACTGATGGAACGTTACAAAAACCTGAGCATGACCGACACGTCCCGCTGGAATAACCAGGGCGTAAGCTTTGCCCGTCAGTTGTGGAACATGTTCGAACTGGCCCGCGCCATGACGATCGGCGCCTTGATGCGTAACGAAAGCCGCGGGGCGCATTACAAGCCGGAATTCCCTGAGCGCGATGACGAGAACTTCCTGAAAACAACGATTGCATCCTACTCGAAAGAAGGTCCGCAAATTTCGTATCAGGATGTCGATGTTTCCCTCATCCCTCCACGCAAGCGGGATTATACGACTGATAAGAAAGGAGGAGCATGAGCATGGCTGAAGCAACAGCAACAAACCAAAAAACAATTAAACTGCATATTACCCGGCAGGACACCGCAGATTCGAGTCCATACACCGAAGAGTTCGAAATTCCATACCGCCCGAATATGAACGTAATCGGAGCATTAATGGAGATTCAAAGAAATCCTGTAAATTCCAAGGGGCAGAAGACGACCCCGGTATGCTGGGAATCCAACTGTTTGGAGGAAGTTTGCGGCGCTTGTTCCATGATCATTAACGGCAAGCCCCGCCAGGCTTGTTCGGCGCTCTTGGATAAGCTTGAGCAGCCGATCCGCATTGCTCCGATGAAAACTTTCCCTGTCGTCCGCGACTTGGTTATCAACCGGGAGCGCATGTTCTCCGCTTTGAAACGGGTGAAGGCCTGGATTCCGATCGACGGTACTTATGATCTCGGTCCCGGTCCTAGAATGGCCGAAACCAAACGTCAATGGGCTTACGAATTGTCCAAGTGCATGACCTGCGGAGTATGTCTGGAGTCTTGTCCGAACGTAAACGACAAGTCGAGCTTCATTGGACCGGCCGCTATTTCTCAAGTCCGCTTGTTCAATGCTCACCCTACCGGCGAGATGAACAAGGAGGAGCGTCTGGAAGCACTTATGCAGGATGGCGGAATTGAAGGCTGCGGTAACTCGCAGAACTGTGTCCGCTCCTGTCCGAAAGGAATTCCGCTCACGACATCCATTGCGGCGATTAATAAAGATACGACGAAGCATTTGTTCAAGAAATGGCTCGGAGTGTAATAATAGTTTGATAGCTAAGCAGGCCGTTAATCCTTGCAATAGGATTGATGGGCCTGCTTTTTTCACCACATTAGAAAGTTTAAGTTCATTAAAGCATTAAAATGGAACAACTTTCTAATTGGCATAAAAAGTTACCTTTAAAACCGGGTTATTCTTCTTCGAAGAGGCTCCGTTAAGAGCTTTTTTTATAAGTTTTTTGGCACTGGCAAACAATAAAGCATAACTTAGGCTTCCTGAAGCTTGCCTTATGCAGCTCTAGGCTTGAGACGAGCAACCTCATGGCTTGTTGTTTATGTGAAGATTTACGGTCACTTGATGAAGTGAAGCCTGGCTTCATTCTTCAATTTACGTCAAGGAGAATGATAGATGATCAAACAACGGATGAACAAACGGGTTCTTCTCCTGATGCTGCTTTGCTGTCTGGCTGTGCCGGGCGCAAATGCTGCCGCTTCACCGTCTTCCACCTCCGCTGCCGAAGCTGCAGAAGCAAGGCTGAGCTTTTTCGTATTAAGTGATATTCATGTACAGTCGTGGGACATGGACTCCAAGCGCAAATTCAAGTCGGCCATGGAAGATTTGCACAGAATTAATGCTGACGCGGATGCGTTAATTATCAATGGAGATTTAGGAAACGGGGCTCCGGCAGACTATGAGGAAATCAAACATATTCTAAACCGGACTCCTCATCCTCATAAGATTCTGTTTTCGATAGGCAACCATGAGTTCTATCAGGCTTGGATCAATAGGTGGGGACGATGGGATCAGGCAGGCTTCCCCAATGGGGAGCGGGACCAATCTTCGATCAGCCGCTTCCTATCTTTTGCAGAACGGGATAAAGTGTATGAGGATTATTGGATCAAGGGCTTCCACTTTATCGTGCTCGGATCCGAAAAGTACAGACAGAGCGACCCCGATGTCAAGGAAGATGCTTATTTATCATCGGAGCAGCTTCAGTGGCTGTCTGACAAGCTCGCGGAAGGCGCGGAATCCGGGCGTCCGATCTTTGTGTTCCTTCATCAACCGCTGCCCGGCACTGTATCTGGAAGTGAAGAGCGGGGAGTGGTTCAGCATAATTCGTTGAAGCGATTGCTTCAACGTTATCCTCAAGTGGTATTGTTCACGGGCCATACCCATTGGGAATTGTCTCATAGGGGAATGATTCGGAGGGATGGCTTCTGGATGGTCAACAGCTCGTCTGTCTATGAACCATGGAAGGATAACAATCGCCCGGCCGGCAAGGGGCGCAGCGAAGGGCTTTATATCGAAGTTAACGGCAGCACGGTGAAGATAAGGGGAAGGGACCTCTCGGAAAGCAAATGGATCCCGGAAGCCGGATTTATTTTCAATACGAGCCTTAAAAAGGGATGATTGAACAATTTTTTGAAAAAAATCCATTTTTTCAATTCAAGCAATACTCTAAATGGATATATAATAGTATAATTACTTTTGGAAATAGATGTTAACGTGGGAGCTTCACACACTTGGTTCAAGAGTGGAGTTGAATAACATGAGGCGGGAGCCAGGAGGAAGTCAATCTTTCGAAAGGAAAGGCAGGTTTCCAGACCAGCAGTTATGGTTGAAAGAAGCTCGTGCTCTATTTGCGGAAATATTCGACAACGTCAGTGAAGGCATAATGTTACTGGAAGTCGATTGGAAAGGCCGGCCATCCCGTATTTGTTTGGCAAATGACGTCATTTGCCGGCAATCGGGATACAGCCGGCAGGAGATGGTGAAGCTCTCGCGACAAGAACTAACGGCAGCCGGCCTGGTCGGACCCGACCCGGAATCACTTGAATGGCTGCCGGCTCAAGGAGGGGATTTATGTGAATGGACGTTAGTCCATAAACAAGGGAATGCCGTTCAGGTTCGTCTGTACAGGAAGGTCCTGGAGTGGAATCTGCACAAGATGCTGCTTATCATTGTGCATGATATGACAGAACGGAGACGGATGGAGGATTCCTTGAAGGAAAGAGACCGGCGCTACCAGCAAATGATCAAAATGTCGCCGGAACCGATTATTTTTCACAGTGAAGAAATTATAGTCTATGCCAATGATGCGGCTCTTCGGCTGTTCGGGGTCAAAGAGGAGTCTGAACTGCTGGGACAATCATTATATCGGTTCACTCATCCAGAGGATCATGAGCGCGTGAAGAATGGGGCGGCCGGTGTCGTTCAAGCGAATGAAGAGTCTTTCCAGTACGCGGAATTCCGGATGATTCGCAAGGATGGTACGGTCGTCGAAATCGAATCTTCCAGCACCGGTGTTTTCCAATACCTGGATCGGCCTGTTTTTCAATCGGTGCTTAGAGACGTTACAGAGCGGAAGCATAAAGAGAGGCTGCTTCGGCAATCGGACAAGCTGTCGGCGGTAGGCCAACTGGCCGCCGGTTTTGCCCATGAAATCCGAAATCCTCTCACCGCTTTGAAAGGGTTCGTGCAATTATTGAAATCCAAGTCCGCGGAGAACCAGAATTATTACGACATTATGCTATCCGAGCTGGAGAGGATGAATTACATCGTTGGAGAATTTATCCTGATTGCCAAGCCGCCACAGGACAAAGAATTTGAATATCGCAGCCTGACCGCCATGATTACGGATATCGTCACGGTTCTTGATTCTCAGGCGATTCTGAACAATGTGGAAATCAACTGTCATTTTCCCCAGGAACTGCCCAAGGTTCTGTGCGATGAGCATCAATTGAAGCAGGTCTTCGTCAATTTGGTCAAGAATGCTATTGAAGCAATGCCGGAGGGCGGCCTTTTGTTAATTACCGGGGAATTGGCGGAACAGGGCATCCGGATCCGATTTTCCGATTCGGGGAAAGGAATAGCGGAGGACCAGCTGCCCCGGCTGGGGGAACCCTTCTACACGACCAAAGAGAAGGGAAACGGACTCGGGCTGATGATCTGCCATCAAATTATTGAAAATCATAAAGGGAAGATTCATATAGAAAGCACCCTGGGAGCAGGTACGACGGTAGAAATCGTACTTCCAACGAATGGCTGACGATTTGTCCATTTCTCTCATGCAAGTTAATTGAGCACTCCGAAGGGAGTGTGTTTTTTTTAATATAAGAGGCTCAACCTGGAAATCAGTGCCTGATTTTCTACCTGCGGAATAACTAACTGGTCATCTGCCCGGCTCCCGTCCGGTTTCAATCTCGCTAACGAATCTGGGTAACGTTATTGCCTTAAAAACGATGCCACTGCAAATATAACGAAACTCACAATCGTTATTTGGGCGAAATCCTGCTCCATAGCCTTCTTTTTTGGTCAATAGCGATATGGAGTTTAGTAAGAAAATGGAAAAGAGCCGTTTTGCCCGAATAACGTTTCCAGGTTTCGTAACAAAATGCATTTTGTTTATCCCATACTCCGCCGCACACGTTGGAGTGAAATGTTACCCCGCCACATCCTGCTTCATAAAGAGCAGTGCATGATCGGATGGCCCAGCAGTGTCTAGTACGATTTATATTTCATTGAAAATCGATTATCGGATAATTTTCATAAAAATATTTTCAAAAAGAAAAAGGATGCTTTGGTTGTGGATAAGATTATTCACATTACTAACAGTGAGATATTGTCGGATGTTGGCGATTATTAACAAATTATCTACAGGTTGCCCACAGGTTGATGTGGATAACGGAACGGTTGTTCTAATTTTTGAACAGTGGTACGATGGAACAAATGAAAGAAAGGGTGAGACCAATGACTCTATTGAATGACGACATGCTTGTGGAAACTTATCAAAAAGCGGTGGAGTTAAAACTGGATAGGGAATTTATCTCGCTCCTTCTTGAGGAGATTCATCGTAGAAATTTATCGCTGCCTATTTCCCGAGGAGAGTATGCTGAGCCTCAGCAAAATTATTAATGTTAGCAAGATCGGCGCAAGTGGGGATGAAGGGAAAATTGTCCACAGGTGTAGAGAGAGCATTCGAATTAGCTGTCATAAGAACGGACTGGACGGGCTGCGGAGGCAAATTTGTAATCTAATTGAAATATTTCTGTTATGGTATGTTAACATCATTCGGTTAATATAAACACATGACCCCCTTTTTAAAATATATTCCCTTAAGAACCTGGCCCCGTTGGCAGGTTCTCTTTTTTGCTTTGACATAGGGCCAAGAGGGCTTCCGGAATGAATGATGACAATACCGACGAAGTACGCACAAAATGTTTCGGATAAAAAATTACTGTTTCTGCTAAAGCATAATGCCTAAAAGCTGACGGTGTTGCCTGTCCGGGGATTGACGAATATAATGTCCATATCTTAGAAAAGGAAAAGGATGCCCCCTAACGCGTGAACTTGTTGGTAGCAAGATCACCGGAGACATCCCCTCACAAAACATATGATCATTGTATCAAATTACGAGCTGGTTGAGAAGATCCCCGGCGTTTTTTGTTAGGTGTGCAGAAGTCGTCCCTAGTCCTTGTTGTAGCGAGAGTTTATCGGTGATCGGAAGCCGGAGCCGGAAGCTTGTCCATGCTACGGGAGAAAAGAGCGAGTTGGTCATTCGAAGGCTGCGTTGTATCGGCTGCCGGAAAATTCATCACGAGTTACCGGACTGTATTGTGCCTTACAAGCGTTATGAATCAGCATGTGTGGAGAACGTCATCACCTTAGAACCATCGGAAGTAGATGTTGCCGCAGATCACTCTACACTGTTCCGTTGGCGGAGTTGGTTTTGCTCACTTGCTGCGTACTTGCTCGGATGCCTGGAATCTATTGCTATTCGCTTTCATCTAGAGGTTGTGGAGGAATCGTCCGCCCCTTCACAAACTGCACACCATAGTAGATTCGGACGTTACGTCGGCGATGCCTACGGGTGGCTATCCAGAGTTGTCCGCCCCATCGCAAATTCAAATTTATGGGTACATACCCGTTCTGCATTTTTGTCCGAAGCTCCCTGAGATAGACTTGTATCGAATCTATCAGAAGAGGTGCATAGGGATGAAAGATCGAAAGAAAGCGGAACAAATCGCTGCAGAACGTGTGCAACTCCTGGCTCCCCTGCTTACGGAAGGGCTTGATCCGGCAAAGGCAAGGGAAATCAAGCAGAGAATCTGCGAGCAAACCGGAATATCGGAGAGGACGCTCAGGCGGTATCTGGCAGCCTACCGGCAAGAAGGTTTCTGTGGGTTAAAGCCAAAGAGTAAAGGGAAACAACTTACGCTCCCCGCCATTGCGCCAGAAATCTTAGAGCAAGCGATCTTATTGCGGCGGGAGGTGCCGAGTCGGAGTGTCGCTCAGATCATTCAGATCATGGAATGGGAAGGTCGCATTCAACCCGGACAAATCAAGCGAAGTACGCTTCAAGAAAAACTAACAGCACACGGTTACAGCACAAGGCATATGCGGATGTACGCAGATTCCGGTGTGGCCGCCCGGCGGTTCCAACAGCGACACCGCAATCGCCTTTGGCACTCGGATTTGAAGTACGGTCCGTATCTGCCTATTGGGCTAAACGGGGCGATGAAACAAGTGTTTCTCGTTACCTTTATCGACGATGCGACGAGGTTTGTGCTCCACGGTGAGTTTTACCCCGTTATGGATAAGACGATCATCGAGGATGGTTTCCGAAAGGCCATTCAGAAGTACGGTGTTCCAGAAACGGTGTACTTCGACAACGGGAAGCAGTATCGCACCAAGTGGATGACGCGGACGTGCTCGAAACTAGGCATTCGTCTTCTTTTCGCAAAGCCGTATTCGCCGGAATCCACCGGGAAGGTTGAGCGATTCAATCGGGTGGTAGATGCTTTCCTCAGCGAAGCAGCACTCGAGAAACCAAAGACGCTCGACCACCTGAATGAGCTGTTTCAGGCCTGGCTTTCGGAATGTTACCAGAACAGATCCCATTCGGCTTTAGAGAATAAACGAAGTCCCGAAGCCGCATTTCGAAGTGACAAAAAGGCGCTGCGGTTTGTGGAGCCGGAGATACTGGCAGCCGCCTTCCTTCACTGTGAATCTCGCAAAGTAGACAAATCCGGATGCATCAGCTTTATGGATCGCAAATATGAAGTCGGCCTCCCGTTCATCGGATGTACCGTAGATGTGGTGTACGACCCGGCAGACATGACAGAGTTGACGATCGAATACGAGGGTCACGCACCGTGGAAGGTCAAAGAACTTGTGATCGGCGAGCGCGCGGGGAAACGCCCTTCACTGCCGGATCATCTTCAGCCGCTGCCGGCAGATAGGTCAAGACTGCTCACCGCTGCCCAAGAGCGGAGCCATCAGCGCTACACCGAACAAGCGCCAGCGGTCACCTACCGAAGGAAAGGCAAGGTGAATGGCGATGTTTGAAGCATTTTACGAGTTGAGTCGTTCACCATTCTCCAGGGATGTTCCGCCAAGTGAATTGTATGAGTCGGCAATTCTGGAGGAGACGCTCGGGCGCTTAGAGTATGCGGCTGAGCGGCAATGGTTTGCGGTCGTAACCGGTGACTGTGGAACGGGAAAGACAACGACGATTCGACGTTTTACGGAAGAACTGGATGCTGCCAAATTCAAGGTGCTCTACTTGTCAGACTCCAAGCTGACGCCGCGGCATTTCTACAAGGGGCTGCTTGAACAACTCGGTTGTGAGTCGAAATTTTACCGCGGGGATGCCAAGCGTCAACTGCATCGGGAGATCGAACTTATGCGCGGGATCCACGGGCTGCAACCCGTTGTAGTCGTGGACGAAGCCCATCTGTTAGATCGGGAGATGCTAGAAGAGGTTCGCTTCCTACTGAATTTCAAGATGGATGCGCAGAGCCCAATGGCGCTCATCCTCGTAGGGCAAAGTGAACTGTGGGATCGTATTAACCTACAAGCGTACGCCGCGATTCGCCAACGTATCGATCTGCAATGCAAGTTGCCTCATTACGATCGGGCACAAACCGGGGCATACGTTCAAAGACACATGACCTACGCCGGTGCGGAACGAGACATCTTCACGGATGGAGCAATCGACGACATCTATCGCTTCTCTAGCGGAGCAGCTAGGTTAATCAACAAAGTGTGCACGCATTGTTTGATCTACGGTGCTCAGAACAAACACCGCATCATCGACGATCATATGGTTAAAAGAGTGATTCAGGGAGAATTATCATAATTCTCCCTCTCGTATATCCGAAACTGGTCAGATTGACCGTCAATAGCAGGACAACTTACACCGTCAATCTCAGGGCATTATGCGTTAGCATTAACAAATTACCCTCGGCGGTATTCTTTTTATACATAATGTAAAGGAACATCAAATTAATGATGCTCCTCTTTTTTTGCGTGCAAATAAAGACTTAGAATAAATAAGCTACCTCTAATACCCAGTGGGTTGGGTAGTTATAGTGCTCCGTTAGGAGCTTTTTTTATAATGAAATGTTCATTCTCACTTACGACTTTGTCATAAAAAGGAGAATCTTTAGGGATAACTTTACCTGCATCGACCATTTTCTGAATCTCCTCTTTAGGAATGATACTAATGGTGGAACGATCCAGCCTCCACTGGCCGTCTTCAAGTACAACATCATAAGGAATAACAGGAAGTAGTTTGTTATCATGTGTCAGGTTGGCGACATATACTTGATATTTGGTAGAGTTGATCTTTTCAGCTTTTACAATTTCGTAATCGATTTTAATTCCGTCAAGCTGTGAGGCAAAATATTGTTGCGCAGGGCTGTCGGCATTGGCTACCGAGGATAAATATAAATTACCCTAAATTTCGAAAGTACCGTTCATTGAAAACATAAAAAAGTGCCCAAATCTTTGGTAGAATGGTGTTTGTCGAGAACA